>CACJWG010000025.1 GCA_902597055.1 uncultured Pelagibacteraceae bacterium | reverse complement strand
CAAATTTATACGAAGCACAAATAAATAAATATAAAAAACTTTCAAATCTACTTAAGCCAAAGTCAGGTGACAAACTACTAGAAATTGGATGTGGCTGGGGAGGATTTGCAGAATATATCGGAAAAAACCATGATGTTAATCTTGATTGTATTACTATATCAAAAAAACAATATGAATTTGCCAAAAAACGTATTCATGATGCTGGCCTTAATGAAAAAATTAATATTCAAATGAAAGATTATAGAGATGTAAAACAAAATTATAATTCTATTGCCTCAATAGAAATGATAGAAGCTGTAGGTAAAGATTATCTAAAAAATTACTTTCAAACAATTAAGAAAAATTTGGTACCTGGTGGCACAGCTGCAATTCAAGCAATCACAATAGACGATAACTTGTATAATAGATACAAAAGGAAAGAAGATTTCATTCAAAAATATATTTTCCCTGGAGGCTTTTTACCATCTAAGAAGTCAATATTAGATTATGTAGAAAAAACTGGATTAAATTTTGATCAATGCAATTCTTATGGTTTACACTACAGCAATACGCTAAAAATTTGGAGAGACAAGTTTTCAGAAAGATGGGAAGAAATTTCAGATCAAGGTTTTGATAATACTTTTAAAAGAATGTGGAATTTCTATTTATCTTATTGTGAAGCAGGATTTAAATCTAAAAATATTGATTTAATTCAATTTTCTTTAACTAATAAAGCATGATAAAAATGAAAATAGTAAATTCAATTTTGTTGATAATTACTTTAGCTTTAGTTACAAGCTGTTCTAATAATATGAAACCAGAGGATTTTAAAAATACAAAACCGAGCCTTTTAATTGAAGAATATTTTGATGGGAAAGTTAAAGCATGGGGAATTTTACAAGACCGGAGCGGCAAAGTTACAAGACAATTTAAAGCAGACTTAGTTGGATCCTTTAAAGATAATATTATCACTTTAGATGAAGATTTTTACTGGACTGATGGTGAAAAACAAAAGAGAACATGGAAAATAAAAAAAATTGATGACAATAACTATGTTGGTACTGCCCCGGATGTAGTGGGAGAGGCTACAGGAGTTCAATACGGATCAGCGTTTAAATTTAAATACGATTTAATGGTGCCTTTTAAAAATAAAAATATCAAAATTTCATTTGATGACTGGATATTCAAACAAGACGAAAAAGTTGCAATTAATCGTGCAACGCTTACTAAATTTGGATTTAAAGTCGGAGAACTTACCGTATTTTTTATGAGAGACTAATCTTTAATTCGCTTCATCCCTTTTTCAAGAATCTTAAAATATAAACCGTTTGGAATTACCTTAAGAACTTTCATAATTGTTGTGAAAGACTTAGGAAAATGAATTTCAAAACCTTTACTTTTTGTAAGTCCCTTAAACATTTGCTCTGCGGCAAACTCAGGTGATTTAATCATTGGCATTGGAAAATCATTTTGATCGGTCATAGGGGTTTTGATAAATCCAGGACTTACAAGAGATACTCTTACTTTACTTCTCTTGAGGTCAAAATATAAACTTTCAGCAAAACTAGATAAAGCTGATTTAGATGCACAATAAGCTCCTGCTGCAGGAAGACCTCTATAACCTGCTACAGAAGACACTATAGATATTTGACCCGCTTTTTTACTTTTATAATACTCATAAACCGCATTTATTGAATTTACTGTTCCAAAAAAATTTACTTCCATAATTTTTCTTACTTTTTCAAGATTTAATGTTTTTTCAGATTTTGGATCATGAATCCCTGTGCAGAAAACAGAGATATCAACTTCCCCAAGCTTTTCTTTTACTTGCGAGAATACACTTTTACATTTTTCATTTTCGGTAACGTCTAGAGGAAAAGCAATAATATTCTCATTAGATTTAGATATTTCATCTAATAAATTTTCTCTTCTTGCGGAAATAGCAACTTTCCATCCTTCTTGAGCAAATTTAAGCGCTAAGGATTTTCCTATACCGCTGCTAGCTCCTGTAATCCAAATTGTTTTATTATTCATATAAGATTGATGTATAGTATGATTATGCTTAAAAATAAATTTATATCTTTTCTTCTATTTGCAATAGTCACATATTCGGCGTCTTTTATCGGTAGTATCGCGACAATTTCTTACAAAGAACCATGGTACTC
>CACJWG010000024.1 GCA_902597055.1 uncultured Pelagibacteraceae bacterium | reverse complement strand
CCAAACTTAGGGGTGCTGCTCCAATACAAAGAGCAATAATGAGCCAGGATAGTGAAACGGGAATAAGTTTTATGAGAATTAATGAACATTTAGATACAGGTCCTGTTCTCGAAACTTATAAAATTAAAATTGACTTAAATTTAAATGCAACTGAGCTTGAAGAAAAATTATCTCAACTAGCAGCTTTAAAAATTATTGAAAACATAGACAGTATTATAAGTGGTAAAGCGAATTTTAAAGAACAAGATCATTCCGAAGCAACATATGCTGAAAAAATAAATAAAGCAGAAGGGCAGATATTTTGGAACGATAGTGCCAAGAAAATCATTGGAAAAATAAATGGTTTGTACCCAAATCCTGGAGCTTATTTTACGTTTAAAGGTGATAGATATAAAATTTTAAAGGCTGAAATTGGAAATAGATCAGGACACCCTGGCGAAGTTTTAAATGATAAACTTGAGATAGCATGCTCAAAAAATGAAAGTATAAAGGTTATCAAAATTCAAAAAGAAGGAAAAAAAATTCAAGAAATAAATGAATTTTTGAACGGTTCAAAAATACATAAAGGCTGCACTCTTAATGAATAGATATCAAATCCTCGTTGAGTATGTAGGTACTAATTATAATGGATGGCAGATACAAAAAAAAGGAAAAACAATTCAAGGTAAAATTCAAAAAGTTATCTCTAAAATTTTGAATGAAAAAGTAAATATAATAGGTTCAGGTAGAACTGACTCTGGAGTACATGCCTTAGAACAATCAGCTCATTTTGATACAAGTGTAAAAATAAAAGATAGCAATAAATTTTTAAAATCAATTAATCATTTTTTATCTAGATACGGCATTAGTATTTTAGACTTAAAAAAAAGGGAACTTACATTTCACTCTCGATACTCAGCAAAGGCGAGAATATATAAATATGTTATTTTAAACCGTAAATCTGGCTCTGTGTTAAAAAATAAAAGGTGTTGGCACATAATAAAAAAACTTAATATATCAATGATGAAAAAAGGAGCAAAAAAATTAATTGGTAAAAAAGATTTTTCAACATTTAGATCATCAAGTTGTTCTGCGAAAACCCCAGTAAGAACAATAAAATCAATAAAATTTTTAACCAAAAAAAACGTTATTGAGATTGAGATAAAAGCTCAGTCATTTCTTCAAAATCAGGTAAGATCGATGGTTGGTTGTTTAAAGTATGTTGGTGAGGACAAGTGGAGTATTAAAAAATTTGACAAGATAATCAAATCAAAAAAAAGAATTAATTGTGCTCCCCCTGCGCCAGCAGAGGGACTATACTTAACTAAAGTGATTTATTAGTTTTTTTTTTACTAATAGCGAATTTTTTATTTATTCTGAACCTTGAACCTGCTCTTACAATATATCCACAACAATTTTTTGCACCACATTTACAGGGGAACTGTTTATAATCTTTATCAAATCCAAAACCATAGTCGCAAGTGAGTTCTTCACCTTTTTTAATATCTCTTATTGCTGATACCCAGATTTTATAACCTTTTCCCTCATAGTCACAATTATTATTACATGAATGATTAATCAAACCTGCAGTATTCCAATGAAAATCTCCATCCAAGGTATATCTATTATTAATTGTAAATAAATATATTGGTTTATTATTGTCAAATTTTGCTGACTCTTCAACTTCTCTATTTGTAATGATTTTCCCAATATAATTAATTATTTTTGTTCCTTCTTTAATATCTTTTGTTGCATATAAACCTCGCTTGTTGTCTATTTTAGACTTTTTGATCTTATATAGTTTCATTAATTATTTTCTACGAGAGCATTTACATGATTAAATGCACTATCTGCAAGGGCATTAAGGTCGTACCCTCCTTCTAACACTGATATAACTTTTCCATTAGTGAATTCATTTGTTGCTTTAAGAGTTCTTTTTGTAATCTCGTAAAAATCTTCAGATTTTAATTCAAACTGTGCTAAAGGATCAGCAATATTTGCATCAAAGCCCATACTTAGAATCAAAAATTCAGGTTTAAATTCAATTAGTTTATCCAAAACTCTATCCAAAGCATTCATATATTTCTCTGATGTAGTCCCAGCAGGAAGAGGCACATTGAAAATATTATTATGCTTACCTTTTTCTTTTTCGCTTCCAGTGCCTGGATAAAATGGATATTGGTGTGTAGATAAGTACAAAACATTTTTATTATCGAAAAAAATATCTTGGGTTCCATTTCCATGATGGACATCAGGATCGAAAATTGCAATTTTTTTATATTTATACTTTTCCATGAGATAATGAGCGGCAACCGCGCAATTATTATATATACAAAAACCCATCGCTTTATTTTTTTCTGCATGGTGACCAGGAGGTCTCACTGCACAAAAAGCATTTCTAAATTTTTTCTGTTCAACGCCGTCTATTGCTTTAATTACTGAACCTACCGCATCTACTGTTGCATCTTTACTTCCAGGCGAAATTATAGTGTCCCCATCTAAAAACTTTAATCCT
>CACJWG010000023.1 GCA_902597055.1 uncultured Pelagibacteraceae bacterium | reverse complement strand
TCTCCTCTATGCGTTCCTTTCTTGAAATCACCATCCGTATGATTTCTTACAGTATAAATATTAAAACCATCTTTTTTTAAAACTCTAAAGATTTCTTGATTTAAATTTTTTAAATCTTGATTAGTAAGAGCCATACAAAATAACATATGTGAGTAACATGCTTGAAAATTTTCATTGTCACAATTCAGTTTTTTTCTAATATCGTAATTCTCAACTTTTATTAAATCGTCTAAATTGTTTTCTTTAGATCTTTTTTTAATAATATTTGTTGCTGACAAACTGTAATCAATTGCATACACATAAATTCCATTTTGTGCAAAAAATATTGTATCTCTTCCAAGACCTGCACCAAGTTCAATAATATTTGTAATGTTATTTTTTTTAAATGTTTCTAGAGCTTTTTTCGCTGAATAGCTTGGTTCAAAACCAAACATCTCAGGCTTACTTGAGAAATTACTTTCCCAATGCTGAGATTGTAGGTTTAAAAGTTTTTTGTCCAATCTACTTAGATGGATCTGGAACTTTTCTTAAATAAGGTTTAATTGCATTCCAACCTTTAGGAAACAATTTTTTAGCTTCATCATCCTTAACAGCGGGTACAATGATAACTTCCTCACCTTTTTTCCAATCAGCTGGAGTTGCTACTTTATGTTTTGCAGTCAATTGCATTGAGTCTATTGATCTCAATAATTCCATAAAGTTTCTTCCAGTCGCCATTGGATAAGTTAAAAACAAACCAATTCTTTTATCAGGTCTTATAATGAAAACTGTTCTAACTGTTTGGTTGTCTACAGCAGTTCTACCCATTGAAGTAGTTCCAGCATCTCCTTCTAACATGTTATAAAGTTTTGCAATTTTAAGATCTTCATCAGCTATAATTGGATAGTCTGGTTTTTTTCCAGTTACATCTTTTATATCTTCTAACCACTTTACGTGATCTGAAACTGGATCAACACTTAGGCCTATTACCTTTACATTTCTTTTTTCAAATTCAGGTTTTAATTTTGCAAGAGAACCTAGTTCTGTTGTGCAAACAGGTGTGAAGTCTTTTGGGTGTGAAAATAAGACACCCCAACTATCACCTAGCCATTCATGAAATGAAATATCACCAATTGTTGTTTTAGCTTTAAAGTCAGGCGCTAAACTATTTATTTTTAGAGTCATTTACATCTCCTTTTTAAAAACAAATTATATGCAAGATTGATTTGCTATGCAATTTTTTATATGATGATGATTAATATGATTTTTGAACAACTATTCGATACTAAGTCTTCAACTTACACGTACATACTGTCAAGCGGTGAAGGTCGTGAAGCTTTAATAATCGATCCGGTAATAGAGCACACCGAAGAATATATAAAACTTTTAGAAAAACTAAAATTAAAATTGGTGAAAGTAATTGATACACATATTCATGCTGATCATATTACTGGACTAAATGAGTTAAGTAAAAGAACTAGTTGTACAAAAATAATGGGTGAAAATTCTAAATCTGAAGTTGTTGATTTAAGAGTGAAAGAAAATGAAAAAATTAAATTAGATGGTATTGAATTAAAAGTTTTGTACACACCCGGACACACAGATTGTTCATATAGTTTTTTAATGAAGGACAGAGTTTTCACTGGAGACACTTTATTAATTAACGGGACTGGAAGAACTGATTTTCAAAATGGAAATGCTAAACAACAATACGATTCATTGTTTAATAAATTGCTCAAACTTCCAGAAAGCACAATAGTTTTTCCAGCGCATGATTATAATGGAAAAAAGAATTCTACAATTGGCAACGAAATAAAGAATAATCCAAGATTACAAGTTAATTCAATAGATCAATATGTTGAGATAATGAATAATTTAAAATTAGCTAATCCAAAAATGATGGATGTGGCTGTACCTGCAAACGTAAAAGGCCTTACTTTAAATCAAATTTAAAGCGACAAAATTTGGGTTGATTATAAAGTTATTAGCTCTATATATCAATCATGGTTTGCGACAATTCAAAATGTATTTGCACAAACTGCACTAACGAGACATGTGCTTGCGACGGGGATATGCAATGTAATTGCAAACCTGAAGGTGTTTGTTGTTGTTGCAATTAGTAAGCTAATTTAATTTCACAAAATTATGAATGAATTTTTAGAGTCTATAATTAAGAGAGATCCGGCTGCCAAATCAAAGTTAAGCATTATCTTAACTTATCCTGGTGCTAAGGCTGTTTTTTTCCACAAAATTGCAAACTTTTTTGCAATTGCCAAATTTCATTTAGTTGCAAGAATGATCTCTCAGTTTTCAAGATTTTTAACAGGAATAGAAATTCACCCAAAAGCAAACATTGGTAAAAATTTATTTATAGATCACGGAATGGGAGTTGTTATTGGTGAAACTTCAGAAATTGGAGATAATGTAACTATCTATCATATGGCAACATTAGGTGGTATATCGCCAAGTGTAAATTCTAATGAACAAAGAAATATTAAAAGACATCCTACACTTAAA
>CACJWG010000022.1 GCA_902597055.1 uncultured Pelagibacteraceae bacterium | reverse complement strand
TCTTTGACAATAGATTTGATAATGGCATTCAAATTATAGATAAAAATGATTTTATTCTAATATTTCAGGTCAAAAATATAGAAAATAAAATTCCTGAAGTCACAGACAAAAATTTTAAAAACTTTATTTTAACAACGCTTGTTGAGAAACAAAAATTTGATTTTAATAAAAGAATCTTTGATAAAATAAATGCAAATAAATTTTCAGACGCTGATTTTGAAAATGTAAGTAGTAATAAATCCTTATTTAAAAATATTGAGTTAAATTCAGTAAAAGACAATAATTTTTTTGAAATCAACTCGGTTGAATATATTTACTCTCTTCCAGAGAAAAGTTTCCTATTAGCCTCAGATGAAAAAGGAAAAATATACTTAGCCAAAATAAATAAGATTAAAACACAAAATATTGATAATAAAAAAAAAGATTTTGATACTTATTATGTTAAAACTCATGAAAAATTAAAGAATGATGTTTTTTCTACTTATGATTTATACTTAAATGATAAGTATAATGTAAAAATTTATTCAAGAACAATCGAAAGATTAAGAAACTATTTTAAATGAAATTAAATGTTGGACTAAAAGAATTTAAAAAAACATACAGTCAAAAAAGATATCAAGTTTTATATTATAAGATTAAATCCAAAAATTCTTTGGAAATTGAAAATTTAATAAATAACTTTTTAGAGGACAAAAATAGTTTCATTTTTGAGTCTGTAGAAAAAGGTAAAATAAAAGGTAGATACACAATTTTTGGCAAGCGACCAGACAAAATATGGGAGTTCAATCAAAAGAGGGTTTCTTCAATTATATCAGGAAAGAAAAAAATAATTAAAGGTGATCCAAAAATTATATTAAGTAAAATAATAGATGATTTTAGATTTAAGATTCCACCTTCATTACCACCTATGTGTAGTATGATAGCTGGATACTTTTCTTATGATACAATTAGATATATAGAAAAAATTAAAAATTCTTGTAAGAACGACCTTAAGCTACCAGATATTAGGTTGATAAGACCGACTACTCTAATAATACATGACAATGTTAAAAAGGAAATTTTTTTCGTTAAAAATATTTTTTCTGACATTAAAATTAATAACTTAGAAAAAAAGTATTTTGAAATACAGGATGAAATTAATAGTTTATTGATAAGTTCAAGAATTTCCAAATTTCAAAATAATACCTCAATAACAAAGTTTAGTGTAAAGTCGAACATTTCTAAAAAAAGATTTTTCCAAATTGTAAACAAGGCAAAACAATATATAAAAAAAGGTGACATATTCCAGGTTGTCTTAAGCCAAAGATTTGAGACAAAACTTACAAAAAAACCAATTGAGATTTATAAGAAATTAAGAGTAACAAATCCTTCACCGTTTATGTTTTTTTTTAATTTTAATGATTTTCAAATTATTGGGGCAAGTCCAGAAATTTTGGTTAGATTAAGGAACAATGTAATAACTGTAAGACCAATTGCTGGAACAAGACCTAGGGGTAGAAACAATAAAGAAGACAACTTATTAAAAAAAGATTTGATTAATGATAAAAAAGAATTATCCGAACATCTTATGCTTCTCGACTTAGGCAGAAATGATGCCGGAAAAGTTTCAAAGATCAATACTGTAAAGGTTACTGAAAGGTTTAAAATCGAAAAGTATTCACACGTTATGCATATTGTGTCCAATGTGACAGGTGTCTACGATAAAAAATTCTCTAAATTTGAAGCCTTAATGGCTGGGTTTCCAGCAGGTACAGTCTCAGGAGCACCTAAAATTAGAGCAATGGAAATAATTGATGAACTTGAGAGAAATAGTAGAAAAATCTATGCAGGTGGCATTGGATACTTTTCCGCGAATGGAGATTTTGATACCTGTATAGCCCTTAGAACAGCAGTTACAAAAAATAATAAATTTTATGTTCAGGCAGGAGCTGGAATTGTTGCTGATAGCAAACCAATAAATGAATATAATGAAACCATAAATAAAGCGAAAGCTTTGATAAAGTCACTAGAAAAATGAAAATACTTCTTATTGATAACTACGATAGTTTTACATACAATTTATTTCACTATTTGTCTTCTCTAAAAACTAAAGTTCAAGTTTACAGAAATGATAAAATTAATACCCCGGATATTATTAAAAAGGAATTTGATAGAATTGTTATTTCTCCAGGACCTGGTAATCCAAATCAGTCTGGAAATTGTTTGAAAATTGTAAGAGAAATTCATAACAAAATACCCATTCTTGGGGTTTGCCTCGGACATCAAATAATAGGTCAAGTTTTTGGATCTAAAATAATTCAAGCCAAAAAATTGATGCACGGAAAAACTAGCAGAATAATATCTAAAAAGATTGGAATACTGAAAAATTTACCTAAAAATTTCGAGGCAACTAGATATCATAGTTTGATAATTGATAAAAAAACACTATCAAAAGACCTCGAAATCACTGCGGAAACAAAAGAAGGCTTAATAATGGGTATCAAGCATAAAAAATATAACGTACATGGAGTACAATTCCATCCTGAAAGTATTAAAACAAAACTTGGTATAAAAATTTTAAAAAACTTTATTAGATTTAAAAAATAAATGAAACAATTCATAGATAAAATTGGAGCAAAACAAGATTTAACTTTCTTAGAAAGTAAAGAGGCGTTTAAAAAATTGATGGAAGGAAAAGCTAATGATCAAGAGATATTTGACTTTTTAACTCTATTATCAGAAAAGGGTGAGTCCTCAGACGAAATAGCTGGAGGTGTTTATATTTTGAGAGAGAAATCTAAACGGGTAAATGTAGATAATTGTATCGATACATGTGGTACAGGTGGAGACGGTATGAACACTTTAAACATTTCTACTGCATCAGCTTTATTATTAGCTAGTATGGATGTTAAAGTAGCAAAACACGGTAACAA
>CACJWG010000021.1 GCA_902597055.1 uncultured Pelagibacteraceae bacterium | reverse complement strand
TCTTTGTTTTATTGTGGTCTTCAGCTTTTGTTACTACAAAACCAATAGTAGATAACAGTGATCCTTTTGCAGCTTTAGCTTTTCGATTTTTTATAGTTGCTCTAGGTTTTTTTATTTATTGTGTTTACAAAAAATTATCGCTGAAATTAAATAGCAGAGAATTTATTCAGTCTTTTTCAAGTGGTGTTCTATTTCATGGAATTTATTTAGGAGGTGTATTTTTTTCCATCTCAAAAGGTATTCCAACAGGCATAACAGCACTTATTGTTACAATGCAGCCAATCTTAACAAATGCTTTAGCCGGACCTTTTCTTAAAGAACATGTAGGATGGAAACAGTGGATTGGGGTTGCTCTTGGATTTATAGGATCTGCACTAGTATTAGGGGTAGATATAGGAGGTGCTCTTCCAACAATTGGAATTATAGCTTCCTTCATTGCACTAATATCCATTACATCTGCCACTCTTTTTCAAAAGAAATTCAGTGGCAATATTCCTTTACCAGTAAGCAATACATACCAAGCTGCAGGAGGATGTTTCTTCCACTTGGTAGTAATTTTGTTTTTTGTTGATCCATTCATTGAATTTAATCAAAGTTTTTTAATAGCAATGGGTCATCAAATCTTTCTTGTGTCTTTTGGAGCGTTTACGATATTAATGTTTTTAATCAAGAATAATTCTGCAAGTAAAACAGTAACTGTATTTTTTTTAATACCAGCAACTTCGGCAATTATCGCATGGATATTTCTTAATGAGCAATTATCTTTAATTGATATATTTGGCTTCATTGTTGCTTCACTTGGCGTATTTATCGCAACAAGAAAATCTTAAACTATTCTATTTATTGAAAAAAAACATTTCAACTTGAAATTGAAATATATTTTGCGCATTTACATCATGTGTAAAAAGGTTTTTAATTAGATTTATATAAATGGCTAAGACTAAGAAAAAAAAAGCTGTTAAGAAAAGAAGAAAGAAAACAAAAAAGTCGATTAAAAAAAGAAGAAAACTTAAAAGCGGAACGACAAAGAAACTTTCTAAATCTAAAAAAAAGCTAAAAAAAATAAAGTCAAAGTCAAAAACAATACGTAAAACAAATGGAGGAAAAATGAGTGCAGAGATGAAAGTGTCTTCTGTTCTAGATACCTCTCATTTGAAGGTTAAATTTCCGTTCAAAGCAAAATACGGAAACTACATAAATGGAAAATTTGTAGAACCTAAATCTGGAAAGTATTTTGATAATACTTCTCCGATCTCAAATGAAGTTATCTGTTCAGTTGCGCGATCTAACGAAAAAGACGTGGATGCAGCATTAGACGCAGCTCACGCAGCTTTCCCAACTTGGGGAAAGACATCAATCACTGAAAGATCTAACATTTTGATAAAGATTGCAGATGTATTAGAAAAAAATCTAAATACATTAGCAGTGGCAGAATGTTTAGATAATGGTAAGCCAATCAGAGAATGTATGGCTGCTGACTTACCTCTTGTAATAGATCACTGGAGATATTTTGCAGGAGTAATCAGAGCAGAAGAAGGTTCAGTTGCTGAAATAAGCAATAATGAATATTCTTATCACATACCTGAGCCACTAGGTGTAGTTGGACAAATTATACCTTGGAACTTCCCATTGCTAATGGCAACTTGGAAACTTGCTCCAGCATTAGCTGCTGGTAACTGTGTGGTACTAAAACCTGCAGAGCAAACTCCAGCGTCTATCATGGTAATGATGGAAATGATTGGTGATCTTTTACCAAAAGGTGTTGTTAACATTGTAAGCGGTTTTGGATTAGAAGCTGGTAAACCTTTAGCATCTTCTAAGAGAATAAAGAAAATTGCTTTTACTGGTGAAACAACAACTGGTAGATTGATTATGCAATATGCATCACAAAACTTAATCCCAATTACTTTGGAATTAGGTGGTAAATCTCCTAACATTTTCTTTGAAGACGTCATGGATAAAAATGATGACTTCTTCGATAAGTGTTTAGAAGGTTTTGCAATGTTTACGTTAAACCAAGGAGAAGTTTGTACTTGTCCAAGTAGAGTACTAGTTCAAGAGTCTATCTATGACAAATTCATGGAAAAAGCTATTGCTAGAACTAAAGCTGTAAAACAAGACAATCCTTTAAAAATGGAGACAATGATTGGTGCGCAAGCTTCATTAGAACAAATGGAAAAAATCAAATCTTATCTTGATTTAGGTAAGAAAGAGGGTGCCAAAGTTCTATGTGGAGGAAATGTTGCAAAAATCAATAGTGGTTTAGAAAAAGGAAACTACATTGAGCCAACTATTTTCGAAGGTAAAAACAATATGAGAATATTCCAAGAAGAAATTTTTGGACCAGTTGTTTCTGTAACTAAATTTAAAGATGAGAAAGAGGCATTAGAAATTGCTAATGATACTCTTTATGGTTTAGGTGCAGGAGTATGGACTAGAAATGGAAATCTTGCATACAGAATGGGTAGAGAGATACAAGCTGGTAGAGTTTGGACAAACTGTTATCACGCTTATCCTGCTCACGCTGCTTTCGGCGGATATAAACAATCTGGTATCGGAAGAGAAACTCATAAAATGATGCTTAACCACTACAGACAAGTGAAGAACTTACACGTGTCTTACAGTGAAAAGAAATTAGGCTTCTTTTAAAAGATAATTAATATATAATGGCCCGTGAGGAATCACGGGCCATATTATTATGAAAGTAAAAGCAACACAATCAGCATTAAAACTAATTGAAGATATTAAAGCTCAACACGGTGAAGAGCTTTTGTTTCATCAATCGGGTGGATGTTGCGATGGAAGTGCTCCAATGTGCTATCCTAGAAAAGAATATATGGTAGGAAACAGCGATGTAAAGTTAGGAGAAATAGGTGGAGTTCCTTTCTATATGAATGATGATCAATATGAAAAGTGGAAACATACTGATTTAACTATTGATGCTGTAAATGGTATTGGCGGAATGTTCTCTTTAGACAATGGAACAGGTCGCAGATTTCTGACTAAATCAGAAATCTGCTTAGTCGTTGATAACGACAAAAAAAACTAATCAATCTTTTACTGTCCAGGGGCTTTGTAGCCAATTTTTCCTGCTTTAGCTGTTGCTTTTGAAAAATCAATCGCCTCAAGTATTGTTAAATTTTTAACAGCACCTGATCCCTCAACAACAAGTTTGATTGCAGCAAAATCATCAAATGATGAAAGGTCTACAACAACGACAAAATCATAAGATCCTCTTACAATGTCCATACTATGCATTGTTCCACCCATAGCTTTTGTTAATTGTTCTACAACTGCTTTTCTGTCAGTTCCTGGATCT
>CACJWG010000020.1 GCA_902597055.1 uncultured Pelagibacteraceae bacterium | reverse complement strand
GTAAGAAATAAATTATTCAAAGTTTTGGTGTCCGGAGGAGGAAGAAAAAATAAAACTTTAATTCAAAGGATAAAATCTAGAACATTGAAAAATTTAGTAATCCAACCTATTGATGACTATGGAATAGATGGGGATTATGTGGAGTCTCAGGCATTTGCTTTTTTAGCAATAAGAAGATTCCTCGAATTACCAATATCATTTCCTGATACTACAGGGTGTAAAAGTCCTACCATAGGTGGCGAAATTGTTAATAATTTTTAGTAAAGAGCGGACTCTTTTTTAATATATTTATCTAAAACCTTTTTTAAATTCTCTTCAGATTTTGTAAAAAAGTGATTTGCATCAGGCACAGCCTCAAATTCAACTTTAATTCCTTTTTGAGATGCTAGCCTTTTGTCAAGTTCATTAATATATTCTTTAGGGACTAACTCATCCTTTTTTCCATAAACCATAAGCCCAGAAGTAGGACACGGTGATAAAAAAGTAAAATCATAAACATTGGGTTGCGGAGATATAGAAATAAATCTATTTATTTCAGGACGTCTCATTAACAATTGCATAGAGATTAAAGATCCAAAAGAAAAACCAGCGACCCAACATTGTGAATTATCAAAGTTTTCTCTCTCTAACCAATCAAGTGCTGCTGCAGCATCAGCTAATTCACCTTGACCATTATCAAATTCTCCATCACTTTTGCCTACTCCTCTAAAATTTACTCTACAAACAGAGAAACCGTTATCCATAAAAGCGTGAAAAGTATCTACAACAACTTTATTGTTCATCGTACCACCGTATTGCGGATGTGGTTGAAGAACTAAAGCTATTGGTGATGTAATTTTCTGACTTTTAAAATATTTTGCTTCTAATCTTCCTGCAGGCCCAGGTATGAAGATTTCTAAAATTTTATTTTCCATGTTTGTTAATGATTATTATTCTCACTAAAAAACTTTATTTATCATATTGCAGTGTCAATTTGCGAGTCTTTTTCTTTAATGCAATCTTGACTATTTTAGTCGGGTATATATATAAGTCCCATAAATTGCGGATTATGAAGCTAAATACTAAATCAAGATATGCTGTAATGGCACTTGCTGACATGGCAAGGTTCGATGGGAAAAACCCAGTAAGTTTAAGAGATATATCTCTTAGACAAAGCATATCTTTACTTTATCTAGAGCAGATTTTTTTAAGATTAAAAAAAAATAATATTGTTAAAAGTGTAAGAGGTACAAATGGTGGCTACATTATATCTAAAAATATAAATGATCTGAAAATTTCAGATATTTTTTATGCATTAGATGAAAAAGTAAAAACAGTTGGATGTAAAAAAGAGTCAAAAAAAGGTTGCAATGGCAAATCTTCAAAATGCATTACTCACAATTTGTGGGACGAACTCGACTTACATATAAACTCATTTTTTGAAAATAAAAAACTGGGTGATTTAGTGAAGAGAAAAGAAAGTAGAAATCAATGAGAGAAAAAGAACTCGAAAAATTAAAAGATTATAAATACGGCTTTTCAACCGATATAGAAAACTTTAAAGCTCCAAAAGGGTTAAATGAAGATGTAATTAAATTTATATCTAACATTAAAAAGGAACCTAAGTGGTTGTTAGATTGGAGATTAAAAGCTTACAATAGGGTTAAAGTTTTGAAAGAACCAAATTGGCAAAAACCAAAATATCCTAAAATTGACTATCAAGATCTTTATTACTATTCAGCACCCAAAAGTTTTAAAGAAAAACCAAAAAGTTTAGATGAATTAGATCCAAAACTTATTGAAACTTATAACAAACTTGGTATTCCGCTAAATGAACAAAAAAGATTAAATGGTATTGCAGTTGATGCAGTATTTGACTCAGTATCTGTAGCTACAACTTTTAAAGATACATTAACTGAAAAAGGAATTATTTTTTGTTCAATATCTGAAGCAATTCAAAAACATCCAGATCTAGTGAAAAAATATTTAGGTTCTGTTATACCAATCACTGATCATTACTTCGCAACATTAAATTCAGCAGTATTCACTGATGGATCATTTGTTTATATTCCACCTGGTGTGAGATGCCCGATGGAGCTTTCAACATATTTTAGAATTAATGCTTCCGATACAGGTCAGTTCGAGAGAACTCTAATAATTGCAGATAAAGGGAGCTACGTAAGTTATTTAGAAGGATGTACTGCGCCGATGAGAGATGAAAATCAATTGCATGCAGCAAATGTTGAATTAATTGCATTAGATGATGCAGAAATAAAATATTCAACTGTTCAAAATTGGTATCCAGGAGATAAAGATGGAAAAGGTGGAATTTATAACTTTGTAACTAAAAGAGGATTATGCAAGGGTAAAAATTCTAAAATTTCTTGGACACAAGTTGAAACCGGATCAGCTATTACGTGGAAGTATCCAAGCTGTATATTGCAAGGGGATAATTCAGTCGGTGAATTTTATTCAATTGCAATTACAAACAATCATCAAAAAGCAGATACAGGTACAAAAATGATT
The DNA here is from genome assembly GCA_902597055.1 of uncultured Pelagibacteraceae bacterium. Classification (GTDB taxonomy): domain Bacteria; phylum Pseudomonadota; class Alphaproteobacteria; order Pelagibacterales; family Pelagibacteraceae; genus Pelagibacter. The sequence goes on along the minus strand of CACJWG010000020.1, from coordinate 1,399 downwards.
CATTTGGGTAAAAACACAAAAAGTAAAATTATATCAAAGGGTATTAGCGCAGGCTTATCTGATATGACATATAGAGGATTAGTTGATATTTCATCTAAATCATCAAACTCTAGTAATTATACTCAATGCGATTCATTGCTAATGGGAAATAAATGTGGCGCACATACAATTCCTTACATCAAAAATAAAAATGCTAATTCTAATATTGCACATGAAGCAACAACTTCAAAAATAAGTGATGAACAACTACATTATTGCCAACAAAGAGGATTGAATTCTGAGGAAGCAGTAAGTTTGATTGTAAATGGTTTTTGTAAAGAAGTTCTTCAACAATTACCTATGGAATTCGCAGTCGAAGCGCAAAAACTTGTTGGAATTAGTTTAGAAGGGAGTGTTGGTTAATGTTAAAAATCAATAACCTAAGTGCAAAAATTGAAGATAAATCAATTTTAAATGGCTTCTCTCTTGAGATTAAACCTGGAGAAGTTCATGCAATAATGGGTCCTAATGGATCAGGAAAAAGCACTCTATCTAATATTTTATCTGGAAAAAAAGGGTATGACGTAACAGGGGATGTTTTATTTGAAAATAAAAATTTATTTGATCTTGAGACAGAGGAAAGAGCTCATAAAGGAATATTTTTAGCTTTTCAATATCCTTTAGAAATTCCAGGAGTAAACACAAACATCTTTTTAAAAACTTCTTTAAACGCTATTAAAAAAGCGCGTGGTGAAAAAGAATTAGACGCATTAGAGTTTCTCAAATTAGTAAAAGAAAAAGCCAAAAATCTAAAATTTGATGAAGATAAACTTAGTAGACAACTTAATGTTGGTTTTTCTGGTGGAGAAAAAAAGAAGAATGAAATTTTACAAATGTCTATTTTAGAACCAAAATTATCAATTTTAGATGAAACAGATTCAGGACTAGATATTGATGCATTAAAAATTGTTGCAGATGGTGTTAATTCATTAAGAAAAAAAGATAATTCTTTTTTAATAATAACCCACTATCAAAGATTACTTAATTATATAAAACCTGATTTTGTTCATGTTTTAATGAATGGAAAAGTAGTTAAATCAGGAGGACCTGAGTTAGCGTTAGAGTTAGAAAAGAAAGGTTATGAAAACATAAACTAATGGAAAATTTTAAAACAGATTTTGAAAAAACATTAAAGAATAACAATTTATCTGAAAAGGAAATTGCTTTTAAAAATCTTAATGCAAAAGAATTCTCGAGCCATGGTTTCCCAACTAGGAAAGACGAAGATTGGAAATTTTCAGATATTAATCAAATTATTAAAAAAGAAATTGGAGAATTGAATTTTTACAATGAACAATTAAAAAAAAGTGAGATAGATAAAGATATCTTACTTAATGAAATAGAACATAACAAATTGTTT
>CACJWG010000019.1 GCA_902597055.1 uncultured Pelagibacteraceae bacterium | reverse complement strand
ATCTCGTTTTTTTTTAAAAGAGATTTACTATATTTGCCTAACTCAGCTCTAATTTGTTTATATGATCTGATTAAATCTTTTTCTGTTACATCAATTAAATGAAGCAAGGTTTTACACCTTTCAATATGTTTTAAAAATTTTGTTCCTAAACCCACCCCTTTGTGAGCACCTTCTATAAGTCCAGGAATGTCTGCTAAAGTAATTTCTTTATCATCATATACCGCAACACCCAAATTAGGGTTAAGGGTTGTAAATTTATAATTTGCAATTTTTGGGTTTGCGCTTGTTATTGACGCCAGTAAACTTGATTTACCTGCATTAGGTAATCCTATAATTCCTATGTCTGCAATAGTTTTTAATTGCAACCATATCCAAAAATCTTCACCTTTAAGTCCTTTGGTAAATTTACGTGGCGCTCTGTTTGTTGAAGATTTAAATCTTGTATTTCCAAAACCGCCTTTTCCACCTATCGCGGCAGTATATTCTTCCTTCTCTTTTTTAAAATCGAAAATTAAAGTTTTATTATCCTCTTCGAAAACTTGCGTTCCAATCGGAACTTTTAAATATAAATTGTCTCCACCTTTTCCAGTTTGATTTTTTCCTTTTCCATCACCACCTCTTTCAGCTTTGAAATGTTGTTGATATCTATAATCTATCAAAGTATTTAAGTTTCTCTCAGAGACAAGTACTACTGACCCGCCTTTTCCACCATCGCCTCCATCAGGGCCACCAAATTCTATAAATTTTTCTCTTCTAAAACTTGGAGATCCAGATCCACCGTCGCCAGCTTTAATATATATCTTTACTTGATCTAAAAATTTCATAAAACAACAGGGTAAGTTGTTTGGATATTAATTTGGTTTAACTGAAACGTAAGTCCTATCAGACTTTGATTTTTTGAAAATAACTTTCCCTTTTATCACCGAAAAGATTGAATGATCTTTCCCCATACCAACATTTTGTCCAGGGAAAATTTTTGTTCCCCTTTGTCTAACAATTATATTTCCAGGCACCACAAACTGACCCCCATATTTTTTTACTCCGAGACGTCTTCCTGCACTATCTCTTCCGTTCCTTGACGATCCACCTGCTTTTTTTGTTGCCATTATTTAACTTTAGTTGTTATTTTTTTTTCTTCTTTTTTTTTGCTTACTTTAGTAATTTTCTCTGCCTCAGACAAGACCTTTCCATCTTTTGACATAATTTTGTTTACTCTAATTAATGAAAATTGTTGTCTGTGACCGTTTTTTCTTCTTGAATTTTTACGTCTACGTTTTTTAAATATTAAAACAGTTCTATTTTTTGAATTTTTTAATAATTCAGCCTCAACTTTTGCACCAGAAACAATAGGGTTACCTAACTCAATATTTTTGTCATCTCCGTAAGCTAAAATTTCTTTGAACTCTATTTTACTATTTGGCTTACCTTCTGGGAATTTTTCAATTTTTAAAATTTCTCCAGCTTTGACTTTGTACTGTTTTCCACCTGTTTGTATGACTGCAAATGACATAAAAGTATTTTCTAAATTATGCAGCAATATAGTTGTAAGGTTTTTATAGTCAAGTTATATCGATTGAAAATTATCCTTTAAATCCCTTAATTTTGAAAATTCTTCCTGATTTTTTGCTCTTAAAAAAATGTTACAATTCAATTCATCTTTTATTGTAGATGGCACAGAAGGAAAACCACTATCCAATTTTTTTTTAATATTTAGTATTTTTTTATTTAGTTCAGAATTGTTTTGATCAAATCTTTGACAAAAAATTGCATTATTTAATGTATATTCATGTCCAAAGTATATGTTTGTCTCAGGTGGTAAAATTTTTAACCTCGATAATGAATTAAACATATCTTCATAGCTTCCCTCAAAAATTCTTCCACACCCCAAAGAAAACAATGTATCTCCAGTAAAAACTGTTTTTTCGTTAAAAAAATGAAAGCATATATGTCCAGAAGTGTGCCCAGGTACATGAATTACTTTAAATTCAAATATGCCATCCTTCCAAACCTGATTATCTTTTAAGGGAATATCAATCATAGGAATTCTATCTTTATCATCCTCAAAGGCTAGAATTTTTGCGTTAAACTCTTTTTTAAGGATATTGTTACCACCAATATGATCGCCATGGTGATGAGTATTTAGAATGTATTTTAAATTTAAATTATTTTTTTTGATATACTCTAATACTGGTTTTGCCTCACCAGGATCTACCACGCAAGTATCCAGGCTTTTTTCATTGATTAGCAAATATGAAAAATTGTCAGTAAGACATTTTATTATTTCAATTTTCACTTTATTTCTCTAGTATAAAAATTCCTAATTCAGAAAACAAATTCTGAAATTTTAAATTTTTTAAATTAATCTTTATATTTCTTTGTTTGCAATAATTTTCAAAATCTTTAATTGTACACATATGCAAGTTTGGAGTATTATACCATTCATTAGGTAAATTCTCTGTAACTGGCATTGTGCCTTTTAAAAGCAAATGAAGTCTTACTTTCCAGTGTCCAAAATTTGGGATTGATACAATTGCTTTTTTCCCAATCCTTAGTAATTCATTCAATACATTTTCTGGATCTAAGAAAGCTTGTAAAGTTTGACTTAGAATTACAAAATCAAACGAGTTATCTGGAAATTGTTTTAAATCTTTTTCTGCGTCACCTTCAATAACAGTTAAACCTTTTTCAACACACTTTTGAACATTTGATTTTGATAATTCAATTCCCCTTATATCTTTACTGATATTTTCAGTTATATATTTCATTAATTCGCCATTCCCACACCCTACATCTAAAATCTTGGCGTTTTTTGTCACTAAGTTTGCGATATTATAAAATTCTTTTTTCATTAAATTTTCTCATAAGATTTGTTTAAAAAATTTCTCACAGTCTTGAGGAAATCTGGAACATCAAGTAAAAAAGAGTCGTGTCCTTTATCAGATGTAATTTCAACAAATCCAACGTCTTTACCAATAGCGTTAAGTGCTATCACTATTTCTCTGTTTTCAGATGTTGGATAGAGCCAGTCTGATGTAAAAGATATAATAAAAAATTTTGTATTACTTTTTTCAAAAGCTTTGGATAGATTGCCCCCAAACTTCTTTGTTAAATCAAAATAATCCATAGCTCTTGTGATATATAAATAGCTATTTGCATCAAACCTATCCACAAAAACTGAGCCTTGATATCTTAGATAACTTTCTATTTGAAAGTCAGCATCAAAGCTAAATTTTAAATCATCTCTTTCTTGCAGCTTTCTACCAAACTTTTCTTGAAGACCTGCTTTGGATAAATAAGTTATGTGTGCTGCCATTCTTGCAACTGCAAGACCTTTATCTGGCTGTTTATTTTGTTCCTCATAAAACCCATCCTGCCAATTCCTATCTGCCATTATAGACTGTCTGCCAAGTTCATTAAGTGCAATATTTTGAGCTGAATGACTTGCAGTGCAGGCAATTGGTATTGCGGTATGTGCCTTATCCGGGAAATTAGATACAAACTGAAGGACTTGCATTCCACCCATAGATCCTCCAATAACGCAGAATAATTTTTCAATTTTAAAATATTCCAAAAGGTTATATTGAGCATTAACCATATCATTTATTGTGATTACAGGAAAATTAGTTCCGAAAGGTTTTTTTGTTTTTGGATTTATATCACTTGGTCCAAAAGAACCCATACAGCCACCTATTACGTTAGCTGCGATTACAAAGTATTTATTGGTATCAATAGCTTTACCAGGTCCAAGGGCATAATTCCACCAACCGTCTTTCTTCGTAATTGGATTTGTTCCTGAAGCAAACTGGTCTCCTGTTAATGCATGAAAAACCAATATAGCATTATTTTTTTTATCATTTAATTTTCCATATGTTTCATAAGCCAATGGAAAATCATTGATTGTCTGACCACAATCAAGTTTTAACGGTTTTTTTACCAGTAAAGTTTTTATTTTATCTTTTTCACTCATAGTTTTTTTTATGAATTGTGAGGAAAAAAA
>CACJWG010000018.1 GCA_902597055.1 uncultured Pelagibacteraceae bacterium | reverse complement strand
AAGATATTAAAAAGGGAAAAAAGATATCAATTATATGAAGATTGTTTAAAATTTGTTAATACAAGAGTTAACTTAGATTTAGCATCATTTTCTGATGATATTTGGTCACATTAATGAAAAAAGATATTTTTAAAAAAATCGCAAAAGAAGTAATTAGTACTGAAATAGTATCATTAAATAAATTAAAAAATTCCTTAGATATTAATTTTAAAAAAGCTGTAGAAAAAATATTAAATTGTAAAAAAGGTAAGGTTATTTTATCAGGTGTTGGCAAGTCAGGGATTATCGCAAGGAAAATCTCTTCAACCTTAGCATCAGTTGGAACACCGTCTTTTTTTGTTGATGCTAGTTCATGCTCACATGGCGATCTTGGGCAAATTAGTTCAAATGATATTTTGATATTAATCAGTAATAGTGGTGAGTCAACTGAATTAAAAAATATAATTCAATTTGCAAATAGAAATAAAAATATAACTTTGATTGGCATAGTTTCGAAAAAAAATTCTCTTTTATATAGAGCTTCTGATATAAAGATATTAACTCCAGAGGTAAAGGAGGCAGGACCGGGTAACATAGTCCCAACATCCTCAACCATTGTTCAATTAGCGATAGGTGATGCTATAGCGATAGCAACAATGAAACAAAAAAAATTTGGCCAAAAAGATTTTAAAAAATTCCATCCATCGGGTAGTCTTGGGTCCAAACTAATGTCGGTAGGGGACTTGATGCTTACAGGAAAAAAGATTCCATTTATAAGTGAAAATTCAAACATGAAAAATGCATTGAAATTTATTTCAATAAAAAAACTTGGCGTTTTAGTTGCTAGAAACCAACAAAAAAAAACTACTGGAATTATAACTGATGGACAAATAAGACGTAAAAGTGAAAAAAAAGGGAATCTTCAACAACTTAGAGTGAAGGATGTTATGACAAAAAATCCAATTTCAATTGAAGCCGATGTTTTGGCAGCTAAAGCACTTTCTTTAATGAACTCAAAAAGAATTACTTTTTTATGCGTTCATAGAAAAAAACAAAAGAATAAAACAATAGGAGTACTTCATATTCACAATATTTTGGAAAATAACATTCAATAAATGACAAAAAAAATTTATATTCAATTTTTTTTATTAATATTTTTAATTATCATATCCTTATTTCTTTTTTTTAAATATTTTAAAAAATCTAATTTAGAAAGTGAAATAAAAACGAAGTTTGAAAAACCTCAAGTGGTTAGTGAAAGCATGATCGAAGATTTAAAGTATTTCTCAATAGATAAACAGGGAAATGAATACAAAATTGAAGCGAAAAAAGGAAACATCGATAAAAGTAATCCTGATATAATTTACTTAGAGAATGTGGAAGCGATTATTCAATTACAAAAGTCTAACGTTATATTGATACAATCAAAATTTGCTAAATATAATACAAAAAATTATGACACCTTATTTAATGAAGCTGTATCTGTTAATTATAATGAACATTTGCTTAAAAGTGAGTTTTTAGATTTATCTTTTGAAAAAAATTTAGTTTCTATATATGATGATGTACGTTATTTAAGTGGAATTTCATCTTTAAGTGCAGATAAAGCTGAAATAGATATATTGAACAAAAAAACAAAAATTTTTATGAATGATCCAAACCAGAAAGTTTTAATAAATAGCTTATCAAAAAATGGCAATAATTAAAAAATTTAGAATAAAAAGCTTCAAACAAAATAAACCATTATTAAAATTAGATAATGTTTCGTTGTCTTTTGGAAACAGACAAATTTTAGAAAAAATAAACTTCGAGATAAATAAAGGGGAAATTTTTGGGCTGCTTGGACCCAACGGGGTAGGTAAATCAACAATTTTTAACTTGATAACTGGTCTTATATCTCCTGAAAAAGGATCAATTTTCATCGGAGGGGAAAAAGTAAATAATTTTCCAATATTTCTTCGAACAACCAAATTCAAAATTGGTTATGTACCTCAATACGGTGGTTTTTTTTATGATTTAACTTTATATGAAAACTTGAAAGCAGTAGGTGAGATTCTAATTAAAGATCCAAGGAATAGAATTGAAAAAATAAATTTCTTAACTTCAAAATTTGATCTTGAATCAATCAGAGATATCAAAGCAAAATTTTTATCTGGTGGACAAAAGAAGAAATTAGTGATTGCAATGGCTCTTCTTGGAAATCCTGAATTACTTTTATTGGACGAATGTTTTGCTGCGTTGGATGTAATGACAATAAAAATGTTACAACAAATAATTGTAAATCTTCAAGCTGAAAATAGAATAACTATTTGCATATGCGACCATCAGGCTAGAGATCTTCTTACTTGTGTTGATGTAGCAATTGTTTTATCCAATGGAAAAGTGGTTGCTAAAGGCACACCATCAGAGTTAGTAAAAAATCCAAATGCCCAAACCGCATATTTTGGTGACTCATTTAAGTTTAATTAATTATAAATGGGAAAAAAATTATTTATAAATAATAAAAATAATTCATTTAAAAAAACAGTTTCAATTGATGGTGACAAAAGTATTTCCATTAGAACATTATTGCTTGGTTCTCAAGCTTACGGTAAAACTTCAATTGAAAACATTCTATTATCTGAAGATATTATAAACGCTATTAAATGCTTAAAAAAATTAGGTATTAGAATTTCTTTAGACAAAAATAAATGTTATGTCTATGGCCAAGGTATAAATGGATTTAAATTTAAAAAAGATATTGTTTTAAATGCAGGAAATTCTGGAACATTTGCAAGATTAATTTTAGGACTTTTGGTAAAATCACCTAATTATATTAAATTAACAGGTGATAAGAGTTTATCAAAAAGAGATTTTGAAAGAGTCATTTCTCCTTTACAAAAAGTTGGTGCAAATTTTATTGTAAATAATAAAAAAACTTTACCTTTAAAAATTAAAGGGTCTAACTTTGTAAATCCTATTCATTACATTGAAAAAAGAGGTTCCGCACAATGTAAAAGTACGGTTATGTTGGCCGCACTTAATTCGCCTGGAAAAACTATAATAAAAGCTAAAAAATCTAGAGACCATACTGAAAATATTTTTAAGTATTTACGTATACCTATTTTTATAAAAAAAAAAAAGCTTACTGACGAAATAGTAATAAAAGGTCAAAAATCGTTCAAAGCTTTTAAATACAAAATTCCTTCTGACCCAAGCTCTTGTGCTTTCTTTATTGTATTAACTCTTTTATCAAAGAATTCTGAATTAAAGATAAAAAATGTAAATATAAATGAGTCTCGTATCGGTTTTATAAAAATATTAAATAAAATGGGTGCTAAAATAAAGATGATTAACATAAAAAAAAAATTCGGAGAAAAACAAGCCGATATATATGTTAAAAGCCAATCCAAATTAAAAAAAATTAATTGCTCACCAGAACTTGCTAGCAATTTAATTGATGAGTTTTTAATTATTTTTTTGGTTGCAGCAAGAGCAAGAGGTGTTTCGAGCTTTTTTAATTTGGAGGAATTAAACAAAAAAGAAAGTCCGAGATTAAAAATTGGATCTAAATTATTAATTAAGATGGGAATTAAAAATAAAATGACAAAAAACTCTATAAAAATATTTGGTAATCCAAATATTCATTTAAAAAAAAACATTCGAATGGGTAAATATTTGAAGGACCATAGAGTGTTTATGACCTCTGTAATCGCAGCTTGTACTTTTGGGGGAAGTTGGACAATTGAAGATCCAAGCTCATATAAAAGCTCATTCCCATCATTTTTAAAGATTTTAAAAAAATTGGGATATAAGTTTAAGTTAATTTAATCATTAACTCTTAGATCATAAAAAACCCTAAATATCCATAATTGATCTAATTAATTCTAGCTTGATTAATTGTTTTTTTTTATCTAAAACATCGAAAATTTTTAATTATGGAAATATTTAAAAACGTCGATACAAAAGCATCTAAGGAATTTGAAAAATTATTAGATACTCAATTTACAAAGTCTCAAAACCTTGTCGAAGGCAAAATCATCGAGGGTACAGTCACAAAAATAACAGAAAAATTCGCTTTTTTAGATTGTGGTTTAAAATCAGAACCAATTATAGATATAAACGAACTAAAAGCTATTGGACTTGAAAAAAAAATTAAAGTTGGTGAAAAAATTCCTGTGCTTCTTGAACGACTTGAAGACAGAGAAGGAAATGTAATAGTTTCAGCAAGCAAAGCTCAAAAAATAAAAGGTTGGGATATTTTAGTTGAGGCATTTGAAAAGAATGAACCAATTGTTGGTAAAATTACAAGTAAGTGCAAAGGTGGAGTAATTGTTGAACACCTTGATACAGGTTCTTTAATGTTTTGCCCAGGATCACAAATTTCTGACACACCCTTGAAAGACATATCACATCTAATGAACGAACCTCAAAAATTTGCTCTTATAAAAATGGATAAAATTCGAGGAAATGCATGCGTATCGCGTCGTCAAATTATTTCATCAAGTAAAAAAGAAGACAAGGCAAAAATAATTGAAAAATATAATGTGGGAGACATTATTAAAAACGCAGTAGTAAAAGGTTACAGTTCATTTGGATGTTTTTTTAATGTTAATAATGAGATTGACTGCTTGGTACATTTACAGGAAATAAGCTATTCAAGAGTAAACCATCCCGAAGAAATTTTTACTATTGGAGACAAACATGACTTAAAAGTAATTTCAGTTGACAAAGAAAAGTTACAAGTAGGTTGCT
>CACJWG010000017.1 GCA_902597055.1 uncultured Pelagibacteraceae bacterium | reverse complement strand
ACTAAAAAAATAAAAGGTGATGCAAAAGAGAAAGATAATAAAAATAAATTTTCAACAAAAAAAAGGGAGCTCAAACTTACTGTTTCAAGAGCTTTAAGTGAAGATATAGAATTTAGATCAAGAAGTTTAGCTTCGATTAAAAGAGCAAGAGAAAAAGAACTTAGAGAAACTAAAAATAAAAATGATGAGGAAAATTTAAAAAACGTAAAAAGAGAAGTTAGTATACCTGAACTTATCACGATAAGAGATTTAGCAAATCGGATGGCTGAACAGTCATCTAGTATTATTAAACATTTAATGGGAATGGGTGTTACAGTAACAATCAATCATACAATCGATTCTGATACTGCTGAGTATTTAGTTAAAGAATTTGGCCATATTCCTTTAAAGGAAAAAAAGGCGGAGGAACTTGTAAGTAAAATAAAAGAGATAAAATCTGAAAATCTCCAAAATAGACCCCCGATAATAACAGTTATGGGTCATGTGGATCATGGAAAAACTTCTGTATTAGATGTACTTAGAAGCACAAATGTTGTTTCTGGTGAACATGGTGGAATTACTCAGCACGTAGGTGCATATCAAATAATCCATAATAAAGAAAAAATTACTTTTATAGACACACCTGGTCATGCAGCATTTACAGAAATGAGAGCAAGAGGTTCAAAGTTAACTGATATTGTTGTTTTAGTTGTTGCCGCAAATGATGGGGTCAAACCTCAAACAGTCGAGTCAATCAAACACGCTAAGGCTGCAAAGGTACCTATTGTAGTAGCAATTAATAAATGTGATTTATCAGATGCTGATCCTCAAAAAGTCAAAAACCAACTTCTTGAATATGAATTAATTTCCGAAGATTTGTCAGGAGATACACTCATGGTAGAAATTTCAGCTAAAACAAAAAAAAATATTGATAAACTTTTGGAGTCTATAACCCTACAAGCTGAGCTTTTGAATTTAAAAGCGGATTATAATAATAAAGCTACCGGTATTGTTTTGGAATCAAAAATTGACATTGGGAGAGGCCCAATTGCAAATATAATTGTGACATCTGGAAAATTAAAAAAAGGGGATCATTTTGTATGTGGACCTCAATGGGGAAAGGTTAGGGCTATTATTGATGACAATGGAAAATCTATCGAGGAAGCTTTACCGTCCACCCCAGTTGAAATATTAGGTATAAGTGGAGCCTCAAAATCTGGAGATGATTTTCTAGTGCTTGATACAGACAAAGAAGCTAAAGTTTTAAGTGAAGCGAGAGTAAATGAAGCTCAATCAAAAAAAGGTCAAGTATCTCTCATAACTCAAGACTCAGCTTTTAAAGATCAAACAAGTGAAGAATTAAATATAATAATTAAGTCAGATGTCCATGGTTCTTCTGAAGCAATAAAAAATGCTGTTAATTTAATAAAACATGATGAGGTTAAACCAAAGATAATTTTGTCAGATGTTGGAATGGTTACTGAAACTGATGTTAATTTAGCAAAGGCCTCAAATGCTGTTTTAATTGCTTTTAATGTAAAGCCAAGCAAAGAAGCAAAAAAAATTGCTGAGCAAAATGCAGTAAAAATTTCATCTTTTAATATAATTTATGAATTAATCGATTTCGTGAAAAACAAAATGTCAGGACTATTATCCCCTGATGTAGAAGAAAGTATAACTGGTTCAGCGGAAATTTTAGAAATTTTTAAAGTATCAAAAGTTGGTAAAGTTGCTGGCTCAAAAGTAACTACAGGTGAAATAAATCAAGACTCTTTAGCAAGGGTTATTAGAGATGGAACAGTTGTTTTTACAGGTAAAATTGGATCAATATTTAGAGAAAAAAATCAAACAAAACAAGTTACAGAGGGCTTAGAATGTGGGATAACCTTGAAAAATTTTAATGATTTTCAAAAGAATGATATTATTGAAGCATATAACTCAAAAACATTAGAGAGATCAGTATAATGGGAAAATTAGGAAAACCAGTTACTCAAAGACAGCTCAGGGTTGGTGAAATGATTAAGCAAGCTTTAAGCATGATTTTTTTAAAAGATGAAGCAAAACTTCCAAATGTACAAACTAAAGGAATAACAGTTACAGAAGTTAGAATGAGCCCAGATCTTAAAACTGCAAAAACTTTTGTCCTTCCTCTTGGTGGAATAAATTCTGATGAAACGGTAGAAAGCCTTAAAGAATTTTCTTTTGTAATAAGAAAAACCTTATCGAAAAAAATTGATATGAAGTTTTTACCCAAACTTCTATTTGTTAAAGATGAGTCTTTCGATTATGCTGAAAAAATTGAAAATTTAATTAAACAAACAAATAAATAGGAAAGAAATGAACAAAAAATTAAAAGAAGTTGCTTTACATGAAAAAGATACTGGATCGTCAGAAGCACAAATTGCGTTACTGACAGATAAAATAGAAAACTTGTCAGCTCATATGAGAAAATTTAAAAAGGATAAGCATTCATCTGTAGGACTGCTAAAAGCAGTAAATAAGAGAAAGAAATTATTAGATTATCTTAAAAAAAATAAATCTGATGCTTATAAGAATATATTAACCAAATTAAACTTAAGGAAATAAATGTTTAAAGTTTTTAAAAAAGAAATAGATTTTGGGGGAAAGAAAATCACTCTTGAAACAGGAAAGGTTGCTCGTCAAGCAGATGGAGCAATTATCGCTACTTGCGGTGAGACTGTGGTTTTGGCAACTGCTGTAGGTGCAAAAAAAGTTAACCCAGATGTGGATTACTTCCCATTATCGGTAAATTATCAGGAAAAATATTACGCTGCAGGTAAAATACCTGGAGGATACTTTAAAAGGGAAGCAAGACCTACAGAAAGCGAGACTCTTATCTCAAGATTAATTGACAGACCAATAAGGCCGTTGTTTCCAGATGAATTTAAAAATGAAGTACAAGTGTTACCCACTGTAATTTCATATGATAAAGAAAACGAAGCTGATATTTTATCAATCATTGCCTCCTCAGCTGCTTTAGCAATTTCTGGAATGCCTTTTTTAGGACCAGTTGGAGCTTCAAGGGTAGGTTTTATAGATGGAAAATATGTATTGAATCCATCTAAAAAAGAATTAGAAAATTCAAAACTAGACTTAGTCGTAGCAGGGACAAAAGACGCTGTGTTAATGGTAGAATCAGAAGCAAGTGGTTTGACCGAGCAACAAATGTTGGATGCTGTAAAATTTGGTCATGAGGGGTTCGTTCCCATTATAAAAATGATCGAAGATTTAGCTAAGGAATGTAAAAAACCTGACTGGGTCATTGAGAAAAAAGATTTATCATCTGTAAAGAAAAAATTAGAGTCTGAATTTGCTAAAGACCTAAAAAAAGCCTTCTCAATCAAAGACAAACAAGAGAGATCGAACCTAATATCTGAGGTTACAGAAAAAGCAAAAAAACTTTATGAAGAAGATGAGAGCTTTACAGAGTTAGATGTTATGCATGAACTTAAAGATATTGAAAAAGCTATCGTAAGAACAGACATTTTGAAAAATAAAAACAGAATTGATGGTAGAGGACTAGCTGATGTAAGACCAATAATGTGTGAGGTTGGAATTTTACCAAGAGTTCATGGATCTGCCCTATTTACTCGAGGAGAAACACAAGCGATTGTTACAACCACTTTAGGAACATCAGATGACGAACAAAGAATAGAAAGTTTAGATGGCCTTCAAAGGGAGAGATTTATGCTTCATTACAATTTCCCTCCTTTTTCTGTTGGAGAGACAGGCAGAATTGGTACTGGTAGAAGAGAAATTGGGCATGGAAAATTAGCTTGGAGAGCTATTAAATCTTCACTACCATCTAAAGAAAGTTTTCCATATACCTTTAGAATAGTTTCCGAAATCACAGAATCCAATGGATCCTCATCAATGGCAACGGTATGTGGTTCATCTCTTGCTTTAATGGATGCAGGAGTTCCAATTAAAGAACCTGTAGCAGGTATAGCAATGGGATTAATTAAAGAGGGTGATGACTTCAGTGTACTCTCGGATATACTTGGAGACGAAGACCATCTTGGAGATATGGACTTCAAAGTAGCTGGAACTAAAGATGGAATTACTTCCTTACAAATGGACATCAAGATTACAGGTATTACTTTTGAGATAATGGAACAAGCACTGAAACAAGCAAAAGACGGAAGAGTTCATATTTTAGATGAGATGAATAAAGCTCTTGCTAAATCAAGAAGTGGTGTTGGTAAACACACTCCAAAAATGGAAAAAATAACAGTGGATAAAAAAGATATAGCAACTGTCATCGGTAAGGGCGGGGCAACAATAAGGGAAATTGTTGAAAAATCAGGAGCCAAAGTAGATGTGAATGATGAAGGAGTAGTAACTGTAGCAGCGCCAGATGAAGATTCTAGAAACAAAGCTATGCAAATGATTAAGGACTTAACAGCTAAAGCCGAACTTAACAAAATTTATAATGGTAAAGTCATGAAAATAATGGAGTTTGGAGCTTTTGTAAATTTTTTGGGAAAACAAGATGGTCTAGTTCATATTTCGGAACTTGCAGATAAAAGAGTGGCTAAAGTAACAGATGTTGTAAAAGAAGGTGACGAAGTAAAAGTAAAAGTTATTGGTTTTGATAGAGGAAAAGTAAAACTATCAATTAAACAAGCTACTTTATAAACATAGTTAATTATCAGATTAAATATATATGAAGACTCTAATGGAATTAAACTTTAGAGAAAAAATATGGTGTCAAATATTCAAAATTAAATTTATCAGAGAAAAAATTTTCTATAAATTAAGTAGATATAAAAAAAAACTACAAACTTTAGATAAATTAAATTTAAACCCTAACT
>CACJWG010000016.1 GCA_902597055.1 uncultured Pelagibacteraceae bacterium | reverse complement strand
GGAGCATTTCCAGAAAGAAACTTAAAGAATGTAGATTCATCAAATGCTATTAAATCAAGAGAATTATTGTTAGATTCAAAAATTGAGGGTGAATTATGCGTTGATGTTGCTAAAGGCTGCGCTTTATTAATAAGTGCAAAACACTTTGAAAATATTGGTAAATTTAATGAAAAGTATTTCCTTTTTTGGGAGGAAATTGACATTTGTAGGAAGTTGAGATCAAAAAAAACCAGTGTAATTGTAACACCAAAATCCAAAGCTCAACATAACCAAGGCAAATCCTCAAAATCGAACATTCAGAATTATTTAATAAAAACCTTTCATAATGAATATTCTCCTCTTATTTATTTTAATGTTCAAAAATTTACTGTTCACCATCTTAAAAAGATATTGAAATATTTCTTTAGAGGATTTGCATATTTATTAATATTAAACATTAAAAATTCTTCAACTAATTTTGTTAAATTGACTGCTAATATTAGATATTTTTTTGACTTAAGATCTTCTTCGAAGAAGTAGATTTTTTGACAAAATATATCCCTATTATAATTGCAATGAGTGCCACTAATACTTTAAATGTGATTAGTTCGTCTAAAAAAACATAACCTAAAATTACCCCGAAAATTGGAATTAAATAAGCTACCTGAGACTGAAAAACTAAACCATTATCTTTTAAAACTTTAAATCTTAGGACCCAAGCTAAGCCAGTGGCTATAATTCCTAAATAGGTGATTGAAATCACTGATATCAATGATGGACTATAGTTCCATGGTTTTTCAAAATAAAAACATATTGGCAATAAAATTATTGTTGCCCAAATCAAGATCGATGCGGTAACGTTCTCATTTTTTTTATTACTAATCTTAAGTGTTAAAATCCCTCCAATTACATATCCTAAAGAACCAATTAAAATACATAGAGCTGAAAATAGATTATTTTCATTAATTAAAAAGTTATCTGAAAATAAATAAACTATTCCTGTAAAACCAATCGAAACTCCAATTACCTTAAGTAAATTTATTTTTTCATTTTTGATAAAAAAATGAGCTAGTAATGTTGAAGTTAATGGAGAAGTAGACATTAATATTGCTGCTAAATTACTTTGAACATTTTTGACGCCATAGGCGATTAAAAAAAAGGGGAACACTAAGTTTACAAAACCTATCGCTGCAAACCATGGCCAGTCTTTTGAAAAAACTTCAATTTTAATATTTTTATATACGCATAAAATTATTAAAGGTAGTGATCCTAATAAAACTCTAATAAATGCTATGGTTATAGGGCCAAATGAGTCTGTCGCTAATTTAATGTTAAAAAAAGCAGAGGCCCAAATCACTGCTAAAAAAACTAATAATGAGTAATCTGTTATAGTAGGCTGTCTCATTCGGTAATATCCTCAACTCTTCCCTTTGTTAGATCTTTTAATTTTGAAATATCTATTTTGAATATACTATTTGGATGTCCCGCTGCAGCATACACAATTTGAAATCTTTCAAGTGTTCTATCAATAATCATATTTAATTCATTTATATGACCAACCGGTGAAACACCACCAATAGTAAATCCAGTTTGAGCTTTAACATCGTCTGCACTTGCCATTGAAACATCTTTTTTTGAAATAACTTTTTTAAGTTTATTTAAAGAACATCTTTTGTCGCCAGATACTAAGCAAATCAAAAATTCTATCTCTGTTTTGAAAACTAAACTTTTAACAATAGCACCCTCTTCACAATTTAATGCGTTAGCTGCATCTTTTGCTGTTCTGGCAGTATTTTTAAGGATCTGGATTTGTATATTTTTATCAAACTTTTCTAATGCTTTAATTACCCTTTGCACTGGTTCTTTGTTAATAATTTCGTTCATATTCAACCTTTGATTGATTGCAAAAATCTAATATTTCTTGTTTAATCCTATGTGTAAATTGCATAGGAGATATTAATTAAAAACGAGATCAAAATATATTATTTTTTGATAGTAATCCATGCAATTAAAGGAAAATTATGAGTTCAAGCGATGTACTGAAAACACTTAAAGAAAAAGAAATTGAGTACGTAGATTTAAGATTTACAGACCCAAGAGGAAAACTTCAACATGTAACGATGGATGCTAAAATCGTTGATGACGATATGTTGAATGAAGGTATATTTTTTGATGGTTCATCAATTGCTGGTTGGAAAGCAATTAATGAGTCTGATATGATATTAAAACCAGATTTAAGCAGAACCGTCGTAGATCCTTTTACCTCACATAATACACTTAATATATTTTGCGATATTTTAGATGCTATTAAAAAAGATCCATATGAAAGAGATCCAAGAGGAACAGCTAAAAAGGCTGAAGCTTATTTAAAACAATCAGGTATTGGAGATAAAGCGTTCTTCGGACCTGAGGCAGAATTTTTTGTATTTGACGATGTTAAATACAAAAATGATATGAATGAAACAGGATTTAAAATTGATAGTACAGAGGGTCCTTATAATACAGGCAAAGATTATCCAAATGGAAATATGGGTCATAGACCAGGAATTAAGGGCGGATATTTCCCAGTTCCTCCAGTTGATAGTGCTCAAGACATGAGAGGTGAATATTTAAAAGCTATGAGAGATATGGGTATTAAAGTTGAGAAACATCACCATGAAGTAGCACCTAGCCAACATGAATTAGGAATGTACTTTGGTACATTAGTAGATCAAGCAGATAATTTACAACTTTATAAATATGCGGTTCATATGGTTTCTCATTCATTTGGTAAAACAGCTACTTTTATGCCTAAACCAGTTAAGGGTGATAACGGTTCTGGAATGCACGTACACCAATCAATTTGGAAAGGTGATAAGGCGTTGTTTTCAGGAGACAAATATGCTGGACTTTCAGACTTAGCTTTAAATTATATCGGTGGTATTTTAAAACATGCGAAAGCTATTAATGCATTTTCCAATGCAACTACTAACAGTTACAAAAGATTAATTCCAGGTTTCGAGGCACCTGTTTTATTAGCTTACTCAGCAAGAAATAGATCTGCTTCTTGTAGAATTCCAATTACACTAAGTAAAAAAGCAGCAAGATGCGAAGTGAGATTTGGTGATGCTGCTGGGAATCCTTATTTAACTTTTGCAGCTATGTTAATGGCTGGGCTTGATGGAATTAAAAATAAAATTGATCCGGGTAAATCTTTTGATAAAGATCTTTACGCATTATCAGAGTCTGAAGTTAAAAAAATACCAACAGTTTGTGGCTCTTTAAGAGAAGCAATGGAAAGTTTAGATAAGGATAGAGATTTCTTAAAACAAGGAAACGTATTTACTGATGATCAAATTGATGCTTACATTGCATTAAAATTTGAGGAGATACACAATTTCGAACACACACCACACCCTATAGAGTTCGATATGTATTACAGTTGCTAATTACTGATCAGTAGATGCAATTTTATCTTTGTTGGGACCTTTCTTAACGACATAATCTTGTGTCCCATTTGCACCTGCTTCAACAGATTTAATCAGAGTTCTAAAAAAAGACTTTCTCTTTTCTTTTTTGTCCTCTGAATTTAGCAAGTTTTTAAATTCAAAAAGATTCATTAATAGGAAAATATCAAAGATATGCATTTTATGCAATGCAGATATGCTCAAAATGGGACTTATACTTTAAAGGACTCCCCACAACCACAACGTTCAGTTTCATTGGGATTATTGAATACAAAAGAAGACGAAAACTCCTCTTCTTTAAAGTCCATTGTTGTACCTAACAAATACATAACAGCACCAGGATCTATAAATACTTTAACACCTTTTTCCTCAATCAATTCGTCATTTGGATTTTGAGATTTTGCATACTCCATTACATATGACATCCCGGCACATCCCCCACTTTTTACTCCAATTCTTACTCCTAAAGAAGTTTTATCATTAGATAAAATTGACTTTATTCTGTCTGCTGCTTTGTCACTAAGTTTAATTATCTGACTCATAAATTTAACTCCAATTTTGCTGCCTCTGACATCATTGATTTATCCCACGGCGGTTCCCAAACTAATTCTAATTTTGCATCCTTTACTTCCTTAATACCTTTAACGCTATCTTCTACTTCTTTTGGTAAACTTTCCGCAACTGGACAATTTGGAGTAGTAAGTGTCATCTTAATTTCCACAACATTTTCTTTATCAACTTTAACATCATATATTAAACCCAAATCATAAATATTTACCGGTATTTCAGGATCATAGATTTTCTTTATTTCTGCTATAACTTTATCTTTTAATTCCATTTAATCTTCCTTTTCAGTATTTACTTCACCTGGTTTATTTGTCATCGCTGAAATTAATGTATGCCATGGTAATGTTGCACACTTAACTCTCATTGGATATTTTTTTACACCTGATAGGGACATAAGTTTTGTTTTATCATCTTCACTTATCAAATTTGACTTAAGATCAGGATTATCTTTTATCATTTTTAAAAAGTCTTCAATTAATTCATTTACATCTTTTTCATCTTTATCTTTCATCAATTCTGTCATTATTGAAGCTGAAGCCATCGATATTGCACATCCATGACCTTCAAATTTAATATCAGAAATTTTTTTATTTTCATCCACTTTAAGATAAACATGAACTTTATCTCCACACAAAGGATTATGTCCTTTAGCGTCTTTATTAAAATTTTCAAACTTTCCTAAGTTCCTAGGATTTTTTCCATGATCTAGAATTATCTCTTGATATAAATCTTTTAAGTCCATTATGAATTAAATATTTTTATACATTTGTTAATTGAGCTGTTTAATTGATCAAGATCATCTTTGGTATTGTAAACACCTAAAGATGCTCTAGCTGTAGCTGCTAATCCTAATTTTTCATGTAGGATTTGACAACAATGATGTCCAGCTCTTATTGCAACACCATCTTCATCAAGTATCGTTGCTATATCATGTGGATGAACTCCATCTAAAGTGAATGATAAAACTGATCCTTTGTTTTTTGGACTTCCAATAAGTTTAACTGAATTATTTTTTCTTAAAATTTCTTCACCGTATTTTGTCAATTCTCTTTCATGTTCTTCAATTTTTTCTATGCCAAGTTTGTTTATAAAATTAATTGACTCACCGAAAGCTATCACTTGTGCAGTTGCCATTGTGCCTGCTTCATATTTATTTGGAAGATCTCCAAAAGTAATTCCTTCTTTTTTTACTTCACCAATCATTCCGCCACCACCTTGGTAAGGAGGTAGTTCTTCTAGCCATTTCTTTTTAGCATACAAAACACCAAGACCAGTAGGTCCATACATTTTATGGCAGGATATTGCGTAAAAATCACAATCAAGATCTTGCATATCTAATTTTAAATGTGGAGCTCCCTGACAACCATCAACAAGAACCGGAATATTCTTTGAATGCGCTAATTGAATAATTTCTTTAATAGGAAGAATTGCGCCTGTAACATTAGATAGATGAGTGATAGCCAAAATTTTTGTTTTGGGAGTAATTTTCTTTTCAATACTTTCAATACTAATGTCACCGTTCTCATCTACATCTGCAAAATTAATCTTAACACCTTTTGATTTTCTTAAATAATGCCAAGGAACATAGTTTGAATGGTGCTCTAATTCTGTAATTAAAATCTCATCACCCTCTTTTAAATATTTTTGACCGAAAGTATTTGCTACTAAATTTATTGCCTCGGTTGCACCTTTTGTGAAAACTATCTCGTTTGGATCTTTTGCATTAATGTATTTCTGTACTAAAACCCTTGTATTTTCATATAAATTAGTTGCTGCTACAGCTAAATAATGAACGCTACGACCCACATTTGAAAACTCTTTAGTATAAAAATCGTAAATTCTGTCTACAACAACTTTAGGTTTTTGAGATGAATTCGCACTATCTAAATAAACTAGATCATTATTATGAACTTTATTATCGAAAATTGGAAATTCTTTTTTAATATCTTTAATATTCATTTTTTAATCCATATAAATTTTTAATAAGTTTTTTAATTGGTTCATCAGTTATTTGATTGATTACTTCAACAAGAAAACCATTTATTAATAATTCTCTTGCCTCTTTGTAACTTAGGCCCCTAGACATCAAATAAAATATTGAATTTTCATCTAAACTTCCAGAAGCAGATCCATGTGAACATTTTACATCATCTGCATAAATTTCTAACTCAGGCTTTGCATTAAATTCTGTTGTTTCATCAACCAATATTGCTTTACTTAGTTGATAGCCATCTGTTTTTTGTGCTTTCGAGTCTACATATATTTTTCCTTGATAAACCGATTTAGATTTATTTTCTAAAACACTTTTTACTAACTGATAGCTTTTTGTATTTTCAACTAAATGATTAATTTTTGCCTTAACCTCGTGGTGTTTGCTTTTATTTAGTGAAAATATACCATTCACAAAAGCTGAAGAGTGTTCTCCTTTTAAGTCACAAAAGATTTCGTTTTT
>CACJWG010000015.1 GCA_902597055.1 uncultured Pelagibacteraceae bacterium | reverse complement strand
AAAATTTAGGACATAATACAAAAAAAAATTTTCTCAACAAACCTGTAGAGCACATTGACATAACTTCTTTTGACTCTCGAGATATTATATCATCGATGCAAAAAATGTCTTTTGTCTCCAGAGAAACAGGAAATGCTGCAAGTATTTTTAACGAAATGTTAAAAGATAAAAATTGCACAATTTTTTTGACACTTGCAGGATCAACATCTGCTGCTGGATGCATGAATATCTATAAAGATATGGTTAAATACAACATGGTAGATGCAATCGTTGCTACTGGCGCATCTATTGTTGACATGGATTTTTTTGAGGGTTTGGGTTTTAAACACTATCAAGGTTCACAATTTCAAGATGATAGTGAACTTAGAAAAAATTATATTGATAGGATTTACGATACTTATATTGATGAGGATGAATTGCAAATGTGCGATAAAATTATATGTGAAATAGCTGATAAATTACCCCCAAAGACATACACCTCTAGAGAATTTATATATGAAATGGGAAGATATTTAAAAGATAATTCAAAAAAGAAAGGTTCATTAATAGAAACAGCTTTTGACAATAACGTTCCTATTTTTTGCCCTGCTTTTACTGACTCTAGCGCTGGATTTGGATTAGTTATGCATCAAGAAAAAAATCCAAATAAACACATCACTATAGACTCAATTAGAGAATTTAGAGAATTGACAGAAATTAAAATTAAATCAAAAAATTCTGGTCTATTTATGATAGGCGGTGGTGTTCCAAAAAATTTCATTCAAGACACAGTTATTTGTGCTGAATTATTAGGTAAAGAAGTGGATATGCACAAATATGCAATTCAAATAACTGTTGCAGACTCAAGGGACGGGGCATGTAGTAGTTCTACTCTTAAAGAGGCTAGTTCTTGGGGAAAAGTAGATATAACAAAAGAACAGATGGTTTTTGCTGAAGCAACAAGTGTACTGCCTTTAATTGCTAGTGATGCTTATCATAAAGGTGAATGGAAAAAGAGAGAAAGAAAAAATTTTTCAAAAATATTTTCTTAATAGAATAGGATTCCAAAGTGAAATATCTTTCAAACAAAAATGGTTTTTTAGGTATCGATAATAAATTTAACTTTAAAGAAAAAGTAATTGTTGTTCCGTTTGGTCTAGAAAAAACTGTGAGCTATGGAGGAGGTACCAGAAATGGGCCAAAAGAAATTATTAAAGCCTCCCATCAAGTTGAGCTTTATGATGAAGAATTAAATTGTGAACCTTTCAAGAAAATTGGAATTAAAACTTTAAAACCTTTTAAAATAGAAAAAAATGTTAAAAAAGCTCTCAGTGTAATGTCAAAAATTAATCAAGACATCTTGGAAAAAAAATTATTCCCTATGACCTTGGGAGGAGAGCATTCAATTACTCCGGGATGCATTGCACCTTTTACTAAAAAATTTAAGAATATTTGTCTTTTGCACTTTGATGCTCATGCAGATTTACGAGATAGTTATAATGGAGAAAAATTTTCACATGCATCTGCAATTCGAAGATGTTTAGATTATCCAAACGTTTCTGTTATATCTTTTGGTATAAGAAATATATCTAAAGAAGAAATTCCATTTTTAAAAAGAAATTCAAAAAGAATAAAAATATTTTGGGCTAAAGATAAAAGTAAATGGGATTTAAATAAATTTAAAAGATTAATAAAAAATAAAGATGTTTACATTACTTTTGATGTTGATGGATTAGACTCGGGCATTATGCCGGCAACTGGTACACCTGAGCCTGGTGGTTTGTTTTGGGATGAAACATTGAGTATTCTTAAAATCGCTGCGAAAAATTCAAATATTGTTGGTGCAGACTTAAATGAACTTTCGCCTATTAAGGGTTTTAATTCATATAATTTTCTTGCGGCTAAATTGGTCTATAAAATTTTATCTTATAAATTTTTGTATTAACTTTGAACTGGCTTTAGAGTGCCTAATAATAATCTAAAAGGTATTAACATTGCTAGTGCAACAAATATTTTTACTGCTAGATCACCTAAAGATAAAGTAACCCAAGGAACACCAGTTGCATAAAAAGAAATTGAAAAGAATAAGAAGGTATCAACTGTGGATCCTACAAGAGATGAGGTTAATGGAGCAATGAACCATCGTTTTTTTCTTAACTTATCAAATACCTGAACATCCAAAAGTTGAGCAACTAAAAATGCTGATCCTGATCCAATTGCAATTCTAACTGATATTAAATCATCAAAATTTGTTGAGAAAAATAACGTAAAACTAATTCCAATTACAAATCCAAAATATACAATTTTTCTCGCTGAAATTTTACCATATGACCTATTTGCTAAATCTGTAATCAAAAAAGCTATAGGATAACTAAAAGCACCATATGTTAGTAATTGCTCTAAGCCGTAATATTTTATTGGAAATTGAACTAAGTAGTTTGATGCTAAAACCACCAAACCCATAAAAAAAGACAGGGTTAGAAAAACTTTATTCATTAAGCAGATTTTTGCAGAATACTTTTTTTAACTTTTTTAAGTCTATCTGATAAATATTTTGATTTAACTTCTTTCATAAATTGATCAAAACTACCTTTTTTATCAATTGATCGCATTGCAGAGTTTGAGACATTTAATCTTAGGCTTTTGTTCAAAATATCGCTCTTAAAATTTACTTTTTTAATACCAGGTAAAAATCTTCTTTTAACTTTATTATTTGCATGGCTAACTTTGTGACCCTTTAAAGGTCTTTTGCCAGTAAGTTCACATTTCTTTGTCATGATAGTTTACGTGGTATAAATGTAGTTTAGTTGTCAGTCAAGTCGATATTTTAAATTTTTCCAATAATATCGCTTAATTTTTTTACATTATTAGTTTCAAGAATATTATTTAACTCTTCTGAAATCTTGTTAACAATTTTTGGACCATGAAAAACCATACCTGTATAAAGTTGCACAAACTTTGCACCGTGCATAAACTTTTGATAAGCTGTCTCACCAGAGTCCACTCCTCCTACACCAATTATATCTATCTTATTATTCAATATTTTATAAAAATTGTTTATCAATTTATTAGATATTTCATTCAAAGGTTTTCCTGAAAGACCTCCTTTTTGAAATTTCTTGTGGTTTTTCAAACTATCGCGATTTCCATCTGTGGTGTTAGAGACAATTACGGCTTTAATACCATAGTCCAAAATTGTTCTGCAAATTTCCTCGACTTTTTTTTGACTAATATCAGGTGATATTTTTATAGCTATCGGAATATCACTTTTCAATTTTTCTCTTTCGTTATGAATACTTTCCAACAAATTTTTTAATTCTTCATTGTTATGAAAATCTCTTAAATTCTCCGTATTTGGTGATGAAATATTTATTGTAATATAATCAGCAATATCATGAAACTTCCTTAAACAATTTAAATAATCTTCAATTTTATTTTCTGAGTTCCAATTGGGTCCTATGTTTACTCCGAGCATCCCTATAGGTTTTTTTTTAATTATTCTTGATCTTGCATCATCAGCCCCGTTATTATTAAAGCCTAATCGATTTATTAGAGCACAATCTTCCTCTAATCTAAAAACTCTAGGTTTTGGATTACCGTACTGACTTAAAGGAGTAACAGTGCCAACTTCTACAAAACCAAAACCAAGTTTAAATAATGGATTGTAAACTTCTGCATTTTTATCAAATCCAGCAGCTATACCAATTGGATTCGGAATTTCTTTTCCAAATAATTTAGTTTTTAGAATTAATTCATTCTTTTTATAATCTTTAACAATTAAATTTGTTTTAAGTGCTTTTATTGCAAGATCATGCGCTAATTCAGGATCAAGCTTAAAAATAAAAGGTCTTATTTTTGAAAACATTAATTAATTTTTTCTTTTATTAATTTAATAGTATTTTTTACACCAAAGAAACTTATAAAAAAACCTAACCTTGGTCCATTTTCAACTCCAAATACTACTTCGTATATTAATTTGAACCAGTCCCTTAAATTTTCTTTATAACCATTTTCTTTTCCAACAGTATAAATATTTGTTTGAATATCTTCTGGTTCTAGGTTATCTGGAGAATTCTCTAACATCTTAATTAGATTTAGTAGCGCTTTTTTCTCCTCATTATTTGGATTTTTGTATTTCTTATTACTTTTAGCAATGTCGTTAAAATATGTTATTGAGTATTCAATTAATTTATCAAATATTGGATAGTCTTTTTTGTTTAGGTCTTTTGTATATCTCTCAACAAATTTCCACAAAACATCTTTAGAGTTAGCATTACTTGTCTCAACTAAATTTAACAGCATTGAATAACTCATAATTTTGTTTTCTTTGGGAATATTTCCATTATGCACATGCCAAACTGGATTCAATAAAATTTCCCTGTTTGATTGATTTTTACTTTTTTCTATACAATCTAAATATTCATCGACTGCTTTCGGCACAATTTCTTTATAAAGTTTTTTTGCTCGTTTTGGATTCTGATACATATACAAAGATAGGCTTTCTGGAGAGGCATATTTTAACCATTCTTCAATCGTAACACCATTACCTTTTGACTTTGAAATTTTTTCTCCTTTTTCGTCTAAAAATAATTCATAAGCAAAACCAGATGGATTTTTTTTACCTAAAAGTTTTACAATTTTTGTTGATAGGATTGCACTTTCAATTAAGTCTTTTCCATACATCTCAAAGTCAACATCTAAAGCATACCAACGCATTGCCCAATCTACTTTCCACTGAAGTTTACATTTGCCATCAAGAATACTAACGTTTATTTTTTCTCCCTCATTATCGAATGTAATACAAGATTTTGATTTATCTATTTCCAAAACTGGAATTTCTAAAACTTTACCAGTTTTTGGACAAATTGGTAAAAAAGGACTATAGGTTTTTTGTCTTTCTTTACCAAGAGTTGGGATTATTATGTTCATTATACCATCATAATTTTCTAAAATTTTTTTAAGTGGCTCATTAAAAAAACCACTTTTATACAACTTTGTTGAGCTTAAAAAATTATATTTAAAATTAAATTGATCTAAAAACTTTTTTAACATTTCATTATTATGTTCTCCAAAACTATTGAATTTTTGAAAAGGATCTGGAACAACAGTTAGTGGTTTATGTAGATTGTCAGTCAAAATTTTTTTATTAGGCACATTATCTGGTACTTTTCTGAGACCATCCATATCGTCTGAAAATGTAATAATTTCTTTGGGTAAATCTGTTAATAAATTTAATGCATTTACTACCATTGATGTACGTGCCACCTCACCAAAAGTTCCAATATGAGGTAACCCAGATGGACCGTAACCAGTTTGAAGAACTATCTTTCCTTTTTTTTCAATAAAAGACTTTCTCTCTTTCAAAATTTTTTTCGCCTCAACGAAAGGCCATGCGTTTGATTTTTCAATGTCTTGTTTGTTAATTTCTTTCATCAAAAAACGAATTTGTTGTATAATTAGCTTATATTTAAATTCATATAATGTTGAAATTTATTTTCCATAAAATAATGTTCAAATTAAATGTCCAATTATAAAACAGTTTTTTTTACTTTAGGTGTATTGTTGATTGTATTAGGTTTTTCAATGTTAGTTCCTATTACTATACAATTAATTTATAGTGAGTTTAACTCTACCTTTATAATATCTTCAATAATTACAATTACTTTTGGTGCTTTATTTTTTTTAGCTAATATCGATCATAACAGAAGCTTAAGTACTCAGCAGGCATTTCTTCTCACCGCATTATCATGGATAGGAGTTGCAATATTCGGGTCTATTCCATTTATATTTTCAGACTTAAATCTATCTTTAACCGACGCTTTCTTTGAAAGTATGTCTGGAATTACAACAACTGGTGCTACAATTATAAATAATTTATCTGACACACCCAAGGCAATTTTAAGCTGGAGGGCAATGCTCCAATGGTTAGGAGGAATTGGAATCATTGTAATGGCAATTACTTTAATGCCTATAATGAACATCGGAGGTATGCAACTATTGAAAATTTCAAGTGGAGATAGTTCGGAAAAAATACTTCCAAAATCAAAACAAATTTCTCTAAGATTAGTTCTGATCTATTTTTCTTTAACTTTGCTTTGCGCATTTTTCTATAAAATTTGTGGAATGAATTTCTTTGATAGCTTAACTCACTCGATGACCACTATTGCTACAGGAGGTTTCTCAAATTATAACCAGTCGATAGGATTTTTTGAAAGTGCCAAAATTGAGTATGTGTCTATAATTTTTATAATTTTAGGTAGTATCCCGTTTATATCATACATAAAATTTTTATCTGGTAACAAGAAAATAGTATTTAAAGATGAGCAAATAAAGTTATTCTTCAAGTTGATATTTTTTTCAATTCTTATACTTTTTATTTATTTGGCAATCGTTAATAAAAGCATTTTTGAAATTCAATTAAGAGCGATTATATTTAATGTAGTCTCAATATTAACAGGAACTGGTTATGTAACTAAGGAATTTGATCAGTGGGGAAATTTTCCTTTAATATTTTTTTTATTACTTATGTTTATTGGTGGTTGTGCAGGATCAACTACTTGTGGAATTAAAGTATTTAGGGTGCACATGCTCTATTTTTTTTTAAAAAACCAATTATTGAAAATAATTTACCCAAGAGCAATTATTAATATGAAATATAACGATGATGTGGTTCAAGATAAGTTAATGGCCTCAATTATTTCATTTATTTATTTATATATTATAATATTCTTCGTGATATCCGCTCTTTTAACTCTCACTGGTTTAAACTTTATCACAGCAGTTTCAGGAGCAGCATCCTCAATATCAAATGTTGGTCCTGGTCTAGGAAACGAAATTGGGCCAAATAGTAATTATGCAAGTTTACCATCAGCATCAAAATGGATTTTGTCTGTTGGAATGATTTTAGGTCGTTTAGAAATATTTGCAATTTTAGTAATTTTCTTACCATCATTTTGGAGAAATTAATTGACAAATAATTTTTATTACTTCTTTAAAGAAAAGTCATTAAAGATGCTTTTGTTTGGTTTTTCTTCAGGATTACCTATATTATTAGTATTTTCAACTTTGTCAGTTTGGTTATCTAGAGCAGGTATAGAGAGAAGTGCGATAACTTTGTTTAGTTGGGCTGGCTTTGCATATGCGTTTAAATATTTATGGGCTCCAATTATAGATAGGTTCAGCTTACCAATTTTTAAAAAATTCGGACATAGACGAAGTTGGCTTTTATTAGTTCAAATTTTAATTATTCTGTCTTTATTACTCACTTCATTTAGCGATCCGCAAAAAAATCTGTTAGCTACGGCATTCTTTATTGTTCTTTTGGCATTTTTTAGTGCGTCTCAGGATATTATAATTGATGCATTTAGAATTGAGTCAGTTTCTCAAAGCAAACAAGGGTATTTATCTTCGATGTACATAGCAGGATATAGAGTTGGGATGCTAGTAAGTGGAGCTGGAAGTTTATGGTTAGCATCTTATTTTGGGTCAGATGCCTATAACCAAATTGTATGGCAAAAAGTTTATTGCATAATGGCATTATTTATGGCGGTTGGTATATTTGCAAACCTTACCTCGAGTGAACCAAAAGTAAAAAAAAATATTTTTAAAAAAACAAATAACCATTTGGTTTTCTTTTTATGCATATTGTTCACTATTGCTGTTTTTATATACCTATATTCAAACATAAGTTTTTCTATTAAAGATAACAATTTTTTAATTTTTATACTTACTTGTTTAAAGTTGTTTTTTTGTTTTTTAGTCTCAGGCATCCTATTAGTCTTTATGACAAAACTAAAAATAGTTGAAAAGAAAATGGTATCTGAAAGTTATATCGCTCCAATAACAAATTTCATAAAAAAATATGGAAGATTCGCTTTAGTTATTCTTATGCTTATTTCTTTATATAGGATTGCAGATGTAGTTATGGGTGTTATGGCAAATATATTCTATCTAGAAAAAGGTTACTCAATAAAAGATATTGCTACATACTCAAAATTTTTTGGTGTTTTTGCCACTATTATTGGTGGTTTATTAGGAGGTTATTTCGCATCAAAAAAAGGTACCATGGCTGCTTTATTCTTGGGCGCCTTAATTGCCTCTTTAAGCAACTTATTATTTGCGTGGTTAGCAACAGCTGAGGCTAATATCAATTATTTAATCATGGTAATTACAGCGGACAATATTTCAAGTGGCTTTGCTGGAGCAGCCTTTGTAATTTACTTATCTGGATTAACCTCAATAAAATTTACTGCAACACAATATGCTTTATTTAGCTCAATAATGCTATTTTTACCTAAACTCATAGCAGGATACTCTGGTGCTTGGGTAGATGTAATGGGCTATAGTAATTATTTCATACTAACTGCTTTGTTAGGAGTGCCAGTATTGTTCTTGATATATTGGATAGGTATAATTGCGCCAATAAAAGATAAATGATTAATAAATATTCTTACATAAATATATACGAAAATAAAAAAAAAAATTCAAAACTATCTTCTCAAATTCTTTACGGGGAGAAATTTACAATTTTAAAAAAATATAAAGACTGGTACAGAATTAAAACAAGCTATGACAAATATGAAGGATATATTAAAAAGAAAAAATTTGAAGAATTCAACTTTAAACCTACTCATAAAGTATCCTCTCTAAAAGCGAATATTTTTTTAAAACCTGATAGAAAATCCCAAATCAAAATGAAGTTAAGTTTTTCCTCTTTATTGCATGTAAAGTCGAACAAAAAAGGTTTTTTAAATTTTGATAACTATTGGATACAAAAATCAGATGTTGTTCCTTTAAATTACAGAGAAAAAATTTTCAAGAGAATATCAATTTTTAGAAACGTCAAATACAAGTGGGGAGGAAAAAAGTTCGACGGTGTCGATTGCTCTGGATTAATTCAACTATTTTATAAGTTTAATAATCTTTATTGCCCGCGAGATACAGGACCTCAATTTAAATATTTTAAAAGATTTAAATCAATTAAAAAAGATGCAATTATTTTTTGGAAAGGTCATGTTGCTGTATGTCTATCAAAAAAAAAATTAATACATGCTTACGGTCCAAAAAAGAAAGTTATAATTATGGATGTAAAAAAAACAATCAATTTAATTAAAAAAACTGCTAAACTTGAAGTGATTGGAATAAAATGAATGCGATAACAGACGAAATATTAAAAAAAAAATATGATAAGATTTATAAAAAGTATGTAAAGGGGAATTTTTCAGAAGTTATTGAGGAATGTAAAAAAATACTAAAAAAAAGGAAACATCAATTATTTTTTAATTTACTGAGTGCTGCATATCAGAAAAATGGAAAAATTGAAAAGTCAATCGATGTCATGAGAGAAGCATTAACTTTAAATCCTAATCATCCAAATTTTTTAAACAACATAGGTAATTGTTTTTTTATGTTACATGAATATTCGGAGGCTGAAAAATATTTTAAAAAAGGTTTAGAAATAGATAATAGACATCTTCATATTCTAAATAATTTAGGAAATTTAAAAAGAGAAACTTTCAAAATTGAAGAGTCTATAGATTATTATAAAAAAGTTTTAACTATACAAAAAGATGCTGTTCCAGCACTATTTAATTTAGTCGGTGTTTACAGAATTGCAAATCGTAAAGAAGACTCAAAACGGTATTGTAGAGAAATAATAAAACTGAATAAAAAACTGACTGACGCTGATCGTCAATATTCTTTAGTGCACAAATACGAAAAAAACGATCCCCATTTAAAAGAAATGTTAAAGAAAATAAATGATGATGATTTAAACAATATAGAAAAAATTCATCTTTATTATGGAATTCATAAAGCATTCGAAGATATCAGAGAGTATGAAAATGCATTTAAATTTTTGAAGAAAGGAAATGATTTATTAAAAAAAGAAACAAGCTACAATTTTAGTAAAGACGAAAAAAAAATTAATAGTTACTTAGATTTATACAAAAAAATTAAACATATCAAAACTCCTGAGACACATAGAGACTTAATATTTATTGTTGGTATGCCGCGTTCAGGATCTTCTTTAATTGAACAAATACTTGCATCACATAAAAAAGTTTTTGGTGGCGGAGAAATACCTTACATTCAAAAAATAGCTGACAAGATAATTGATCAGGAAAAAATTGATGTTTCTTTAATCGATAAGTATAAAAACAAATATCTTTCCCTTATAGCTGAACTGGATAACTCTACTTCTATTTTTACAGATAAAGAATTATTAAATTTTTATAATATTGGGTTGATATTAATCTTGTTCCCTCGTGCCAAGATAATAAATTGCACTAGGGATCCTATTGACAATTGTTGGTCAATTTACAAAAATTTTTTTCCTATTAAAACCCAGTTTGTAAATGATTTCAAAGATATCTCTAAATTTTACAAACTTTATTTAAAGATAATGAGTTTTTGGGAAAAAGAATTTCCTGAGAATATTTATAAACTCAATTATGAAGATTTGATAGAAGACCCAAAAAGTCAAATAAAAAGAATTTTAGCTTTTTGTAATTTAGATTGGGATGAAAATGTTATGAGCCATCATAAAAATCCGCGTTTAGTAAGAACATTAAGTTTTGACCAAGCAAATAAACCAATAAGCAAAAATGTTTCTAACACAATCAATAATTATAAAGATATGGTTGGAGATTTGATAAAGGAGCTTGAAATTTAAATTCTCCCAAAATCCGGTTTTGAAGTATCTTGTTTTAATAGAACAATCTTTTGTCTCACCTTTTTAAGTTTTCTCAATTTAGTTTCTAAACTTTTTCTATTTTTTTTAATATCATGTTTAAAAATTTTTAAATTCTTTATAAAAAGATCAATTGCTTTAAGCATATTTTCCTTATTATTAAAAAAAATGTCTCTCCACATAATTTCATTTGATGCTGCAATTCTAGAAAAATCTCTTAATCCCCCAGCACTGAATTTAAGGATATTGTTTTTATTTGATGTCTTTAAACTAGTTGCTGTCTGGATTAAATTGTACGCTATTAAATGTGGCAAGTGACTGGTAATAGCAAATATTTTGTCGTGTTGATCTACATCCATAATAACAGGTTTTGAGCCCAGTAATTTCCAGAACTTAAATATTTTTTTTATTTCTCGGCTCTGTGAATTTTTTTGTTTTATTATTACTGACCATTTATTAACAAAAAGATTTTCATTACCATTTAATGGTCCTGACACTTCGGAGCCAGCTATTGGATGACTTGAAATCCAATTAATATCTTTCCTTTTTGTTTTATTTATTTTGATAATTGTGCTTTTCTTTGCGGAGCCTACATCAGTAATTAATGCATTTCTTTTTAAATATTTATTACATGCCGCAAAAATTTTTTCATATTCACTAAGTGGAGCGCA
>CACJWG010000014.1 GCA_902597055.1 uncultured Pelagibacteraceae bacterium | reverse complement strand
AGAAACCAATGAACTTAAAAAAGAGGAGATTGTAACTAATCTCACAAAAAAATTAGTTTTGAAAGAAGGGGTCATTAAATCAAGTCTCTACAATTCAGCTACTAAACAAAAAATAAACCCTAATGTTATTATAGAATTTGCAAGGCTGTATGGTTTTCAAGTTGACTTCCAAAGAGATATTAGGAAAAACGACTCTTATCAAATAATATATGAAACATTTATTGATGAAAATAACGAAGTGTTTAGTACTGGAGAAATTATTTATGCTAATTTGGTACTAAGGGGACAAACAAATCAATTATATTT
Organism: uncultured Pelagibacteraceae bacterium; assembly: GCA_902597055.1. Taxonomy (GTDB): domain Bacteria; phylum Pseudomonadota; class Alphaproteobacteria; order Pelagibacterales; family Pelagibacteraceae; genus Pelagibacter. The sequence goes on along the minus strand of CACJWG010000014.1, from coordinate 13,172 downwards.
CTATCCTAATAAAAAATCGAGAGGGCACTACGATGAAAATGGAAAGAGTATTAAAAAGGCATTAATGAAAACACCAATCAATGGTGCAAGATTGTCGTCACCTTTTGGAATGAGAAAACATCCTATTCTTGGGTTTAATAAAATGCACAGAGGTACCGACTTTGCAGCACCTTTAGGAACTCCTATAATGGCGTCGGGTGATGGTATAGTGATAAAAGCTGGATGGTGTGGAGGCGGAGGTAATTGCGTAAAAATTAAACATAATACAACTTACCAAACAATATATGCACATATGTCAAAATTTTCAAATCTCGCAGTGCCAGGGTCTAGAATTAAACAAGGACAAATAATAGGCTATGTTGGGTCAACAGGAATGTCTACTGGGCCACACTTACATTATGAGGTTATAGAAAATGGAAAAAAAGTAAATTCACAAACATTAAAATTACCTCCAGGAAAATCTCTAAAGGGATCGATAAGAGAAGAATTCGAAATTGTAAGAATTAAAACAGATGTACTAAAGTCTGATTTGATAACTAGAATTAATTAGTTTTTTTAGGACGCGTCTTTTTCTTTTTGCTCCAAGGAAACTCTTAAGAAGTGGTCAGCGTATTGAAAATAGTTTTCTGACAATATTTTATCTCCATTGGATAAAGCTTCTCTAGCAAGATCATTGTACTTTGAAATTAACTTCTGAACATTGCCATTGCTTCTATTAATTTTTCTCCTGAAAGAGTTGTCATTATTTGCAAAATTACCATTTAATCTATCAACATCAGGTCCTCTTTTGAATGGTCTATCTGATTGATGTCTGCTTCTATTTCTTTTTAAATTATTTTTAAATGGTCTCATAAATTTTTTAATTTTTATTTGTAGATACTATACATCTAGTATTATTTCCATAGTCTTTGATAATTCTATTTATAAAAAAACTTTTTTCTCTTAAGAAACTCATCACTTTGTATTTCTGATCGTATCCAATTTCAAGGATTAGTTTTCCATTAATTTTCAATAAATATTTTGATTTCGAAATAACTTTTCTAATTACTTCTAAACCATCTAACCCACCATCTAAAGCAATTTTAGGCTCATAATTAATTGCACCCAAATATTTTATTCTATGTTTTTTAATATATGGAGGATTACTTATAACTAAATCATATTTACCGTTATAAAAATTGTCAACATCTCTTTTGTAAAATTTAATTCTATCTGATAATTGATGCAAATTTGCATTAATTTTCGCCAATTTTAAAGCATTTTTAGATAGATCAATTGCATCACACTCGCAGTATGGTCTCTCTTTTAAAATAGAAATTGATAAACATCCTGAACCTACCCCAATATCAAGAATTCTTTTAGACTTATCTTTTTTAATTAGTTTAAGGGCCTGTTCTACTAAATGTTCTGAGTCTGGACGTGGAATAAGAGTACTTTCATTTATTATAAATTTTTCTCTCCAAAAGTTTTTATTTTTAGTTATGTAAGCAATTGGCACATCTTTTTTTCTTCTATTAATATAATTAAAATATTTTTCCTTCTCTTCTTCTTTCATCTCTTTCTCTAGATTTAAAAGAACTTCTTCCCTCGAGATATTCAAGGTTTGTGACATTAAAATTTCACAATCAATTTTATAGGAAGATATATTGTTTTCTTTGAGTATTTCGTATCCATCTTTTAAATTGTCTATAATTTTCATGATATTTTTTTTAGTTCTTCTTCTTGTGCTTGTAAGCTTAAATTATCAATCATATCGTCAAAAATTTCTCCTTCCATAAACTCCTCGAGTTTGTGCAATGTAAGATTGATTCTATGATCCGTAACTCTCCCTTGAGGAAAATTATATGTTCTTATTCTTTCAGATCTATCGCCTGATCCAATTTTGTTTTTTCGGTCTTTTGCTCTTTCCTCATCTCTTTTATTTCTTTCAAATTCATATATTCTTGATCTCAAAATTTTTAGTCCTTTTTCTTTATTTCTGATTTGAGATTTTTCATCTTGTTGGCTAACAACAATTCCTGTTGGGATGTGGGTAATTCTAACAGCTGAGTCTGTGGTGTTAACACTTTGCCCTCCAGGGCCACTACTTCTAAACACATCGATCCTCAAATCTTTTTCTTCAATCTTAATATCTACCTCTTCTGCCTCTGGTAATACTGCAACTGTTGCTGCTGAAGTATGAACTCTGCCTTGCGTTTCAGTATCTGGAACCCGTTGAACTCTATGAACACCACTTTCATATTTTAATGATGAATAAATATTTCTTCCTTTTATTGAAGCAATTACCTCTTTTAATCCACCTGCATCACTTTTCGATATACTAATTATTTCTAAAGACCATTTTTTTTTTTGGCTTACTTTTTCATACATTTTAAAAAGGTCTGATGCAAAAAGGCTAGCTTCTAATCCACCTGTCCCTGCGCGTATTTCAATTATTGCATTTTTTGTGTCTGCTTCATCTTTTGGTAACAAAAATAATTTCAACTTATTTTCATTTTTGTTTTTTTTATCTTCAAGTTCATTAAGTTCGATCTTGGCTAATTCTATCATTTCTTTATCATTATTTTCATCACTAATAATCTTATTTAGATCGTCCCTTGTTTTATCAAATATTAAATAGTCTTTCGCATGACTAATCACAGTGTTTAAATCTGAATATTCCTTTGACTTAGATGCAAATTGTTTTTTTTCAATTGTGCCAGATGATAATTCTTTTTCAAGAATCTTGTGTTTTTTTATTATTTCCCTTACCTTATCAACTGGTATCATTAAATTTTATTTTTGATGTCTTTTTCTTTTTTCTCAACCAATGCTACAACCTTGGAAATTATCTCATCATTTTTCAATTTTTCTTTTTGGACTCCGTTCAAATATAACATGTTGCTGTCCTTGCCCCCTCCTGTAATACCGATATCAGTTGAGGCAGCTTCTCCTGGACCATTCACAACACACCCAATTATAGATAAAGTTAAAGGTGTTTTAATATGAGATAACTTTTCCTCTAGTTTTTTAACAACATCAATTACCTCAAATCCTTGACGAGCACATGAAGGGCATGAAATGATTTTTACACCTCTATTTCTTAAATTTAAAGATTTTAAAATTTCATTGCCTATTTTAACTTCTTTAATAGGGTCTTCAGATAGTGAAACTCTTATTGTGTCACCAATTCCTTCCATCAATAGCGAGCCAAGACCTATTGAGGTTTTTACACTTCCTGGCACAAAACTACCTGACTCTGTCACTCCTAAGTGTAAAGGATAGTCTGTTTTAGTCGAGAGAAGTTTATATGATGCTACTGATAGAAATACATCTGATGATTTAACACTTACTTTAAAATTAAAAAAATCCTCATCTTCTATAAGCTTTATATTCCTCATTGCGCTTTCTACTAAAGCATCCGGACATGGGCCTTTATATTTTTCTAAAATATCTTTTTCTAAAGAACCTGCATTAACTCCAATTCTTAATGCACAGTCATAATCCTTAGCTGCTGTTATTACTTGTTTAATCTTATCCTTATTACCAATATTGCCTGGGTTTATTCTTAAACATTTCGCACCACTTTTAGCTGCCTCTATGGCTCTTTTGTAATGAAAATGAATGTCTGCAATAATTGGAACTTTACTGTTTTTAACTATTTCTTCTAAACAATTTGTTGATTCTTCATCAGGACATGAGACTCTTACAAGTTCAGCACCTTCCTCGGCACAATCATTAATTTGTTTGATTGTATCTTTAACATTAGTGGTTAAAGTGTTTGTCATTGACTGGACCGTGATAGGGTTGTCTCCTCCAATTTTTACTTCACCAACATATATCTCTTTTGTTTTTTTTCTTTTTATATCTCTAAATTCTTTATAACTCATTTATTTAGATTAAATTCTTTATGTAGTAATTCAACAGATTTCTTTAAGTTTTTACTTTGAATTAAAACAGATATTTTAATTTCAGAAGTAGAAATTACAAGAATGTTTATTTTTTTATTTGCCAATGCTTGGAACATTCGATAAGTAACTCCTGGAGTTGTGATCATTCCAACTCCTACAATAGAAACTTTAGAAACATTCTTATCTACAATTAGTTTTTTAAATTTAATTTTTTTATTTCTAGAAATAAGTTTTTTAGTTTTTAAAAGATCATCAGACTTAATAGTAAAGGTTAAATCTGTTTCTTTACCATCTGAAGAAATATTTTGAACGACCATATCAACATTTATAGAGTTTTTATATAAAGGCTCAAATATTGCTGCAGCTACCCCGGGTTTATCCTTTACACCAAGAAGACTTACTTTTGCATCATTTTTAGTAAAAGACACACCTCTGATTATATTTATATTTTTAATTTTTTTTCTACCAATTATTTGTGTTCCTGATTTATTTGTAAACGATGACTTCACATCAATTTTTACTTTGTTTAGTTTTGCGTCCTGGATTGAAGCTGGCTGCATAACTTTAGCACCAAGCGAAGACATTTCCAGCATCTCCTCGTAAGATAAAACTTTTATTTTTTTTGCTTTTTTTGTTAAATTTGGGTCAGTTGTATAAACTCCATCAACATCTGTATAAATTATGCATTTTTTTGCTTTAAAAAACTTAGCAAGCATAATTGCACTTGCATCACTGCCACCTCTTTCTAAGGTAGTAATTCTGTTATCTTTATTTAAACCCTGAAAACCAGTTATTATTGGAATGCCACCTTTTTTTAAATATTTTTTTATCTTGTCTGTGCCAATTTTTAGAATTCTTGCAGAACTATAATTACCTCTTGTTATAATAGGGACCTGCCATGACATCCAGGATCTTGAGACAAAACCTAAATCATATAACTTTCCAGCTATTAAAGCGCTAGCCATTTGTTCACCAGTGGATAACAACACATCTCTCTCGGAGTCTGGAAAATTTTTAGAAATTTTTCCAGCTTTTTTTATAAGTTCGTTTGTAACACCGCTCATAGCAGAAGTTACAACAATTACTTTATATTTTTTTTTTATGTATGAAATGATGATTTTAGATATCTTTACAATTCTATCTAATGTTCCAACCGATGTCCCACCAAATTTCAAAACAATTATTTTCATTGATATTTTGTATTTAAATTTTTATATTTAGATAAAATACATCTTAATTGTAAAGTCAACAACCAATGAAAAAAGACACTATTAATAAAAAAGAAATCGATAAATTTTCTAAATTAGCTGATGAGTGGTGGGATCCCGAGGGTAAATTTAAACCATTGCATAATTTTAATCCGGTTAGATTGAGATATATTAAAGATACAATTATTAAAAGATTTGGAAATAAATCAGAAAAATTACCTTTAAAAGATATAAAAATTTTAGATATTGGATGTGGTGGGGGTCTTTTAAGCGAACCGCTTTCAAGATTAGGTGCAACAGTCACGGGCATAGATGCCTCGGACAGAAACATTAAAATTGCTAAAATGCATTTAAAAAAAAGTAAATTAAATATCGATTATCACTGTTCATCTCCAGAAAGATTTGCCGCTAAAGAAGAATTTGATGTTGTATTAAATATGGAAATAGTTGAACACGTAGATAATGTTGATTTTTTTTTATTAAAAAGCTCAGAGCTTTTGAAGAAAAACGGCTTAATGTTTATCGCAACTTTAAATAAAACATTAAAGTCTTATATTTTTGCAATATTAGGGGCTGAGTATATCTTAAAGTGGCTGCCAATAGGTACTCATGATTGGAATAAATTTTTAAAACCTGATGATTTAATAAACATTTGTAAAAACAATTCATTAAACTTGAATAGCTTAATTGGTGTTAAGTTTGATATTCTAAAGAATGAATGGATTGTATCTAAAGATAGCTCTGTAAATTATCTTGCACAGTTTTCTAAAATTTAATTTTCTTTATCTTCTATCCAGGGAAACTCTTCAGTTTTAATACCCTCTTGTTTAAGATCTTCTATTTCCTTTTGTGAGGCTTTGCCATAAATTGCTTTGTTTTTCTTTTTTGAGTCATAATGTATTAATCTTGCCTCATGAGCAAAGTTGTCTCCAACGTATTTGAAGTTATCTTTTACAAATTTTTTAAATTCTTTAAGCTTTAATTTAATCTCTTTAATTTTATTTATATCTTTACTTTTAATGTCTGAGCTATTCAATACATTTGGTGCCATCAATGTTTTTTCTATTTTTTGAGAATTACAAACATGACAATTCAAATATTTTTTTTCTTTTAGTTTCTCGTATTCCCTTGAACTAGAAAACCAACTATCAAAAATATTGTTACAATCCTTACAAATTAATTTATATTTTATCATATAATGTATAAGTAATAATACTCTACTATTTTTCAACCTTTAACTTCTATAATCTGAATTAATAGATACATAATTTTGAGTGAAGTCCATCGTGTAACAAGTAAAATTTTTATTGCCGTTATTAATCTCGATCGTGATTTCTAAATTGGGTTGCTTCATATAATGAGCAACATCTTTTTCAATATAATTTTTATTTAGGAGTCCTTTGTCCAAAATTTTATACTCTCCAATAAACAAATTTACTCGATCTATTTCAAACTCTACACCTGCTTTTCCAGCTGCCATTAATATTCTTCCCCAATTTGGATCTTCCCCTGAAATAGCTGTTTTTACTAATGGTGAGTTAGCAATCGAAAATGATATTTTTTTTGCATCGCTTTCACTAGAACATTTCAAAGAATTAATCTTTATAAACTTTGAAGCACCTTCGCCATCACTCACAACTCTTTTTGCTAAGTTTAATAAAACATTATTTAGAGCTAAATCAAAATCTTTTAGTTTTATATCGTTTATATTATTAATAGATTTATTTTTTGCCTTTCCTGTTGAAAAAATTGTCACCATATCATTTGTGCTGGTATCACCATCACAACTAATCGCATTAAAAGTATTTTGAATATTTTTCTTCAAAACTTTTTTTAATATATTTGAAGAGAGGTCTGCATCAGTAAAAATGTAAGCTAAAGTTGTTCCCATATTTGGGAAAATCATTCCAGAACCTTTCGCGAGACCATAAATTTTTATTTTTGTATTTCCGATATTACATTCTTCCATAGCAAGTTTTGGTTTTAAATCAGTTGTTAAAATACCCATAGCAGCTTTTATCCATAAATACTTATTTTGAGTATACTTAATCTTTTCTACCAAATTTTTAATAGAAGACTTAATTTTATCCTTTGGGAAGACTTCTCCAATTGTGCCAGTGCAGCCGAACAAAACTTCACTTGTTTTAATTTTTTTTGGATGATCTTCATCCTCTTTTTGTTTCTTTGTTAAATTTATTGATATTTCCTCAGAGATTTCTTCAAGGGCTTCATACCCTTTTTTCCCTGTAAGTGCGTTTGCATTTCTTGTATTTACTAAAAGAGCACGAATTTTTTTTGTTTTTATTTTTTTATTCCATTTAATATTTTCAGAAATAACCTGGGATTGAGTATAAACTGATGCGTGTTCAGCGCCATGTCTAAAATAAAAAAGGACTAGATCATCTCTATCATTGTTATATAAATTAGCTGAAGTTGTAGATACTGAGACACCATCAATATGGTCCAAGTCCTGGAAGTCAGCCATTTTCGACTTTTCTTTTTTAGATAACAAAAAATTGCTTAAATTTAGGGGCATTCTATTTAAAAAAATTAATTTATAACTATATAATCAATTAATAATTAATTATATATCAAAAAAAAATGTTAAATCCATTAAGCTTTATTAGTAAAATATTTAAGAGTAGCAACGATATCGAGCTGGGTAAGTTTAGAAAAATTCTAGAAAAAATAAATTTACTCGAAAATGATGTGGCCAAAATAAAAGATAGTGATTTTCCAAATAAAACTAATGAACTAAAAAATCAAATAAAAAGTGGAAAAAACCTTGATGAAGTTTTGCCAGAAGCATTTGCGTATGTAAGAGAAGCTTCTCATAGATCAAGAAATGAAAGGCACTTTGATGTTCAATTGTTAGGTGGTATCGCATTACATCAGGGTAAAATAGCAGAAATGAGAACTGGGGAAGGAAAAACAATCACAATTGCATTAGCAGCATATTTAAATGCTCTTTCTGGAAAGGGTGTTCATGTTGTTACAGTAAACGATTATTTAGCAAAGAGGGATTGTGAAAATATGTCAAAAATTTATAACTTTCTTGGTCTAAGCGCTGGTTACATCAGCAATGATCAATCTGATGATGAGAGAAGAGAAAATTATTTAAAGGATATTACTTACGCAACTAATAGTGAACTTGGTTTCGATTATTTAAAAGATAATATGAAATATTCATCGAACAAATTAGTTCAAAGAGAACATAGTTTTGCTATTGTGGATGAAATCGACTCTTGTCTAATAGATGAAGCTAGAACACCATTAGTTATTTCTGGGCAGTCAGATGAAACGAGCAATCAATATAAAGCTATTAATAAACTTGTAACAAAATTAAAATCAAGTGATTACGAATTGGATGAAAAAGATAAAAATGTCACTTTAACTAATGAAGGAATAGACTCTATAGAAAAATTGTTGGGAAATATTGGAATACTTAAAAATAATAATTTTTATGATCCTGCAAATTTAAACCTCGTACATCACGTTAATCAAGCCTTGAAAGCAAATCATCTTTTCTTAAAAGATAAAGACTATGTTGAAGTAGATGGGAAGATCAAAATTGTAGATGAGCTTACGGGAAGAATTCTTGAGGGCAGAAGGTATGGTGATGGACTACACCAGGCTTTAGAGGCTAAAGAAAATTTAAAAGTCCAAATGGAAAATCAGACACTTGCGTCAATTACTTATCAAAATTACTTCAAACTATATAAAAAACTTGCAGGATGTACTGGTACTGCTGTTACAGAAAGTCAGGAGTTTTATGAAATTTACAATCTCAATGTTGTTGTTATTCCAACTAATAAATTAATGATTAGAAAAGATTGGAACGATCAAATTTTCAGAACAGAAAAAGAAAAACAAGATGCAATTATTTCTAAAGTAAAAATGTTAAATTCAAAAGGGCAACCGTTACTTATTTTTACATCGAGTGTTGACAAGTCCGAGGTCTATTCAGATTTATTTAGAAAAAATAAAATTACTCACACAGTTTTAAACGCTAAAAATCATGAAAAAGAGGCTGAGATTATTGCCAATGCAGGAAAATTAAATTCGGTGATAATTACAACAAGTATTTCAGGAAGAGGTGTAGATATAAAATTAGGTGGGAAAGATTCAGATAACTTAAAAGATAATAAAGAAAAAATTAAATCTTTAGGTGGGCTTTTTGTAATTGGCACAGAAAGAATGGAGTCTAGAAGAGTTGATAACCAAGCCAGGGGAAGAGCTGGGAGACAGGGTGACGAAGGTAATTCAATTTTTTATGTAAGCTTAGAAGATGATTTAATGAGAATTTTTGGATCAGAGTCTATTAATAAAATATTAGAAAAACTTGGATTAAAAGATGGAGAAAGTATTGACCATCCTTGGATCAACAAAGCTTTGGAAAGAGCACAACAAAAAGTTGAGACTAGAAACTTTGATATAAGAAAAACTTTATTAAGATTTGACGATGTACTTAATGACCAAAGGCATGTAATATTTAGTCAAAGAAAAGAAGTCCTAGAAAAACAAAATATATTTGAAACTATTGATAACTTTTTAAAAGATGAAATTGAAGATTTAATTAAACAAAAGGAAAAATCTCCATCAATTTTTGAAAATAAAGCTCAGTTAAATAGAATTAACACTCTTTTTGGTCAAAATGAGGAAAATTTAAACGAGAAACTACGAAGTCTAAGTGAAAAAGAAATATCGAGTTCTATAAATTCAAATTTTAAAAAAAAGAGAGAGGAAAGAAACGCTTATTTAGGAGAGGAAGGTTCAAAAGAAATAGAAAAGAAAATCTTTTTGCAATTAATTGATTTAAATTGGAAAAATCATATTCAGTATTTAGAACAGTTGCGTCAAGTTATAGGGTTAAGGTCTTATGGTCAAAGAGATCCCTTAATTGAGTACAAAAAGGAGGCGTTTCATTCTTTTGAAACACTGCTTAATAAAATTAGACAAGATATAGTAATGATTTTGCTAAATTTAAAAATCGTAGAAAAAAGAAAATAAAATTCCAATTAGTTTTAGTATTATTTAAAGAGAAAAAGTAAAGTTGCCAGAATAAATATCGATCCTAGAAAATAATATCTGTATTTAAATAAAACTTTTTTAAATTTACTTATATTTGTAAAATTAATTGATAATCTATTAGAAATAGAAACTCCCTCAGTTAAACCTCTATCCCTACCGATTTCTAAAAATTTTTCTTTTTTATGAGATATAATTTCAGCTTTAGAAAGATTGCTTAACTCACTTAAATTTTTATCAATAGACATCTTTACATTTTCTAAAATTAGGTTTTTATCTCTGTGAGCACCTCCTGTTGGTTCAGGAATTATTTCATCAATAATTTTTAAATTCAAAAGATCTTTAGAAGTTAGTTTCATTGCTTTTGCGGCCTCTAGAGTTTTTGTTGGATCTCTCCATAAAATAGATGCACACCCCTCTGGGGATATTACTGAATAAATTGCATTTTCTAACATTATAATTTTATTTGAGGATGCTAACGCTATTGCACCACCAGATCCTCCCTCACCAATAATAATTGAAATTGTAGGCACACCAATCGACATTGAGCATTCTATAGATCTTGCTATTGCTTCAGCTTGACCTCTCTCCTCTGCTCCAACTCCAGGATAAGCGCCAGGAGTATCTATAAATAAAATAATTGGTAAGTTAAATTTATCAGCTAGCTTCATTAGTCTTATTGATTTTCGATATCCCTCTGGTTTCATCATTCCAAAATTTCTTTCAATTCTAGAGTCAAGATCCTCGCCTTTTTCTTGTCCAATCACCATTACAGATTTATTTTGAAAAGTTGCGAGTCCAGATATTAAAGATTTGTCTTCCCCAAATAATCGATCACCGTGGATTGGAAAGAAATCCTCAAAAAGATTATCAATAAAAAATTTTGATTTAGGGCGGTCCTCATGACGAGCGACCATTGTTGTTTGCCATGGATCAAGGTTTGAATAAATTTCATTTAATTTAGAACTTAAATCACTCTGAAGTTTTGCCAATTTTCCAGTTTCAACTTGTGTGATGCCATCTTTAGCAAATGGATCTTGAAGTTTTTCAATCTCGTTTTCTAGGGATTTTATATCTTTTTCAAAATTCAAATAATTTTTCATAATTTAATATCCACTAATATTTAAAAATGGCAATAAAATGATCACTTTTATTAGTGTGTAATTATTATATATGTTAATTTATTAATTTCTAAGATAATTTTTAACTATGAAAACTAAAAATTTAAAAGAATACACGAGCGTTGGAAGTCTTTATGTATCAAAAGAGCTATTAAAGTTTGTAAACAACGAGGTACTTAGGGGCACAAAAATAAAGCCAAAAAATTTTTGGAGTGGATTTGAAAAATCTTTACACATTTTAAAACCAAAAAATGAAAAGTTAATTGATATAAGAGAAAGTATTCAAAAAAAAATTGATGATTGGCATATACAAAACAAAGATAATGAGTTCAATTTAGCAGAATATAAAAAGTTTTTATATTCTATTAACTATCTAAAAAAAGAGGGAAAAAACTTTAAAATCCAAACAGAAAATGTTGATGAAGAAATATCAAAAACGCCAGGTCCCCAATTGGTTGTTCCAATTTCAAATGCAAGATACGCTTTAAATGCAGCAAATGCGAGATGGGGAAGTTTATATGATGCTTTATATGGAACAGATGCAATCGGCTCTGAAAAACTTGATAACAGATACAATCCTGTCCGTGGAGGAAAAGTCATAGATTATTGTAGAGATTTCTTAGATGAAATTTTTCCATTAAAAAATGCTTCATGGAAAAAACTTAGTGAATTAAAAATTGTAAAACATAAATTGATTTTAAAAATTAGTAAAAAAACGATATCTTTGAAAGATAAAAAGCAGTTTAAAGGATATCGACAAGATAAAAAAGGTCTTAAAGGTGTTTTGCTTGTTAATAATGGGCTTCATGTAGAATTAATTATTAATCCTTACGCTTTCCATGCAAACAATGATCCCATTGGGCTTAGTGATCTAGTAATAGAGTCGGCTGTCTCAACAATCATAGATCATGAAGACAGTGTTGCTGCAGTAGATGCAAATGACAAAGTACTGGGCTATAGAAACTGGTTGGGTTTAATGAAAGGAAATTTACAGGTCAACTTTGAAAAATTAGGAAAAAAATATAAAAGAGTTTTAAACTCAGATAGAAATTACATTTCTCAAAACGGAAAAAAATTTAAATTACATGGAAGAGCTCTTTTATTAAACAGGAATGTCGGGCACTTAATGAAAAACCCTTCAATTTTATTATCAGATAAATCAGAAGTTCCTGAAGGTATTATGGACGCCTTTATAATTTCTGCAGCGTGTTTGCATGATTTTATTAAAAAAGGGAACTCAAGAAAAAATTCAATTTATATTGTTAAACCAAAGATGCATGGACCAGATGAGGTCGCATTTGCCGATGAAATTTTTAATCACGTTGAAAATGTTTTAAAAATGAAAAAGAATACAATCAAAATTGGAATAATGTTGAAGTGTGTACGACAAATTTTGGTAACCTTAACCGTCCACACTTCTCTTCTTAAAATCTCACTTTTCAAATAGCTAATTAGGTTTTACCCTAATAATTAACAATTTACATTGTTTGGAGAGAATGCTTATAGTACAAATCGTTAGTAAATCAAGGTAATATCAAAGAAAAAATTTCTAAAAAGCCGCATAAACACTACTCTTTTTTGGCTAGTCATTTAAAGAACAATAAATTATAGAGATCTCATGAAATTAATTCAACTCAAAGTTACATCGTTTATTAAGAAAAATACTGAGGTATTTTTACTAATATTTCTCATAGTAATTTCCACACTTTTTATTCAAATTTACAATGCTCAAAACAAAAAAATTGATGATGAATATTTGAAAATCTTGAGAAACACCTACTTTAAAAAGACTATAAATCACATTTTTTTTAACTTAACTCCTAGGTATGAAGAAATAAATCATTTAGTAAGAAGCGGTCAAACTCTAAAAGATATACTCCAAAAATTTTCAGTAAAAGATGAAGAAATCAAAAAAATATATACAG
>CACJWG010000013.1 GCA_902597055.1 uncultured Pelagibacteraceae bacterium | reverse complement strand
AAACAAAGGTTCTCACATCTAGAATTGCAAATATTGTTGAAAAAAATCTTGCCTTTCCAAACGAAATATTGGCTGTGACTTTCACTAACAAAGCGGCGCGGGAAATGCAAAATAGGATTGGATTTATACTAAAAAAGAGAGCAGTCGGACTACCATGGCTTGGAACTTTCCACTCTATTTGTGCAAAGATATTAAGAAAACATGCTAAAGCAGTCAATTTAACTCAAAATTTTACTATAATTGATCAAGATGATCAGCAAAGACTAATTAAAAATATTTGTAAAAGTAAAAATATTGATATTAAAAAAATATCTCCAAATTTTGTCTTAGCTTTAATTAATAAATGGAAAAATTCAGGCTGGTATCCAAAAAATGTGAGAATTTCTAGAGGGCAGACTTTAGAGAAAAATATGTTAGAAGTTTATAAAGTTTATCAAGAAAAACTTACCGATCTTAATGCATGTGATTTTGGAGATCTGATTCTTCATTGTGTTAAAATTTTTGAGGAAAATCAGGATATTAACAAAATTTATTCAAAAAAGTTCAAATATATATTGGTAGATGAATACCAAGACACAAACTACATTCAAAGTAAATGGCTTAAACATTTAACTTTATTGCATAATAATATTTGTTGTGTTGGTGATGATGATCAGTCAATATATAGTTGGCGGGGCGCTGAGATCAAAAATTTTTTAGAATTTGATAAGGTTTACGAAAATACAAAAATTATTAGACTAGAAGATAATTATAGATCAACTCAAAACATTTTAAATGTAGCATCTCATTTGATTTCTTATAATGAAAATAGACTAGGAAAAAAATTGAATTCAAATAAGGCTGAAGGTGAAAGAATTAGGTTAAACTGTTTTAGAAATGGCAAAGATGAAGCAATAGGGGTATCGGATATAATTGAAAACGAGCTTAAAAAAAAATATTCATATAATAACATTGCTATTCTTGTAAGGGCAATATTTCAAACGAGAGAATTTGAAGAAAGGTTTTTAAAGATAGGCCTGCCTTACAGGATACTGGGTGGGACTAAATTTTACGAAAGAGCTGAAATTAAAAATTGTATTTCCTATTTACGTATCATTCAACATGAAAAAGATGATCTTGCTTTTGAAAGAATTATAAATGTCCCTAAAAGATCTATAGGAGAAAGCTCATTCAAACAAATAAATGAGTATGCGAGAAAAAATAATTTATCATTAGAAAATGCTTCTCAAAATTTGATTGATCAAAATTCAATCAAACCTAAAACTAAATTAGGACTTTTATCATTTTTAAATATGATCAAGAAATGGAGAAATGATCACTCAGTAAAAAAAATAAATCATGTCAAACTTCTACAAATTGTATTAGATGAATCTGGTTATTCTGCCTCTTTAAAAGATAAAAAAGATTTAGAAAATGAAAATAGGCTTGAAAATATTAAAGAGCTTTTAAGTGCAATGAAAGAATTTGATAATTTAGAAAGTTTTCTTGAACATGTTTCTTTGGCTACTTCTATTGATCAACAATGGGAAGGTGAAAAGATAAATTTAATGACTATGCATGCATCAAAGGGTTTAGAATTTGACGCAGTGTTCCTTCCTTGCTGGGAAGAAGGTATGTTTCCCCACCAAAAATCTATAGATGAGAAAGGTCAAAACGGTCTTGAAGAGGAAAGGCGCCTAGCTTACGTGGGTATAACACGTGCAAAAGATTTGAGTTTTATATCTTTCTCTTTAAATAGATTTTACCAAGGCGATTGGGTAGATAGTTTATCATCAAGATTTATAGATGAACTTCCTGAAAAATTTATTGAGAAAAATAATAATCTAGAAAGAGATGATCAGGATTTTGAATTTAATCAGGATATAGATAATGATAACGAGAATTTCAGAAGTCCAGGATGGATCAGATATCAAAAAAGATTAAAATGATCTCCCAAAAATTGAAAGAATTGAAAAATAAATTTTATCACTACGGGATTGATGGTTATTTAGTACCTAAAAATGATGAGTATTTTTCTGAATTTGCTCAACAAGATAAACTTAAAACCATTACAGGTTTTGACGGATCATTCGGATTAGCGATAATATTAAAAAAAAAAAACTTTCTTTTTGTTGATGGGAGATATACTGAGCAAGCTAAAGCTCAAGTTGGTAAAAATTTCAAAATTTTGGAAATGCCAAAAAAACTTCCACATCAAATTTTGAGCTTGAACTTAAATTTAGGCTTTGACCCAATGGTTTTCACTTCAAGAAATTTGCTATATTATTTTAGAAAAAAAGTAAAACTAACCCCAATAACCAAAACAATAATAAATTCAAATATTTCAAATAACCACACAACTAAAAAGTTCTACTCGTTAAATCCAAAGGTAGTTGGAGAAACGGTTAACAACAAGATTAAAAGATTAAAACGAATCTTAAAAAAGGATAGATCAGACCATATTTTTATATCAGCCCCTGAAAATGTTGCTTGGCTTTTAAATATTAGAGGAAAAGATAATCCTTTCAGCCCAATGCCTAACTGTAGGGCTATACTAAATAGTAAAGGAAAAATTGTTTTTTTTTCAGATATAAAAAAATCATCTAATATTAAAAAAGAAAGAGATTTTTTAGGAGCATATTTTTTCAAAGAAAATCAAATTAAAAGTTTTTTAAGTAAATTAAATATTAATAAAATCATAATCGACAAAAACTCCTGCCCTGTCTTACTCGAGAATTTGATAAGTTCAAAATTTAAAATTTCAAAGATTGGAGATCCCATATATCTTATGAAATCAATTAAAAATAAAGTGGAAATAAGTAAAACAATCGAAAGTCATATCCATGACGGTGTAGCGGTCACTAAATTTTTATACTGGATTAAAAAAAATCAAAATAAAAAAATTTCTGAAATTGATGCTGAAAAAAAATTAGAAGCTTTTAGAAAACGAAATAAGAATTATCTTTTTCCAAGCTTCAGCACCATATCAGCAACTGGAAAAAATGGGTCAGTTATTCATTACCATGCCTCAAACAAAACATGCAGAGAGATAAAACGAAATGATATATACCTTTGTGATTCAGGCGGACAGTATAATTACGGAACCACTGACGTTACAAGAACTATTTGTTTCAAAGACCAAACCAAAAATATTAAAGATAATTTTACAAGAGTTTTGAAAGGCCATATTGCTGTAGCCACTGCAAATATTTCAAAACAAAAAACTGGATCAAATATTGATAAGCTAGCAAGGAAGTATTTATTAAAAGTAAAAAAAGACTTTAAGCATGGTACAGGACATGGGGTTGGTTATTTTTTAAATGTTCATGAAGGTCCACAGGCAATTTCAAAGAGTAATTATATTAAATTAAGAGAGGGAATGATCTTAAGTAATGAGCCAGGGTTTTACTCAGAGGGAAAATATGGGATAAGAATAGAGAATTTGATCTATGTCAAAAAAGAAAAAAATAATTTGGTTTTTAAAAACTTGACCCTTGCGCCAATTGATATGAGTTTGGTAAATTTTAAGTTATTATCTTCTCAGGAAAAAAAATATCTCATTAACTATCACCTTGAGGTATACTCTAAAATCCATAAATTTTTATCTTTAAGAGAAAAAAAATGGCTTTTAAAATCAATTTAACATTTTCTCTAAAGTTTTTTGGTCAATTACATTTATCTTATTTTTTTTTGCCAAATCTACTTTTTTATTCGTAGGTTTTTCTCCAATAACTAAATAGTCTAGTTTATTGGTTACATTGCTCACAATTTTGCCTCCATTATTTTCAATCAATGATTTAGCTTCTGCCCTTGATATATTATTAAGTTTCCCAGTAAACATAAAGACCTGGCCTTTAAGTTTTCCTGTGATGTTTTTTTCTTTAAAATTTTTAATATCTAACGATTTTGATAGATTTAAAATAACATCTAAATTTTTTTTCTCATTAAAAAATGCTTTTAATGAATTTATTTGAGTCTCGCCTATTCCGTCAATATTGATAAGCTCTTGGATGTAATTTTGATTTTTTAATCTAAAAAAATTTTCTTTTTTCTTTAAAAATTCACTTAAAAGCTTTGCATTTTCTTGACCTATATGCCTTATGCCGAGTGAAAATATAAATTTGTCTAATGAGATATTTTTTGATTTTTGAATAGATTTTTTTAAATTATCGACTGACAAACTACCCCAACCATCTAACTTTGATATTCTTTCAAAATTTAAATTAAATATGTCATGCGGTAGTTTAATGAGGCCAATTTCCCAAAAATTTTGAACTATCTTTTTTCCAAAACCATCGATATTGAGTGCATCTTTTGAGACAAAATGCTTAATTTTTTCTATAGAAATTTTTTCGCATTTAAAACCTTCGCTTGTGCATCGTCTAACTGCATCGTGTTTTTTAGTTAAGGAATTAAATTCTTTGATAGTCTTTGACCCACAAGATGGACAATTTGAGGGAAAGATAAACTTTTTAGAATCTTTTTTTCTTTTTGATAAATCAACCGAAATTACATGGGGTATTACATCTCCTGCTCTCTCAATATTAACTGTGTCACCAATCCTTATGTCCTTTCTCAAAATTTCTTCCTCATTATGAAGAGTGGCATTTGAAACTACTACCCCACCTATATTTACAGGCTTTACCTTAGCTACCGGCGTTAGTGCCCCCGTTCTACCAACTTGTATATCAATATTTAAAATTTCAGTAACTGATTTGCTTGCAGAAAATTTATGAGCTATAGCCCACCTAGGTGCATTAGTTACAAATCCCAATCTTTTTTGTAGGTCAAAATCATTAATTTTATAAACAATGCCATCAATATCATAATTTAATTCAAATCTTTTTTTTTCTATCTTTTGGTGATTTGACAGTAAATTTTTAATGCCTTTAATTTTTTTATTTAATTCTGAAGTTTTAAAACCCCATTTTTTTAATTTAATCAAAAAATCAGTCTGATTGTCCATTGTTTGATCGGATGAAAATCCAAAAGTATAAGCAACAAATTTTAGAGGTATTTTAGATGTTTTTTTAGGGTCTTTTTGTCTTAAAGAACCAGAGGCTGCATTTCTTGGATTTGCAAAACTATCTTTTATTTTTTCAAAATCATTATTTTGGATGAAAACTTCTCCTCTAATATCGATATCATCAGGAAAATCTTTTTGCTCAATATAATGTGGTATATCAGCTATTGTTTTTAAATTTACAGTAATATCCTCTCCTTCTTCTCCATTCCCCCTGGATAACCCCCTAATTAATTTGCCAGATTTATATGTAAGAGAAGCAGATATACCGTCAATTTTAGGTTCTGCACTATATTCAAATTCAAAATTTTTAGTGAGATTTAAAAAATTAATTATCTTTTTTTCAAAATTAATCAAATCTCTTTCATCAAATGCATTTGCCAAAGAGAGCATTTTGACTCTATGAGGAAATTTTTCAAAATTTTTAGATGGTTTAAAACCTAATGTTCTTGAGGGAGACTCTGGATCATCAAAGTTAAATTTTTTTTCTAGACTTATAATTTCTTTTTTTAATAAATCAAATTCATAGTCAGAAATTATTGAAACACTATCTTCAAAATATTTTTGACTGTACTTTTTATATAATCTTATTTTGTTTTTATATTCTTGTTGAGCTTTTAAACTTTTGACCATTTTACTCGAAAAGGTTTTTGAATTTTTTTAACAAACTTTTTTTTTCTTTCTTTATCTGTAATACTGTTTTGTAATCTTGATTAAATATCTTATAGGATTTTTCATACCATTTGCTTGACTGATAGTTATATCCAAGTAATGATGCATATTTTTGAGATTCTTTTTTTAAACCAATATTAAAGTATAACTCTACTAATCTATGTAATGCTTCTTCGACGTAAATAGTATTTTCATATTGTTCAATTACTGTTTTATAGCGATTGATTGATGCGATCCACTTTTTCTTTTTCATATAATGTGAAGCAATATACATTTCTTTAGAAGCAAGATAATCTTGTATTAAATCAAGTTTATATTCTGCATCCAATGCGTAATCTGAATTAGGGTATTCTTTAACAATAAAACTAAATTTTTCTTGAGCTTTTAATAGTGGACCTAAATCTTTTTTTTCATCCACGATTTTTTCATAATAACACATTGCGAGTAAAAAATGAGCATAATTTAAATTTTCATCTTTAGGGTAAGTCCTAATAAATCTTTTAAGTTCACTTTCAGCATCAAAATAATAATCTTGAGCATAATATACGTATGCAGCCATTAAGGCAGCTTTTGGGGCCCATACGGATTGTGGAAATAATAGTTCTGCCTCATTAAATTTTTTTGCAGCGTATAAAGAATCACCAGCTTTAAATTCTTCGTATCCTTCTTTAAAAGCCTCTATCATTTGTAACTCAACATCCTTTTCTTCAATCAAAGAAATTTTTTCTTTTTTTGAACAATTTGTCTGAAAAAAAGACACTATTAACAATAATAAAAAAATTTTAAAAAAATTCATATGTTAGTTATTTTAAAGATTATTTAAAAATTAATCTTATGCGATGGACTTTAGAATATTCTTGTTCAAAAAGGAATGCGGAATATTTTTTTCTTTTAGCTCAATTATTGAAAAATTCTCGTTTTTACTTAACAATTTTCTTAAACCTTGATTGGTGATATTATGTCCACCTTGACATGAAGTAATTTTACCAACCAATTTATAACCAGATAAATATAGATCACCAAGACAATCTAATATTTTATGATTTACAAATTCTTTTTCATTTCTTAACTTTTCTTTATTAAGAATTTTATTTTGTTTTACTACAATTGCGTTATCCAATGACCCACCCTTAGCTAAATTTAAATTTTTAAGTTTTTCTATATCCTCAAATAGACAGAATGTCCTAGAATTATACATATCCGACAAATCATCCATATAAATATTAATTATATTTTTTTGAGTATTAATTAGTTCGTTTTTAAAATTTATCTCAAAATCAATTTCTAAACTTATTTTACTTGGCTGAAAGGTAATAGATTTTTCGCCTTCTTTGTAAACTACCTCTTTATCAATAGTTATAATTTTAATTGGTTGATCACTTATTTCAATATCTACCGAATTAATTGCTTCAACAAAATTTTTTGAAGATCCGTCAAGTATTGGAACTTCCTCAGAGTCAATTTCTATTAGTAAGTTGTCAACTCCTTTACCATATAATGCTGCCATTAAATGCTCGATAGTTGAAACAGATACACCATATTCGTTTGAAATTTTAGTGCAATAGGAGGCGCTTGATACATTAAAAACACTTGGATAAATAATATTATTAGATCTTATATCAGTCCTTTTAAAATATATCCCAGTATTTGGCCTCTGGGGAATTAGTTTAATGTTGACCTTTTTTCCAGAATGTAAGCCAACACCTGACAAACTTATTTCTTTTTTTAAAGTTTTTTGTTTTAAAATTGACATCAGGAGAACTTATATTCATCTGTAAAATCAAAGAAAAAACAAGTTATGTTACAAAACAATACAAGATTTAACCAAAAAAATTGAACATTTTCTCAAATAAACCTTGTTTTTTTGTGTGCATGTTATGCGATATTACTTCTGATGGGTTGATGCCATCTATTACTTTCTTTGCTGCAATACAAGGACTGATATCACTTTTATCTGCGAACTTATTTGAATATTGATAACTAATAATTTTTTTAACTTCAATATTACAATCTTTAAAGATTTTATTTAATGTTTTAACAGTAGAGCTGTGAACTGTAATGAAGCTGACATTAATAACTAATTCATTATAATTAAAATTTTCTGGAAATTCTAAATATTCTTTTCCATCAAGAATATATTTATCAACAAAAATATGTAGTATAATGCAATTCTTATTGTTTCTTAAAATTAGTTGTTTCGCATCACTAATTAGTCTAACAACATCGGTCTCTTTTATCTTATTTGAATCATATTTGTTTTTTAAACTTAAGGAAAATTGATCATATTTAGCATCTGTAATTATATTTACTTTTTCAATGAAGTTTCCAACATGTTTCTCAAAGTCTTTAATCTTTTCTGAAATAAATTTTGATAATATTATTAAATTAAGATTGTTATCTATCGTGTCTGGCAACAGATATTTTTTTTGATAATCTGAATTATCGTCATTTGAGCTAAAATAATTCATGTGTAGGTCATGACCGACTATTGCAAAATAAAATGATTGATATTCTTTATTAATCATAAGTAATTATCTTATTAGGAATTCTTAAATCAATAATTTTTGATTTATTGAACTCATCATCATTTAAAAGTTTAGAACCAAAATTTAAATTATCAATTGATAAATTTGTTGGAAATTTTATTTTTTTTTTATTTCTTAATTCTACGTCTATTCTTTCGCTTGGAAAAAATTCTATTATCGTTATATTTTGAATTTCAAGATCTGACTCATCTATCATTTTTAAAGTTCGAAAAACTTTTTTTATATTTTTAGTCCCATTAATTTTAGGAACATTGGTTGGTAAATTTTCAAATTCAATTATCTTCCCGTTATTTCCTAAAACAACTAATTGATTCAAGTAATTTATAATGCTAATGGCCTCAGCTGACTCCAAAAAAACTTTTATACGATCAGGATATATTTTTTTGACACTATAATCTTTTATAAAATTGAAAGAATTCATAAATTTGAATGACTCTCTTTTCAGTGTAAAAATATTGTATCCTATTAAACTCACTAACTTTTTCTCTACTAACAAGTTATTTTTTTTATCTGAACCAAAAACTTCTATTTTTTTAACATTAAAAAAATTATTAAATTTTAAATTTGAATTGTGTATTGAGGACAGAATTAAAAAAATAATAAAGTAAAAAAGAATATATTTTTTCTTATCTATTTTTTGAAGCATCTTTTATAATCCAGTCTATTAATGAAAAGAAATTCATTCCATGGTATAATGCTATTTCTGGCACTAATGAAAGATTTGTCATCCCTGGCTGAGTATTAGTTTCCAAAAGATAAAATTTCCCTTTATGAAATTTAAAGTCGGATCTAGTAACACCTCTACATTTTAAAGCTTTGTGAGCTTTCAAAGCAATATTCATAACTTTTTTATACTCTTTCATTTTTATATTTACCGGAATAATGTGTTTCGTTTTTGCTTTGGAACTATACTTTGCCTTATAATCATAAAATTTTCTCTTAGGTTTCAACTCAATTGCTCCTAGTTTTTTTTTTCCGAGTATTGCAACTTGAATTTCTCTACCTGGTATAAATTCTTCAACCAAAATTTCATCATAAGCTTTAAGCTTATTAAGATTTTTAACGATATTTTTTTCATTGCAAATATAAACACCTAAACTAGATCCCTCATTAATAGGTTTAATAACTACGGGAAATTTAATTTTCTTTTT
Organism: uncultured Pelagibacteraceae bacterium; assembly: GCA_902597055.1. GTDB lineage: Bacteria > Pseudomonadota > Alphaproteobacteria > Pelagibacterales > Pelagibacteraceae > Pelagibacter. Next base: position 5,225 of record CACJWG010000013.1, on the reverse strand, counting down.
TAAGAATTTTATTACTTTTTTTTTATCTAAATCTGTTCTTATTTTTTGATATTTTGGTGTTAAAATTTTGTTTTTAATAAATAATTTTTTTGAAATTTCTTTATCCATTGCCATCATAGAAGATAGAACACCCGAATGGGTGTACCTAACCCCTTTACTTTCTAAGTAGGTTTGAATGAAACCATCTTCACCAAATCTTCCGTGTAAAGCATTGAAAACAACATGGGGAGAAAATCTATCAATATTTTTTGTTAAATTCTCATCGGGTTCAACTATTTTACAATTATATTTTTTTTTAATACAGTTCCTCACTGCTTTTGCAGTTTTGAGACTAATAGATCTTTCTCCTGAAATACCACCTCCAAGAATAAGAATCCTTTTTTTCATCTATTCTATTATTTCTATCTCAAGATCTAAGGATATGCCTGTTTTTTTTTTAACCTCGTCTCTTACATAATTAATCAACTTGTTCATTTCAGAAAAAGAGGCATTTTTTGAATTAACAAAGAAATTGCTATGTTTAGATGAAATTTTAGCATCACCAAAACTAATATCTTCAGGCACACTTTCACGTATAAGTTCCCATACTTTCCTTTCAGTGCTTTTGACTGGATTTTTAAAAGTACTCCCACCAGTTTTGACTCTTAATGGTTGAGATGATTCTTTTAGTTTTTTTAATCTTTCAATTTCTTTTCTTATTAATTCCTTGTTACTTTTTTTACATTCAAATGTGGCACTTAAAAAGATCAAGTCATAAGGCAAACTGCACTCTCTATAACCAAAAATAATATCCTTCGCTCTAATCGAACTTACCCTTCCTTCAAAATCTACTACTTGTATTGAAACTATAAAATCTTTGAATTCAGACCCGAAACATCCAGAATTCATTCTAATACCACCACCTACTGAGCCTGGTATACAAGACAAAAATTCTAAGCCAGATAAACCATTTTCACAGGCAAAATCAGAAACATTTTTATCTAAAGATGAACAGCCCGCAATTAATTTATTATCATCAATCAATGATATATTGCTAAAATTTTTACCTAACTTAATAAAAATTTTTTCCCCCAATTTTTCACTAATTAAAAGATTAGATCCCGCTCCTAAAACATGTTTTTTATATTTTGGTACTATCTTTAAAAAACTTATTAACTCTTTTAAATTTTCTGGTTTAAAAAAAACCTTTGCTGATCCACCAATATTCATCCAATTTAAGTTTTTAAGAGAGAAATCAAATTTTAGGTTAGAATTGTTTTGATCTTTAAAGATTTTAAATTCTTGCATGTTCATTATTTAAGAAAATTTTTAAGCTCTTTTAACCATCCAGATATTGATCCAGCACCCATTCCAATTACAATTTCGTTTCCTTTTAAATTATTTTTAAAGAAATTTACAAGGTCTTGTTTTTGATTAACTATAATTACTAAAGTTTTTGAATTTTTTGATATATCTCTAGCAAATTTTTCATATTTAAAATTCAATTTAATTTTTTCACCTGCCTTAAAAACAGGGCATAATAATACTTGATCTGAATTTTTAAATGATTTGCTAAAGTCATTACTTAAATCATTTAGTCTTGAAATTCTGTGTGGTTGAAAAATAGATATGACTTTCTTGTTTGAATAGCTTTTTTTTACACCATTTAAAACTTCTTTAATTTCAGTTGGATGATGAGCATAATCATCAAAAAAAGTAACACCATTAAAATCAAAGACTTTATTAAACCTTCTTTCGACCCCTTGAAAATCTTTGAGGCTCTTTTTTATTAAGCTTGTAGATATTCCTATATGAAAAGTTAATGCAAATGCTGCAGCCGCATTACTTATATTATGAAATCCAATCAAAGGAATTTCTATATTTTTAATACTTATCTTTTTTTTATTTGGTATCTTAATAACTAGATCAAAAATTGATCTATTTAATTTGTACTTTATATTTGAAATTCTAAAATTAGAATTTTTGTTAACACCGTAAGTAAAATAGTTTTTAACAAAATTTTTTTTAAGTAAACTTCTATTATTGACATCATCGATACACAAAAATGTTTTGCCGAAAGATGGAACGTTTGAAATGAATTTTTCAAAATATTTTTTTAAATTATCCTCAGATTTATAAAAATCCATATGTTCTCTATCAATATTAGTAATAATAGAATAAGTGAATGGAACTTTTATAAAACTACCATCAGATTCATCAGACTCGAGCACACACCATTCACTCTTTCCTAGTTTAGCTGAGTTGTTAATTGAATTTATCACACCTCCATTTATTATTGTAGGATCTAATTTGGCTTTTGAAAAAACATTTGCAATTAATGAGGTTGTAGTAGTTTTTCCATGTGAACCTGCAACAACAATATTTTTTTTTAATGAGGTCATGTGTGCAAGCATGTCTCCTCTTTTGTAAATTGGTAAATTTTTTTTCTTGGCTGCGTTTAACTCAATATTATTATTTTTAATTGCTGAGGATATGACAATAATATTAGCCTTGTTTAGATTGGGAATTTTGTGTTTTATAAAAATTTTAATATTATTTTTTTTTAGTCTTTCAGTGTTTTTATTTACTGAAATATCACTTCCTTGTATTTTAAAACCAAGTTGTTTCATTATTAATGCCAATCCACTCATACCAATGCCTCCTATGCCAATGAAATGGATTACTTCTTTTTTTCCAAGATTAATTTTCATAAAAAGTTTGTTCTATCATATTAAGGTTTTCAGACCATGATCCTTCAAAAATAAAATTACTCATTTTTTCTACTTTGTTATCTAACATTTTTTTGTTATGAATATTTTTTTCATAAAACTGATAGAAATAGTTTTCAAAAATCTCATGTTCATTAATAAGCCAACCAAAATTTTTATCCACATAAAATTTTGCATTAAAATATTGGTGATCATCTTTTGAAAAGGGGAAAGGAATTGCTAGAAATGGGATCTTTAAAGAGACTAATTCTGACAAAGTAGATGCTCCAGCACGTGTGATTGCAAAATCACATAACGACATAATTTCACTTAATTTATCTTCAAAAGTAAAAACTTTATTTGTAATACTATTTTGTTCATAAAAGTTTTTTAGATATTCTTGGTTAGATTCACTAGTTTGGTGATATATGGTTAGGTCTATCATCTTTGAGATTCTTAAAATATCTTTAAGAAAAATAGTGTCTAATTTTTTTGCCGTTTGACTTCCCCCGATTATTAAAACTTTAAGTTCTTTATCTGATGATGAATTTTTTTTTTGTTTCAAAAATTCTTTTCTAATTATGGGTTTGATTACTTTAAGTTTATACAAAAATTTTGAGGGTAAATTTTTTAAATTATTTTCATACGCAAATATTTTTTTGCAAAATCTTAATATTAATAAATTAGATCTACCAATTACTAAATTGGGTTCAAAAAGGAATATTTTAATATTTAAAAATCTTGCTGCTAAGCAGTGTGGAATACTCATATATCCGCCTGTAGACAAAAGCAATTTCGGATTTTCTTTTTTAAGGAAAAATAAGGATTTTAAAAATGAGGCAATTAAAAAAAAAGGAAATATTAAAATACTTAAATTTTTTTTAAATTGTGGGATATGAATTTCATTTACATTATAATTTTCTTTTTCAATGAAATTTAGACCTCTTTTATCTGAAATTATTTTTACATTAAATTTTTCCTTAAAATAATCATAAAATACCTTAGCTGGTATAACGTGCCCTCCTGTCCCGCCAGTGCTTATTATCATGGAGCTCATTTATTTATTTTTCTCTTTGTTAAATTTAAAATTATTCCTATCAATATTGAGGAACCAATTATAGAGGAACCTCCATAACTAAGAAATGGCAAAGTCATTCCTGTTGTAGGTAAAAATCTAATATTTACTCCAATATGAACTAAAACTTGAAAAAGAATTAACATTACAGAGCCAACAAGTATTAATTTGAAACATTCATCTTCTATAGTTGATACTTTTTTGAAAACTCTAAAAATAAGACAGAGAAATATTAAAATAATTCCTATTATTGATATTATTCCAAATTCTTCAGCTATTACGGCAATAACATAATCTGTATGAGCCTCTGGCACTCTAACATTCAAAGTGCCTTCTCCGATACCTTTTCCAAAAAAACCTCCATTCATAATTGCTTCTGATGCTCTCTCAGACTGATAATTTCCTTTTGAAGTTAAATCAAAAAATGAATCAATCCTAAATTTTATGTAACTCAACTTCGGGATAAAGTTAATCATCAGAAACAAAGTGCCTAAACCAATTAACATAAAAAGAATTAAAAATATAAGATTTATACCTGAAACAAATATAAGACTTAACCAAAGAGATAATACTAATAATGTTTGACCAATATCTGGCTGCAAAAATAGTAAAAGGATGATTGGTATGATTGCGATCAAACTTAAAAGATATCTTGCATACTTATTAGAATATTTTTCAGATGTAAGTATCATTGATAGTATGATTATTAAAAATGGTTTAAGTATTTCGATTGGTTGGAACCTTGGAAAAAAGAATATATCTAACCATCTTTTAGAGCCTTTAACTTCCACACCAATAATTGGGACTAAAATTAAGGCACAAAATATTATCAAAAAAGAAACTAGTGACAGTTTATAAAAAGTTTTTTCTTCAAGTAAGGAAAAAAAGAAAATTGTGAAAATTCCTAACAGAGTATAAATAAATTGCTTAAAAAAAAAGTAATAACTTGTTGTCTCAAGTTTGGTAGATGCAATTAAAGAAGTTGAAACAAGTGAAAAAAAAATACCTAAAGCAATTAACAAGATTATTAAAAAAAATATAAATTTATCAATATCTTTCCACCAATTATATAAAGAAAAATTCATATCTTATTTTTTTCCATTAATGCCAATTTTTCTTAACTGATAATTGAAATATCTTCCTCTATCCTCGAAATTTTTGAAATCATCAAATGAAGCTGAAGCAGGACTAAAAAGAATAATTTTTTCATTCGACATCTGTTCTTTTTTAAAGTCAATTTTAATTTTCTTTATTGCTGAAATCATATTGTTAAACTTTTGATAATGAACTTTATCCTTTAGTCTTTTTATAAAAAATTCAGCATTTTTCCCAAATATATAGGCTCTTAAATTAAAACAATCTTTTTTACTTAATGTAAATTTATCCCCTTTTTTTGGTAATCCTCCTAAAATCCAGAATGTTTTCTTCTTGGTGTCTATGAGCTCTTGAGTGGAAGAAAATGA
>CACJWG010000012.1 GCA_902597055.1 uncultured Pelagibacteraceae bacterium | reverse complement strand
CAGCTAAAGGTAGACTGCTCCAATGTGGTACATGTGATCGAGAGTGGTTTTACTCAAAAAATATAAGCACGATTAATGAAACTAATGTTGAAATACCTGACGAGGAGATAGCTCAAGAGTCATTTGGTATTATAGAAGATAAATATGATGATGATGATGATGTATTTGAGGAAGATAAGACAGTTGAATTAGAAAAACCTAAAACCAGTAAAAAACAAAAAACTAAACAAGTTAATTTTTTTAAGCTTCTTTTAGTGTTTATTATTTCTTTTGTTGCCTTCGTTTTGATAGTAGACACTTTTATAGTGCAAATTTCTGAATATGTTCCCTTTGCAGAAAAATATTTAGACAATTTGTACCAGTCTTTAATTGATATTTCTCTTTTTTTTCAAAATTTGATAAAATAATTTATGCTTAGATATATTTCCTCACCATTTAAATGGTTTTTTAAATTAGAAGCAGCAAGTGGTTTGGTTTTACTTATCAGTGCAATCTTAGCATTAATAATAAGCAATTCTGATCTATCTAGTCTTTATTTTGAAACATTAAACAAATATTTATTCATTGGTATAAATAACTTTGGGCTTAAATTATCAGTCTTGCATTGGATTAATGATGCCTTAATGGCAATCTTCTTTTTTTTCGTAACACTTGAAATTAAGAGGGAGTTTTTACAGGGCGAACTATCGAATATAAAACAGGCATTATTGCCAATTATTGCTGCTGTAGGTGGAATGGTTGTCCCAGCATTATTTTATGTAGTAATAAATTTTGGAGATCCTGAAACTATTAATGGTTGGGCTATACCTTCGGCAACAGATATTGCCTTTTCATTAGGTGTATTATCTCTTTTAGGTAAAAGAGTACCTTTGTCATTAAAAGTTTTTCTTACAGCATTGGCAATTATAGATGATTTAGGCGCAATATTAATTATAGCCTTATTTTATTCTGGTGACTTAAATGTAATGTATTTATCTTTAATGCTAATAGCATTTATAATTCTTTTAGTAATAAATAAATTTAATATAAAAGTATTTTTTCCATATTTACTAATTGGACTTCTATTATGGGATTTCACTCACAATTCAGGAATACACGCTACTATAGCTGGTGTTTTACTTGCAATGACTATTCCACACAGAAAAAAAGAGAAAGACTTTTCATTATTAATAAAGATTGAACATGCAATTAGTCCCTATGTTGCATTTGGTATAATGCCATTGTTTGCTTTTGCTAATGCTGGAGTGTCTTTAGAGGGATTATCTCTTTCATCTTTATTAGACAAAGTACCATTGGGTATAGTATTAGGTTTATTTGTTGGTAAACAATTAGGAGTTTTTGTTTTTTCTTATGTATCTATTAAATTAAAGATCGCACAAATGCCAGGAAACTCGAGCTGGTATAATTTTTATGGTGTAGGCATACTAACTGGAATTGGATTTACCATGAGTTTATTTGTTGGAAATTTAGCATTCGTCGAGAATGCTCAATATATGGATGGTGTTAAGATTGGAGTTTTAACAGGATCTTTGCTTTCGACATTGGCAGGATATTTTTTAATATTACTTACACCTGACAAAAGGTAACGTTGTGAAGAAAGTAACATTACTTATAATATTTCTAATGATTTTTTTTTCTAAGAACAATGTATTAGCTAATTACGATAAAGTATTTTTTGACTTTAAGATAAATAGTATTTCAGGTGAACAAATCGACCTAGGAAACTACAAGAATAAAGTGATATTAGTAGTAAACACTGCAAGCTATTGTGGATTTACAAATCAATACAATGATCTACAGTCATTGTGGGAAAAATATAAATCTGAAGGTTTAATCGTCTTGGGTGTACCGTCAAATTCATTCAATCAAGAAAAAAAAGAAGATTCTGACGTTAAGGAATTTTGTGAAGTTAATTTTAATATAAATTTTCCAATGACAACTATTACTGAAGTTAAAGGTGAAAATTCTCATGAATTATTTAAATGGGCAGAAAAAAATTATGGTAAATCTGCTATACCTAAGTGGAATTTCCACAAAATTTTGATTAATAAAGAAGGCAAGATTGAAGAAACATATAATTCTTTTACAAAGCCTATGTCAAAAAAGATTATTTCTAAAATTGAGAGTCTATTATAAATTTATTTTCATTCCATCGTATGCTGGAACAATATTTTTTTTAAGCTTCTTTTTTAATTCGTTATAATCTAAATCAGAATGCAGATTAGTTAAAATAGCTTTTTTAGGAGAAAGAGTATTAATTAATCTTAGTGATTTATCTAAATTCAAATGTGATGGATGTTCTCTGTACCACAAACAATCAATTACTAAATATTTTAAATTTTTTAATAATTTAAAGTCTTTTTTGTTTATGTCACTTACATCACTTATGTAGGCCAATTTCTTGTCAATTATATAACAAGTACAGTCAACATTTCCGTGTTTTACTTTAAGAGATCTAATGTGAATTTTTTTTTGACCATCTTTGAAATAGAGGTCTTTTTTAACAGAATTCATTTTTAAAGTTGCAGGATATTCGCGAGAATTGCTTTTAAAACAATACGAAAAAGTTTTATTTAGATATTTCTGTGTTGGTAAATCTGCATATATATCGACAGGTTTCCTATTTTTTAAATAGAAAACTCTTAAGTCATTTATTCCATGAGTTTGATCAGCATGCATATGAGAAAATAGAACTTTATCAATATTAGTGATTTTGTTATTTATTAATTGTTGCCTCATATCTGGAGAGGTGTCTATGATTATATTTAAAGACTTACCCTGAATTACTGCCGAACATCTTGTTCTTATATTTTTTTTGTTGTTAGGATTGCAATTTCCAAAATTACCATCAGGTCTTGGTACTCCCATTGAACTTCCACATCCTAAAATTGTAAATCTCATGAATTATTTAGAAAATAAAGTATTAAAATTATTAGTGGTAAGTAATATCAGCTTATCTAACTCAATACCTCTAAGATTAGCAAGTTTTTGTGCAGTAAATTTGATGAATGAAGGTTCATTTTTTTTACCTCTATTTGGCTCTGGTGATAAAAAAGGACTGTCTGTTTCTATCAAAAGTTTATCTTCAGGAATTTTTTTAAAGGTTTCCTGTAATTCTGTAGACTTTTTAAATGTAATTATACCACTTGCGGAAAAGTAGGCATTTAATGGAACCAAGTTTAAAGCAAAATCAGTTGATCCAGTGAAACAATGCATAAGAATTTTTAAATTTTTCTGATAATTCTTTTTAAGGATATCATAGGTTTCATTTTCTGCGTTTCTAGAATGAATTATTAGAGGTATTCTTAAATTTATTGCGGCCTCAATATGATTTTGAAAGCTTTTTAATTGTGTGTCTTTATCACTGTTATTATAATAAAAATCCAAACCAGTCTCTCCTACCCCGATAATTTTGCTATTCATCTTTACTTTTTTTACAATCTCATCTTTTTCGATAAAATAATTCTTTGTTTCATGGGGGTGAATTCCGAAAGTTCCATAGATCATTGGATCTTTAGACACAATATCAAGAATATCATTATATCCACTACTAGTAGTACAAATAGTTAACAATTTTTCAAGACCTACATCTTTTGCTCTAATCAGTACTTGACTTAAATTTGATATAAGAGGTTCTCGATCTAAATGGCAATGTGAATCAATCATTTTTTTATTTTCTCAAACAAAATTCCAAGCTTTATAATTTCTTTTTTACCTTTTAGATATTCATTATTAGTTATTGTGTCAAATTTTATATCTTTTTCTTTCATTGAAAAAATATTAAGGACTTTTAAAGAAGTATTAGGAATAATTGGATAAAGTAATATTGAAATTTTTCTAATTAGTTCAAGAGATACAAACACAATTGTGTTCAATCTCAAACTATCATCTTTTTTTGTCCAAGGTGCTTGATCATTGAAATATTTATTTGCTTTAAATAATTGATTTACAACATACTCAACATAGAAATTAATGTTTTGATCATTGATTTTTTTTTCTATAGTTTCTATATTTTCTTTAAAATCATTAAGAATCTCAAGATCTTCGTTAATAAAATTGTACTTTTCTGGTACTTTAAGGCCAATATTTTTTTCACAAAACAAAATAACTCTTTGACACAAATTTCCATAATTATTTGCTAAATCACTATTTATGCAACTTTCTAATTTTTCCTTTGAAATGTTGCCGTCGTTCCCAAAAGATACCTCTTTAAGTAAATAATACCTTAATGCATCTAATCCATAGATATCAATTATTTCAATAGGATCTAAAATATTACCTTTAGACTTTGACATTTTTTCATCACCTGAGAGGATCCATCCGTGACCGTATACTCTCTGTGGAGGTTTAATACCTGCTGCTAATAAAAAGGCTGGCCAATACACTGCGTGAAATCTCAAAATATCTTTTCCTATAATATGAATATTAGCGGGCCAAAAGTCTTTATATAACTTTTCTGTTTCTTTTGGATAATTTAAAGCAGAAAGATAATTTGTTAAAGCGTCAAGCCATACGTAAATAACATGGTCTTTGTTCGATGGAACTTTAATTCCCCAAGAAAAAGATTTTCTGCTAACAGATAAATCTTTTAAACCGCTTTTCACAAAACTAATTACCTCATTTTTTCGACTTTCCGGTAATATAAATTTTGGATTTTCAGAATAAAATTTTAAAAGTGGTTCTTGCCATTTAGATAGTTTAAAAAAATAAGACTCTTCTTCAACCCACTCTACAGGTGATCCAGACGATTTAGATATTTTTGTTCCTTCTAAATCTTCGATTTCTTCCTCATTATAAAAAGCTTCATCAGAGACGGAATACCAACCTGAATATTTTGAGAGATATATTTCTTCTTTTTTTTCTAAAATGTTCCAAAGATTAGTTACAGCTGATGCATGTCTTTTTTCTGTAGTTCTTATAAAATCATCATTAGATAAATTAAGTAATGAAGATAAGTTTCTAAAAGTCTTACTTATTTCATCACAGAACTTTAAAGGATCTTTGTTAGATTTCTCAGCAGCTCTTTGTATTTTTTGTCCATGTTCGTCAGTTCCAGTTAAAAAAAAAACTTTATGGCCTTGAATTCTTTTTAAACGTGCAAAAAAATCAGCTATTATACTTGAGTAAGCATGCCCCATGTGAGGTTTTGCTGAAGGATAATAAATTGGTGTGGTGATATAAAAGTTATCTTTCATTTATAATTATATTTTTAATTTCTGACAAAGATGCGTCTTTATCTAAATTAAACTTATTCATATTGTTAATTTTATTCATCGTTTGTTTAAATGATTTATAGTCATTTTCAAAATTGTTCCGTGAAATAATCTTATTATAGAAGTATATTTCAACAAGGATTTGCAAATTTTCAATTACAAATTCATCCTTAAGATAATTTCGTTCACTAAATATATAATTTAACAAAGAATTAATATCTAAATCATTTAATTCAATTTTTTCTTTCGTTATAAAATCGTATAAATCAATATAAAATTTTGGTGAAAGATATCTAATTTTAAAATCAGACGGTAGACTTTCATAAAAATTGCCGTCTATTACATTATTAATAATTTTTTCTTTTTCAGATTCTGTTATAAAAAAATTAAACTTAATACATCTTGAATTTATGGTGCTGATTAACTTTTTATGGGAGTTGTGAATTAGAATAAAAAATAAATTTGTTGATGGTTCTTCCAAAATCTTTAGTAAAGCATTTGAGGCATTGATATTCATTTTTTCAACATTATTAATAAGCACAATTTTTTTTTTATTTGAAAAAGAAGTTTTCGATGAAAAATTCAATATTTCTCTTATTTTTGAAACTTCTATAAATTTTTTATCAGTGCTGTCTATTAAAAGTAAATTTGGATGTATATTGTTTGAAACAAGCTTATAAGATTTGTTACTAATGTTAATCTCGTTATCTTCAAGATTATAACTGCCCTCTTCATCCTGTGAAAATAAGTAATTTATTAAATGAAATGCAAAAGTGGATTTACCTATCCCTTTATTACCAGAGAAAATCAATTTATTTGGTAATTTATTTCTCAATGAAAGGTTAACCAATTCTTTAAAATTGTCTTTAAAAGATAGTAATTTAGTTTGAGTTAAGGGGGTCATCTTATTTTAATCAAAGAATTTAATTTTTTTTGTATAATTTGTTTATTTCTATCTTTTGTCTCATTAGAGTAGATCTTTAGACAATTTTTTTTCGTATTTGATAATTTCAAAAAACCATTTTGGACTTTTAGGTAAAAATTTTTGTTAAATTTGTCGTATCTATTTTTCTTAGTCTTGATCTTTTTGCGTATATCTTTTTTTTTGACAATATGTAGAAACGTAAAATCTACCTTAAAATTTCCTAATATAAATTTATTCAATAAATTAATAATATTCTTGTCTATACCAAAACCATAATGTTGATATGCCACTGTAGAATCTACAAATCTATCAATTAAGATTACTTTTTTTTTTAGATTAGGTTTAATTATCTTAAAAAAATTTTCAGATCTAGCAGATAGATATATAAGTAAATCAGTTTTTTTTTCAAAGTCAGATTTATTTGATAACAATAACTTTCTTAATTTTTCAGAATTTTTAGATCCACCTGGTTCTCTAAGTTTGATATGCTTAATTTTTTTCTTTTTTAAATAACTGGATGCAGCATTTAAATGAAAACTTTTACCCGATCCATCAATACCTTCGAAAACAATGACTTTATTATACATCGCCCCATATCAAGTAATTAATAGAGTTAATTATTCTGGAGAAAATATTGACTCTTTTTACTTTTTCAACCGCATAAACTGGGTACTCATCAATTAAATCACCTTTGTAAGAAATTTTTAATAAACCAATCTCTTGGTCTTTTTTGATAGGTGCTTTAATAGGGCCATTATATTCAACAATCGCTGACAAAAACTTTTTCCTGGCTTTTGGAAAAGTTTTGTAGATATCTTCTTTAACATAACCACCAACGATATCTTTTTTTCCAAGCCAAACATCAAGATCTATAAAACTCTCATCTTTTTTTGCAATTTCAACAGTATCAAAATTTGTTAAACCCCAAGTAAGCAGTCGCGTGGATTGCCTAGATCTTTCATTTTTGGTTTCAAATCCACTACCAACAGCAATAAGTCTTCTTTCTCCCCTTTGTATTGAGCTTGCTAAAGAATATTTTTCTACGGCAAGATAACCAGTTTTAATACCATCGGCTCCTAAATTCTTGTAAAGTAGAGGATTTCTATTACCTTGTGTAATTGGATCACCGCCGGTTCTATTCCATGTAAATTCTTTCTCTTTAAAATATTCATAATAATCAGGATAATTTTTAATAAGATAGTTTGACATTATTAAAATATCCTTAACTGTAGAATAATTATCAGGATCATTAATACCTGATGAATTTGAAAAATTTGTATTAATCATTCCGATCTCTGATGCTTTTGCATTCATTAAAATAGCAAATTCCTCTTCACTACCCGCAACACCCTCAGCTAATGCAACGCAAGCATCGTTACCTGATGCAATAATTATACCTTTTAATAAATTTTCTACACTTACTTGGTCTCCAACCATAATAAACATAGATGAATATCCAGATTGGGATAGTCTCCAAGCGTTCTCAGATACCATTACCTTGTCATCAAGAGAAAGATCTCCACTCTTTAATAAATCAAACACCACAATTGATGTCATAATTTTTGTCATTGAAGCTGGATAAATAACGCTATCTATTTCTTTTTCAAAAAGTATTTCTCCAGATAGAAAATCTTGTAAAATAGCAGTTCTAGCATTTATATCAAAGGCTGCTTTAGAGGGCACGGCTAAAAAAGCGAAAAGCAAATTAAAAATTATAATAATTTTTTTAATCATTTTTAATTAATTCAATATTTTCAAAATTTAAATTATTTATACTATTATAAGCTGATTGTAGAGTGTTAATATTAGAATAAGGGCCCAATAATACTTGGTGCTTAGTGTCATTTATTGAAATTATATTGATATTTTTGAGTGAAGTCTCATTTTCGATTCTTTCTTTGAGTTCTTTAGCATTTTTTAAAAAATAGAACTCCGTTATTTTTATTGAATAATTGAAAGATCTTCTATCATTTATTTCCTTAGATTTAGGTGTTCCAATTTCATTTATACTTATTGATTTAACTGGAGCTTTATTAGCAACTTTTTTTTCTTCATCAAAAGTTTTTGATTTTTTAGCAATAAATGTTTTGTTTTCTCTAATTTTACTAATTTCTACATATGGTTCTTTAAGTGAGATGTCGAGTTCATCAAAAATTCTTTTTGAGAAAATTGAGTTATAAAAAAAAAGATTTCTATTTTTTGTTTTTACTATAGCATTTGTGCTTTTGTTATTTAAAAGATTGACAATTCTCACTTTTGTACCTTTTGATAAAGTATTATGGACTATCTCAAGGCTCCTATCATCAAGGGGTTTTCTTAGTAATTTTTTTTCAATTAAAGATTCATCGTATAAAAGAACAAAACCTCTATTTGAAAATATGTTTTCACTATATTGAGTACTTTGAACTGTACAACTAGTCAAAAAAAATACGATCAATAATAAATTTTTATAATTCATTTTTAAATTTGTCCTTTAAAGTGCAAACAGCTAAAGCAAATCTTAATGACCTATTCCACTTTAAAATTTTTTCATAATTTGAGAAAACAATATAAGCAGGATTTAGTGTTTGACTTCCAGGAATAATATCTACATCCGGTGTAATTATAGCAACTTTTTCTTTATCATTTATAATATCAGATAAATCGTTCTTAATAAATTTTTTGTAAAATCTAAAATTTTTTTTATATTTAATATTTCTTGCTGAAGAATTTAAAAATTTAGAAGGAATACTATCCTTTAATTCAACACGATAAAAACAATGATTATTCTTTTTCCAACCTATTTTATTCATATAATTAGCAGCCGAGGCAAAAGAGTCTTCTACATTTTTAAGTTCAATTACATTATTTTGATTATAATCAATTGCATAGTTAGAAATAGTTGATGGCATAAACTGAAAATTTCCAAAAGCACCAGCCCAAGATCCATATAAAATATCTTTATTGATTTTTTTTTTATCAATCAATTTTAATGCTGTAATTAATTCTTTAGAAAAAAATTCACTTCTTCTTTTATCATAGCTTAGGGTTGCAAGAGATGAAATAATATCCATTTTGCCTAGATAAGTACCAAAGTTTGTCTCTATTCCCATTAGAGCAAGTAAAAGTTCTTTTTCTACTAAAAATTCTTCATCGACTTTTTCAATTAGTTTTAAATTTTTTTTATATATTTTTTTACCCTTAACAACTTTTTTTTTATTTGACCTCTTTCCTACATAAGTTTTGGTGTCTTCATAAAATTCAGGCTGGTATCTATCATATTCAATGACCTTTGGTAAAAAAATTGCTTTATTCATAACAAGATCAACTGTTTCTTTACTTACACCAGATTTTACAGCTCTTATCTTAAAATTATCTAACCACTGATTAAACGATTCATCAGCAATAACAATTTTAAAATTTACAAGAGAGATTAGTATTAAAAGAATGAGGTTAGTTTTTTTCATATAAATCTTTAAGATAAATTATTACAGCAATCCATATAATAGTAAAACTAAAGAATTTTTCGTAAGAAAAAAGCTCATTATAGTAGAAATATCCCAAAAGGAATTGAAGAGTTGGTGTAATATAGAATATCATTCCACTAGGACCTAAACCCGAAAGTTCAACTCCTCTAACATAAAGAAACAAAGGAATTACTGTCATTGGTCCCGCCAATAAAAGCATAAACATTAAATTTAAATTTTCTAATGAAAAATCGTTTTGGCCATTTTTAAAAATAAAATAAAAAACTATTAAGGACGTAGGAAGTATATATAAACTTTCTATTAATAGACCAATGTCTGTATCAACATTTATTAATTTTCTTAAAACATTATAAAAAGCCCAAGAAAAAGCTACTATAAGACCAACCCAAGGAACATTATTAAAATTTCTAAGTAGAATCAAAATAGCAACACAAACAAGAAAAATAGAAATTTTACTTTTAAAACTTATTTTTTCTTTAAAAAAAATATTTCCACATAAAACACTTACAATTGGCATTATAAAATATCCAAAAGATGCATCAATGATTTGGTCATTTGATACAGCGTAAATCCAAACTGCCCAATTAATAAATATTAACAATCCAGAGAAAAAAAGTACTAAGAGGTTTTTTTTATTTTTTAAAATTTTAAAAAAAATATTCCATTTTGATAAAAACTGAGTAGTTATAATAAGCATGACTGCAGTCCAAATACATCTATGGATGACTAGTTCGATATGTCCAATAAAAGAAAAATAACTAAAATATATTACACCAATTGCTCCCCACCAAAATGATCCTAAGCTGCTAAATAAAATTCCTTTATTAAATTCTTTTAAGTTCATAAAAAAGGAAATTTATATTCCATTATTGATAAAATAACTCCATTTAATTCTTGAATTTTAATATTATACTTATAAAAACTAGCTCATGGAGAGATGGCTGAGCGGTTGAAAGCACCGGTCTTGAAAACCGGCAAAGGGGCAACTCTTTCCTGGGTTCGAATCCCAGTCTCTCCGCCATTATTTAAATTTTTGAAATTTATCAATAATATGTAAAATTTTTTCATCTTTATAGTGGATTAATGATTCTTTCTTTTTAATAGAAATCAGCGTTTCATCATCCATATCAACAAATGAGTCTAGAGTTTTTAGAAAATTCTCATCCAAATCGTTAATTAACGATTTTACAAAAGCTGTCATCAATATATCCATTTCTTTTGTCCCTCTATAGGAAGCCCTGTATATAATTTTATTTTTAAGATCTTCTTTATTAAGAGTCATGATATTATAACTAAACTATGTCTTCATATGAATATTTGCTATCCGATATAAGTACCATAAAAGGTATAGGAACTAAAATAGGAAAATTATTTCGAAAAAAGAATATTTACACAATATTTGATCTTCTGTGGAATTTGCCTAGAGATTTTGTGGATAGATCAAATGTTTATCCAATTAATGAATTGCAAGTAGGAAAAATACAAACCGTAACAGTTTTTGTAAAAAAATATAACTTTCCACGTATCAGAAACCTGCCTAACAAAGTAACATGTGAAGATGAGACTGGAAAACTAGATTGTATTTTTTTTAATAGTTATGAGGGATATATTAAAAAGATACTTCCACTAGATACAAAAGTGACTATCAGTGGTAAAATTGGTTATTATAATAAAAGATATCAAATAACAAACCCCACTCACCTATCTCAGGATCCTAATTCTGTTAAAAAAATTGATAAAAGTTATAGTTTAACCGATGGTCTTAATAATAAACTTTATAACAAAATTATCCAAGAGGTACTTAAAAACATACCAAATTTAGATGAATGGTTGGACAAAGAAATTCTTAAAAAATTTGACAATATTTCGTGGAAAAAAGCTGTTTTAGAACTTCATAATCCAAATAATGTAAATAAAAAAGGGAATTTTTTAGAAAGATTAATTTTTGATGAAATTCTTTCAACTCTTTTAATTAATTCAAAAATAAGAAAAACTATTAAAAAGTTTAAAAAAGAAAAAAAAATTTTTAACGACGATTTTTCAAATAATATTAAAAAAGAATTAGATTATGAGCTTACTACTGATCAAATAAATGCATTAAATGATATTAACAATGATTTAAAGTCAGAGGAAAAAATGTTTAGACTTTTACAAGGTGACGTTGGAAGCGGTAAAACTATTATAGCGCTAATTTCTTGTTTTAATGTTGTTAACAGTGGTTACCAGGTTACATTTATGGCGCCAACTGAAATTTTAGCATATCAACATTACAAAGTAGCCCAATCATTAATAAAAGATAAAATGAAAATAGGTTTTTTAACTTCTAAAACTGATTACTCTGAAAGAAAAAAGATAATTAAGGATTTAGAAAATAATGAAATAAAAATACTCTTTGGAACACATTCTGTTTTCCAAGAAAAAATAAATTATAAAAGACTCGGACTTATCATTATTGATGAACAACATAAGTTTGGTGTTAAACAAAGGAAAAAATTATCCGATAAAGGTGGTAAGAATTGCGATATACTAGTAATGTCAGCAACTCCTATACCAAGAACTATGATTATGACTGTATTTGGAGATATGGATGTTAGTATAATTAAACAAAAACCTAAAAATAGAAAACCGGTTAAGACTTACTCTAAGGTTGATGCAAAACTTAATGAAATAATTGATTTTACAAAAAATCAAATTAAGAAAGGTAATCAAATTTTTTGGGTTTGCCCACTAATCGAAGAATCAAAAAAAGTTGATCATCAATCAGCAGTACAAAGATATAAAGGTCTTCAAAAAATCTTTAAAGATAGAGCTGGTCTTTTACACGGTTCACTTGATAAAGCTGATAAAGATAAAATATTAAATAATTTTTTAAACAAAAAAATTGATATTTTAATCTCAACAACAGTTATTGAAGTTGGTATTGATTTTCCAAATGCAAATGTGATCATAATAGAAAATTCAAACAAATTTGGATTATCACAACTTCATCAACTTAGGGGAAGAGTTGGTAGGGGTGATAAAGAATCATTCTGTATTTTGATGTTTAAAAAGAATTTAAGTAAAAATGCTAGAAAACGAATTAATATTTTGAAGGAAAATAACGATGGATTTAAAATATCAGAAGAAGATATGAAGTTAAGAGGTTATGGTGATTTATTAGGCTTTAAACAGAGTGGAGTTCAAAGTTTTCGTCTTGCTGATCCTGTTTTAAATGAAGATCTTTTTTTATTAGCAGAAAAAGAGGTTAAAAAAATTGAGAAAGACAATGTAGATTTAGGTAAATTTCAATCTTTACTTAAATTATACGACAGGGCCGATATTCTTAATGACATTGTTTAATTGTTCGATGGATCTGAGGTGCCTGCTGATACGATAAATTTTGATGCCTCTTCAAAAGTCATATCTAAGAAAATAACTTCATCTTTTGGAAACATTAATAAAAAACCACTAGTAGGGTTTGGTGTTGTTGGAACAAACACGTTTATTAATTCTTTATTAGTTTTTTTACTTATCTCGCCTTTGTTTTCTTTAGTAGCAAAACCAACGGCCCATGATCCCTTTTTGGGGTATTCGATCAGAACAACACTTTTTTTATTATCTGATTTATTAGTAAAACTTTCTGTCATTTGACCGATTGCTGAATAAATAGTTCTTAAAATTGGAATCCTTTTAAAAAGATCGTTAATTAAATTTAAAATTTTTTTTCCAAAAAATGATAAAGAAATTCCCCCAACTATAGTGATAAAAATAACAGACAATAAAATCTCAAGGCCCGGTATAGAAAATGGCAGATAGTTATTTGGATTTATCTCATTTGGAATTAGTTTTGATGATACTTTTATTAAAAATAAAGTTAGATATAAAGTGAAACCAATTGGAACTAAAACTACAATACCAGCTATAAAAGCATTTCTTAATTTTGAAGTTATTGATGTTTTTTTTTTCATTAATTATAAGATGAATATATTACAAAACACAAAGCTATTATGAATAAAAAAACTAATATTTTATTGTTTAAATTCATAAAAAAACTAATAAAACATATTACTTAATATATATAAAATGAATAGAAGAAAATTTCTTAATATTGTTGGTTGTTGCGGTTGCAGTTATATAATTAATTCCTGTGCTTCTGTACCAATTACCGACAGAAAACAGCTAAATTTAATACCAGAAGCAAAATTAAATGCACAAGCTGCTGAAATTTATGAAAAAGTAAAAAAAAAAGAAAAATTAATAACTGACGGTCGAAATTTAAAAGAAATTAAAGAGATTGGAAAAAAAATGGAGTTTGCAATTGGTGAATACTTCTATCTAAATAATATTAAAGATCCTACTGTAAATTTTCAATGGGAATATATCTTAATTGATAATAAAAAAGTTAAAAATGCCTGGTGTATGCCAGGAGGAAAAATTGCGGTGTATACTGGAATGTTGGAAGTGACTAAAAACACAAACGCATTAGCTGCAGTTATGGGACATGAAATTGCACACGCTGTTGCAAAACACTCTGTTGAGAGAGCAAGTCGAAGCGCATTACTTCAAACAAGTACACAACTTATTGATATTTTTTCTGGTGGAAAACTCTCTCAAGTAAATAGAACAACAGGAATGGATACAATTGGTTTATTACAAAGAGTCGGCATAATGAATCCATTTACAAGAAAACAAGAAACAGAGGCTGACTATCTTGGATTAATTTTTTCATCGTTATCAGGATATGATATAAGAGAAACATCTAAATTTTGGGAAAGAATGAAAGAAATAAACAAAGGTAAAGAGCCCCCAGTATTTTTGAACACTCATCCTTCATCCAAAAAAAGAATTGAAAATATTGAAAATTGGTTAAACGAGATAATATTAGACTATCCTCCAATCAAAACTTAATTATATCTCTTAATTAAATCTTGTCTCATATTATTAAGTATATTAGTCCAGTTAGCTCTTTTGTCTTGTCGATATAGTTTAACACATGGGCTCCACAAACAATTAGATGTATTTAGTTGGTAAAAAAAAGTTGAAACATTTGGAATTAATAACCATGATTCCTTATTAATAGCTCCAGACAGTCTTACGGTAACATTATCTGTGGAAATAACTAAATCACACAAATCAATAAGGGAAGTAAGTGCATCTAAATTTTTTTTTATATCATGTTTGATTTTATGGATAACTATATTTGTTTTTTTTACAAAATCATTAATTTCATCATCGACTTCACCATACTGAAGATTAACCAATTCTATTTTTAAATTTTTAAATATTAAACCTAGTTCCTTTAAATCAATATTCTTATGATATCGTAATGAGGATTTGAAACTTCTCCAAGAGATACCAACAATCTTTTTACTTTGATTTATATTTAGCTCTTTTTTAATATTATCTCTAAGCTTATTATTTACTTCAAAAAATTTTTTTGGTGTTCTTTTAAAGTCTTGTACATTTTTTCTAAAAAATTTAGAAAGACTGGCCACTGAAATCTGATAATCAAAATTTATTTTTTTTAACATTGATAGTTTATTTTTATATTCATCATGCTGCATATCCTTTGTCCCCAACGGTAAAAAACTAATATCCTTAAAAGAACGTTGACACAAAGGTATTAATCTTGGGTCTATTAAAACTGTAACAGATTGAGCTATTTTAGCAGCTTCCGAAACTAAAGGTAAAAAAATTATATGTTCGCCTAATCCCTGTTCACATGTGACTAAAATTTTTGAGTCTTTGAGATTATTTATTTCGTTTAAATAAGGTATTTTTTTTTTAATTGTCTTATCAAATATTTCTTTTTGCTTAAATTGTTCAAATTTTTGATGTTCCTCTATATGGAAACGACTTTCATATAAATCCCAGCCTTTGTTATAATTGCCTAATAAAAGTTCCAATAAAGATTTGTTATACAAACCTTCATAATAAAAACTAAGATTAGTAGAATTTTCACTATCAGAAATAACTTTATCAAAATCTAACATTGCCTCATCAAAATTTTTAAGATCCTTATTTACATTTCCTCTTAGTAAATATAAATTTAAATTCTTATTATTATTCTTTATTGATTTATTAATATTAATTAAAGCAGAGTCGTACTCATTCATGTCAACTTCCAGATATGCCAAGTTTGTATATGCCCGACTATCATTTGGATCTAGTTCCAATACTTTGTTATAATAATTTACTGATTTTTGTAGATCATTAATTTTAGAATATGCTACTCCAGCATTAAAATATGCATCTTTAAGATTTGGATCTTTATCAATTGATTTTTCAAAATCTTTTATTGCCATTTTAAAATCTTCGTTTTTCATATGTGAAAAACCTCTTATTAAATAATATTCTGCTATATTTGGCTTTATACTTATTGCTTTATTTATTGTCTTAATTGAATCAGTTATATTTCCAACTTGGAGTTCTGTGAAAGAAAGAATTTTAAGTAATTCAGTATTATTTTTGTCATTTTCTAAAAATTTTTTTAGAATTGGTATTGATGCTTTAAAATTACCTTCTTTA
The DNA here is from genome assembly GCA_902597055.1 of uncultured Pelagibacteraceae bacterium. Lineage (GTDB taxonomy): Bacteria > Pseudomonadota > Alphaproteobacteria > Pelagibacterales > Pelagibacteraceae > Pelagibacter. The sequence continues at coordinate 1,625 of CACJWG010000012.1, read as the reverse complement.
TGTAGTTTTATGATATTGGATAATTTATCTGAATAGTCGTTCATGAATATAACTATTACTATGGTGAGCCGTGTTGGACTCGAACCAACGACCCATTCCTTAAAAGGGAATTGCTCTACCAACTGAGCTAACGGCCCAAAGTAAAATTCTTATAGTTTTTTTTTAGAAATAATCAATATGTTATAATTACAACTTACCAATGTATTTTTTAAAAAAATGATCAAAAGTTCCATTATTTATATTAATTCTTATCTCTTTCATTAATTCATGATAAAAATTAATATTATGAAGAGTTAAAAGCATTGAAGCCAGTATTTCGTTAGTATTAAATAGGTGATTTAAATAGTTTTTTGAGTATTTATTTAAATCAAATTTTTCACAATTTTCATCAATAGGTTTTGTATCATTTTGATATTTAGAGTTTTTGATGTTAATTGGTCCATTCCATGTAAAAGCCAAACCTGTTCTTCCAGATCTAGATGGCAAAACACAATCAAACATATCAATGCCTCTTTTTACAGCTCCAAGTATATCTGAAGGTGTTCCAACACCCATTAAATATCTCGGTTTATCTTCAGGCAAATACTCTTTAATATAATCTAAAACTTTAAACATTTCCTCCTGGGTATCTCCTACAGCTAAACCACCTAAGGCATATCCGTCAAATCCAATATCGATTAGATCTTTTAAGGATTTTTTTCTCAAATCATCAAACAATCCACCTTGAACAATTCCAAAAAGTCCCTTGTGTGGATTAACTCCAAAAGATTTTTTTGATCTTAAAGCCCATTCTGTTGATAAATCTAGAGAGTTTTCAATAACTTTTCTATCTGTCGTTTTTTTAGGACATTCATCCATAACCATTACAATATCTGAGTTTAGTTTTTTTTGAATTCGTATACTCTCCTCGGGACTAAGAATATATTCTTTTCCATCAACATGAGAGTTGAATATAGCTCCTTTTTCTCTATCAATTTTATTAAGCTTTGATAGTGACATCACTTGATATCCACCAGAGTCAGTCAAAATTGGTAAGGGACAATTCATGAATTCATGCAAACCTCCTTGTAAAGCTACTCTCTCCTCACCCGGTCTTATCATTAAATGGTATGTATTAGATAAAATTATCTGACTTCCTGCTTTAATGATATCATCAATGAAGGTAGCTTTTACTGTTGCTTGAGTTCCAACAGGCATAAAAACAGGAGTATCAATATTACCTCTAGAAGTAATAATTGTTCCTGTCCGGGAAAATTTGTCTTTATTTTTTAATTTAAAAGAAAAATTTTTTAAACTCAATTTACAAAGATTTGAAACTAATTATCTTGTCAGGGTTTGAAACTGAACCATTAGGTCCATCACCCCTCTTAATCTTATCTACAAATTCCATCCCTTCAACAACTCTACCAAAAACTGTATATTGTCTATCAAGGTGAGGGGCATCTTCAAAACATATAAAAAATTGACTATTTGCACTGTTTGGATCTGACGATCTTGCCATAGACAAAATACCTTTTACGTGGGGAATATCATTAAATTCAGCTTTTAGATTTGGTAAATCAGAACCTCCTGTACCTGCTCTATTTAAATCAAAATTATCTGAGGATGAGTTACCAAACTGTACA
>CACJWG010000011.1 GCA_902597055.1 uncultured Pelagibacteraceae bacterium | reverse complement strand
CTGCTCTTGTTGCATTAAGTGCATCTTCTACTCTATCTTTTCTTTCTTTTACCTCAACTTCAGTGGCACCACCTACTTTAATAACTGCTACTCCACCAGCAAGTTTCGCTAATCTTTCTTGTAGTTTTTCTTTATCGTAATCAGAAGTAGTTTCCTCAACCTGTTGTTTGATTTGAGCACATCTAGCTTCAATGTCAGATTTTTTACCTGACCCACTAACAATCGTACTATTCTCTTTATCAACCTTAACTCTTTTTGCTGAACCCAAGTCATTAAGTTTAACATTTTCAAGTTTGATACCTAAATCTTCTGATATTACCTGACCACCAGTTAAAATTGCGATATCTTCTAGCATTGCTTTTCTTCTATCGCCGAAACCAGGTGCTTTGACTGCAACAACTTTAAGACCTCCTCTTAATTTGTTAACAACCAACGTGGCTAAAGCTTCACCTTCAACATCTTCAGAAATTATCATAAGAGGTCTACCAGCTTGAACAACTGCTTCTAGAAGCGGAACCATTGGTTGAAGATTAGTTAATTTTTTTTCATGTAATAATATAAGTGGGTTTTCTAGTTCAGTTGTCATTTTATCCCCGTTAGTAATAAAATAAGGAGACAAATAACCCCTATCAAATTGCATACCTTCTACAACATCAAGTTCAGTCTCAATACCTTTTGCTTCTTCAACTGTAATAACACCTTCATTCCCAACCTTTTGCATTGCTTTAGAAATCATATTACCTATTTCTTTATCACCATTTGCTGAAATTGTACCAACTTGAGCAATTTCATCACTATCCTTCACTTTTTTGGCTGATGAGATTAATTTTTGTTTTACGTGATCAACGGCTGAGTCTATTCCTCTCTTAACATCCATTGGATTCATTCCAGCTGTAACGTATTTACAACCTTCTTTTACAATTGCTTGAGCTAAGATCGTAGCTGTAGTTGTTCCATCTCCAGCTTCATCATTTGTTTTGCTAGCTACTTCTTTAACCATTTGAGCGCCCATATTTTCAAATTTATCCTCCAGCTCTATTTCTTTAGCTACTGATACCCCATCTTTGGTTGTTCTTGGTGCACCGTAAGATTTATCAATTACAACGTTTCTACCTTTTGGACCCAATGTTACTTTTACTGTGTTTGCAAGTATATCAACACCCTTAAGCATCGCTGTTCTTGCATCTGAGTCAAATTTTACTATTTTTGCCATTTTTTACTCCTTTATTAAAAATTATTTTCCTGTCGATATTCCCATTATGTCAGACTCTTTCATAATACTGTATTCCTTCCCACCAATTTTAACCTCAGTGCCTGACCATTTGCCAAATAAAACTTTGTCACCAACTTTTACATCCATTGGGATGATTTTTCCATCCTCAGTTTTGGCTCCACCACCAACTGCAACAACTTTTCCTTCTTGAGGTTTTTCTTGTGCTGTATCTGGTATTATAATCCCACCAGCAGTTTTCTCACTGCTATCCAAAACTTCTATTAAAACTCTGTCATGTAACGGTTTAAACTTCATAAAAACTCCTTTAAATATGAAGTTCATATAAAGACCAAAAGATAGTTTTTCAAGATAAAGGATAAAATATATATTCTAAAAAAAACCAAGAAATATGCATATTTTTGAGTTATATCATAAAAAATGACTTCAAATTTAGATGAAAAAGGACTTAGATCAATTGTTGCGAAATATGACTTGTTTTTTATAGATATCTGGGGAGTTTTACACAACGGTCTTAATCTATTTCAAAATTCGGTTGAAGTTCTTGAAAAGTTAGAAAAAATTAAAAAAAAATATGTATTGCTAACAAATGCACCAAGACCAAATCTTACTGTAATTGAATATTTGAAAAAAATGGGTTTAGATGAAAAAAAAGCTCAACAAGTTTATACTTCTGGACAAGCTGCTTTAGATCAACTCAAAACTATGAATTCAAAAAGCTTTTTTCATATAGGTCCACCGAGAGATTTTGATTTATTCAAAACATTTGAAAATCAAAAAGTTGAAAAGATAGACAGCTGCGATTTTTTATTATGCACTGGATTATTTGAAGATCATGAATCAGAATTAATATTTTATGAAAAATTACTTCTAGACCATATTGAAAAAAAAATGATTTGCACCAATCCAGATCTTGTTGTTGATCGAGGTGAAGAAAGAGAGTTTTGTGCAGGGTCAGTTGCAAAAATTTTTGAAAAGTTAGGTGGTGAGGTAAAGTACTTTGGTAAACCTTATCCAGAAGTTTACGAAAAAGCATTTAAAAATTTACGAGGAAAAAAAGTGATTTGTATAGGTGATAATTTAAATACAGATATCAAAGGTGCGAATTTACAAAATTTTGACTCCCTCCTAATAAACAATGGAATTCATAAAAATGAAATAAGTAATGGTATTAAAGAATTAAAAAAAAAGTATAACGTTAATGTAAACTATACTCAAACAGAGCTTAAATGGTAAAAAATTTTAGAATTTATAAAAATTTTAATTTGTCCAAAAAGGACAAAGAGGCAATTATTTTGATTGGAAACTTTGATGGTCTTCATAGAGGTCATCAAAAACTTTTTAACAAAGCAAAAAATTTCAAAAAAAAATTTAAGTTAAGAGTAGGAGTAATCACTTTTGACCCAATTCCGAAGATGTTTTTTAAAAAACTTCATAATTATAGGCTTTCGAACTTCGACCAAAAAATTCAACTTTTTAAAAAAAATTACGTGGATTTTATTATAAATCAAAAATTTGATATAAAATTTTCAAAAATTAGTTGTTTTGATTTTATAAAAAAAATTTTATTTAATAAAATAAAACCGAAATATATTTTTGTTTCAGACAATTTTAGATTTGGTCATAAGCGCGCTGGAGACATTAAACTTTTAAAGTCATTGGAGAAAGATTGTGGCTACAAAATTATTAATCCGTCTCCCCTTAAAAGTAAAAAATTTGTGATCTCATCGACCTTGATAAGAAAAAATCTTGAAAGAGGAAATTTGAAAAAAGTAAAAAAATTTTTGGGTAGAAATTGGTGCATAGAGGGTAGAGTTGAGAAAGGGAGACAGCTTGGTAAAAAAATCGGATTCCCCACATGTAACATTGACATAAAGAACTATAAAATTCCAAAAATTGGTGTTTATGCAGTAAAAGTATCTTCTATAAACAAAAGGAAATTAAAAGGGATTGCAAATATTGGATATAGACCAACATTTAATCAAAAAAAATTAACTTTAGAAGTAAATATATTTAATTTTTCTGGAAATCTTTACAATAAAAATTTATCAATAGAATTTATAGAATTTATAAGAGGTGAGAAGAAATTTAATGGAGTACATAACTTGAAAAAACAAATTAAAATAGATTGTAGGAGAGCAAAGGCAATATTATCGAATGAGTAAAAGTTCTGTAAATCTTCCGAAAACATCATTTTCAATGAGAGCTAATCTTCCTTTAAAGGAACCTGATCTAATTGATTATTGGAACAAAATATCACTTTATGAAAAGCTTCGAGCTAATAGTAAAGGAAATGAAAAATTTGTTTTACATGATGGCCCACCTTATGCAAATGGAAATATCCACATGGGAACTGCTTTAAATAAAATTTTAAAAGATATTGTTACAAAGTTTCATCAAATGAATGGAAAAGACTCTGTATATGTTCCAGGATGGGATTGTCATGGCTTACCAATTGAATGGAAAATTGAAGAACAATATAAAAAGAATAAAAAAAATAAGAACGATGTGCCAATAGTTGAATTTAGAAAAGAATGTAGAGATTTTGCGAATAAATGGATCGATGTTCACAAAAAACAATTTCAAAGGTTAGGTGTCATAGGAGATTGGAAAGATTATTATTCGACTATGAGTTTCAAAGCTGAAGCTCAAATTGTTAGGGAGTTAGCGAAATTTTTAAAAGAGGGCAGCTTATACAAAGGTTATAAACCCGTCTTATGGTCTACTGTTGAAAAAACTGCTCTTGCAGATGCTGAGGTAGAGTATATGGATCATGTTTCTGATACTATTTACACTTCATTTCCAATTAAGAAAACTTCAAACAAAAGTCTAGAGGGTTGCGAAATTATTATTTGGACTACAACTCCATGGACTATACCAGCCAATAAGGCGCTAGCTTATAATAAAGGTTTTAGCTACCAAATAATTAAGATTAAAGATGATGGTGATTTTAAAAATAAAAAAATTGTTATAGCTCATGATTTACTAGAGACAGTTTTGAAGGAATGTGAGATTAAAAAATTCGAGAAAATTGACAAGTTATCAGGCAAAGAATTTAAAGATATAATTTGTAGCCACCCTTTAGAAAAAGAAGGTTACACTCACGATATTCCAATGCTAGAGGCGAATTTTGTTACAACAGAGCAAGGGTCCGGAATAGTTCATTGTGCACCAAGTCATGGACCTGACGATTTTAACTTATGTATTAATAATGGAATTCAGGCAGTTGAAACAGTAGATAACGATGGAAAATATACAAAGAATATTCTGAATTACGAGGGAATACATGTTTTTAAAGCAAATCCAATCATTATTGAAAGTTTAAAAAAAAATAACAGATTACTTTTTAATGGAAAATTAAACCATACTTACCCTCATTCTTGGAGGTCAAAGGCGCCATTAATTCATAGAGCAACTCCTCAATGGTTTATATCTATGGAAAGTCACGGACTTAGAGAAAAAGCGTTACTTGCAATTGATAAAACTGAGTTTTATCCAAACAAAGGTAAGGAGAGACTTAAATCAATGATAGAAACTAGACCAGATTGGTGTGTTTCTAGACAAAGAGTTTGGGGAGTTCCTCTACCCATATTCATCTCTAAAAAAGATGACAAAGTTTTAGTTGATGAGGAGGTCTTTAATAACATTGCTAATATTTTTGAGAATGAGGGATCAGATTGTTGGTTTGAAGATAACAAACAAAAGTTCCTTGGAAAGAAATATAATGAAAATGATTTTTACCAAACAACAGATATTGTAGAAGTATGGTTTGACAGCGGTTCTACTCACTCTTTTGTATTAGAACAAAGAGAAGATTTAAAATGGCCCGCATCTCTTTACCTTGAGGGTTCTGATCAGCATAGAGGTTGGTTTCACTCTTCTCTTTTAGAGTCTTGTGGCACAAGAGGTGAGGCACCTTTCGAAGCTATTTTATCACATGGTTTTGTTGTAGATGGAAAAGGTCTCAAAATGTCAAAATCTCTTGGAAATGTAATTTCACCTGAAGAAATCTTGAAAAAATATGGTGCAGATATTCTTAGGATTTGGGTTGCAGCTTCAAATTATGCTGAGGATTTAAGGATAGATCATAAAATTTTGGAACAGCATGCTGACGCTTATAGAAAACTTAGAAATACATTCAGGTATTTATTAGGTAATTTAAACGATGAATTAAGTGAAGTTGATTTAGATAAAATCAAAGTTGATACATTGCCAGAGCTTGAACAACTTATGCTCCACAAATTATATAATTTGAATGAAAGCTTCATGAAACATTTCAATTCTTATAATATTCATCTTATTTATAAAGAATTACTAAATTTTTGCACTGTTGATCTCTCGTCTTTTTATTTTGATATTAGAAAAGATACTTTGTACTGTGATGAAAAAAATTCAAAAAAAAGAAAAGATTGTAAGTTACTACTCAATATAATACTAGATAGTTTACTAAAGTGGTTTGCTCCCATATTATCTTTCACTACCGAAGAAATATTTAAGTTAGTAAATAAAAATAATAGCGAAAAGAGTATTCATTTGAAAAAATTAAATGTATTTCCTCAATCATGGCATAATACGAAGCTAGAGCAAAACTGGCAGAGAATAATTGACATTAGAAATGAAGTTAACTCAAGTATTGAGACTATGCGAGCTGAAAAAATTATAGGATCGAGTTTAGAAGCGAATATTGAAATAGTGTTAGATGATGAAAATTATAATCTGGGAAAAAACTACGATTTTTCAGAAATTTGCATTACCTCATCAGCAAAAATAACTAAAGCAAAAGAAAAGGAAAATCCAATTAAAGTAAATACTGTTAAAGCAGAAGGACAAAAATGCCCAGTTTGTTGGAAAATTAATAAAAATGGATGTGAAAGACGTTCATGTTCTAATAAAAATTAAGGTGAATAAATTTTTACTTAACTCAACTTTTGTTCTTATTCTTTTTTTAATAGACAGATTTTCCAAAGTTTACGTCATTGAGCTAGTAGAAAAAACTGAGATTTCAGAAATATATATTACTTCTTTTTTAAACTCATATTTAGTTTGGAATACCGGAATAGCTTTTGGATTATTTTCGTTTTCAAATGAATTTACATATAATTTATTTACAGCACTTATTATTTTAGTAAATTTAATAATTATTTATTTAGCAACTGTCACCAAAGACTTTAGAAGATATTTTTTTTTATTAATTTTGGGCGGGTCTTTCGGAAATCTCTTTGATAGGCTTTTTTATGGATCGGTACCAGATTTTATTGATTTTCACATAGGTAATTTTCACTGGTTTATATTCAACATAGCTGATATCTTTATAACTGTGGGTGTTATTTGCCTTATTTTAGCTGAACTATTATATAAAAAAGAAGCAAATGAATAAAAATTTTTATTTAATAATCTTGCTACTTATTCTTTGTTCATGCCAAGGAGTTAAGGATGCTTTAAGTGGAAAGAAATATGAAAATAGCGATGAGTTTCTTGTAATAAAAAAAAATCCATTAATTCTACCACCAAATTTTAATGATTTACCTACTCCAAAAGATGTGGCTGAAACAACACAAATTGAGAATATTGAAAATGAAATTGAAGATCTTTTAAGCTCAATTAAAGATAATAATGAAGAGGTTGTAGAGTCATCTTCATCAACTGATACAGAAAGTTTTGTTTTAGAAAAAATTAAAGATTAATGTTTTCTAAAAAAATAAAGATAACCAGCTTTGATACTAAAAAAAATAATAACAAGAAGTTAAAAACACTTTTTTCAGAAATTTTACAAAAGAAAGATCCTCTTTGTAAGGTCATTGACACTTTTTCAAATAATTATCAATACTCCTATAATAAAAAGAAAATCACTAAATTCAAAAAATATAAAACAATAAGTATTTTTGGTTTAGGTGGTTCTTCTTTGTGTATAAAAGCTATTTATGATTTTTTAAGATATAAGATTAGAAAAAAGGTCTATTTTTATGATAACCTGGATATTGTTAGTCCAAAAATTGTTAAAAATAAAAATCTAGATATAATAATTTCAAAATCAGGTTCCACTCTTGAAACAATTGTAAATCAGAATATTTTTTCTAAGAGCAAAAAGCTATTTATAACTGAAAATAAAAAAAGCTACTTGATGGATTTGGCTTTAAAATTAAAATCGGAAATTATTGAACATCGAAATTTTGTTGGGGGAAGATATTCAGTTTTATCAGAAGTCGGAATGTTACCAGCTGAACTTTTAGGTTTGAAAAGTGAAAAATTCAAAAAGTTTAATAATCTGATAAAAGATAAGAACTTTATAAATATGCTAATGAATAATGTCGATACAATGTATAAATTTTATTTATCTGGAAAAACTAACTCGGTTATGCTCAATTTTGATAAGAGTTTAATTAGTCTACTTGAATGGTATCAGCAATTATTATCAGAAAGTTTAGGAAAAAAGGGAAAGGGTTTTTTCCCAATAATTTCAAACTTGCCTAAAGATAATCATAGCTTGATGCAGCTTTATTTAGATGGAAATAAAAATAATTTTTTTACAATCTTTGATGTAATTGATTATAAGGCACCAAAAATTAACAATAAAAAGATACTGTCAGATTATAATTTTTTAAAAAACAAAAGTATAAAATCAGTAAAGATGGCGCAAAAAGATGCGGTAAAAAGAGTTTTTAAAAAGCAAAACCTGAAGTTTAGAAATTTTGAAATATGGAAAAAAGATGAAGAAAGCTTGGGAATATTTTTTACATATTTTATGCTAGAAACAATTTTACTTGGAAAACTGATGAAGTTAAACCCATTTGATCAGCCAGCAGTTGAGTCGATTAAAAAAGAGACAAAAAAAATACTTAGTTAGATTTTCTGCCAAAAACAAAAGTCGATAAACCATAATTTTTTGTATCAACTACCTTAAATTTCTTTGGATAGGTGTCAATGTCACCTTTCTTTCTATGTATTATAATTATTCCATTCCTTTCTAAGACATCTATTTTAATAATTTTTTCTATCAATAATTCTATTTTTTTTTCTCTGTATGGTGGATCACAAAAGATAATCTGAAATTTTTGATTATCTTCAAATGTATTATTATTTATTTTAAATGCATCAATCTCCATTACTTTTGATTTGTTCTCGTACTTAAGATTTGAAATATTGATTTTTAAAATTTTTAAAACTGGAGCATAATTTTCAAGAAAAAATACGAACTTTGAACCTCTAGAGATACATTCCAATCCAAATGAGCCAATTCCTGAAAATAAATCTAAAACTTTACAATCTTTGATGTGAAAATTAATATATTTGGCATGGGTCAAAATATTAAAAATAGACTCTTTTGCCATATCTCTTAATGGCCTAGTTGTTTTATCGTTGGGCATAATTAGTTTTTTCCCTTTATTTGAGCCTGAAATTATTCTCATATTTTTATTACTTTATAACCAATATCTCTTCTGAAGTAGCCATTCTTCCAATTTAATTTTTTAATTAAATTAATTGTTTCGTCTCTACATTTTAAAAAATCATCTGAGGTTGAAACAAAATTTAATACTCGTCCACCGTTTGAAATAAAACCATTTTTTGTTTTTAATGTGCCAGCATGAAAAATATTTTGGTTTTTCAGTAATTTTAGTTTCTCTAAATCTTTTATCTCAATATTGTTTTCAAATTCTACTGGATAACCTTTTGAACATAAAACAATACAAACACTTTTTGTTCTAGAAAAATTAATATTTGTAAGATTTAACGTTCCATCACAACATGAAAGAAATATATCCATTAAATCTGTATTAAGAGTAGGCAAGATTGTTTGACACTCTGGATCTCCCATTCTCACATTAAATTCTATTAAAAAGGGCTCATCGTTTTTAATCATAAGGCCGACATATAGAAAACCTTTATAGACTCCGCCACTCTTATTTATTGCATTTAAGGTAGGTTCAATTATTTTAGTTTTAATTTTCAATTCTAAGTCTTTGCTTAAAAGTCTCGATGGTGAATAACAGCCCATACCTCCAGTATTTTTACCTGTATCTCCCTCACCGACTCTTTTATGGTCTTGTGCTGAACCAAAAAATTTATAATTTATTCCATCGGTCACTATGAAATAACTCATTTCTTCTCCTTCTAAAAATTCTTCTATTAAAATTTGTTTAGCAGATCCAAATTTCCCGTTAAAAATTTCTTCAGAGGCTATTTTTGCATCATCAAAATTTTTACAAATATAAACTCCTTTGCCAGATGCTAAACCATCAGCTTTTACGACGAGAGGAAAATTACATTCATTCAAATAATTTACTGTTCCTTTTAAATCTTCAAAAATTTTAAACTTTGATGTGGGAATGTTATTTTCTTGACAAATTTTCTTAGTAAAAATTTTTGAACCTTCGAGCTTTGATGAAATTTTATCTGGGCCAAATATTTTAATTGATTTTCCTTTAAAATGATCAACTATTCCATTTACCAAAGGTTTTTCTGGTCCAACAACTAATAATTCTATTTCCTTTTCTGTACAAAGTTTTTCTAATTCAGAAAAATTATCAAGGTCTAAATTAACATTTTCAGCAATTAAACCAGTGCCTGCATTACCTGGAAAACAAAAAATTTTGGACACTTTTTTTGATTTATTAAGCATATAACAAATCGCATGCTCTCTACCACCACTTCCAATAATTCCTACATTCATTTATAGTGATCTTATAACTTATAAATGAAAAATAAATTAGCTAAATTAAAATACTTGCCAAATAAGTTCGAAATAATTGAGCCGGGCGACCATGTTATTTGTGCTGTTTCTAAGCAGAAAATATATTTACAAAATCTCAACTATTGGAATGTTGAATTTCAAGAAGCATATTTCTCCTATAAAGAAGCTCAATTAAAAAGAGAAGAGGAAAGTAAATGACAAACTATTTCCATCTATCATGTGTCCATATCCATTGAGTGGGATTTTTTCTAATTTTATTTTCCAACCATTGATTGAGTTTAAGGCTAATCGAAGCGATGTCTTCGTTTCCCCCAAATATTATTTGCTCATCAAAAGTGATCCTAAAATTAATTTTGTTATATCTTTCAATATGAACTGGTTGAATTTTACATTTAAATTTTTTTACAAATTGGGCTGGTATCGTTGTTGTGAATGCTGGATGATCAAAAAAATTTATCTTTTCACCTTCACTGACTCTTTGATCAATCATAATTGCAACACTTGTGCCTTGCTTAAAAAACTTTAAAGATTCTCTAACTCCATTGATTCCTTTTTTAATTTGATTTTTACAAATATGCTTTCTACGAATAGGCTCCATTATTGAATTAACTAATTTATTATTTAATGGCCTGTAAATTGCAGATAAATTTATTCCTGCTTTTTCGATAACCATGGCCATTAACTCAAAATTACTGAAGTGCGCTGAAACAAAAATAACTGGTGGACCTTTTTTTATTTCTTCTAATATTTCTATATTTTCAATTTTAACATATTTATCTAAATCGCCTTTTCTAAAACTAGAAATATAAGGGTATTCTGATAAAATTCTTCCATAATTACCCCACATTTCTTCAGAGATGTAATTTAATTTTTCAGGTGTTAATCTACTGTCGAATTTAGTTAAATTATCTTTGATTACCTCTTTTGATCTAAAAAATGGACCAAATGTTTTTCCAAGAAAGCACCCTAAATCTGATGCTATTCTGTATCCAAGTAATTTAAATAAGATAAAAAGAATAATAATCAAAATATATTCAAATAAATATTTTACTAATTTCATAACCTCTCTTTTAAATACTTATAAAATTTTTTTTCTTGGTCAATTATTAATTCTATTTTTAAAAAATTTATATTTTTTCGAAAAGCCTTCTTTATTCGAAAGTAATCTTTTTCAGTAGTAATCAGTTTACAACCATTTATTTTTGCTAATTCCTTTAGTTTTTGTAAGTCTCCATCAGTATAATTATAGTGGTCTGGAAATTTTTTATAATCGACAAGTTTAATCTTTAAACTTTTTAGTGTATCAAAAAAAGTATGGGGATTTCCAATTCCACTAAATGCAAGAAATTTTTTTTTCTTTAAATTGGAAAAATTTTTAGGAACATATTTGCCCATAAATATTTTTAAGTCTGGATTTATGTTCTTTATTTTATCAATGAAACTTTTAGTTTCTCTGTTTGCATTACCATTAATTAAAACAACATCATAATTTTTTAGACTGTTTAATTTTTCTCTTAGAGGTCCAGCTGGAATTACATGTCCGTTTCCGTCTAATTTTAAAGAATTGAAGCAAACTATTTTTAAGTCATAATTAATTGTTTTTTCTTGTAAACCATCATCAAATATAACAATTTTTGCCTTTTCTTTTTCAGCTTTTAAAAGAGACTCTTCTCTAGTCTTTTCAAAAATTACTTTATGTTTGGACTCTAACATCTTTTTTTCATCTTCATGAGAAAAATAATTTTTTTTAATGATAAAAGTCTTATTTTTTTTCTTTAAATGATTTGCTAAATTATTTACGAGTGGTGTTTTTCCAGTTCCCCCAATATAAATATTCCCTACACAAATTGTTCTAAAATCATAATAATTTTTTTTGGGTTTACTATCTTCATAATAGTTTTTAATTACAATTATCAAAGATATTGGAAACAATAATATTGAAATCAAGCTAATGTGATCTCTTTTATCCCAAAACTTTGGCTTATAGAGTTTCATAAAATAATCCTCTCAAGTTCATTTAAGTTCTTCTTTAAAATTAAATCTCCAATTTTTTTAAGTTTCTTAATTTTACCTGAGTTGTTTTGTTTATTTTTAAACAGATTTAAAGTTTTTTTCTCCAAATCTTTACTACTCGATATCTTTAGAGACAATTTTTCTTTCTCCAACATTTTATAAACATCCTTAAAATTAAAAGTGTGATTACCATGAATAATATTACAACCAAATCTCAATGCCTCTAAAGGATTTTGTCCTCCTTTTAAGACTAAAGAACCACCTAAAAAAACAACGTTGCTAATTTTGTAAAACGATTTACTTTCACCATAACTGTCTACTATGTAAATGTCACAGTCTCCAGTGTTTTTATTTTCACTATGTTTTATATACTTCAACTTTTTATTGTCTAACATCCTAGTAATTTCATTAGTTCTTTCAACATGTCTTGGAATAATGATTGTAATTAAATTAGGAATTTTTTTTTTTAATTTAATATGTAAATTAGCAAAAATTTCTTCCTCATTATAATGAGTGCTGGCCGAACATAAAATATTTTTATTTTTAAAAATTTCCTTTTTAGTTTCTTTTAATTTATCATTGGGATAACTGATAAATTTAAGATTTCCTAAAAATTTTAATTTTTTAATTCCTAATTTTTTGTAATATAAGAATGTTTCTTTATTTTGAGGAAATATATAATCAAATTCTTCAAGAATTTTTTTACCAAAACGTTTAATTGAAAACCATTTTTTAAATGTTTTTTCGGTCATTCTAGCATTTATAAGTACAGTTTTTATTTCTCTTTTTTTTAATTCAGTGATCATAGTTGGCCAAATCTCAGATTCTGCGAAAACAGCAGATGATGGCTTCCAGTGATTTAAAAAATTATTAATAATAAATATATTATCTAGTGGATAAAATTGATGTAGAGTTTTTTTAAATTTAAATTTTTCAAATATTCTTGATGAACTTAGGGTAGAAGTTGTCACTAAAATTTGTTTTACAGATTTTTTTCTCTCAAATTCATGAATTAATGGAACAATACTTAGAAATTCACCAACACTTGAGCAGTGAAACCAAATTAATTTCCCTGAACTCTTTTTTCCCTTGTTTATAGAAAATTTTTCTAAAAATCTTTTTGGATTTTCTTTTTTTTTTAATATTCTATAAATAATTATTAATGGAGATAATAAAATGACTATATATACTAATAGATTATAGAATATCCTCATTAATGTTTTTGAATTTGTTTTTCGTAGAAATTTTTATAGACTTCTGAATTTTCAATTAACTCACTGTGCGTACCTTCACCAATAACTTTTCCTGAATCAATAACATATATTTTGTTGGAATTTAGTATAGTTGATAACCTGTGTGCGATTACTAGAGTGGTTCTTCCTTTAGTAAGATATTTAATTGCTTCTTGAATTTTTTCCTCAGTTTCTGCGTCTAAGGATGAGGTTGCCTCGTCTAGAAGAATGATTTTACTTTTTTTCAAGATTGCTCTTGCAATTGAAAGTCTCTGCTTTTCTCCACCAGACAATCTAACTCCGTTTTCTCCAATTAAAGTGTCATACTTTTTAGGAAGGTTTTCAATAAATTCTAAGCAATGAGATAATTTTGCTGCCTCATATATTTGTTCTTCTGTTGCGTCTAAGTTGGCATACTTTATGTTATTTAAAACAGTATCATCAAACAAAGTGGTTTCTTGGCTTACAAGAGATATGTTATTTCTTATAGATGATAATCTTTTAGAGTAAATAGATTGATTATCAATTTTGATATCACCGTTTTGGGGGTCATAAAATCTTGGTATCAAATTTAAAATTGTTGATTTTCCTGCTCCACTGTGACCAACAAGAGAAGTCATTTTTCCACCATTAATAAATAAGTTTATATCTTTTAAAACTACTTTATCTTCATCATTGTAAGTAAAATTTACTTTTTTAAACTCGATATCACCTCTGTTTAAATCAATTTTTTCTAAACTATTGTCTTCGGAAATTTTTTCTTTAAGGTCGATAATTGGTAAAATCCTTTTCGCACCAGCTAATCCTTGGTTTATTGTTATATTCAAAGTAGCAAGCGACCTTACAGGCTGATATGCTAACATCATTGCAGCTAAAAATGAAAAAAAGTTACCAATACCTAACTCATCACTTATGATTAGGTTACCTGAATAAAAAATCAGTATCGCGATCATAATTCCAGTTAAAACTTCCATAATAGGCGATGACCTTGCATAGATTTCGTTTAATTTTTTTCCTTTATCCATAAGTATTTTTAAAGCCCCATCTGCTCTTGCAGTTTCATAAGACTCCTTTTGAAAAATTTTAATGAGTTTATGATTTTTGAAAATTTCAATTAAATAAGTATTTACTGTACCAGCTTGATCCATCGCTTGAGTTGTAACTTTTGTAATTCTTTTTCCTAAAAGATTTGCAAAGAAACTTGCTAAAGGTATCATTATGATTGCGACAAGAGACAGTTTCCAATTTTGATAAAACATCACAGATAAAAGACCTATAAGAGTTAAGGTGTCTTTAAAAAGATTTAGAATCGCTACACTTACCAATGCTGTCATAAAATTTACATCGCTAATTAAATTAGTAATTATTTTCCCTGAGTGGCGTTTTTCGATAAAATTAGTGTCAGCTTTTATTAATGCTTTCATCATGTCTAATTGTAACGTTTTTTTAATTTCTTCTGAAATTCTTATCATTATTACTTTTGCTCCATAAAGCGATAACCCTTTTCCTGCGAAAGCAATAATTATAAAAAATGGAATTACATAAATTAATGATCTGTCTTTATTCAAAAATATTTTTTCAATAGCCGGGTCTAGAAGATAAGCAATAGAGGAAGTACTTCCTGCTAACACAATTGAAAATATCAATGCCAGTAGTATTTTATTTAAATATTTTCTTGTATAATCTCTATATAACCTTTTTAGAATTTCAGAATTTTTCATCACAAATTAACACCAATTAAAATATTAATAAAAACAAGAAGTCCTAAAAAGTTATTACTTTTAAACTTGCTCAAGCACATTTGAGGTTTTGAAATATCCAAAGGTTTTATTTGAAATACTATCAAATGAAAAAAAATTAAAACTGAGAATAAAAAGTAATAAAAACTATAGGACATTAATACTCCAACCAGAAAGATAGAAACATAAAAAATTAAATAACATACCGTTAAAAACATTTTTGGATTTTTTTTAAACTTTATTGATGTAGATTTTACTCCTATAATTTCGTCATCTTTAATATCTTGAAATCCATATATAGTGTCGTAACCGAGTGTCCAAAATATGGCTCCAAAATAAAAAATTAGTGGATAATAACTAAATTCATTTGTCAAAGAAACCCATGCCATTATCAAACCGTAGTTAAATGTGAGTCCTAAAAAAAGCTGTGGCCAATAAGTAAATCTTTTCATTAAGGGGTAGGAGAATGCAAAAGGCATAGAAGCTAATCCCAACAAAATTGTCTTTTGATTAAATTGTATTAAAATCATAAAAGCACAAAGACATAGGAAAAAAACATACATTAAACTTTTTTGTACTGAAATTTTTCCAGAGGCGATCGGTCTACTTTTTGTTCTATCTACCATAGCATCAATTTTTCTATCTAAAATATCGTTTACAATACAACCTGCTGATCTCATCAACACAGCTCCACCAAAAAATAATAAGCAGTGTTTTAAAAATACGTAATTATTATTAGAAAACTGAAAAGCAAGAGCAAGACCCCACAGACAAGGCCAAAATAAAAGCATAAAGCCGATGGGTTTTTTAATTCTTGTTAAATCTAAAAATAAATCAAAATTTTTCATTATAATTTTCTTGTAAATAACAAAGCATCAATTCATAATCAAATTGATTCGCAATGGATATAGATTACACAGTTACAGCACTTATGTTTCCCGCAATACCACTTATTATGGGTGTTTATAGCAACAGATTTCATACATTAAGCAATTTGATAAGAAAAATACATGATGAGCATGTTTTTGAAAAACACACCCCTCCCGAATGGAAAAATCAATTAATAAATTTAAACGATAGGATTAGCGTTTTAAAGCTCACAATTATGTTTTCGGCATTTGGATTTTTATTTAACATGTTAACAGTATTTGCGCTTTACTTGGATAAAATATTAGTTGCAAGAATTATATTTGGATCGTGTTGTCTCTCTATGATGGTGTCTATAGTTTTTTTTATTAGAGAAATTCAAATTTCAACTAAAGCACTTAAATTGCACATTTCAGATATGGATGTGCAGTTTAAGGAGTAAGTATTGCGGGCCCTAAAATTTTTCTTCCTTCTAAATCTTGATGAGCAATAGATGCTTCTTTCAAAGCATATTTTTTAAATATCTCAACTTTTACAGCTCCAGATTTAACCATTTCAAAAAGTTTATTTGAGGCTTCATCCAATTCCTCTCTTGTGGAAGTGTAGTGTGCAATACTAGGTCTTGTAAGGTATAACCCTTTTGGTGCTATAAGTTTTCCAACATCAACTGGATCTAATTTTCCTGATGCGTTTCCAAATGAAACCATTGTTCCTCGCATTTTTAAACAACCTAATGAATTTTCTAAAGTATTTTTTCCTACCCCATCATAGACTACTGGCAGACCTTCGTTATTGGTTAATTGTAAAACTTTATCTTTAAAATTTTCTTTATTATAATTAATCACTTCATCACATCCATATTTTTTTGCTAACTTGATTTTTTCGTCTGATCCAACTGTTCCTATTACCTTACAACCTAAATTTTTAGCCCATTGACAAAAAATTTGACCAACACCGCCAGCTGCAGCGTGGAATAAAACTGTTTGACCTTTTTTAACTGGATACGTTTTGTGTAAAAGATAGAAAGTTGTTAGACCTTTAGTCATTAAACAAGCCACGATTTCAAGATCTATTCCATCGGGTACTTTCACTAAATTTTTCGTTGGATAAATTCTATGAGTTGAATACGACCCAAGAGGCGCAGCTGCATAAGCTACCTTATCGCCTTCTTTAAAATTCTTAACACCTGACCCAACTTTTTCTATAATCCCTGCACCTTCAAGTCCAATCCCTGATGGCAGTGGTACAGGATATAGTCCTGACCTATGATATGTGTCAATGAAGTTTAAACCTATAGCCGAATGCTTTATTAATACTTCATTTTCTTTAGGTTCAGTGATAGATAATTTTTCGTATTTTAAAACCTCAGGACCACCAGTTTTTGAAAAATTTATAGAAAACATTTAATATTTTGCAAAAGTCCCATTTTGATAATCATTTATTGCCTCAATAATTTCAGCTTTTGTATTCATTACAAATGGACCACCTCTAGCTATTGGTTCTCCAATCGGTTTACCTGCAATAAATAAAAATTCGCTCTCTTTTTCGGCTTTAATTTGAAGATTCTTTCCTTTTTTTAATAATATTAAATTTGAGTCGTTTGTTTTTTCATGATTTGACTTACCAACTTTAATTTGACCTTTAAGCAAATAAATAAATGAATTATGTCCTTCTGGAACTCCACAAGCAAATTCTTTTTCACTTTTTAAAACTACATGAAAGTAAATTGGTTCAACGTTATGATTTTTTTCAGGACCCTCAATATCTTTGTACTTTCCAGCAATCACTTTAACTACTTTTTCATCGTCACTGTGAGTTCCAAGCTCCTTATTTTTAATATAAATATATTCAGGTTTATTTTTTTTTAATTTTGCAGGCATATTTATCCATAATTGAAATCCGAGTAATTGACCATCAGACATTGCAGGCATTTCAGAATGTATTATTCCTCTTCCAGTTTTCATCCACTGCACATCTCCCGATGACATTATTCCTTTAGCGCCAGTGCTATCTTCATGCTCAAATTTTCCTTTAAGCATATAAGTAACTGTTTCAATACCTCGATGTGGATGAGGTGGAAAACCAGCAACATAATCATCTTTATTTTCTGAACCAAACTCATCTAACATTAAAAAAGGATCAATATAATCTGCCTCTGGTGTTCCTATACTCCTTTTTAATTTTACACCCGCTCCATCAGATGTTTCAATAGATTTTACAATTTTTTTGATTTCGATATTTGACATAGGTTTAGTTTAATTATGTTTCAAACTATTTCAAGTAGTCCTTTTAGATTTTTAATTTCTTTTTTTGGTTCATAATCAAGATTATCAAAATGGGAGTTGTTTCGATTTACCCAAACAGAATTGTAACCAAAATTTCCACCACCTGATACATCCCAGGTGTTAGCACTCAAAAAAACAACTTCTTTGGGTTGAATTTTATACTTATTTATTGGAAGATCGTAAACTCTTGAGTCCGGCTTATAAATTTTTACTTCCTCAATGGAAAAAAGATCATCAAAACTAGTATTTAAATTGTTAGTACTTACTAACTCATTTATTAAATCTGGAGTACCATTTGAAAGTATCGCGAGCTTAAGATTTTTCTTTTTTAAATTTGTTAGAACCTCTTTTACTTCTGGATAAGGGGATAAAACTTTATAAAGACTCAATAATTCACTTCTCATGCTTGTATCTATGTTAAAAACTTTCATAGATTTATCCAAACTATCTTCAGTTATTTGCCAAAAGTCTTTATGTCTTCTCATTAAACTTCTCAACCAAGTATATTCTAGTTGTGTAGTTCGCCAAAAATTTGCAAAGGATTCCCACTTATCTCCTATTTTATGTTTACATTTCTCTGCCGCTGAATTTACGTCAAATAATGTTCCATAAGCATCAAATACTATTGCTTTAAAATCCATACTTTAATTTAAGTTTTTATATTATACTATAATTTATGAATATTAGATTATATCATCCAAACAGTATAGTCGAAAATACAACTAAGTCACTTTCTAAGGAACATGGTCATT
>CACJWG010000010.1 GCA_902597055.1 uncultured Pelagibacteraceae bacterium | reverse complement strand
AAAAATTAAAAAAATTATTTTATTCATTAAATTTATATTTTAAAGATTTAATTACAGATTTGGTAGTAAATTTTTTAATATCTCCGTTTAATTCTATAATTTCTTTGACAAATTTAGATGAAATAATTTGGTTTTCAGGGTCTGACATTAAAAAGACAGTTTCAACTAAATTATTTAACTTTTTATTCATCCCGGCTAATTGAAATTCATATTCAAAATCAGAGGTTGCACGAAGACCTCTTATGATAACATTTGATTTCATTTTTTTACAAAAATCAGTAGTTAAAGTTTTGAACGAAGTTACAATTATTTTTTTTTTACTAAATTTCAAGTCGCTAAATAAAGCTTTTTTTATTAAATTTTCCCTTTCATTGGCATCAAAAAGATAATTTTTTGTATTACCATCAGAAACAGCTACAATTACTTGATCAAAAATATTTAGAGATTTTTTGATAAGATCAATGTGTCCAAATGTGATTGGATCAAAAGTTCCAGGGTAAATCGCTTTTTTCATTATATTAAGTTATCATCAATTTTAATTGCTGAAACAACTTTTTCATCCCCTGATAACTTGATAATTCGCACCCCTTGAGTATTTCTTCCTGCAGTTCTTATTTCCTTGACTGCCACCCTTATAACTCTTCCTTTGTTAGTAGATATCAATATTTCATCACCATCAAAAACTGGAAAAGAAGATGCAATATTTCCATTCCTTGATGAGTTTACTATACCTATAATGCCCTTTCCCCCTCTATTAGTAGTACGAAATTCTTTATCATTTGTTCTTTTTCCAAATCCATTCTCAGTTATTGAAAGTATATATTTGCCCTCAACTTTGCCATTTTTATCAGATTTTTTCTCAATTTTTTCTATTATTGACAAAGATACAATTTTGTCCTTGTCACCCAAATTAATTCCTTTAATACCCTTGGAAGATCTACCCTTAAATAATCTTAATTTTTTAGACTCAAATCTTATACATTTTCCATTTAATGAACTAAGCATTATATCTTGATTTTCTTTACATATTTTAACACCTATAATCTTGTCGTCATTATCAAGTTTCATGGCAATTTTACCGGCTGTATTTATGTTTAAAAAATCTTCTAAACTATTTTTCCTTATTTTTCCTTTAGCTGTTGCAAAAATAATATTCAAATCTTTAAATTCAGATTTATCTTCAGGTAAAGGCATAATCGAACTGATTGATTGGTGATTTTTTAATGGAAGAATATTATATAAAGATTTACCTCTTGAGCTAGCAGATCCTTCAGGTATTTTCCAAGCTTTAAGTTTATAAACCATTCCCTGTGTTGAGAAAAAAAGTACAGATGTATGTGTATTTACAGATAAAGTTTGAACCACAGAGTCTTCATCTCTAGTTTTAATTCCTGATTTTCCTTTACCACCCCTTTTTTGTTTTTTGACAATATCAAGTGCGCCTCTTTTAATATATCCTTGCAGGGTAACAGTTATTAGTACAGATTGTTTTTGGATAGTCTCTTCGATATCGTAGTTAAGGACTGCATCTATTATTTTTGTTCTTCGTTCAACTGAATATTTATCTTTTATTTCATTTAATTCATTACTAATAACTTTTAAAAGTTCTTTTCTAGAGTTTATTATCTTTTTAAAGGAAACTATTAAATTAGATAATTTTTTTAACTCAACTTCTATTTCATTAATACCTAAGGCGGTAAGTTTTTGAAGTCTTAATTCTAAAATTGCCTCAACTTGTTTTGAGGAAAGAGAATAACTATTCTTATTTTTTTTATTATCGACTAGTTTTATTAACTTTTGTGACGATTTAATTTTCCAAGAAGTATTAAGTAAAGAATTTTTTGCTTGTTCTGGATTTTTTGAAGATCGTATAATCTTGATTACTTTATCGATATTTTCAACTGATACTGATAAGCCAATCAATATGTGAGCCCTATCCTCCGCTTTTTTTAAATCAAACTTTGTCTTTTTGACAACGACTTCTTCTCTAAATTTAAGAAAAGACTCTAAAAAATCTTTAAGATTACAGCTTTTTGGTTTTCTATCTACTATCGCTAAAGTATTAAAACTAAATGAAGACTCCAAAGAAGTATATTTATAAAGTTGTCTTTTAACTGTCTCGGGTTCTATATTTCTTTTTAAATCAATTGCTACTCTTATACCTTCTCTATTTGACTCGTCTCTTATATCGCTAATTCCGTCTATTTTTTTGTTTCTTATTAACTCGACAATTTTTTCGTTTAAAACAGACTTGTTGATTTGGTATGGTATTGAGTTGATTACTATTCTTTCTTTACCATTTTTAAGCTGCTCTATTGAAACATTTCCTCTTACTTTAAAAGACCCTCTTCCGGTTTTATATCCAGTTTTAATAATATCTTTACCAATTATTGTCCCACCTGTAGGAAAGTCGGGACCTGGTATATGTTTCATTAATTCATTTATCTTAATATCTTTATTATTTATAAGAGCTAAAGTGGCATTTATCACTTCTGAAAGATTGTGTGGTGGAATACTAGTTGCCATTCCAACAGCGATGCCTCCGGCACCATTTACAAGTAAATTTGGATATTGAGCAGGCAGAACTTCAGGTTCTTTTTCAGTTTCGTCATAATTACTTTTAAATTCTACAGTATCTTTATCTATATCATCTATTAAATTTTGAGAAATTTTAGCTAATCTGGTTTCTGTGTATCTCATAGCAGCGGGAGGATCACCATCTACTGAACCAAAATTTCCTTGACCATCAATTAATGGTAAACTCATTGAAAAATCTTGAACCATTCTAACTAATGCATCGTACACAGCTTGATCTCCGTGGGGATGATATTTACCAATCACATCACCAACTATTCTTGCAGATTTTCTGTATTGTTTACTCCAGTCAAAACCACCTTTATGCATTGCATAAATAATTCTTCGATGGACTGGTTTCAAACCATCTCTAATGTCTGGTAAAGCACGACTTACAATTACGCTCATCGCGTAAGAAAGATATGATGAACTCATTTCATCATACATTTCAATTGGTTTTATATTATTTTTATTCTCTAGTTGCGATTTATCCATAAAGCTTAATTAAAAGGGAATATCGTCATCTAAATCATTGTCAGGTGCTTGAGACACCTCATTCTTATTTTGAGGTGCATTTGCAATTGACGCTGAAGAATTATTTCCCCCAAGCATTGTTAGAGATGAATTATATCCTTGAATTAATATTTCTGTAGAATATTTATCTTGGCCTGACTGTTCATCTTTCCATTTTCTGGTAGTCAATTGGCCCTCAACATAAATCTGAGCACCTTTTTTAAGATACTGTTGAACAACATTAACAAGTCCCTCATTAAATACAACTATACGGTGCCACTCGGTTTTTTCCTTTTTTTCACCTGTGTTTTTATCTTTCCAGGATTGACTAGTAGCGAGACTTAGTCTAGCGACATTTTTTCCATTAACCATCTGTTTTATCTCAGGATCTGCACCTAATCTGCCAATTAAAAGTACTTTATTTAAACTTCCAGCCATATTATTTTGTATTAATTATATCACAAAAAAGATTTGATTATTAACTTTATTGAGTTAAAGCAAATAAAAAAATGAACAAAAAGATAGTTATAAAGGGCGCAAAAGAACACAATTTGAGGAATATTTCTGTAGAGATTCCTAAAGATAAATTTGTGGTCATAACAGGTTTGTCAGGCTCTGGAAAATCTTCATTAGCATTTGATACCATCTACGCTGAAGGACAAAGAAGATATGTTGAAAGTCTCTCAGCTTATGCAAGACAGTTTTTGGACAAAATGAAAAAACCTAAAGTTGATTTTATTGAAGGATTAAGTCCAGCCATCTCAATTGAACAAAAAAATACATCAAAAAATCCAAGATCTACTGTAGCAACAGTAACAGAAATTTACGATTACATGAGAGTTCTTTATGCAAGAATTGGAACACCATTCTCACCTTTCACAGGAAAAGAAATTAAATCTCAAACTGTTTCTCAAATTGTAGATAAGATCTTAGAGTTACCAAAAAAGTCTACTATTTTCTTATTCGCTCCAATAGTTAGAGGTAGAAAAGGAGAATACAAAAAAGAAATTTTATCATACAAAAAAAGAGGTTTCAGAAAAGTAAAAGTTGACGGTACACTTTATGACATTGATAAAACTCCAGACTTAAATAAAAAACTTAAGCATGATATTTATATTTTGGTTGATAGAATTGTAATAAATTCTGATTTAGGAAATAGACTTGCAGAAGGTATAGAAACATCATTAAATTTAGCAAATGGCCTTTTATTTGTTGAATATCAAAATGAAACATTGCCTGCTAAATTTAGAAAGACAGAAAAATTAACATTTTCCTCAAAATTTGCATGTCCTGAAAGTGGTTTTACAATTGAAGAAATTGAACCAAGATTATTTTCTTTCAATAGTCCTTATGGAGCTTGTGAGGAATGTGAGGGTATAGGTATAAAACTTAACGTTGATCCAAATCTAGTTGTACCTGATGATAAAAAAAGTATTGCTCAAGGTGCTATTCAACCGTGGGCAAAAACAACCACTCTTTATTACGCACAAACGCTAACCTCTCTTGCAAAACATTATAAATTTTCTATGGATGAAAAATGGTCAAGACTACCAAAAAAGATAAAAGATATAATTTTATATGGATCTGATGATGAAGAGATAAAATTTTCATATGATGATGGATATGAAAAGTATTCCCATAAAAAAACTTTCGAGGGAGTAGTAAATAACCTGGAAAGACGATATTTAGAGACTGATAGTGATTGGAAAAGAGAAGAAATTTCTCAATATCAATCTGATACAAAATGCGATATTTGCAAAGGCCACCGATTAAAAGATGAAGCACTTTGTGTGAAAATTGATGGTAAGCACATAAGTGAAGTGACTGAAAAATCTATAAGTGATGCCAAAGAATGGTTTAATCAACTATCTAAAAAACTTGATCAAAGAAAACTTAAAATATCTGAACATATTCTTAAAGAAATTAATGAAAGACTAAATTTTCTTCTAAATGTTGGCCTTGATTACCTTACTTTATCAAGAGAGTCAGGAACTTTATCTGGTGGTGAAGCTCAGAGAATTAGACTTGCCTCTCAAATTGGTTCAGGTCTAACAGGAGTTTTATATGTATTAGATGAACCATCAATTGGTTTGCATCAAAAAGACAATGTAAAATTAATAAATGCATTAAAAAGATTACGAGATTTGGGAAATACGGTAATTGTCGTTGAACATGACACAGAGACAATAGAAAATGCAGACCATATCTTAGACCTTGGACCTCAAGCAGGTAGCAAAGGCGGTGAAGTTGTTGCAGAAGGCAATCTTAAAGATATTGTTAAAAATGATAACAGCATTACAGGAAAATATTTATCTTCTAAATATTTTATACCAATTCCAAAAAAAAGAAGGTTGGCAAAAAACGGAAGGTTTTTACAAATTAATGGTGCCTCCGGTAATAATTTGAAGAATGTTGATTTAAAAATTCCATTTGGAACTTTTACATGTGTTACTGGAGTTTCAGGAAGTGGAAAATCCACTTTAGTGTTACAAACGCTTTACAATGCTCTTAACTTATCTTTGAACAATAACAAATCTAGAAAGATACCAATGCCATTTAAAGGTTTTAAAGGTATCGAATTGATTGATAAAGTAATTGATATTGACCAATCTCCTATTGGAAGAACTCCAAGATCTAATCCAGCGACTTACACGGGTGCATTTGGACCAATTAGAGATTGGTTTACTAATTTACCAGAGTCAAAAAGTAGAGGTTATAAACCTGGAAGATTTTCTTTCAATGTTAAAGGTGGAAGATGTGAAGCATGTGAAGGTGATGGTGTAATAACTTATGAAATGCATTTCCTACCAGATGTTTATGTAACATGTGATGAATGTAAGGGCAGCAGATACAATAGAGAAACACTTGAAATAAAATTTAAAGGAAAAAGTATTGCTGAAGTTTTAGATATGACAGTTGAAGAAGGATGTGATTTCTTTGAAAATATAGCAACTATAAGATCAAAATTATTAACATTAAAAAAAGTTGGCTTAGGCTACATAAAGATTGGTCAACAAGCTACAACTCTCTCCGGTGGTGAAGCTCAAAGAATTAAATTAGCAAAAGAACTATCAAAAAGATCTACAGGAAGAACAATTTATATTTTGGATGAACCAACAACTGGTTTACATCAACATGATATTAAAAAATTATTAGAAATATTACACACCTTCGTTGCAACAGGAAATACAGTTGTTGTCATTGAGCACAATTTAGATGTTATTAAAACTGCTGATTACGTCGTCGATATGGGTCCAGATGGTGGTATTAAAGGTGGACAAGTAATCGCAGAAGGAAAACCTGAAGATATATGCAATACAGAAAAGAGTTATACAGGTAAATTTCTAAAGCCTTTGCTAAACGGAAAATTTAAAAAAATTGCATAATCAATTAAAATTTGTTAAATTACTTTAATGATAAGTATTTTAAGCTCTCTATCTAGAACAATTCACTACTCACTTGCTATATCAGTATTATTGTTCGTAGGTTTATTTTTTCTTAATGGTGGTTTTGATTTTGATTTATTATTTTGGAGCTGGTTATTTAGATACATTCACGTTCTTGTTGGAATAATGTGGATTGGATTATTATGGTACTTCAATTTTGTTCAAATTCCTAATATGTCTAAAATACCTGATGAACAAAAGCCAGCAATTAGTAAAGTAATTGCACCCTCTGCCCTTTTTTGGTTTAGATGGGCAGCTTTTGCAACGATTGTATCGGGTTTGATATTATCATATCTCAACGGATATTTGCATGATGCAATGACTCTTGGCATAGGATCAGGTGGAGGCAAAAGTACAGCGATTGGAATAGGAATGTGGCTAGGTTTAATTATGGCTTTTAATGTTTGGTTTGTTATATGGCCAAATCAGAAAAAAGCTTTAGGAATGGTTGAAACAGATCCAGAAAGCAAAGCTAAAGCTGCAAAAACAGCAATGGTTTTTTCAAGAACTAATACTTTATTATCTCTACCAATGTTACTATCAATGGTAGCAGCCCAAAACTTATATTAATTATCTTCCTTAAGAACTGTTTTTTGTGAAACTTTAAAGAAAACTAAAAGTGGATTTGCTATGAAAATTGAGGAATAAGTTCCTAAAATAACACCCAGAATCATAGCTAATGAAAAACCTTTCAATATTTCTCCACCAAATAAAAATATAGAAATTAAAGCTAATAACGTCGTTGAAGAGGTAATTATAGTACGTGATAAAGTCTCGTTTATTGATAAGTTGGTAAGATCAAATATCTTAATATCTGAATATTTTTTAAGGTTTTCCCTCACGCGGTCATAAATTACAACAGTGTCATTCATTGAGTAACCAACAATAGTTAAAACAGCTGCCACAATTGACAAGTTTATTTCCAAACTTAAGGCAGAAAAAATTCCAAGAGTAATTATAACGTCATGGAATAAAGCAGCTATTGCACCAACACTAAATTGCCATTCAAAACGTATCCAAATGTAGATTAGCATTGCCATTAAGGATAAGCATATAGCAGTTACTCCAGCTTTTAGTAATTCTGAACTTACTTTAGGTCCTACATTTTCAACTCTTCTGAAAGAGAAATCTTGAGTTAATTCTTGTGAAAGATTTCTTTGTAAATTTTCAATGAACTCTGGATCATTAAGTTCGTCTCTTTTGAATTTAACCACAAAATCATTATCGCTCCCAAAATTTTTAATTGAAATCTTACCTAAATTCATTTTGTTAAAATTAGATCTTAAAACTTCAATATCAGGCTTTTCAGTCTCAACACGTATTTCAATTAAAGTTCCACCTTTGAAATCAACTCCATAATTTAAACCCTTAAATATTAAAAAGATTAATGAAAGTAATATCAGTGCAATAGAAAATACATTTAATGACTTATAATATTGATTAAATTTATAATCCTTTTTCATTTTATAATAATTTCCTTATTTTTGTTAATTTTTACATAAATAGATGTAAGTAATCGCGCGATATAAAAAACTGAGAATAGAGTTGTTAATATTCCAACACATAGTGTGATTGAAAATCCTTTGACTGGCCCTGATCCAAAAATAAACAGAATTATTGCAGCTATTATTGTTGTTATGTTTGCGTCTAAAATTGTAATTTTTGATTTTGAGTATCCATTATCAAAAGCTATTAAATTATTTTTTTCTTTACTTGTTTCTTCCTTTATTCTTTCAAAAATTAAAACGTTTGCGTCTACTGCCATTCCAACAGTTAAAATTATTCCAGCAATACCAGGGAGAGTAAGAGTTGCTTCTAATAATGTTAAAATGCTGATTAGTAAAATTAAATTAATAATTAGTGTAAAATTTGCAATGATACCAAAAATTCTATATTTTAATGTCATAAACCCGATTACTAATAAAAATCCTATAATGAGTGAAAGTATTCCTGCATTAATAGAATCTTGCCCTAGATCAGGTCCTACTGTTCTTTCTTCGATGATATTTAATGGAGCTGGTAAAGCACCAGACCTTAGAAGTAAGGCTAGGTCTGTTGCAGATTGAAAAGTAAAACCTCCACTTATTTGCCCTGATCCTCCCGCAATTACATCCCTTATTACTGGAGCACTTATTATTTGACCATCAAGAACTATAGCAAGACGTGTACCTATATTTCTTTTTGTTGCTTGGGCAAATCTTTTAGATCCAACCCTATCAAGTGTAAAACTTACAACAGTTTGATTATTTAATGAGTCCATTCGTGGACTTGCATCAATTAAATTATCTCCACTTATAATAACTCTTTTACTTAATAATAGTTCTTCACCTGTTTCTATTAATTTAAGTTTTTCGGTTCCAAAAGACTCGTTTGAACTCTTAGACTCAAGTCTAAATGCAAGATCTGCAGTTTTACCTAATAAAGATTTAATTCTATCTGGATTATCAAGACCTGGGAGTTCAAGCAAAATTCTATCATTACCTCTTTTTAAAATATTTGGCTCATTAGTACCAACCTCATCAACTCTTTTTCGAACAATTTCTATTGCTTGATCTAATGATGCATTTTTAATTAGGATAATTCCATATTTACTTAGCTCCAAATTAAAAACATCACCATTAATCTTCACATCAAGTTGATGAGCTTTGTATTGAAAATAATAAGGATTGATCGTACTTTCTTTGTCACTAAATATTTCACTAATCTTTTCAACATCATCTTTGGAAACTTTAAGCTTAATTAATTTGTCATCAAGTTTTAAGCTCAAAATCTTAATTTTATTTTTTTTAAAATAATCTTTAATTTCTAATAATTTTGATTGCAATTTTTGTTTAATTACTGGTTCATTATCAAGCTCTAATAACAAATAAGAACCACCTTGAAGATCTAAGCCTAATTTAATTTTTTTTTGTTTATCTAAATCTAAATCTAAAAAATTTGATGATGAGACCATCACCATAAAAAGAGTGAATAGTGCTATCAAAGTGATCTTCAGTTTTGAAAAATATAACACTTAAAATTATTTTTTTTGGTCAGTATTATTTATTAGAGCTTGAATACCTGTAGATTTGATAACTTCAACTTTCACATTATCAGTTATAGAAATTTCTGCTTTATCGCCGTCAATAATTCTCTCAACGGTACCTATTATTCCACCAGAGGTAATGACTTTGTCACCTCTTTTTAAGTTTTCAACCATCAACTTATGTTCTTTAACTTTTTTCTGTTGTGGTCTTATTAAGAAAAAATAAAAAATAACAAAAATTAGTATTAAAGGTATTAATTGTGCAAATCCTGATTCAGACATAATAATAGATTGGTTTTTATACTATTAGATTAACTAAAACAACTCCTAATTCGATGTGATTTTATCAATATTATCCATGTATGGTTTTAATACGTCAGGTATTATAATTGATCCATCTTTGTTTTGATAATTCTCCATGATCGCAATCATAGTTCTTCCGATTGCAAGTCCACTTCCATTCAATGTACCTATAAAATTTTTTTCATTTTTTGAATTTTTATATTTGGCTTTCATTCTTCTAGCTTGAAAAGTTCCACATGTTGAACAACTAGAAATTTCTCTATATTTTTTTTCTGAAGGCACCCAAACTTCAATATCATAAGTTTTTTGAGCACTAAAACCCATATCACCCGTACATAGCTCAACAATTCTATAAGGCAGTTTCAGTTTATCTAAAATTCCTGATGCACATTTAGTCATTCTCTCTAACTCCTCTTCACATTTTTGAGGCTCTACTAGGCTAACAAGTTCAACTTTATAAAATTGGTGCTGCCTAATCATTCCTTTTGTATCTTTGCCATAGCTTCCAGCTTCTTTTCTAAAGCAAGGAGTAGATGCTACATATCTTGAGGGTAATTCTTTTATATCAATTGTTTTTTCTCTTGCCATATTAGTTAAAATAACTTCTGCAGTTGGGATTAAAAATTTTCTATTGTTATCATCAATTTTTATTTCAAATTGATCAGATTCAAATTTAGGAAGTTGTCCAGTGCCAAACATTGTATCAAAGTTAGCGAGTAATGGTGGAGATATCTCCTCATAACCATTTTCTTTTGTATGAACATCAATCATAAAATTTGATAAAGCTCTTTCTAATTTTGCAAGTTTGTTTTTTACAAATACAAATCTTGATCCTGAAGTCTTTGTAGCAAGATCAAAATCAAGCATATTAAGATTTTCACCTACTTCATAGTGAGACTTAATTTTAAATTCACTTTCTTTTATAGAACCTTTTTTTTCAACTTCTTTATTTGAAGATTCGTCCTTACCCTCTGGTACACTAGATAATGGTGTATTAGGTATTGATGATAATAACTCATTTAATTTTTGGCTTATTGACAGTTGCTTTGTTTGAAGAGTGCTTATTTTGTCAGTAAGTTCTTTAGATTTTTTAAATAAAGATTTATCCTTACTTTTTGAAATAGATTTTTTTTCAGATTCTAATTTCTCTTTTTCTTGAATTAAAGATCTATTTTCTTTGTCTAATTCTAAAATTTCATCAAACTTTACATCGACATTTCTTTTTTTTATTTGATTTGAAAATTCTTTTAAATTTTCTCTAATTTCTTTTATATCATGCATTTTCTTCTACTTTTTTTTCAATCATTCTTACCGAAATTATAGATAATTCATATAAAATTAATAATGGAATCGCCAAACCAATTTGTGTGATTGGATCAGGTGGAGTAAGTATTGCAGCAGCTGTAAAAATAATAATTACAACATACTTTCTTCTTGTTTTTAGGAACTCAGAGTCTACAAAACCAACTCTTGCTAATAATGACAACACAACAGGTAATTGAAAACTTAATCCAAAAGCAAAAATTAATTTCATAACTAATGAAAGATATTCATTTACTTTAGCTTCAAGTTGTATTGGTAATGATGTGGTTAAACCAGTGCTTTCAAATGATAAGAAAAATTTAATCGCTAAAGGCATAATTAAATAATAAACCAGCATTCCACCTAAAAGAAATAAGATTGGAGTTACAACCAAATACGGCATGATTGCAGACTTTTCATGTTCATATAAACCTGGAGCTATAAATTTCCAAATTTGAATTAATATAAAAGGACTAGTAAAAAAGAAAGCAGTAAAAAAAGATACTTTAATGTAGGTTAAAAAAGTTTCTTGTAATGCAGTAAAGATTAATCTTCTTTGAATTTCACTATTCTTTACGGCTTCAGCATAAGGAGCTACAAGAAAATTATATATTTCTTCAGAAAAAATATAACAAATGACAAATAAAACTAATAAGCAAACAAAAGATTGAATTAATCTTTTTCTTAATTCAGTCAAATGACTAATAAAACCCTCGTCTTTATTTTGACTCATCTTTCTTTAGATCTTTCTTTTTATCTTTGTTTTCTTTATTCTCGTAATCAAGAGTATTTTCCTCAAGATTGGAAACTTCTGATTGAACAGCACTAATATATCTTTTGATTGAACCGAACCAACTTCCAATTTTTTTTAAAACGATTGGAAAATCTTTTGGACCGATTATAACTACTGCTAGACCAATTATTAACAGTAATTCAAACCAGCCAATTTGTGGCATTGATTATTCTTTATTATTTGGATCTTGATTATTAGTCTGATCGTTATTCTCAGTGATGTTTTTTGCCTGATCCTCAGTTGGATCCTGTGCCATACCTTTTTTAAAACTTTTAATACCTTTGGCTACATCACCCATAAGACTTGAGATTTTACCTCTGCCGAATAGTAAGACTACTAGTATAACAACTATTGCAATTTGCCAAAAACCTATACTCATAAGTTATTTATAGCTCGTTTATTAATCATTTAAAAGTAATAATTTACTTATCATCGTTTTCTTTATCTAACGTACTGCTTAGCATATCGTCTATTTCAGTATAAATGTTTTCTTTCTTTTCATCCTGTTTCTCTTGATAAAATTTACCTGTTCCAAAAATCGCAGAATCAATATTTGAGCTGTCGATTAGACCCGCGGAACTTAACTCCTCTATTGTAGGTAGATCAGACAATTTTTTTATATTGAAGTGGCTTAAGAATTCATCTGTTGTGCCATATTGAATTGGTTTACCTGGCACATCCTTTCTTCCCATTGGTTTTACCCAGTTTAATTCCATTAAAATATCTAAAGTATTTACACCAAAAGCAACCCCACGTATTTCTTCGATCTCTGCTCTAGTAACTGGTTGGTGATAAACAATAATAGATAAAGTTTCTATAGATGCTTTGGATAATTTTTTTTCAACTTTTTTTTGTTGAGTCATTAATGAAGATAAATTTGATGAAGTTCTAAAAGACCATTTATTAGATATACAAACTAGATTAAAACCTCGGTTTTCATAAATTTTCTCTAGTTTTTTTAGAATTTTTTTTACATCAACTTTTTTATTTAATCTTGCTTCAATACTTTCAATTTCAAGTGGTTCTGAAGCTGCAAACAGGATTGCTTCAACTTCTCTTTCTCCATTTGTTAAACTATTTGGAAAATTTATTATGTTGTTATTTTTTTTTTCGTTTTTCATGATTTTTTAATAAATATGTCATCAAACATTTTCTCTTGTTTAATCTGTAGATTCCCTTCTTTAACTAGCTCTAAAGAACCAGCAAAAAGACCAGCTATGCCAGTTTTTTTCTGATCTTTAGATTTCATAAAATTCTCTGGATATAGTGCATTTATATTTTTCCAGTCATTTAAGTTATTAAGAAACCTTTTAATTCTATTTATTCCATCTTCTGTAGTAAAAACTGGAAGTTTTGGAATATTAATTTTTTGGAAATCTTTCTGCATATAAATAGTCGAATAAGATTTAAGTAAGTCATATAAATTTACTGAGTATTTTTCGCTATATATAGATTTAATTTTACCTTTAATACCTCTCATAAATATATCTCTTCCTAATCTTTTTTTCTTAAGCATTTGATCTGAAAGTAGTCTGATTAATTCTAACTTTTTTAATTGTAGTTTTAATTTTTCTGCTACTTCATCAACTTTAAACTCATCTTCCTCCGTTTGTGGTAATAAAAGTTTTGATTTCAAATAAGCTAACCATGAAGCCATAACTAGATATTCTGAGGCAATATCTAAATTTAATTTTTCTGCTTTTGAAATATATTCTAAAAATTGATCTGCTAATTTTGTTATCGATATATCTTCAATTTTTACTTTTTGAGATTTGGCTAAATCCAACAATAAATCAAGTGGACCGCTAAACTGATTTAGGTTTACGTTAAATGCATTACTTTGATTAATCATTTCCTACTAATCTATAATATTTTAAAGTCTTTTCGATTATAAATTTATTTAATTTTTTTGAATTTTCAGCAACTTTGGTCATTTCTTTGATTTTTCCGTTACAATGAAGAACTAAATCACAACCTGCGGTAAATGCTTTGATAGTATTTAAAGTAATATTAAATTTTAATGCTTTCATCGAAATATCATCACTAATTATTAAATTCTTAAACTTTATTTTTTTTTTAATAATACCAATAATCTTGGATGAATGGGTAACAGGATTATTGGCATCAATTTTCCTAAATAGAATATGAGCTGTCATAGCAAATAATGAGTTTTTATTTTTAAAAGTTTTAAAATCATTCTTCATTAAATATTCATAAGTCTTATCTACAATAGGTAATTTTAAGTGGCTGTCTGATTTTGCTAATCCATGACCAGGAATATGTTTTATTACAGTTGCAATACGCGCTTCTTTAAAATGTTCAATTGTTTTTTCACCAATTTTATTAATTACATTTATATTTTTCGAAATTGCTCTAGTGCCAATAACCTTTGATGTAAATGGTCTAGGAATATCCAAAACAGGTACCGTATTAATGCTAATCCCCATATATCTTAACAAATGACTAATTTGTTTGATGTAAGTTCTTAGATAAAGCAAAGATTTTGTTTTATCTTTTTTATAATTATCACCAAAGTATTTTGCAGGAAAATGACTATTGTCAATTATAGATCTAATTCTAGTTACCATGCCACCTTCTTCATCTATTAAAATTGGATATTTTGAGTCTTTAAAAATTTTTTTTATATCATTAGTGAGTTTTTTAGTCTGATCAACTGATTTGATATTTCTTGCAAATAAAATTACACCCCAAGGTTTATATTTTTTCAAAAAATGTCTCTCTTTATTTGTTATTTTAGTTGAGCTTAATCCAACTATAAAAGCTCTTCTTGATTTAAGATTATTCATTTAAAAGTTTCCAGAATGAAAAAGGTTTCGTCTTTTCATTTTTATCATCAACGTAAGTAATTATATCTTGAGTGTCATTTTTTAGTACAGGTATATTTTGATCATCTATACTTAAGTTATTGTTGATTTCGTTGACAGTCCTATAGTATTTTTTCTTATGTTCATCCGATAAATAGTATTTAATTGTTAGGAAAAAAAATATTAAGATAAAAAATATAATTAGCACATATCTTAATTCTTTTATCATTACATATTTTCCGGTGTATCGACTCCGACAATTTCCATTCCATTTTTTATCACTAATAGAATACAATTTAACAAAACTGCTTTATTCGTATCAATTTTCTTGTCCTTATCTAAAAATCTGAAATCTTCACTATCTCTTCCCATATTCCAGTATGAATGAAAAATAGATGCTAATTGATACAAGTATGTGGTCAGTCGGTGTGGTTCTAATTTATTTATAGAAGTTTCTATACATTTTGGCCATTCTGAAAGTTTTCTTATAATCTTAATTTCTTCATCGTTAAATTCAAAATTTTTATCTAAATTTTTATAATCGTTATTAATTGGTGTTTTTGAATTTGAAAAAATTGAACAAATTCTAGCATAAGAATATTGAACATAATACAAAGGATTATCTTTAGATTTAAGTTTGACCTTTTCAAAGTCAAATTCTAATTCAACATCACTCACTCTACTTAACATAATAAATCTAGCCGCATCTTTTCCCACTTCATTTATTAAATCTTCAAGAGTAATATAATCACCTTTCCTCTTTGACATTTTAAATGGTTTATTATCTTTAATAAGTTTTACTAATTGAGTTACTTTACATTCAATTTTTTGCTTACTTTTTGATAAGGCATCTACAACAGAACTTATTCTTTTGATGTAACCAGCATGATCGGCTCCAAGAATATTGATGAGTATATCAAAATTTCTACTTATCTTATTGTTATGGTATGCAAGATCTCCAGCGAAGTATGTCCAACTATCATCACCTTTTTTTAAAGCTCTATCTTTATCATCACCAAATTCTGTTGATCTAAATAATAATTGATTTCTAGTTTCAGAAATTTTTTTCTTCTCTCCTTGAGGTGCTTCAATTTTTCCTTCAAAAACTAAATTTTGCTCTTTTAGTTTTTTTAAAGCTTTTTCAACTTCTTTATTTCCAATTATACTTTTTTCACTTATAAAATTATCATGAACAATACCTATCTTCTTTAAATTAGACTTTATGATTAAAAGAGAATTTTCAATACAAAGTTTCTGTAATTCTTCAAATATTGGTTCCAACTCATCAAACTTATCAATTTTAGAATTTGATATAATATTTTGTGCAATTTCTTTTATGTATTCACCAGGATAAAGATTTTCATCATCAGGAAATTTTTTTTTGTGTTTTAATTCTAAAATTCTGTAAAAGACCGAGTGAGTAAAGTTTGTTATCTGATTTCCGTGATCATTTATGTAATATTCTTTTGTAACATTGTGATTATTAAATTTTAGTAAATTTGAGAGGACATCACCGAATACGGCCCCTCTACAGTGGCCTACATGTAATGGTCCGGTTGGATTAGCTGAAACGAATTCAACTAAATATTTTCTAGTTTTTTCATTCTTATTTGATCCATATTCTTTTAATTGGACAATTTTTTCTAAAAAGGAGTTCCAAAATTTCTTTTTAAATTTTAAATTCACAAAACCAGGATTTACAATTTCAAAGTTTTCTAAATTATCGTCTTTACTTAAAAGTTTTGATACATAATTTTCATATATATCTTTTGGTTTACTTTTATTAATACCTGACAAAACCATACAAACGTTTGTTGAAATATCGGCATCAAACTTATCAGGAGGAACCTCCACACTAATACTATTAGTTTTTTCTGGGATTTTGATTGCTCCTTTTTTTTCAAATTCTTTAAGACCTTCTAATAAAGAGCTGTGATAATAATCAAATATATTCATCTATTTTAATTCTTCATATAAATTTATTGCATAACGATCTGTCATTCCGGATATAAAGTCTGC
The DNA here is from genome assembly GCA_902597055.1 of uncultured Pelagibacteraceae bacterium. Lineage (GTDB taxonomy): Bacteria > Pseudomonadota > Alphaproteobacteria > Pelagibacterales > Pelagibacteraceae > Pelagibacter. The sequence goes on along the minus strand of CACJWG010000010.1, from coordinate 4,130 downwards.
AACTGATCTGGATTTATTCTTATCAAAATTTTGTATAGAAAAATTATTTTTAGTATTGCTGTGTAGCTTTTTAAATAAAAAATTTACGATTTTTTTTCCTTCATCATTTTTTTTTTGAACATCTTTATGGTCATACATATTTTTTCTTAAGAAACTTCTTATATCGAAATCAATATCTTTGAGTTTATCCGAAAATTCGACCGTCTTGTTCTTATTATCAAATACCTTATTGAGCTTTTTAATCTTATTTTTTTTTATATTTTGAATAGTGTTATTTATTATGTCTTTTACCATAAGGTCTATAGAGTCTCTGATTATTTGATGTATCAAAACTTGTAATTCTATCTTTTTTTTATTTTTGTATTTTTTATATATATCTTTAAAGAAATTGATTTCCAATAATTCTTCTAATGTGAATAAGCCTGCTTTTAGACCGTCTTGTATGTCATGATTGTTGTAAGCAATGTCATCTGCGATATTTGATATCTGTGATTCTAAACATGAAAATTTATTTAATTTAAACTTATTTTTTAACGATTTTATTCCAATAATATTTTCTAATTTAGATAAGTCTTTGATTGGTCCATTATGTTTTATTAGACCGTCTAAAGTTTCAAAAGATAAATTTAATCCATCAAAATCAATATATTTTTTTTCTATAAACATTACTATTCTTAGGGTTTGTAAGTTATGATCAAAACCTCCATGGTTACTCATACAATCATTTAAAACTTCTTCACCTGCATGACCAAAAGGAGTATGGCCAAGATCGTGTGCTAAACTTAATGTTTCAGCCAAATCATCATTAAGATTTAAGTATTTAGATATTGATCTTGCGATTTGAGCTACCTCTAAAGAGTGAGTCATTCTTGTTCTATAATGGTCACCGTCAGTATTTACAAAAACTTGGGTTTTGTGCTTTAACCTTCTAAATGAAGCGCTATGTATGATTCTGTCTCTATCTCTTTGAAATGGGCTTCTATATTTACTTGTTTTATCTTTGAAAAATCTTCCTTTGCTTTTAAAAACACCTAATTTTTTGAAATTATTCATACTTTAAAAAAGAAAATATATTATTATATTAGTAATAGCTCAGTTTTATTATGAATAAAGAAATTATATTTACAGATAATGCTATAAAACAAATCAATTATCTCCTTGATAAAAAGGAAAAAGGTTCTTTTTTTAGAATCGCAATTAAAGGTGGTGGTTGTTCAGGTTTTCAATACGATTTTTCTTTCGATAAAGTTAAAAATGAAGATGATTTAGTTTTTAACAATATTTTAATCGACAAAACTTCAGCTGACATGTTGCAAGGGTCGGAAGTTGATTTTTCTAAAGAACTTATTGGTCAACAATTTAAGATTAACAACCCACAAAGCAAATCATCTTGTGGTTGTGGCGTGTCTTTTTCTCTTTAATGTTAATTTCCTCCTGGAATGTTAATTCGGTAAGAGCCAGAATTGATAATATAAAAAGTTATTTGGTAAAGTACAAACCAGATATACTATTAATGCAAGAAATTAAGACTGAAGAAGTAAATTTTCCTTTTGATGTATTTTCCTCCCTTGATTACGAGAGTCATGTCCACGGTCAAAAAAGCTACAACGGCGTTGCTATAATTTCCAAAAAAAAATTAGATAATGTCAAAACTGATATAATTAAAGATAAATTAAAACAATCTAGAATTATATCTGCGGAAGTTGAACATAAGAAAAAAAAGATACAATTAATCAATATATACACGCCAAATGGAAATCCTGTTGATACACCTAAATATGAATATAAAAAAAATTGGTTAGATGATTTAATTAAAAAGTTAAAATCTTTATCAAAGACAAACAAAAATATAATCTTAGCTGGAGATTTCAATGTAATCCCTGCAGCTGAAGACGTTTATAATCCAAAAAGTTTTGAGGATGATGCTTTATATAGACTAGAAATAAGAAAAAAATTTAGAGAGATGTTAAGCTTGGGTTTCAGTGATGTTTACAGACATTTTAATGAAACAAAAGAAGGATATACATTTTGGGATTATATGAGAGGAGCTTGGCAAAAAAATAATGGTATGAGAATTGATCATTTTTTAGTTTCAAGTTCTATAATAGATAATATTAAAAAAATTAATATAAATAAAGACCCTAGAGGAAGAGAGAAACCTTCCGATCATACTCCGATTGAAATAACCTTAGCCTAATTAAATTGACGTTTGTTGACTTTGTTATATTATAACACTAAGATGTTATATTATAACAATCAATTAAAAAGGAGAAAAAATGAAAGTCGCGTATGTATTTAGAAATAATATGGCAAGTACTTATCAATTAAGTACGATGATACTACCCCAATTAGAGGATAACAAACACCTTGTGAATGTTTTAGGAATGTTTTTCTTTGATGATAATCTTTTTTGCCTTCAAAAAGGAAACCCAATAGGTGAAAGATTAGCAAAAATTGCAAAAGAAAAAGGTATGCTATTAATGGTCTGTGACCAGTGCGCTGTTAGAAGAGGTTTAGCAGATGGTACATTTGAACAATGTGGTAGTGGAGAAGTTAAAGCAAAAGGTTTGGTAGATGGTGTTGTTGCTGGTTGTTTTCCACAATTGTATACAGCTCTAGGTTCAAACCCACCAGATCAAGTAATAACTCTTTAAGGAAAATATTTAACAGCCTTGAAACGACTTAGACATATTCTTTATAAGATTAAAATATAAATCTTTACCGGGGTTTAAAGTTGCTCCAAGTGGATCAATTACTCCGGTATTGATATTCATGTCTTTTGCTACTGCATTAATTATATCTGGATTAAATTGTGGTTCTGAAAAAACACAAGTTACCTTTTCATGCTCGATTATTTCTCTTATTTCAGATAATTGTTCTGCTCCAGGTAGCACATCTGTATTTACTGTAAATGCTCCTAAAACATTTACTTTAAATCTCTTTTCAAAATACTGGTAAGCGTCATGAAACACTATAGATTTAAAATCTTTATTTAATTCAGACTTAACTTGTTTTACTAATTTGTCTAAATCTTTGTTCGCCTTTTTCAAATTCTCTTTATAAATCGACTCATTTGCTTGGTCATTTTCTATTAAATGTTTAGCCATTTCTTTTAAGATTTTTTTAGCGTTTAAAGGATCTAACCATATGTGTGGGTCAAACTCGCCGTGTGCATGACCTTCATGACCGTGATCATCATGTCCGTCTTCTTTATGCTCGTCTTTATCATGATCGTGATCGTCATGACCATCCTCCTTTTTAGCATGATCATCATGATCGTCATGATCGTCTTCTTTATGTCCATGATCATCATGTCCATCAAAAATATTTCTTTCTCTAAATTTCAATTTCTTAATTCCCTTAATTTCCATTAATTCAATTTTTTCAGCTTTTTTTGCAATCGATCCAAGAGGTTTAACTAAAAAACTCTCAATATCCTCACCTACCCAAAATATTAAATCTGCTTCTTGAAGCATTTTTGCATGAGATGGCTTCATAGCAAAACCGTGGGGTGATGCATAACCATCTACAATTAAATCAGGTTTTTTTACTCCATCCATTAAATAGCTCGCAAGTGAATGAATAGGTTTAATTGATGCTACAACTTTGATTTCAGCATTAGCTTGTGAAAAATAAGTTAAAAATGATAAGAATGTGAATATATAAGTTAATTTTTTGAGTTTAAGCATAATAATATTTTGTTATAATATAACGCTATGTAATAATATAACATGGTTGAGTCAAGTATTAAAATGAGTTTAAAAAACAATACATTAGTCAAATTAAACAATGCTGGTTTTCGAATAAATGAAAAATGGTTAGTGCAAGGTGTATCTTTACACGTAGAAAGAGGTAAAATTATTACTTTAATTGGGCCAAACGGATCTGGAAAAAGTACAACAGCAAAAATTGCTTTAGGTATTTATAAAAAAATTGAGGGTCAAGTTGAAAAATATACAAATAAGATTGGATATGTTCCCCAAAAGATTTCAATAGATTGGACGTTACCTTTAAGAGTTAAAGATTTTATGTCATTAACTGAAAGTCTCGAAGAGGAAAAAATTAACGAAGCATTATCCTTAACTGGTGTAATACATCTAAAGGATAAAAATTTAGGAGACTTATCAGGT
>CACJWG010000009.1 GCA_902597055.1 uncultured Pelagibacteraceae bacterium | reverse complement strand
TATCGCTGTTTTCACGAAAAATAATTATCTAGAATATTAGCATAAATTTTGGTTAATTTTTTAAGATCTTTTAATGATACTGCTTCATCAACCTTATGCATTGTTTTTCCCACAAGACCAAATTCCAAACAAGGAGATATATTTTTTAAAAATCTAGCATCAGAGGTTCCTCCTGTTGTTGAAAGTTTTGGTTTAACTTTTGTAATTTTTTTTATAACATTTTTTATCATATTTGTTGTAGCGTTTTGTTTTGTTAAAAATGCTTCACCAGAAACTCTGTAATCTATTTTAAATTTTGATTTATTTTTTTTGTTAATTTTACTTAAAATTTTATTAATTCTTTTTTTGATCGAACCCGATGAGTGCTTATTATTAAACCTTATATTAAAAGTCGCACTAGCAGTCTTAGGAATAACGTTATCGGCATTATTATCAATATTAATTTTTGTAATCTCTAGATTCGTAGGCTGAAAATTTTCAGTACCTTTATCAAATTTTATATTTTTAAGTTCATTTAAAATTTTTATAATTATTGTTGAGGGATTATTTGCTCTTTGGGGATATGCTACATGTCCTTGCGTACCAATTATTTCAATTTTTCCAGATAAACTTCCTCTTCGACCAATTTTTATCATTTCTCCTAATTTATTTGGATTTGTTGGTTCACCTACCAAACAAAAATTGATTTTTTCATTTCTCTTTTTTAAATAATCTACGACTTTTTTCGTTCCGTTTACAGCATCTCCTTCTTCATCACCTGTTATTAAAAGACTAATTGAACCATTAAAACTTTTATTGTTATTTAAAAAAATACTTACAGCTGAAACAAAAGCAGCTACTGAGCCTTTCATATCATTTGCACCTCTGCCAATTAAATGACCTTTTTTGATAGAAGGTCTGAAAGGATTAACTGTCCAGTCTTTTATGTTACCAGGAGGAACAACATCTAAATGGCCTGCAAAACAAAAATTAGGTCCTTTACTTCCTAGCCTAGCATATAAATTTTTTACTGGTTGAAAATTTTTTTCTTTAAAATCTAAAATTTTAGTTTTGAAACCAATTTTCTTTAGTTTTTTTTCTAAAAATCTCATAACACCAGCATCTCTAGGTGTTATTGATGGGAACTTCATTAGCTCTTTGGCTAATTGTAATTCGTTTATTTTTTGCATAATTAGTCTCTTAAAAGATCGTTAATTGACGTCTTTGACCTCGTCTTTGCGTCAACAGTTTTTATTATATGAACAGCATAAAGATCTTTATGAATACCAGGCACCACAACTGAATAAGGTGGAACACGACCTTTTGAGATTTCGCCATTTGACCTGTTTACAATTTTTGTACTTTGACCAATGTAACATCCCATTGAAAGAACACTACCTTCTCCCACTATAACGCCCTCTACAACTTCTGACATTGCTCCAACAAAGACATTATCTTCGATTATAGTTGGAAGTGCTTGTGCAGGTTCTAAAACTCCACCAATACCTGACCCAGCCGATATATGACAATTTTCTCCAATTTGACAGCAGCTACCAGCTCTACTAAAAGTATCCATCATTGTTCCAGCGCCGATGTATGCTCCTATGTTTACATAACAAGGCATAAGCACGGCATTTTTTCCAATAAAAGATCCTGGTCTTACTGGACTATTAGGTGTCATTCGAAATCCGGCAGCCTCATGTTGTTCCTTTGTCCAATTAGCTGTTTTACCTTTTAATAAGTGAGCTTTATCGTACCAGCTACTATAAGGACCGCTTAAATTATCCATCGGGTAAATTCTAAAACTAAGCATGATAGCCTTTTTAAGATATTGGTGGGTTTTCCATTCCCCATTAATTTTTTCTGCTACTCGAGATTTACCACTATCTAAATCTTTAATTACTTGGTTTATTGCTTCCTTTAAAGATTTATCCGAGTCTTGATTTACTTGGTCTTTTTTTTCCCAAGCGTCATTAATTATTTTTTCTAAGGACATAATTTATTTACTTTTTAATAACCTTATTTCTTTAAGAAATAAAGATAGATTTTCAATTTTATGAGAAATATATTCTTTATCAGAGTCAATTTTTCCAAAATGTTCATCATTGATTAACCAAACAGTTGTACAGCCTCTTTCAAAGCCAATACTTAAATTTTTAGCTATATCTTCAATATAAATTGTTTCTTTGGGTTTAATACCAAATTTCTTGACCATTAAATCAAAGGTCTGGGCTTCTGGTTTAGGAACATATCCAGCATCTTTTATATCGAACACTTTTTCTTTTCCAAAAAGATCATAAATACCTAATCGGGTTAAAATATTCTGGGCATGCTCAGCGCTACCATTTGTAAAAATAAATTTTTCCATATCTAAATTCTCTAGTTCATTTCTCATTGTTTTGTCTTCTTTCATAAATGAAATGTCAATATCATGTACATATTTAAGAAACTCATCCCCAATAACATTGTGGTGCAACATTAGACCGTTAAGACTGGTATTGTATTTGTAAAAATAATTAGTTTGAAGTTCTTTTGCCTTTTTTTCATCTAAACCAAGCTTTTCCTGAATAAAAAGAGTCATTCTTTTTGATACAAGGCCAAAGACTTTTTCTAAAGGATAACCATTGTGGGAACCATAGCAAACCCCGTCAAGGTCCAAAAGCAGGTATTTCATTTCTTTTAAACTTTTCATTTTCTTATTAATGTTCCGGATCCTTTATCAGAAAATAATTCGAACAAAACTGAACGAGGTTTACGACCGTCAATTATACCAACTGCAGTTACATCGTTTTTTACAGCATCCAGACAAGTATTAATTTTTGGTATCATACCCTCAGTAATTGTTTTATCCTCTATCATTTCGATTATTTTTGAAGAATTGATTTCTGAAATAAGTTTTTTCTCTCTATTCAAAACACCCTCAACATTTGTCATTAAAAGCAGTCTTCTTGATTTAAGAGATTTTGCAACTGCCCCAGCTGCATGATCTCCATTAATATTATAGGTCTGTTTACTCTCCCCTAATCCCAAGGGAGAAATAATAGGAATAATATTATTTTTTAATTTTTCAAAAATAGTCTCTGTATTAATTTTATCAGGAATTCCCACAAAACCAAGTTCCTTTTGTTCAGGAATAATTTCTATAACATTATCTTTTTTTGTATGCAGTGAGGCTGCCTGGGAACCAATTTCTTCTAGAGAATTTACAATATCCTCGTTAAATTCAATTAGCACTGTCTCAACGATATTTATAATTTTTTTATCAGTAACTCTAAGACCTCTTATAAATTTGGACTCAATATTTTGTTTAGATAACTCTCTTTTAATTCTTGGTCCTCCACCGTGTACAACAACTACTTGCAAACCAAGCTTGCTAAGTACACCTAAATCTTTAATAAAATTATCAAAAATTTTTCTATCAATGAAAACATTGCCCCCATACTTTATAACTATTATTTCATTTTTGTACTTCTCAACATATTTCAAAACTTCTTCGACTGGCGGTCCGTCTGTAGGTAAGATCTTTTTTAAATCCATTATTGAGAGGTTTTCACAGTAGTTCTCTTCATAATGACGTACTGTTGAGCCATTGTAAGAATATTGTTGGCCGTCCAATACAGAACTAATCCCGAAGGAAAAGGTGCAAGTATTACAGTTAAAAAAACGGGAAAAAACATAAAAATTTTCTTTTGTATATCATCTTGTGGAGCTGGATTAAGTTTCTGTTGTGCCCACATTGTTAAGCCCATCAAAACTGGTAACCCACCTATGATTAAAAATTCAGGGGGTGCCCATGGTATCAGTCCAAATAAATTGAAAATCGATGTTGGGTCCTTCTCAGAGAGATCTTTTATCCATCCAAAAAAAGGCTGGTGTCTCATTTCAATTGTTACAAATAACATTTTATATATTGCGAAGAAAAATGGTATAGAAATTAAGATTGGCACACAACCACTTACAGGATTAACACCTTCTTTCTTATACAGTTGCATTATTGCCTGCTGAAGTTTCATCTTATCATCTTTATGAACTTCTTTAAGACGAGCCATTTCGGGTTGTAAAATTTTCATACGACTCATCGATCTAAATGCATAATTATTGAGGGGAAAGAACACTAATCTTAAACAAACAGTTATTAATATAATTGCTACTCCATAATTTCCTGCAAGTTTAAAGAAGTAATCATTCAAAAAGAATAAAGGTTTTACAATCCAATAAAACCAACCCCAGTCAATGACAAGGTCAAATTTTGATAATCCTAACTTCGCATTATACTCATCAATTACATCTACTTCTTTTGCGGCAATAACAATATCAACTTTATTACTAATTTGCTTATTAGGTTGTGCCTCTAGAGCCTCAGTTTCTATATAACTGATTTTAAATTTTTCACTGTACTCAAAGTCTGCTCTAAATTTTTTATTTTTTTCTGGTATTAAGCTTGTAAGCCAATATTTATCAGTAATACCTAGAAAACCTTTTTCAGCATTTATAGAATATTTTTTGTCTATCACATCATCATAATCTTTTTCCACTAACTGATCATCAAACACCCCAAGTGGTCCCTCATGTAAAATAAAAAAATTTACTATATCTCTAGGAATATTTTTTCGGATAATTTGGCTATATGGATAAAAATTATATATTTTGTTAGTATTATTTTCTATTTTTTGGTTAATAGTAAACAAAAATTTATTATCAATACTAATAATTTTTTCAAAAGTAAGTCCTTGAGCATTTTTCCATATTAATTTAACGTCATTTCCTGGAGAAAGTTTTGTGTTTCCCTCTACTTTCCATTTTGACTTATTATTTGGTAAATCAATATTTTTGTTATTAGTAACCCAGCCTGTTTCTAAGTAATATGTATCAGAAGCGTTTCTTGGATTAAGTAGTACTACCTTTTTTGTACCCTCGAGTTTTTCATTATAATTTTTAAAAAGTAAATCATCTATAATTGCACCTTTTAAAGAAATTGAACCCTTAACGTTATCGTTTTCAAATATAATTCTTGTATCTTTATTTAAAGCCTCTTTTCTTGAAAGAAGGTTATTAGTTTCAGAATTTTCTATCTCTGGAGCATCTAAACTTTTAACTGAGTCTATTCTTTTTTGCTTTATTTTTTCTCGATCTTCTGGTGAAGGTGAAAAAAATAAAGCCCATAAAACAATTATTGCTGCACTGAGTGATATAGCTGCAATTATATTTTTATTTGAGTCCATTTTTAATTTTTATTTTTTTTAACTGGTTCAAATCCTTCACCACCACCAAGGAATTTAATGGGATGACAACTTAAAACTCTTTTAGTGCCTTTGAAAAAACCTTTAATTAAACCATACTCTTTTAAAGACTCTATAAAATACTCTGAACAAGTTGGTAGATATCTACAGTTGTTACCCAGCAAAGGTGAGATTAAGTACTGATAAAACTTTATTATCTTAATAATGATCTTGGTTAAAATCTTCATTAACTTATTTTTTCAAAACTTTTTTGTAATGCCTCTTTAATTTCATCGTATTTTTCCTCTAAAACACTTTTTTTTGCAAGAACTAAATAAGAAAAGTTTAGATTTAATTTAGCTATTTTAGTTATTGCATATGTCATATTTTTGAGCCTTCTTTTTATCTTATTTCTATCAACAGCTTTACCCATTTTCTTTTTTGCCACAAAACTAATATTGAGACATGTGTTTTTTTTATTAGGAATCTTTTTAAAAAAAATTGTGAGATAAGAATTGGAAATTTTTCTTCCATTAAGAAGTTTTTTAAAGTCCTCATTCTTTGAGAGACTTTTAATTTTAATATTCATTAAACAGTAAGTTTTTTTCGACCTTTTTTTCTTCTTCTGGCTAGAAGTTTTTTTCCACCTTTTGTTTTCATTTTTGATCTAAATCCGTGGCGTCTTTTTCTGACAAGTTTACTTGGTTGATAAGTTCTTTTCATAAGATTTTAATTATGTAGTATTAAAAATTTAAGTATTTATAATGTAAAATCTATAATATGCAAACTATGAAAAACGTTAAGATATGGTTAGGTTTAGCCTATATTATATTCTTGGGATTGTTTTTATACTTCTTGTTAACTTATATAAGTATTGAAGAGTTAACTTCATATAGTTTTCTCAAATCAAATAGCGAGTATCTAATTAATTTTAAACAAAATAATATAATATTTACATCTTTTATATTTATTATATTTGGAATTGTTTGGATTTCTTTACTTCAAGGATTTGGGTCTCCATTAGGGTTAATTTGTGGATATATTTTTGGACCTTACTTTGGAACTTTAATTTTTTCATTAACTTTTGCTTTAGGATCTAGTGTAACTTTTATAGTTGCTAATTATTTTTTTAAAAACTACATCATTGAAAAAATACAAAATAAGTATCAATATCTTAATGACAAAATAAGAAACAATCAGCTTTTAGCGGTCGGTCTCCTTAGGTTTCTTGGTGGTATTCCGATACAGATACAAAATTTAATTCCTGTATTATTTGATGTAAAATTAAAGAACTATTTTTTTGGAACCTTACTTGGAGTTATTATTCAAGCATTTATTGTTTGTTCATTAGGATCAGCTTTAGAAAAGAAAATATATGAAAATGATGAATTACCTAAAATATTAGATCTTTTAAAAACTCAAGAAATTTATTTACCAATATCAGCTATAATATTTTTGTTCGTTCTGACATTTGTTTTAAGAAAATTTTTCTTTAAAAAGTAATGGTGCCCTCGATGAGAATCTAACTCATGACTGACCCTTACCAAGGGCCTGTTTTAACACTAAAACTACAAGGGCGAATAAATAAAAATAGTGTAAAAATCAATAAAATTCAAATTTTTGACTTAATTTTTTATTTTATTAAGTCTATAATAATTTTTGGTAATTTTATGGGAATTCACTACGATTACAAATCTACAAGAGGCGCTAAAGCAATGGAGAAGCAAGCTAAAAGAGAAAAGAAATTAGCTGAGCGAAGAGCCAAAAAACAATCTAAGCAGGGAACAAATAAATCTGAAGATAAGACAATACCAATAGATCAAGTTGTAACTTTGGAGCATCTTACCAATCCTGAGAAAAAATAATCTTTTTAATGAATTCTAAAAGAAAGCCTTCTAAGCTTGATCTCGAGAAAGCCCTTAGAAAAAATTTAAGAAAAAGAAAAATTTACAAACAAAAAAAACCAAAAAAATGATTCTAAACGATAAACAAATTAAGGAACTTGCAGAAAAAGACGAGATGATAAGTCCATTTGTAAGTGAAAGTATATCTAAAGGCATTAGTCATGGACTTAACTCATTTGGCTATGACTTAAGATGCGGCTCTGAATTCAAAATATTTACAAATATAAAAGGAGCTACCGCTGACCCAAAGAATTTTAGTGAGGATAATTTTATAACTATTAAAGGCGAAGAGTCTGTTTTAATTCCTCCAAATTCTTTCGCACTGGCAAGTAGTCTTGAGTATTTTAAAATGCCAAGAAATGTAACTGGATTAGTAACTGCCAAGAGTACTTACGCAAGATGTGGACTTGGAACTCCCCCCACAGTTTTAGAAGCAGGTTGGCATGGCAACTTAGTTTTAGAATTTTCAAATCATACAAGCAACTCTATAAAATTATATGCAAATAGTGGAGCAGCGCAAATTTTGTTCTTTAGTGGAGATCAGCCAGAGGTATCATATTCTGATAGAAAAGGAAAATATCAAGGTCAAGTTGGTATAACTTTAGCAAAATCAAAATAGTATGAAAAGATTTATAATTACTGGCCCAAGCAAAGCCATAAATGGAATAGTAAATATAAGTGGTGCAAAAAACTCGTGCCTTCCACTTATGGCGGCATCTATTCTTTTTAAAAAAGAAGTAATTTTAAGAAATGTTCCTTTGGTTCAAGACGTTCTTACAATGAAAGATCTTTTAATTTCCTTAGGTTCCAAAGTAAAAATTTTAGAGAAAAAAAAGATTATGATTATTACAAATAAAAAGGATCATAAATTAACTGTTCCCTATAACTTGGTATCTACAATGCGAGCAGGAGTTCTAACCATGGGTTCCTTACTTGGAAGATATCCAAAGAAAAACATAAGAGTTGCTCAAGGAGGAGGTTGTGCGTTAGGAATTCGCGATACATCTTGGCATCTCGAAGGTTTCAAAAGTTTAGGAGCTGAACATGTTTTGGAAAAGGGATATGTGAAAATATCTTCAAAGAATGGTTTGGTAGGCAAGAGCTATAAGTTTCCAAAAATTACAGTTACAGGTACGTCAAATTTAATTATGTCTTCAGTTTTTGTAAGAGGTTCCCATGTTTTAAAAAATATATCTTTAGAACCTGAGGTAACAGATCTTATAAAATTCCTAAACAACTCAGGCGCAAATATAAAGTTTATTGGCAAAAGATCTTTAAGAATTAAAGGTGTTAAAGAGCTATTAAGCGGCAATCATAAAATTATTGGTGATAGGATAGAAGCATTTAGTTATTTATGTGTAGGAGCAATTACAAAGGGCAGTGTAAAAGTAGTGAATATAAATCCTAAATTTTTACCTTCAGAATTAAAGATATTAAAAAAAATAGGTTTTAAAATTGATGTAAGTAAAAACTATATAAAATTAAATACAATAAAAAAATTAAAACCTATAAATGTCAAAACCGGACCATGGCCTGGATTTGCAACAGATTGTTTGCCCATCTTAATACCTGTTTTAACAAGAATTTTTGGACAAAGTAAAATTAAAGAGACAATTTTTACTAATAGATTTATGGCTGTGCCCGAACTTAATAGAATGGGAGCAGATATAAAAATTAAAAAAAATTTTGCAGTAATTAATGGAGAAAAAAAATTGAATTCTGCTGATTGTATTTCATCTGATCTTAGAACTACTTTCTCAATTATATTGGGTGCAATCGTAGCAAAGGGATCGTCAACAATATCAAGAATTTACCATGGATTGAGAGGATATTCAAACCTTCAACTTAAATTAAGAAAATTAGGAATTAAAGTAAAAATGAAAATATAATGGAAAAAAGTTTTTTATCCAAAATATTAGCAAGAGATCTCAATGGTTTAAATATAATTTCTACATACTGTGAGGACTCAACCACAAGCGTTTCAGAGATTAAATATCTAAAAAAAAATAAAATATTTTTACTGTCTTTAACTCGAAAATCTCTGAAAGATAATAAAAAAAGCAACATTATAAGTGTTTGTAAATTTGAATTTATAGAAAATGTAGTAGCAAAAAATATAGATCAAAAAGATACTAAACTGAAATTAAAATTGATGGGAATAGATGTGATAAAAATAGACAAACAATATGAAATTAATTTGTTATTTTCAGATAATCGTTTTATAACCCTAAATTCTGAAATTATAGAGGTAACATTGGAGGATTTAAAAAAGAAATAAAATGAAAGTAATTTCTGCTAAAAATAAGAATTTTGATAAATTGTTGGATAATCTTCTTTCTAAAAGAAAAAATAAGCTTCGATCAGATTATATTTCAGTAAAAAATATAATTAAAGATGTAAGAAAAAATGGAGATAAAGCCCTAATAAAATATGAGAAAAAATTTAATAAAAATAAAACAATTATTCCGAACTCAAAAAAAATTAAAGATTCAATTAAATCTCTAGATCAAAAAGTAAAAAAAGCGATAGATGCAGCTTATAACAGAATTTATAAATTCCATTCACTTCAAAAGTTCAAAGATGTCTCATATATTGATAAGTATCAAAATAAAGTGAAATATAAATATGTTCCACTTGAGTCAGTTGCGATCTACGTTCCAGGTTCAAAAGTTTCTTATCCATCTAGTGTTTTAATGAGCACAATACCTGCAATTGTTGCGGGAGTTAAAAGAATTGTAATGATTAATCCTGGTTACAAAGGAAAGCAAAATGCTGCAGTTTTGTACGCTGCAAGAAAATGCAAAATTAAAGAAATTTACTCAATTGGTGGCCCTTCAGCAATAGCAGCTGTTGCATATGGAACTAAATCAATTAAACCTGTAAATAAAATTGTAGGACCGGGAAATTCATATGTTGCTTCAGCAAAAAAAGAGGTCTTTGGGGATATAGGAATTGAGTCAATGACAGCTGGACCTTCAGAGGTCTTAGTTGTTTGTGACAACAAATCTAATCCAGAGTGGTTGGCAAGCGATTTAATTGCTCAAGCTGAACATGATTCTCTCGCCCAGTGTATTTTAATTTCAAAAGATAAAAAAGTTCTAAAAAAAACTAAGAATGAAATAATAAATCAACTTAAAAGCATTTCGAGAAGCTCAATTGCAAAAAAAAGTTTAATGATGAATGGCATTCTAATTTACGAAAATTCAGAAAATAAAATTGCAGAAATAATTAATAAGGTGGGTCCAGAGCACTTAGAACTAAATATAAAAAATTACAAGTCTTTAATTCCAAAAATTAAGAATGCTGGTTCTATTTGCCTAGGAAAATATGCAGTGATGGCAATGACAGATTATGGAGTACCGGGCACTAATCATGTTCTTCCAACCAATATGACTAGTAAATACTCAAGTGGATTAAGTGTTTCAGAGTTCATTAAAAAAATTTCATACATAAATTTATCAAAAAAGGGTATTGAAACTCTTGGTCCATCAGTTATAACTCTTGCAACTAATGAAGGTTTAGATGGACATGCTAAATCAATTAAAAAAAGATTAGGAGAATTATAAATTTGTCAAAACAAGACTCTTTAGAATTTAAAGGAAAGGTAATAGACCTTTTGCCCAATGCAATGTTTAGGGTCAAATTAGAAAATAATCACATTGTTACAGCGCATACAGCTGGAAAATTAAGAAAAAATAGAATTAGAGTTTTGCAGGGAGACAATGTTACTGTAGAAGTAACCCCATACGATCTTACAAAGGGTCGTATAACATTTAGATTTTAATGGCCTTGTAGCTCAGTAGTAGAGCAGTACCCTGAAAAGGTATGTGTCGTAAGTGCGATTCTTACCAAGGCCACCACCAAAAAGCTCAATAATAGACAATTAAATCACTTGCATCTAATTTAGAAATCTAATAACAAAACACATTCTTTGTATAAACAAAGATAAACTAATAAAGAAAGAGTAAAATGAGTCTAAAAGGTAAAGTAAAATGGTTTAATGGAAAAAAAGGTTATGGTTTCATTGAACGAGAAGATAAAGAAAAAGATGTATTCGTACATGCTTCTGCTGTTAGAGAAGCTGGTTTAAGATTCTTAAACGAAGGTGACGAAATTACATTTGAAGTTGAAGACGGAGAAAAAGGTCCTGCCGCAGTAAAACTGCAAAAAACCTCTTAATTCTAATTCATCATTATTGTATAGGAGTATAAAACCCATTGGGTTTGCTATTCCTATACAATTCATTCTTGTATTTCTAGAATTAAATGCTATTTAAGCTCTATGACTATATTAAATAATAAGTTCAATTCACTTCACAGACATCATATACATGCTGGCTGCACGCTAGCTATTTAATTATTTAATAAATTTAAATTTAACAACAATTAATATAAAATAAACATAGGCCCTGGTGGTGAAATGGTTATCACGGAAGTTTGTGGAACTTCAGTTTTTGGTTCGATCCCAAGCCAGGGTACCAAAAAAATGAGTAAAGAAAATAAATTAACTCCTGGGTTGCCTCAGGGATTTGAAGATAGATGGAATAAAAAATTACTTCTTAAAAAGAAACTTTTAAAAGTTATAGAGAATAATTTTATAAAATACGGGTTTGACCCTTTGGAAACTCCATCTTTTGAAATTGCAGAAAATATTGGATCCTTTCTTGCTGAGGATGAAAGTAATCCTATGTCTGATGTATTCTCTTTTAAAGATGGAAATAAAGACATTACTCTTCGCTATGATTTATCAAGTCCATTAGCGAGATTTGTTGCTCTTAACAATCAAGATCTTCCATCAATATATAAAAGATATGCAATCCAAAATGTATTTAGAAATGAGAAAGCTGGAAATGCGCGATACAGGGAATTTACGCAAGCAGATTGTGATATTGTAGGAAATGTTAACCCAGCTCAAGCGAATGCAGAATTATGTAATTTAATTGCAAGTACATTGTTGGAGTGTGGTTTAGAAACAGATCAATTTATCATCAACATCAGCAACAGAAAAATAATTCAAGGTATAATCAAAGATCTAAAGATTCCAGATACTAAACAGACAAAGGTTATGAGAGCTATAGACAAGCTTGATAAACCTGGTTTTGGATTAAGAGGTGTTGAGGATTTATTAAAAAAAGAGAGAAAAGATAAAAGTGGTGCAATTACAAAAGGTGCTAATCTAAGTGATGACCAAGTATCTAAGATTTTAGATTTTTTAAAGATTAATGATTTGAGTAAACTTAAACAAAATTTTAAAAATCCTTTAACACAAGAGGGAATTAAAGAATTAGAAGATCTTATAGAAATTTTAAAATTTGGAAATTATTCTGGTCAAATTAAAACTAATTTTGCAATTGTAAGAGGTCTTGCATATTATGATGGTTTTTGTGTTGAAACCAATCTTAGCTTTAAAGCAAAAAATAACAAAGGCAAAGAGGTAGATATTGGAAGCATTTGCTCTGGAGGACAATACAATAAATTAATATCTAGATTTAAGGGAGTAGATATACCTGGTACAGGTGTAAGTATTGGTGTTGATAGATTGCTATTTGCGATGATGCAATTAAACTCAGAAGTCAACGAACAAAAGCCGGTTATTATTTGTGTAATGGATGAAAAATATTTAAAAAATTATTACGAAATTTTAGAAACTTTGAGAAAAAATAATATTAATTCAGAAATCTTTTTAGACAGTAAAAAAAATCTAGGGAAACAATTAACTTATGCCAATAAAAGAGGGTGTCCGGTCGCTGTAATTTGCGGGGAAAATGAATTTAAAGATAACAACATCACCTTGAAAAATCTTCTTGGAGTTAAAGGAGAAAATAATCAAGTTACATTTTCAAAAGAAAATTTAATCAATGAAATCAAAAAATTTATCTGAAAAAATTCTTAGATCTGTAAAATCTAGAGGATTTAAATACATTGAATTACCATCTGTGATTGAAGCTAATCACATAGTTCAAAGATCAGGTGAAAATTTTAGAAAGTTTATTTTTTCATTTATTGATCAAAATGGAAGCGAGTTATGTTTAAGACCTGATTTAACAATAGTTTCTTGCCTTAGGTATCTTGAAAACAATCTTAAAACTAAAGAAAAAATATTTTATAGCGGTCAGGCATATAGAAAATCAAATAATAAAAAAGACTCAATTATTAGAGACCAAATTGGATTTGAAATTATTGGTTCAAAAGATGAGAAAAAAGATGATAAAGAAATAATTGATACTTCTCTGAAATCAATAAAAAACTTAAAGTATTCTTCAGGCACATTGACGATAGGAAATGTGGAAATATTTAATCTTTTAATCTCAAAATTGGATATCCCTAAGAGATGGAAGTTGAGACTTTCAAGACATTTTTGGAGAGAAAGTTATTTCAACGACTTGCTGAAAAGATTAGAAACAAACTCAGATGTTGATCCAACAATTGTAGAGGTTGATAAAAAACGTTATTTGAAAATGACCAAAGAAAATAAGTCATCAATAATTGCTGGTAGATCCATTGATGAAATTTTAAAGAGGTTTGATAAAAAGATTAAAGACCCAAGACGCCCAAGCAAGGGTAGAAATGTTTCTAAAATTATTAGAGAGTTTTTAAAGATTAAATGTCCAATCAATAAAGCAGCACAGAAATTAAATAAATTTTTTAAAAAAAATAAAATTAATCTAGCAGTCGATCAAAAATATTTTCCATTATCAAATAAAAAAATTTCAAAGCTTAATGTAATTTTTTCAACTGCCTTTGGAAGACAACTCGAATACTACACAGGCATGGTGTTTAAAATTGACATTAAATCAAAAAATAAAATTAAGAATATATTTAATGGTGGAAGATATGATCAATTAATTTCTGATTTAGGATCGAAAAAAAAAGTACCAGCTGTTGGGGCAGCAATAAACTTAAAGTAAATTATGAAAAATACAATTAACATAGGTATACCAAGTAAAGGCAGATTAAGAAAAGACTTTTTAAAGATTTTTAAAAGAAAAAAACTAAAACTTATTTCAGAAAGAGGGGAAAGGGATCTCATTGGATCAATTAAAAATAAAAAGAATTTAAAAATATTATATTTACATGCTAGAGAGATCATAGAAAGACTAGGGGATAGTTCTCTAGATATAGGTTTTTCTGGTTTTGACTTATTTAAAGAAAGTGAATTTAATACACAAAAGAAAATAAACCTTGTTAAAAAATACGATTTTGGAAAAGCAAATCTGGTTGTTGCTATTCCTGATCCGTGGATTGATGTTCAAACAGTTGCAGACTTAGAAGAAATTGCGTTTGAATTTAGAGATAAAAAAAAGAAAAGACTAAGAGTTGCAACTAAATATCCCAATCTGACCAGAGACTTCTTGTTTTCAAAAGGTGTAACTCAATTTCAAATTGTTGAAAGTTTGGGCGCTACGGAGGTTTATCCTTTTACTGGTTCAGCAAACTTGATTTCTGACATCACTTCTACTGGGAAAACGATTAAAAGTAACAACTTACGTATACTTAAAGATGGTGAAATTTTGAAATCTCAGGCGTGTGTTTTTTCATCAAAAAAAAGTTCTTCAAAAAAAGGTTTAAAAAATATTATTAAGTTATTTTCTTAGTAACAAGTCCTTAAGATAGATAAGAATAATTTTAATTACATCTAAATTTCTTAAAGTTGCATAAACAGCTATCAAAACGCCTATTATAATTATTATTTTAAAAGTTAATTGAAATTCCATTTTCCTAATAAATTATATTTAACATTTGTAAAAATTAAATGTTTTAACTGTAAAAAAGAAAAAAATATAGGACAGCTATAAGAAAGTATAGGATAAACCCTAAATTGAAAAAAAATAAATTTTTTGATTGAAAATTAAATTAATAAGATTATATTATATTTTGAAAGTGGTTATCTAAGATAACTAGTCGAAATGGAAGATCTATATACAGTTATTATAGGACTTGCAGGTAACGTATATTGACCTTCCATTTATGGCAAAGTGGCTCCGTAAAAAAGAGCGAGTACAGTGTTATAAGTTAATCCTTTCAATTAAATAAACCAACAAATGAACCAAACGGGTTCGTTATTGGAATGCAAGTCGTAAATTCATTTCTTTAACCTATTCCTTTGGTTCAGAAAGGAAGACATGACGGACATAACTAAATATAAATCAGTTGCAATCGACCATGATTGCTATTCAAAAATTAAAAAGCTGAGTGAAAAACTTTGCCCTGGCGCAAAATTATCACTTGCTGCTGTTGTTAGAGTTTTAGTAAACAACAGAGTATTATTTGAAGAATTAGCTGATGATAATCATCCAGGCACAGGGAGCATGAACTAATGGATAAAATTACTGAAATTAGAATCGAAGAGATACTGGACGAAGAAAATAATCTAAAATACTATTGGATTTATTATTATCAAAACGATGAAATTAGAATAATTGGTAAGTCCTCTGTAAAACCCCAATGTTTTAGACAAGTTGCGAGGTATCTAAAATGAGAAACTATATAAAAAACAAGATGAAAGACAGATTAGCTTACTGTATGGAGTGGAAAAATTCAGTTGATATTTATTTGGCTAATAAGGAAATAACCAAAAAAGCTGACATTGAATATTATAGATCTAGACCGATACTTAAGCTAATTTTAGATATATACTTTATTCCAACAAACTTTATAAGACTATTAAAGTTTTTGAGAATGTTGCATGAGTATAAAAAAAATCAAATTGAAATTAAAGTTCTAACATATGAACTTTTCAATAAAGAAAACAGGAGATTAAAATGATTGATATATTTAGTGTAACATTTCTTTTAGGTATAATCTTTGGTTTATTTGCTGGTTTTACTATTAAGTCATATTTTTCAAAAAAAAATGAAAGTGAAGTCGACGTTAATGATTATGCAAAAAATTTAAAGGATCTTAAAGTTGCAATAGACGGATTTCAGAAGACAAATAGTGAAGATAGGGGAGCGGTCCAAACACTTTTAACAACAGTACAAACCGAAGTAGCTGGAGTTAAAGATGAATCACAGAGAATTGCTAATACTTTTATTTCTGGTGGGGGTCAAAAACAAGGAGCTTGGGGTCAAATGGTCCTCAATAATATCTTAACTAACAATCTTGGATTTAGAGAAGGACATGAGTATCTTACTCAGGAAAGTTATAATACCGAAGAGGGTAACTTGCAACCGGATGTAATCATAAATTATCCAGATGGAAAATGTATGATAGTCGACTCAAAAGTAAGCTTAACAGCATTTGACGAGTATGCAAATTCTTCAGATGAAAGAACAAAAGAGGATGCATTAAAAAGACATAAGCAGTCATTAAAAAATCATATAGATAGTTTAAATAAAAAAAATTATCAGGGCATCAAGGATTTAAAAACATTAGACACAGTGATAATGTTTGTACCAAATGAAAAAGCTTTAGAGTTACCAGATAAAGCTGGCCTTAAATTAGTGGAATACGCTTTAAGTAAAAAAGTTACTCTTTGTGGACCGTCAATGCTTTTTTTAATATTTAAAGTAGTAGAATATTTTTGGAAAGCAGATAAACAATCTAAAAATATATTAGATGTGATCGAGTTAGCCAACAAAATTAGCACTCAAACAGTTGACATTTATAATAGCGCTAAAAAAGCTCAGGACTCAATTCAAAAATCATCACTTGGAGTTTCAGAAGTGATGGATAAAATAAAAGATGGTAAAGGAAGCCTCCTTAGCAAAACTTCAAAAATGAACAAAATTGGAGGGCTTACCCCAAAAAAATTACCTCCAAACGATATAGAAGATGATCAAGACAAAATAGATGGATAAAGATCATAGAAGTAAATGGACTAATGAATTTAGATCTTTAGGAAAAAAGAAAGGATCTCGTCAAGATTTCATTAATCTTTACAAGAAAATGAAAAAAGAAAAGGATGATCAGAAAAATATCAAAACCAATATATTCAAGAGATTGATTGATAGATTTACAAAAGGTAAAGACTAAGAAGTTGAAAATAAATATAATATTTTAAATGGAATGGAATAAAAAATTTAATTATCCAAGTTCTACTCGAGCATTAATTCAAGGTAAAAGACACTACTCTTTGGATGGATCGAATTTACCTTCAGTTACAAGCATACTATCAGCCACAAAAAGTGAGGAGGATAAAGCAGCGCTAACTGCTTGGAAAGAAAGAGTAGGAAGAGTTGAAGCAGAAAGAATAAAAAAAGAATCATCAACTAGAGGAAGCAATCTTCATAAGTTTATCGAAGACTTTTTGCATGGAAAACTTAATCAGGATTTAATTGAGGATAATAATAACTCCAAAAAAATGGCAGAAGAAATTATAGATAATGGTTTGAAAAATAAATTATCAGAAGTTTGGGGAGCAGAGGCGACCGTATATATGCCTGGTGCAAAAGGATTTGCGGGCACAGCTGATTGTATTGGTATATACGAAAATAGGGCCACGATTTTGGATTTCAAACAAAGCAATAAACCTAAAAAGAAAGAGTATATTGAAGATTATTTTTTACAAGTAGCAGCCTATTCATTAGCTCACAACACAGTTTATAATTCCAATATTACCCAGGGAGTTATTCTCATGTGTACAGTTGATAGATTGTTTCAAGATTTTAAAATTGAGGGTGATGAACTTTTATATTATCAAAATAAATTTCTTGAGAGAGTTGAAAAATTTTACAATCTAATTAATAAATAAAATTGACAAATTATTAAATTAATATACTAACAAATTTACTTGCTACTTGTTTAGATGCGAGATCATATCCTCTTCACAAAAAGCATTAAAATAAAAGGAAAAAATTGAATATAGTTATTTGGGATATTGAGTCATCAAGTTCTTCTACTGATTTTGGCAGCATAATTGAAATTGGAGGAATATTGGTTGATGAAAACTTTAAAGAAAAAGACAGATTCAATCTAAGATGTAGACTACCCGAAGGTGAAATACCTCAGTGTATGGCCTTGCTTGTTAACAAAACAAGTGTAGATTTGTTAACTAAAGTAAACCTCAGCCACTATCAAATGTTAAATCAAGTAGAGGCAATTTTTAAAAAATGGAGTCCTGCAATCTTCATGGGATGGTCCAACATAGGGCGGCTGCCCCCTCTCTAACGAGAGGGGGTTAGTCGCTTTATTTTAAGGTTTCGATGATGAAATGATTAGGAAAGAGTTTTTCAAGGGGATTAGATATCCTTACATTACGAACGCATCACCTAACAAAAGACACGACGGACTAAATATAGCAAGAGGTGCTTTTGCTATTGATAATAAAATATTAAACACCGAAATTAACGAGAAGGGCAATGCAGTAATGAAATTAGAGTCTTTAGCAAGGATGAATGGTTTTGAATCTGGAGGAGCTCATAGTGCAATTTTTGATGCTGAGCTCACACTTAAAGTACTAGGCTTGATTAAGAAAAAACAGCCAGAAACTTGGAACGATTTTTTAAAAACCGCAAATAAGTTAGACACAGAAACAATTATCAAAAAAGAGAAGATTATTACGTTAAATGAATATTTCTATGGAAAATCTAGACTTTACCTTTGTGCTCCTCTTCACCCAAAATTTTGTACTCATCCGATATATCAGTGGGGTCAAGCGGTCGACTTAAGGGTTGATGTAGAGCCTCTTCTTAAAATGTCTATCAATGATTTAAAAGCTGAGATGAAAAAATCACCTAAATTTTTAAGAACTATCAGATCAAATAAAGCACCTATAATTTTGGATAAAAAATTTGGTATGGATGTTGAACCCTATAATGCAATAGATAAAAATATTCTGATAAAAAGGGCTGAATTAGTAAACAGTAACGAAAAGTTTTCAGAAAATATATTAACCGCTTTAAGAGAAATTGCTGAAGAAAAAGAACAATCAAAATCCCAAGAAGATATACTCCCAGAAGAGAGCATATATAAAAAATTCACTCCAAACAAAGACACAAATTTATTTGCAAAATGGCACGAGGCATCTTGGTCAGATAAACTAAGATTGCTGGATAAGTTTGAGGATGAAAGACTTGTTGGATTTGGCAAAAAAATAATTTTTCAAGAAGCTCCTCACGTTCTACCCGAATCTATTTTAAAACAGGTGAAGCGAGATATAGCTAAGAGAATTCTTAGTGATAAAAAAGAGAAGTGGTGGACTTGCAAAGAATTTTATTTTGAGTGCGACAATTTAAGAGATAAATTCACCAATGAAAATGATGAAAAAAATCTTAAATTTTTAGATCAACTTAATAATTTTGTGATGTCCATTGAGAAAAAATATCAAAATGCTTAGTGTGGATAAAATAAATTTAGAAGATTTTAAGCTTGAAATAAAAATTTAATCTTTATATAAAAATATTATGGCAACAGTAAATGTTACAGACGAGAATTTTGAAACGGAAGTCATTAAAGCTGGAAAACCAGTGATCGTTGATTTCTGGGCCGAATGGTGCGGCCCTTGTTGATAGGCCCTCTGATTTTGTCAGAGGGCCTATCTTCATTAAAAGCAAACAAATTGGACCAATCTTAGAAGAAATTTCTAATGAAATGTCAGAAGTTGTAATTGCAAAACACAATATCGATAACGAACCTAACACTCCAACAAAATATGGAATTCGGGGCATACCAACTATGCTCTTATTTTCTGGTGGAGAATTAAAGGCAACAAAAGTTGGAGCAACCACTAAATCTAATATTGTTTCTTGGATTAAAGAAAATACTTAATTTAAATTTAAAACTTCCCCAATTAGATAAAGCGACCCTGTAACTAAGGTAATAGTGTTAATATCCTTTGAGTTTGAACGAATTGCACCATCGAGACTATCTGAAATTTTTAACTTAAAATTGAGATTACTTATCTTTTCTTTAAATTCATTTTTAGAAATCCCTCCATCCTGATTAGGAATATCAATTAAAGTAACTGAATTAACTAGACCCTCAAAAGATTTCATAAATTTTTGATGTTCTTTATCCTTCATCATAGCTACAACAAGATTAACTTTTTGAGTTTGGTTTTTAATCCAGTTTGCAATAACATAACTGCTTGAAATATTATGGCCTCCATCAACTACCAATCTGTTATTACCTGCAATCTTTTTGAGTTTTCCTGACTTAATTTCCTGCAATCTTCCTCTAAGAGGGATACTTTGTATACCTAATTTGATATCCTGATCCTTAACATTAAATATTTTCCTAGATGCTGCAATTGAAGTACTTATATTATAAAGTTGATGGTCACCTAGAATATTGGGTTCTGGCAATATTAATTCACCAATATCATCTTGATATTGAATGAAACTATTATCTGATCTTGAGATATTAAAATTTTTTCCGAAAAAATATTTGTTTGATGTATTTTGTCTTAAAGACACCTCTACTTTTTCTCTTATTTCATCAGTTACTTGTTTGTTTACAAAAATATTAGAGTTTAAAAGCTTATTTGTTTTTTCATATATAACTCCATCAATACTCTTGTTTTCTAACCATTGAAAATGATCATTATGTATTACACCAATTAATGTCATCAAATTTTTTTTAAAAACATTTGTACTATCGAATTGATGAAACAATCCTGCTTCAATTATATTAATATTTCCTTTAAAGCTTTCTGCATATTTTAAAAAGGCACATGTGAGAATTTCGAACACGGTTGCGTTATCGTCTCCTAATACTTTTTCCGTATCTTCTAATAGTTTAAAAAGACTTTCTTCATCAATTTCATTGTCATTAAAAACAAAACGTTCAGTGTAAGACTGAAGATGTGGGGAGGTATACATATTACACTTTAATCCAGCTTGATTAAGGATAGCCTTAAGACTGTATGACATACTTGCTTTAGCATTCGTTCCTACTACAGTAACTATATTTTTAAGTTTGTCTTGAGGGTTTCCAAGTTTTTCTAAAAGATTTAAAGTTCGACCTAAAGAAAGGTCTAATTTCTTTTTATGATGCTTCTCTAGTTTCGATATTAAATTCTGGAGTTTGTTCATTATTCTCTGAATTTACTTCAGAATTTTTCTTTAGCAATATAGATAATACCTGGCTAATTTTTTTGGATAAATCTTTACGAGGTATTATATTATCCACAAATCCACAATCAAGAACATGCTCAGCTTTTTGAAAGTTTTCAGGTAATTCTTCTTTTACCGTTCCTTCAATAACTCTTCTACCTGCAAATGCAATTAGGGCTCCGGGTTCAGATATTTGAATGTCACCAAGCATCGCAAAAGATGCTGTGATCCCTCCAGCAGTTGGATCTGTAAGACACACTATGTAAGGTAACTTATTCTCTTTTAAATCATTAATTGCCATAGTAGTTCTTGTCATTTGTGCAAGTGCTAGGGGACTCTCATGCATTCTTTGACCACCACCACAAGTAAAAATCACAAAAGGTTTTTTTTCCTCAACAGCTTTTTGAATACCAAAAATAATTGCCTCACCTTCACTTGTTGCTATTGAACCACCCATAAAAGCAAAGTTGATTGCACCAACTATAGCATCTATGTTCCCAATTTTACCTTTAGCAATCATAACTGCACAATCTTGATTTGTTTTTTTTCTCGCAGAGTTTAATTTCTTTATATATGGAGATGAGTCTTCAAATTCTAAAGGATCATCCGCAGGTATTGGGGTTTTTAATACTTCATAATTGTTTTTACCAAAAATTATATCAAATCTTTGAATACAATTTATTCGATGATGTTTTCCACACGCATTACAGACCCATAAATTTTCCTCTAAATCTTTTTTCAAAACTGGACCTTTGCAACAAGAAGTCCAATCACTATTTTCTATATCACTCTTTGATGGTCTTTTTTTTAATAACTGTTTTATCTTTTCACCGAATCTAAGAGTTTTTTTTAACCAATTCATATAATTTTGTTTTTTAGTTTCCTAACTAATTTACTTACATTTGTGACAGGATTTTGTCTATCTTTTAAACTTCTTGTTATTTCTCGACAAATTGCACTACCAACAACTAGACCGTCAGCAGATCTTAGATTCGAAATAGTTTTCTCGGTAATACCAAAACCTATAACAACATTTTTTGATGGCTTGATTTTTTTTATAACATTATAATTTTTTATAATTCTTTTTATACTATATTTTAATGCAGACCCTGTAGTTGATATACTTGAAATCATATAAATCATTTCATGTGAACTCTTTATTATCTCTTTCATTCTTTTCACAGTTGTAGTTGGTGCAATTAATTGAACAAAACAAATAGAATTTTTCTTACACAATTTGGCAAAATTTTTATTATCAGGAAATGATAAATCAACAACAATTAAACCATCAACACCAGCCTCTTTACATTTTCGAATAAATTTTTTATCTCCATAATTAAATATCATTTGGTAGTAACCCATTAATATCATTGGTTTTGATGGTTTTGTTTTTTTAAATCTTTTTACAAGTTTAAAAATATCATTTAATCGAATACCATTTTGCAAGGCTCTGTAAGAACTATTTTGAATATCTTTTCCATCAGCAGTTGGGCAATTATGAGGTATTCCCCATTCTGCAATATCCAAATCTTTTGATATTGAGTTTAGTATTTGTAGTGATTTCTCCTTAGTATTATCACCACAAACTGTATAAGATATTAATGCAGGTCTATTTTCTTTTTTTGCAATCTTAAATGCATTGTTAATAGAATTTTTCATTTGGGATAATATCCTAATTGCTCAATATAAATTTTTTTATCTTTGTAGCCTTTTCCACAATTATTGACCACAAGCACATCACTTTTTTTTAATTTTGGAGCTAAACGAATGCATTCACTCCATGCATGAGCTGGTTCCAAACTTGGTCTTATATCTTCCAATTTCGTAATTAACTTGAAAGCAGCTAATGCTTCTTTATCTGAAGCATTAGTGTATCGTGCTCTACCAGAGTCCTTTAATAATCCATGTAATGGACTCGAACCTGGATAATCTAAACCCGCACTCAATGAATGAGTTTCTGCTATTTGACCTTCTTTATTAGTCAAACAATATTGTGCGGCTCCATGTAAAACAGCAACTTTTGCATTTGTAGATAAAGGTGCAGCATACTTTGCCTCAACACCAATTAGCTCAACATGTTTTTTGTCGTAATCTATAAACTCATTCCAAAATCCTAGCGCGCTACTCCCACCGCCTATGACATTGATTAATTTAAGCTTAGGTATTTCCCCAAACTCTTTTATTAATTGTTTTTTTAATTCTCTTGAAATTTGAGAAGTTGACCATGCACAAATCTTTAAAAAAATATTGCAGCCTATTGCTGAGCCTACAGCAAGATGGGTATTATCACAGTTTGAAACATAGTGGCGCATACACTCAGAAACAGCATCAACTAAAGTTTTTGATCCTGAGTCAACCGGCACAACTTCAGCACCTGCATCGCGCATAAATTTTACATTAGGTGCTTGTCTAGAAATATCCTTTGTGCCCATAAAAATTTTGCACTTTAAATTCATTTTTTTTGCTGCCATTGCAAGATTTTTTCCAAACATTCCGGCACCGGTATCTCCTGCTATGTAGCGTTTACCGCTTTCTTTACAAATTAATGCATTCACAGTTGCATGATATGCTTTGTGCGCGTCACCATTTATAGCTGACACGTCTTTACACCAAATTTGTGCCCCACCTAAATGTTTAGTTAAATTTTCTAATTTAAAAAACGGTGTTTCACCTCCAAGATAATTTTTAAAATAATGATCCCTTTTTTTAAGAAATTTTCTATCTTTTCTTAATTTTTCAAAAAGCTTAGATAAATCCTCAATTGGTTTTCGCATTGTTTCTGCACAATAGTTTCCACCAAATTTATTTGCATAAAATCCAAACTTATTATGTTGGTCAATAAGAGGAGTTTTTTTTTTCAATTTTATCATTCAATTTTTTTACGTTGTCTAAGAAAATTTTTACTTTAGAAATATCTTTTAATCCAGATGTCTCTACGCCCCCAGATATATCAATATAATTACAAATTTTCATAAACTTATCAAGGTTATCGTTGTATTTAATATTTCCAGCAATCATGCTGTTAACAGTTACTGGCACATTTTCCATTAACGTGTGGTCAAATTCTAATGATTTTTCATATCCCTTGCTATCAAATAATATTATATCTGAGCAATTTTCATATTTCTTATATTTGAGAATGTCTTCTTTAGTTTCAACAGTAATTGTAGAAATAATTTTTTTATTAAATTTCTTTTTTATTGATTTTATTTCATCAGGCGAACAATCATAAATTTGAAAATATTCAAAATTTAGTTTTTGCATTTCCTTTAAAATAAATTCATCGGGTTTAACTAATACAGATACAAATTGAGATTTTTTATTGTCAACTCTGAGAAGACTCTGAAGAGATTTTACATCAACAAATCTTTTAGATTTTGGATAGTTACAAATAAAACCAATTAATTCAGGAGGATATTTGTAATTTATTAAAAAATTTAATGTTTCACTGTCTTTTACTCCACAAATCTTAGACTGCATCAATCCTCTAAAATTTTTAATAAATTTTGAATATTTTTTTTTATATTTCCTTTTGTAACTGATCTACCAATAACTAACCAATCACTTCCTGCAGCAAAAGCTTCATTAGGCTTCATAATTCTTTTTTGATCATTTTTTGTATTTTGCATTTTAATTCCTGGCGTAATTATTTCTTTCTTAAACACACTTTTTACTGATTTTATTTCATGTCCACTACAAATTATAGCATCCAGTTTCGCTTTTTTTGCAAGCTTAGCTTGGTGCTTAACAAGCTCATTAACTTTTTTTTTATATCCAATTTCTTTTAAATCTTTATCATTTAGCGAGGTCAGAGTTGTTACACCAGCAATTTTAATATTTTTACTTTCTCTTTTTAATACTTTCAAAGCATTCAATCCTGAGCTTATGTGAACTGTCAAATATGCTATCTTTAAATTTTTCAATGATTTCATCGCAGAGCTTACAGTATTTGGGATATCGTTAAGCTTTAAATCTAAGAAAATTTTATGATTTTTGAGACTTGAGAGAAATTTTCTGCCGTCTTTTGAGTAAAAAAATTCAAGACCAAATTTATAACCTAATTCAATTTTTTTTGTTTGTGTGTCCCTGATTATTTTTTTTGCCCTGGAGACATTATTGGTATCTACAGCGATAAATATTTTTTTTTTATTCATCATTAATTTCACTAAATAGATCTTTTGACATTTTGAAGTTTATACTTTTTTTTTCATTAACCATTACTTTTTCTCCAGTTTTTGGATTTCTTGAAGTTTTACTTTTTTGTTTTTTGGTAAAAAAAACACCCCACCCACGAAGTTCGACTCTCTCATCGTTTTTAAGAGCTAACTTAACTTCATCTATGAATATATCAAAAAATTTTTCTAAATCTTTTTTCAACAGATTGGGGTAAGTTTTAGATAGTTGTTTTACTAATTCTGACTTAGTTATCGGCAATTTATTTTTTTACCTATTTTTTTTCTTTATCTTTTTTTTTGAGTTTATCAGATAAAGTTGAAAAAGGTAGATTTTTTCCGGAGCCTTCAGCACCGTATTTTTCCAAAGCTTCTTTTTTTTGAATTTCTTCAAGTAATTTAATACTTAAAGATACTTTTCTTTTTTCTATATTAAGTTCTGCTATAGCACAATCAATTCTTTCTCCACCAACAAACCTTGACGGTCTAGCATCACTTGCGCTTACAGCTATTTGAGACTTCTTAATTAAAACATTCATTTCACAACCTTCTGGCTGTACAACTAAACCTTTGTTATCAGAGGATATTATTTTTACTGTGATAGTTTCATTTATTTTTTTATCATTAAAGTAATCAAAAGGATCTTTTTGAGTTTGTTTAAGGCCTACTCTTACTTTTTGTTGATCTTCTTTAATTTCTAATATTTTAACTTTAATTTTGTCTCCAATTTTGTACTTTTTCAGCTCAGCTTCAGGATCGTTTGTGTAGTGAAGATCATTACAATGCAAAAATCCACTGATATCATATCCATTTAGTTTAAGATAAATTGCATAATCATTTGTACTTTCCACAGTCCCTTCAATTGTACTTCCAACTGGATTTTTGTCTGTTAAAGTTTTGTAAGGATTATCAATTGTAAGTTTATAAGATATTGCAATTCTTCTTTTTTCTTTGTCAATTTCGGTTATAACACATTCTATTTTGTC
>CACJWG010000008.1 GCA_902597055.1 uncultured Pelagibacteraceae bacterium | reverse complement strand
TGAACGATCGTGCATTAAGATTTATAGACATTAATACCAATGGTGTTGCGAAAGATTTTAAAAGAGTAGACGGTTTTGATATAACTGTTGCATCTGAAGTCATGGCAATTTTTTGTTTGGCCAAAGATTTGAATGATTTGGAAAAAAAAATTGGAAATATAACTATTGCATATAATAAAGAAGGACAGCCAATTTTTGCAAAAGATTTAAATGCTCAGGGACCAATGACTGTTCTTTTAAAAGAGGCAATAAGACCCAATGTTACTCAAAGTTTGGAACATAACCCAGCTATTATTCATGGAGGTCCATTTGCTAATATTGCTCATGGCTGTAATTCTGTAATCGCTACAACAGCAGCTCTTAAGCTATCTGACTATGTTGTTACTGAAGCAGGGTTCGGTGCAGACCTTGGTGCTGAAAAATTTTTAGATATAAAATGTAGAAAGGCTGGGTTAAAACCCAGTTGTGTTGTGATTGTTGCGACTATTAGAGCATTAAAGATGCATGGAGGTGTTGAAAAAGAAAATCTTAAAAAAGAAGACACCGACTCTTTAAAAAAAGGCTTGGTAAATTTAGAAAGGCATATTTTAAATATTAAAAAATTCGGATTAGAACCAATTGTAGCAATAAATCATTTTGCTTTAGATACCAAAAAAGAGATAGATGTTGTTCTTGATTTTTGTAAAGATATGAATGTTCAGGTTAGTGAATGTAAACACTGGGCAATGGGAGGAAAAGGCACAACTGACCTGGCCAAAAAGGTAGTCAAAACATGTAAAGATTCAAAAAAAAGTAGTTTCAAACTTTTATATAAAGATGATTTAAATCTTTGGGATAAAATTGAAAAAATCGTTAAAGAAATTTACAGAGGCCATGGAATTACAGCGAACGAAGATGTAAAAGAACAACTAAAAGTTTTTGAAAATAACGGCTACAAGAGTTTACCTGTTTGTATAGCTAAAACCCAATATAGTTTTTCAACAGATCCAAAGTTAAAAGGAGCTCCATCAAATCACGAAATTCCAATAAGAGAAGTGAGATTATCATCTGGAGCTGAGTTTATTGTAGTTGTTTGTGGATCTATTATGACAATGCCTGGTCTACCCAAAGTTCCTGCGGCTGATAATATTAAGCTAAATAAAAAAGGTGAAGTTGAGGGACTTTTTTAGTTTACCAATTAATACTTAATTTCTTATTATTGCAGATAGTCTCAAGTATGTTGAACATTAAAGGAAATTCTTTTTTTTTAAGTTCCTTTAAAAGAGTTGGACCAATTTCAAGTGCTAACTGCGCACCTTCAACAGTAATATCTTTCATAAATTTTTCTTTAGCGTCTTTATATAAAGTTCCTTGTCCTAAATATTTACCCATTTGACTATTTCTCCCACCTATGGCACTTACATAAAGATCCCCCAAACCAGCAAGTCCATAAACTGTTGTTTCATTGCCACCAAAGTATTTGACAAATTTTACCATCTCAGAAATTGAGCGATGAATTAAAGATGCTGAGGTATTCAAAAAGTATTTTGATTTTATATTCTCAGGTGCACCTGGGTTACTTAGACCTTCAGATGCTCCGATTAACATGGAATAGATATTTTTAATTGCACCACAAAATTCTACTCCTTTTACATCTTCTGATGTCTCTGTCGAATAATATTCAGTTGTTATTATTTTCTGTATTAAATTTGCTGTATCTTTGTTTTCACTTGCAATTACTGTGCCTGTCCTCACCTTATTTGCTAATCCAGCTGCAAGACAAGGTCCTTTTATTGCTGATACGATCACATCATCAAAACCTTTTTTTTTAAGTTCATTTTTAATCTTATAAGAAATGGTTGTTAATTTCCCTGCTTCGATACTCAAACCCTTAGTTAATAAAACTATATTAAGTTTCTTACTTTCCATTTGAGAAATTTGGTCAATAAACCAATCAACTCCTGGAGAGCTTACCGCGCATACAATTAGATCGGCATCTGAATAATCCTTAATTTTTTCAAATTTTTCAAGTTTGAGTTTTTTGGGCAAAGCTACTTTCAATGCAGGATGAGCCGATTTCGAAATTTCATCAATTAAATTATTTTCGAGTTGAGTACCAACTAAGATAACATCATTGCCATTTTCAATACAAGGGATCGTGAAAGCTGAGCCCATTGCACCAGCACCAATTATAATAATTTTAGACATATATGATAATCTCTATGCACTAATTATTTGATTTAGTCTAGCCTAAGAGTTACCTTATAATTTCTTATTATTTAAACAAATGCAGAAAAATCTATACCTGAATCAAAAATTTACAAAGTTTATCAATAATGAAAATTTTGAATTTGATCGTTCAAAAATATTAAAAATCTTAAATAGTGATTTATTAGAAGATGCTTATAAAACAATTTCAAAATGGCAAAAATATCAACCTACCCCATTAGAAAGTTTAAATAAACTTTCTAAAGAATTAGAGTTAAAAAATATATTTTACAAAGATGAATCTAAGAGATTTGGACTCAAATCTTTTAAGGCCCTTGGTGGCGCTTATGCTGTAGAAAAAATAACTAAAGGGAGAAAAGATATTACAGTTTCAACAGCTACAGCAGGAAATCATGGTAAATCAGTCGCCTGGGGAGCGAAAAATTTGGGATTGAATTGTAAAATTTTTATTAGTGGAAATGTAAGTGAAACAAGAGCTGAAGAAATGAGAAATTTGAATGCTGAAGTAATCAGAGTTAAAGGAAATTATGAGAACTCTCTTAATGTTTGTAAGAAAGAGTCAAAAATAAATAATTGGGAAATTATTCAAGATGTGGCATGGCCGGATTACGAACTCGTTCCAAAACTTACAATGGCTGGATATTCGACAATGATAAAAGAAATTTCAGTTCAAACTAATGAATATATCACACATATTTTTTTACAAGCTGGTGTCGGGGGTATGGCCGCAGGTGTAGTTGCAGGTGTAGCTAATTATTTTAAAAAGGTGCCAAAAATTATTATTGTTGAACCTGAAAATGCAAATTGTGTAATGCAGAGTATTGAAAATAATACTCCCACAAGTGTAGATATTAAGAAAGAAAGTATAATGGGTGGCATGTCTTGTGGGGATGTATCATTAGTCCCATGGCAAATACTAAAAAATTCTGTAAATAATTGTATAAGTGTTTCAGATAAGTTCGTCTCACAGACTGTAGCAATGTTAGCAGATAAAGTATTAAGTGATATTTCAATTGAAGGAGGTGAATGTTCAACACCCGGTATCACAAGTTTGATTTCATGTTGTAATACTGAAGAAACGAAGAGCACCCTAGAAATAAATGGAAATTCAAATATATTATTAATAGGTTGTGAGGGATCTGCAGATATAGATCTTTACCAAAAGTTATTAAGTGAAGGAAAAAAATTGATTTAATTATATGAAAAAATTAAGCGACGCAGAGATTTATAAATTATTTAAACCGGAACTTTCCCCAAAAAAAATGCTTGAGTTAGGAGTTTTTGGTGGATCTTACTTTGGAAATAACATTAAAGAATATCCAAAAAATTGGTTTGTAAAAGCTAAACTGAGTAAGACTTTTGATGTGAATATAAATAGATTTAAGGTGAAAGCTGGACTTTCCAGAGAACATTGGATTGAGAAAGGTTGGATATTTAAAGAAGATCCTTTGGGTTGGTTCCAATGGTATTGTAGATTCTCAATGGGTAGAAGAATACCGAGTGTAGATATAACTCAAATTAAAAGATGGAAAAATTTTAGGAGACATGTAACGGCTATTGAAAAAAATTGCGAAAAGGGAAATTTAACTTGCAGAAGAAGACAGAGGCAAGCTATTTTACAATGGGCGTACGATCCTCACATTTAATCGCCTATAAAATGGTGAATAATTTTTCTCTCTTGACTTTCAATTCTGTGTTCGAACAAATAAATTCCTTGCCATGTACCTAGCAGTAATTCCTTTTTCTTTACACTAAGAGAAATTTGATTATTTGTTAGAGCGGATTTAATGTGTGCGGGCATGTCATCCTTGCCCTCTGATTTATGAATATAAGATTTTTCATCCATAGGAACTAATTTATCAAAATAATTTAATAAATCTGTTTGAACATCTGGATCAGCATTTTCCTGGACAATCAGGGAGGCACTTGTATGTTGAATGCTTAAATTTAAAATTCCATCATTTAAAGAATTTTCATTGATCCAATTTACAGTTTGATCTGTAAAATTATATAACTTTTGTCCGTTTGTTTTTAATCTTAATTCAAAAAATTTTTGCTTCATTTTTTAGTTTTAAAATCAATTCCATACTCAGACCTTGGTCCTTTTCTTAGTCCATATGGCCCTGCTATAAATATAGTAAGAGGTTTTGTGCCGGGTTTAATATCAATTCTATGATGTGTATTTGCAGATCTAAATCCAATATAACCTGCTGGTCTCCAGAATCTTCCAGATTTTAAAGTTTCATAATATCCATCTCTTAGTATGATTGTCATAAATGGGAATGGATGATTGTGAACTCCTTCTCCATGATCATCGTCCAACATTTCATGTATTAAAATATTAAAAGGGAACCATTTGGGTCTATGTCGAAAAATAAGATAATATCTATTCATCCAGGGTTTTGCTTTTTCAAATTGAGGGTGGGAAGGTCCTCTGTCTAAGACAACTTTTTTTCTGCCTAGCTTTTCGAGAATTTTAAGAAACATTATTTTAATCTAATGATCGAATTATCTTTTGCAATATATAAACTTTTATTAAAATAAACAGGTCTTTGGAGTTTATTATTATCTAATTTTAATGTTTTTTCGATTTTACCTTCTTTAAAATTCACTACTAAGACTCTTCCATTATTCGTTGAAACATAAATATTAAATTTTCCAATTAAAAAACCTATTGGCTGGTAATTCTTCTTTCTTTTCTCTTTGATATTTTTAAGCAGATCGTTAATTCTTATAATCTGGCCAGTTTCTTTATTCATGACTATAAGTAAACCATCATCAGAAATTGTAACTAAATAATCACCAATTAATGCTGATCTTAGCTCAGAACTGAAATCTTGTTTCCAATTAATAGTGCCTGATAATAAATCAATTGAAAAAAATTGGTTATTGTTGTCTGAAACAAAAATTGATTTTTCATCGGACACTATATCAGATAATTTAAGAAAATATGTGCTGGCAAAAGTAATATTTGATTGAGTGGGAGTTTGCCAAATTATTTTTCCACTTTGAATATCAACTGCAGTTACATCGCCTATAGAATTACTAAAATAGACTCTACCCTTATTTAAGATTAAAGATTGTTTTTTTTGAGATCTTAAAATAGATCCTTGAGTTTTGACTGACCAAATTAATTCACCTGTTTCTATAGAAAAACATCTTAGTTGATTTTCCATATCAATGACTAAAGCTTTTTTATCAAAAATTTTTATTTGTGAGTTGAATGATGAGGAGTGTTTTTTTTTCCACTTAAGTTCACCGTTATTTTTGTTAATTACGTAATAATTTGCAATACTATCAGCGATAAACAAATTATCTTCACTTATGCCAAAAAATAATATTGGTTGTAACTTTTTGTCTGGTTTAGAGTTATGGTTTATTTTCCATACTAAATCTGAATTACTATTAAATTTTACAATAGACCCACTGCTATCAAAATAAAATAAGTTGTTTTTGTCTAATAATATTTCAGGCTCAAAATTTGAAAATGAATTTATCTTTTTAAAATTGAATTTTGAGATTTTTTCAAGATTTGCATCAAAATTTATATATCCATCATTATTAAGTTGTTGGTTAAGTTCTTGTTTTAAATTTTTTGGAAGCGAAATTTTAAAATTTTGATTAAATTCATTTAAGGATTTATTTTTTTTTACTATTGATACTATTTCTGAGCTTTTATCGACAAGAATTTTTTTTTCTTTTGTCCAAAATTTTGAATTTGGATTCAGTGAACAGTTAATAAGAGACAGAAATAAAACAAAATAAAAATATTTTTTAACCACCAGAGCTCCTCTTAAGCCTTCTTTCTGCTTCTATTCTAATTTCGTTATTAACTGTCTCAGAATTTAAAATCTCTTCCAAAAAATCTTTAGATTTTATCAGATTTTTATTATAAGCGAAATAATCAGCCATAAGAAGAAGTGCATGAGATTTCCATACACTCTCAGATTTAAGTATAGGATTTAATATTTCAAGTAATTCATTCTCTGATACAAGATCTGAATTATACAAAGCTTTTTTGTAAATAATGAGATTTTTAAGCTCATTTTCTACTTGAGAATCTATTACCAAATCAAAAAGATTATTAATTTCTTTCTTGTCATTCACCAACTTGTTTTCAACAATAAAGTATAATGATAATGCCGAATAAATTGGATCTTTCTTTTCTATAATTTCAATTAATTTTTTTATATCGCTAACATTTTCGGTCGTTAATTCTTTTAAAGTAATTTGGTTATAAATTTCAGCAATTTCCGCTTTTTGTCGTTTTTTGTATTCTAGGTAGCCAAAATATGAAAATAGAAATAATAATATTATTATTAATCCACCGATTAGTTTTTTGTAGTTATTAGAAAAAAAGTTTTTAATTTTTTCAATTCTTGTATTTTGATTAATTATTTCTATATCTTCAGACATTATTAAATTGTATTTCTTAAAACGTATTGAAGAATTCCGCCATGTTTATAATATTCCAACTCATTGTTAGTATCAATTCTACACAGCATTTTGATTTTTTTTATTTCTCCATTTTGATACTTGAATTCAACAGATAGTTTATCTCCAGGATTTAACCCATTTTCTATTCCAGTTACTGAAATAATTTCTGAACCTTTAAGACTTAATTTTTTTCTGTCCATGCCATCTATGAATTGTAATGGTAATATTCCCATACCGATTAAATTTGATCTATGAATTCTTTCAAAACTTTCAGCAAATACAGATTTTACTCCTAGAAGTTTTGTACCCTTAGCTGCCCAATCTCTTGAAGAGCCTGTTCCATACTCTTTACCACCAATGACTATTAAATCAGTTTTTCTTTTTTTATATTCCTCTACTGCTTCAAAAACTGGCATTATTTTTTCTTCTGGATAAAGTTTAGTAAACCCTCCTTCAGTCCCTGGTGCCATCTCATTTCTAATTCTAATATTTGCAAAAGTTCCTCTCATCATTACTTCATGATTACCTCTTCTAGAACCGTAAGAATTAAAATCTTTTTGTAGAACTTGATTTTTCATAAAATAATCACCCGTTGGACTCTCTTTTTGAATAGAGCCGGCTGGTGAAATATGATCTGTCGTAACCATGTCTCCTAAAATTAATAAAGGTCTAGCATTAATAATATCCTTAAATCCATCAGGGCTATCTTTAAGATTTTCAAAGAATGGTGGTTTTTTCACATATGTTGAGTTGTCATCCCATTCATAGATGCTGCTTTCTTTTGTTTTGATATTTTGCCATTGTGATGGTCCTTTGGATACATTTGAATATCTATTAATAAACATTTCTGCATTTAGAGAATTACTTAATGTATCTTCAATCTCTTTATTAGATGGCCAAATATCTTTTAAAAAAATATCTTTTCCATCTTTAGATTTCCCCAATGAATCTTTATAAAAATCAAATTTCATGTGTCCAGCTAGTGCATAAGCTACTACTAAGGGTGGTGATGCCAAATAATTAGCTTTAATCAGTGGAGAGATTCTTCCTTCAAAATTTCTATTACCAGATAATACTGAAACGGCATAAATATTATTTTTTTGAACAGCTGAAGATATATTTTCTGGTAATGGACCAGAGTTACCAATACAAGTTGTGCAACCGTAACCAACAAGATTGAAACCGAGCTTATCTAGGTAAACGTTTAAACCGGCTTTTGCTAAGTAATCAGTAACTACTTGAGACCCTGGTGCAAGAGAAGTTTTTACCCACGGCTTTGTTGTTAACCCAAGATCACAAGCTTTCTTTGCAAGTAAACCTGCTCCGATAAGTACATTAGGATTTGATGTATTTGTACACGAAGTGATTGCAGCTATTAAAATAGAACCATCTTTAATTTCATAATCTGTTCCATCAACTTTTGAAGTGGAAAAAGTTTTTCTTTTTGTAATGTTTTTAAAATTTAAATCAAAATTTTTGGAAGCCTCTGTTAATAAAACTTTATCTTGAGGTCTTTTAGGACCAGAAATTGTTGGGACAACTGTAGACATATCTAGTTTAAGAGTGTCAGTAAAAATTATATCATCACTTACCCATAACCCTTGCTCTTGTGCATATCTTTTAACTATTTCTACTTGATTTTTATCTCTACCAGAGAACTCTAGATATTTTAAAGTTTCATCATCAATTGGAAAAAAACCACATGTTGCTCCATACTCTGGTGCCATATTAGCTATAGTTGCTCTGTCAGCAAGAGTAAGATTTTTAAGTCCCTCCCCATAAAATTCAACAAACTTTCCAACAACACCTTTATCCCTTAACATTTTAACAACTGTCAAAACTAAGTCAGTTGCAGTTGTACCTTCTGGAAGTTTATTTGTTATTTCAAAACCAATCACTTCAGGTATTAACATAGAGATTGGTTGTCCAAGCATACCTGCCTCAGCTTCTATACCTCCTACTCCCCATCCAAGAACAGACAAGCCATTTACCATAGTAGTATGGCTATCAGTTCCTACTAACGTATCTGGAAAAATATAATCTTTGTTTTCAAATTTTTCTTTCCATACTACTTTAGAAAGATACTCTAGATTAACTTGATGGCATATCCCAGTCCCTGGTGGAACTATTCTAAAATTATCAAAAGCTTGTTGTCCCCATTTCAAAAAAGAATATCTCTCAGCATTTCTCTGGAATTCAATTTCAACATTTTTCTTTAACGAGTCTGGAGTTGAAAACTTATCAACTTGTACTGAGTGGTCGATCACTAAATCAACAGAAGACAACGGATTTATTATTTGTGGATCCTTATTTTTTTCTTTGACTGCTTCTCGCATAGCAGCTAAATCTGCGACTGCGGGTATTCCTGTATAATCTTGTAGAAGTACTCTAGCAGGTCTATAGGCAATTTCTGTCTCGGACTTTTTATCTTTTAGCCATTTTTGCAAAGCAAGGATTTGATCTTTGGTGACTGTCCTGCCATCTTCATACCGTAGTAAATTTTCTAATAAAACTTTTAATGATTTAGGTAGTTTTTCAATACCTTTTAAACCATTCTGTTCTGCAGTTTTCAAAGAAAAATAATTATATTCTTTTTCATTAATATTAATCGAGGTGAGAGATTTATAAGAATTTTTATTTCCTGGTTTCATATCAAATTATTTTTTTGAGTAAAAAGTAAGCTGACATAACATAATAAAATAATTAAATAAATTTATCATTTGTCGCAAATTTACTAGCAAATTAAGCTATCGGTAACCCATCATCAGTTTTCTGTGAAGGGTGAAGTAATACAACTTTTCCTTCTTGGTCGATTGCACCAAGTATTAAAACCTGTGAAACAACTCCAGCGATATTTTTTTCTGCAAAATTACAGACACCAATAACCTGTTTATTCATCAAATTTTCCTCATTATAATAATGTGTAATTTGGGCAGAAGATTGTTTAATGCCTATTTCTTTTCCAAAATCAACCTTTACGACTAGTGAAGGTTTTCGAGCCTTTTCATTTTTTTTGACTGAAATTACAGTACCGACTCTTAAATCGATCTTATCAAATTGATCATAGGATATTTGTTCTTTCATGGAATTAATATATAATTCTTTTTACGAATGAGTACAGAAAATAATTCAGATAAATTATATAACAATTCAATTAAAATTCTCTCTGATTTGATAGGGTTTAAAACTATTTCAGGTGAAGATAATAACTCAATTATTAATTACTGTGAAAAAATTTTAGGTGATGTCGGTGCATCATCATTTAAAGTATTTGATAATGATAAAAAAAGAGTAAACCTATTTTCAACTTTAAAATCAAAAAAAAAGAATGGAAAAAAATCTATAATTTTTTCGGGTCATACTGATGTGGTGCCTGTAACCAAAAGTTGGTCAACAGATCCTTTTAAAGCAACAATTAAAGATGGGAAACTGTTTGGAAGAGGATCGTGTGATATGAAGGGTTTTTTGGCTTGCGTGTTAGCATATGCACCAGTATTTTCCTCTGAAAAATTAGATCGAGATATCCATTTTTCTTTTACTTTTGATGAAGAGACAGCGTGTCAAGGAGCGCCCCTTTTAATAGACGAATTAAAAAAAAGAAATATAAAAAACTCTTTGTGTATTGTTGGAGAGCCAACTAATATGAAAATAATTGATGCTCACAAGGGTTGTTATGAATACACAACACATTTTCATGGTCTTGCTGGTCATGGTTCCCAGCCTGACAAAGGAGTGAATGCGGTAGAATATGCTTCGAAATTTATTCAAAAACTTATGCAATTAAGAGAAGATTTAAAAAAAAGAAAACCTAAAAATTCTGTATTTAACCCACCATATACCACTCTACAAATTGGAGGTATTTCAGGTGGAATTGCAAGAAATGTAATAGCAGACAAATGTAAGGTTGATTGGGAATTAAGACCTGTTGTAAAAGATGATGGGGTCTTTGTTAATAATGAAATAGATAAATTTGTAAAAACAGAATTACTTCCAGAAATGCAAAAAGTTTATCCGAAATCTGAGATACGAAAGGAAGTAATCGGAGAAATTATAGGGTTCAATAGAGAAAAAAATTCTGAGGCTTGTGAGTTAGTATCAAGCATTACTGGAGATAATTCACGTGAAGTTGTGTCTTTTGGTACAGAGGCAGGGCTTTTTCAAGAAATTGGAATTAGCACAGTTGTTTGTGGACCTGGATCAATTGAACAAGCTCACAAAGTTGATGAATTTATTAAGTTAGAAGAATTAAAAAAATGTCTTAAGTTTTTGGATGGTGTTAAAGAAAAATCAAAAATTTAATTAGCCCAACCACCTACTGATTTAACTTCTAAAAATTCTAATAAGCCTTCTTTTCCTGCCTCACGACCTATACCAGAGTGTTTGAACCCTCCGAACGGTGCATCGACTGCTATACCAGCTCCGTTAACATCTACCATTCCAGACCTAAGTCTTCTTGCAACTCTATTGGCTTTTTCTTTATCTTTAGTTTGAATGTAATTAGTTAGACCGTAATCAGTATCATTTGCAATACTTATTGCTTCTTCCTCGTTTTCGAAAGGTATAATTGAAAGCACTGGACCAAAAATTTCAGTTCTTGCAATTTCCATTTGATTATTAACGTCGGCAAAGGCTGTAGGTTTAACAAAGTAACCTTTATCTATTCCATCAGGTTTTCCTACTCCCCCTGCAACAAGTTTGGCACCTTCATCAATACCTTTTTGAATAAGCGATTGAATTTTTTTGTATTGTACTTCAGATACTACTGGACCGATGTGTTCCCCTTCTTTTTTAGGATCTCCAACTTTCATAGTATTTGCAAATTTTTTTACTCTTTCAACCGCCTCGTCATACATACTTTTTTCGACAAGCATTCTTGTTGGTGCATTACAAGATTGGCCTGAGTTTCTAAAGCATCTCAAAGCTCCTCTCTCGATAGCTTCAGGGTCTGCATCTTTAAAAATTATATTTGCTCCTTTTCCGCCAAGTTCAAGACTTACTCTTTTGAAATCTTTAGCTGCATTTTGCGATATTAAAGCCCCTGCTCTTGTTGATCCTGTAAATGAGATCATGTTTATATCTGGATGGCTTGTTAAAGCATCTCCCGTTGTTGCGCCATCTCCATTAACTAAATTGAAAACTCCTGGAGGAAAACATGCTTCATCAATGAGTTCTGTTAATATCATTGCTGATAGTGGTGCTACTTCAGATGGTTTTAAAATCATAGTGCAGCCTGAAGCTAAAGCGGGCATAACTTTTAAACATGTTTGGTTCATTGGCCAATTCCACGGTGTAATTAATGCGCACACACCTTTAGGTTCATAAATAAGTCTTTGATTTTTTGCATGCTCCCCTAGTGGTTTCTCAAAATCAAATTCTTTTAAATATCTAATAAAAGTTTTTATATGAGCGGCACCTGTTCCGGCTTGCAATTTTGTTGAAAAATCTTTTGGAGCTCCCATTTCTGTAGTTATGGTCTCTGCGATATCTGACCATCTCTTTTTATATAGTTCATATAATTTCTCTAATGGTTCTAATCTTTCTTTTTTTGATGAGAAAGCCCATGTTTTGAAAGCTTCTTTTGCAGACATAACTGCATCATTAACATCTTCTTTTGATCCTAAAGATATTTCTGCACAAACTTCTTCTGTTGCAGGATTTATTACTTTAATGCTTTTATTACTTTTTGGTGAAACCCATTTACCATTTATATAAAATTTTTTTTTGTCAGACATGACAGGAAATTAACTTATCCTTTTACTTTTGCAAATAAATTAGTGATTTCATAAATAATTGTTGCTGCGGCTAATGATGTTAC
This sequence comes from uncultured Pelagibacteraceae bacterium, assembly GCA_902597055.1. Taxonomy (GTDB): domain Bacteria; phylum Pseudomonadota; class Alphaproteobacteria; order Pelagibacterales; family Pelagibacteraceae; genus Pelagibacter. The sequence continues at coordinate 15,506 of CACJWG010000008.1, read as the reverse complement.
CTCAGCGTGATCATAAGCAGGGGAGACCTCTACAACATCTGCTGAAATCAGTTTCATTCCCGATAATCCTCTTATTACGTTTACCATTTCTCTTGTAGACATACCTGCTATCTCAGGGGTTCCCGTACCTGGTGCATATGCTGGATCAAGAACATCTATATCAATTGATAAATATAATGGATTGTCGCCTACTCTTTTTCTTATTCTTTGAACAATTTTATCAACTCCCTCACTTTGGAATTCATCGCAATGAATTGTTTTAAATCCAAAACTTTCATCGTTTTTAAGATCATCTCTGCTGTAGAGTGGTCCTCTTATGCCAACGTGCATTGATGCATCGTCTAAAAATAAATTTTCTTCTCTAGCTCTTCGAAAAGGTGTTCCATGAGTATAAGGAGCACCCATGTAAGTATCCCATGTATCTAGATGTGCATCAAAATGAACAAGTGCTACGGGTCCTCCATTTATTTTGTTGATTGCTCTTAAAAGTGGAAATGCAATCGTGTGATCTCCTCCCATACTTATTATTCTTCCAGTTTTTTTAAGTAAATCGTAAGCTCCTTTTTCTATTTGTTTTATTGCTTCATCGATATTAAACGGATTACAAGTTATATCCCCAGCATCAGCAACTTGCTGAACTTTAAATGGTTCAACATCGTAATTTGGATGGTAGTTAGTTCTTAAATGCCTTGAAGCCTGTCTTATACTTTGCGGACCAAATCTTGCGCCTGGTCTATAACTTGTGCCTGCATCAAAAGGGATGCCAACGATTGCTACATCGCAACTTTCTACATCCCTTAACTCTGGCAACCTCGCAAAAGTACTTGGACCAGCAAATCTTGGAACTACTGTTCCACTTACTGGTTGAATAGGATTTTTATTTTTTTTTTTCACGAAAATACAACAATCGATATTAGTACCATCCAAAAAAACCCATAATAATAGACAATGTATTTACTAGTAAAAAGATTTGGAACTGATTTAGGATCTGACTCTCTCTTTTTCTTTTTTTTCATTTCTTTAATGTACCATATGATATTAAATTCTAATATGTTTATATTCAAAAAATGAAATTAAATATTTTAATATTATTATTATTCTTCACAATTTTTCAGTCTAAAGCTGACCAAATTTATGAATTAATAAAAATACCTAATCTTAAGATCTATCAAATAGATAAAGAAAATAATTTGAGATATCTTACCCCTAAAAAAGACTTCGTTACTAATTCAGGAATAAATAATGTTAGCTGTAAAAAATCAAATAACCATAAAGTTGAGAAAAAATATATAAAAACTAAAAATGAGTTGAATGTTTTTAAAAAGGCACTTTTTGAAAAAATAAAACTAAAATATATCGTTTTATGTGAAAAGTTAAAAGTTGGTGAGATTAATGCTCTTGGTTTTGCTAACCCAGAGATGGAAACAATTTTATTAAATATCAATACAAATGATGATGATTTTGAAAGAGTAATTCATCATGAAATATTTCATATTATAGAAAATAATTATAAAAAATTTTTCCCAGATTCAGTTTGGGCTAAATTTAATAATCCAAGTTTTTATTATTCACGTAGTTCAACAAATCCAGAGGCGTATAGTCTAGCGAAACTTAATAATACTAATGGTTTCTTTTCAGAATATGCAAAATATTCAATATCAGAAGACATGGCTGAAACCTTTTCCTTTATCAATTCTAGGGAAAAATATGTTTCCGAAATAATAAACTTAGACAAAATTCTAAATAAAAAAGTAATTTTTATAAAAGAAGGAATGTCAAATATTGAAAAATCTTTATAAATTTTAAAAATGCTTACAAAAATAAAACAAAGTAAATCCGAAAAAATTTTGCTTATTTTTTTGATTTCATTAGCAATCTTTGCTGTCTCATCTTTTGTATTGATAAAAAACAAATGTCTTTTTGTAGAAAATGTTAAAATTGATAAACTTACTTTTGAGAATAGAGAAAATATTGTTGTCATGAATATAAATTGTGGAGATGTTATCATCGAACTTTTACCTGAGGTTTCACCCAATGCTGTTGCAAGGTTTAAAAATATGATATTTAACAAAGAATATGATGATGTAGCTTTTCATCGTGTTGTAGAAAATTTTTTAGTCCAAGCGGGAGATTTAGAATTTGGCAAAAAAGGAAATATAAATTACACTTATATTGGTAGCGGTAAATCAAAATACAGTTTGATTAAACCAGAAAAAAATAAACCGTTTGATTTTAAAAAAGGTTCTGTTGGATTTGCGAAAAGTAAAAATGGAGACATGGAAGATAGTGAATTTTTTATACTTCTTTCAGACGCACCTTTATTTGAGGGTGAGTACACTCCGCTTGGAAATGTAACTCATGGATTTGCAGCATTAACAAAAATTAAATCTGGAAATAAGTCTGAGTATGTGTTGCGACCTGACTTTATTAATTCTTTAAGGATGTTATCTGAGATTTCTAATTGACCAAAGGTTTGCCAGTAGACAATGTATGCTTTATTCTATCTTGGGTTTTTTTATTTTCAATCAATCTCATAAAAGAGTCTAGTTCTAATTTGTAAATATCATCCTCAGTCAATGTTTTTTCAGAATTCGTATCACCACCACTTAAAACATTTGCAAGTTCTTTTCCTACTGTCATACCATGATCAAAGATAATTTTATCATTATAAAGTTTATCCAAAGTTTTAAACATTTTTTCTCTTACTGATTTTCCCGATAATTTAAAAGTACACTCATTACTTGGTTTAAAATTTTTATTTTCCTCTATAACTTTTTTTGCCTCTGAAAATAAGCTATTCCTATTCATTATTTTTTTATCAGTTGGTAACAAGTATTTCAGGGGCTCGGCTTCAATTGGAGAAGATGCAGTTTTTCCATAACCTATTATTTCAAATACTTTAAGTGGTGCAAAATCTAAATCTTTCTTAGACTCCTCGCTTTGAGCCCATCTCCACAGCATCTCTTTACATCCACCGCCAGCGGGTACAAGTCCAACCATCGTCTCGACTAAACCCACTACTATATTTGTGTGAGATGTTACAAAATTGCTTTGAACCATTACTTCAAATCCACCACCTAAAGTAAGCCCAGAGGGTGCTGAGACAACAGGAAATTTTGAATACTTAAGTTGTTTACAAGTATCTTGAAAATATTTAATAAATTTTTCTATAGATTTAAAATCCCCTTTTTCAGCGAAGTTCATTGTATATGACAAATTAACACCAGCAGAAAATTGCATACTTTCATTTATAATGATCAGAGGTTTATCTGTTGCTTTTTTTAAACTATCCATAGAGTCGTAATCTAGTGCGCATGCTTTAGTGGTAAACTCTACAATGTTAAAATCTTTAAACCTGTAAATCTCTGCTGACTTGTTTTTATCTAAACTCAAAGCTTTAGGCTTGACCTTGCCAAGTGTTTCTATTTCGGTGTAAATTTGTCTTTCACCATAAAAGTTTTCATCTTTTTTTACTGAAAGTTCCTCTAAAAATTTGTTTCCCTTAAATTCATCAACACGATTGAAAAAATTTTTTACACCGATTGATTTAAGCATTTCAAAGGGTCCCATAGCCCAGTTAAATCCTAATCTCATAGCTTCATCAATGTCATTGAATTTATCAGTTATACCTGGGACTAAAGATGATGCATATTTAATAATTTGAGAAATTACTGACCAAGCATATTCTCCGTATTTGTCTTTCCTGTTAATAATAGTGTTAAGGTTCACAGTATCAATTTTAAGATCAATTTTTTTAGACTCAGAATATTCTCCTGTTTGAAGGTTAATTGCCTCCAAAATTTTTTGGTTTTCTAATTTTTTCATTCTGTAAAAACCACCCTTACCTTTTCTTCCAGTATAACCAGTTTCGATCAATTTTTTTACAAGTGGTATTTCTTTAGCAACCTCCTGAAATTTATCATTTTCTGGAAGTTCTTTTACAAAACTTTTTAAAACATCTGCCATCAAATCAATACCAATTAGATCATATAAACCAAACACTCCAGTTTTAGGTATTCCCATAGGTCTTCCAAAAACTGCATCAGCCTCTTCAATGGTCAATTTCATTTTAAATGCTTCAGTCATAGCAACTTGCATTGCATAAACTCCTACCCTATTACCAAGGAAACCTGGCGTATCGTTACAAACAATGGCTCCTTTACCAAGTTCTTTTTCACAAAAGACTTTCAAAGAATTAATTTTTTTTAAATCATTATTTTCATTTTTCACTATTTCTAACAACCCCATGTATCTAACTGGATTAAAGAAGTGTGTTATGCAAAAATCTTTTTTTTGCTCATCAGTCATATTTTCGGATAGAATTTTAATTGGAATTGAGGAAGTGTTAGATGAAACAATAGCTCCATCTTTTCTATTATCAAAGATTTTTTTATAAATTTGATGTTTAATATCTATTCTTTCAACCACAGCTTCGACTATCCAGTCTGCCTCTTTTACAACGTTAAAATCATCGTTGATATTGCCAACTTTGATATTATCAATTTTTGTTTTATCAATTAATAATGGCGGTCTTGATTTATGTATTCGATCTCTTGCCTTGGTGCTTATGTCAGTCGTAAGATCTAATAAAGTAACTGGTACATTCGCATTACATAAATGAGCAGCGATTCCACTACCCATAGTTCCAGAGCCTATTACAACAACCTTTTTGATTTCCATTTTTTATCTATTTATTCCTCTGAGCCTTTCAGATCTTCGTCTTAATAGCTCAGCTGTAACAAGAATTAATGTAGATAAAATTATTAAACATGTCGCAACAGCTAATATTGTTGGACTTAACTGCTCTCTTAACCCGGTCCACATTTGAATTGGAATTGTTGTATTTTCTAGACCAGCTAAGAATAAAACCACAACAACTTCGTCGAAAGATGTAACGAAAGCAAACAAGCCTCCAGATATTACTCCTGGTAGAATTAATGGTAGTGTAATTTTCATAAATGTATTTACCGGATCGCTACCTAAGCTTGATGCAGCTCGTGTAACACTGTGGTCAAAGCCTGATAAAGTTGCTGTTACAGTAATAACAACGAAAGGTGTTCCTAAAATAATGTGCGCTAATACAATTCCAGTATGTGTAGCAGCAAGTCCTGCTTTTGCCATAAAGAAAAAAATTGCAACACCAGAAATGATTAATGGCACTATCATCGGTGAAATTAAAGTAGCCATAATTAATCCCTTGTATGGCATATGTCTGCTGCTTAGTCCTAATGCAGCAACTGTACCTAAAATAACTGAGCCGAGTGTTGCAAATATAGCAATTATAAAACTGTTTTTTGCTGCAAGACCCCATGGATTTTTCGTCCCGTAGATCATATCTTTGTACCATCTTAAAGAAAATGCATCAGGATCAAGGTTTTTCATCCCCTCAGAAAAACTTAAAAATTCTTCAGCATTAAAAGATAATGGAAATATTACGAATAAAGGTGCGATTAAAAAGAAAAATACGCATGAGCAAATAGTAATATAGAAGTAATGCCAAACTCTGTAACGTGTCTCGGTATACTTTGGTAGTGCCATAATTATCCTAGTTTTATATTATCTACTCCAACAAGTTTATTGTAGACCCAATAAATTGCTAAAACTCCCGCAAGTAACATTAGACCCATTGCTGAAGCAAAACTCCAATCTAAAGTACTTTTCATGTGAAATGCGATTTGGTTACTAATTAAAGTTCCTGATGCACCTCCTACTAATGCGGGAGTAATGTAGTATCCAATCGCTAAAATAAATACCAGTAAACATCCAGCTCCAATACCTGGTATCGTTAAAGGGAAGTATACCTTCCAAAAAGCAACGAATGGAGTTCCTCCCAAAGATTTTCCAGCTCTCATTAAACTTGGGGATATTGTTTTCATTACACTGTACAAAGGTAAAACCATAAACGGCAACAATATTTGTGTCATTGCCACATAGGTACCAGTTTTATTAAACATCATTTCTGGTCTACTGTCGTCAGCGACCAATCCTATCATAACAAAAAAATCGTTAACAACTCCTTGTTGTTGTAAGAGTATCATCCAACTTGCAGTTCTTACTAATAATGATGTCCAAAATGGAAGAAGAACGCAAATCATTAATAGGTTACTATATTTCATTGGCAATGTAGCAAGTAAATGGGCTATTGGGTAAGCCATTAAAAAACATAAAAGAGTTACAAAGAAGGCTATCTCTAAGGTTCTTAGCCATAAAATTCTATGAATTCTTCGATCTTCTTCTACACTTACAATATTACCTTCTTCATTTTTATACATGTCAATTCCCTTTAAATATTTTTGACTTGTATAAGCAGGAGCACGTCTTTGTATGGCTCGCCAATATTCAACGTCTGCCCATCTTTGGTGAACAGCCATTATTTGTTCTTTGTAATTTCCTTCCTCAAAATTTTTAGCTTTTCTTCGTAATTTTTTTAAAATACTTTTAAATCCATTCTTTGTATAATTTAATTGTGTTGAAAGTTTTCCATCTCGTTTCTCTTCAACAAGTTTTTGAAAATCTAAATAAAAAGATTCAAAAACTTCTTCTGGCGGCAGTTCTTTACCATCCCATTTCTCCATTGACTTGAATGTTTTTGGCAACATCTCGGTAACCATTTTATCATCCACACTTCTCATGAGCATGTCGCCGATAGGGAAAATATATGTAATAAGTAAAAAGAGTAATAGAGGTGCTACTAAAAGAAATGCTTTGATCTTATTTTTTCTTTCAGCTTTTTTAAGACTTACCTCAAGAGGTATGCCATCTGTTGTTAAAATTTTTCCTGTTTCACTGCTCATAAATAAAAAAGGGCGGCTATAAATAACCGCCCTTAATATAATATATAATTTTAGTCTTTAAAACTTAAAATTATAGACCAGCTTTCATTGCTTCCCATTTTTCACCAAGCTCTGTACCGTTATCAGCCCAGAATATTGGATCTACTAAGAAGTAATTTTTAGTGTTAGCTGGCGCAGTTGGCATTTGTGGTACCATGTTTGTCTTACCATCTTTGTACCATGGCTCACCTGCTGCCATAACTTTAAGTGATGATTTTCTCCAAGGTGCATATGCAATGTATTTTGCACTTCCTGCTAAACCTTCTGTACTTGTCATCATCGCTAGTGCTTTTTTAGCATCAGCTTCGTTTGGTCCACCTTTAACTAATACGAAATATTCGTAGTCAAGACCTTGACCATCCCAAACTTGTTTGATTGGAGCACCTTCACCAATTTCTGCGTTGAAGAATCTTCCGTTCCAACCAGTTGCCATAACAACTTCACCTGAAACTAATAGTTCTGGTGGTTGAGCACCTGCTGACCAAAATACACATCCACCGTTAGGGTCTGTGCATAATGCTTTGATTTTGTCCATTGCTCTGTTTACACCTTTTTCTGTGTTAAGAGCTTTGTAGATTTTCTTTCCACCTTTTCCTGGTTTGATACCATCTGCAGCTAAAGCAATCTCTAAATTTGTTAAAGCGCTTTTGTAGATAGCTCTTTTTCCTGGAAACTTTTTAGTGTCAAAGAAGTCTTTTATAGTTTTTGGTGTTCCGCTTACATTCTTTGTGTTGTACGCGTAGTTCCAAGAATATAAAATGTTTCCTACAGCACATTTACTTGGCATTGGAGCAAAGAAGTCTTTACTTGCTTTTGTTCCATCTGGTGCTGGTGGGAAGTCTTTGTCAAAATCGAATTCAACAAATAAACCTTCGTCACATCCAGTGATAGTGTCCATAGCAAATACGTCAATTATATCCCACGTAATTTTGCCAGCCTCTTTTTGTGCTTTAATTTCTGATAATCCACCTGAGTAGTCGACCCAATTGATCGGTACACCAAGTTTCTTAGCAGTAGGGTCACCATATCCTAGCTTTTGTGACTCTGTATAAGCTCCACCCCATGATGCAACTGTAACTGCAAATGCTGATGAGCTGATAGAAAGTGCAAAAGATAGAACTAGTAACAATTTACTTAGTTTTTTCATTATTCCTCCGTTTAAACGTTTTATAAAAACTAATTACAGCAAGATATGTAGTAGGAGTCAACCTGACATTTGGCTAAAATAGGGCTTTATTTTATTAAATAATTGAAAATTAAACCTGAGGTTTATTTTGGATCTAGCGCTCTAGCGTCATGACTATTCCAACTTACATTAATTTGGTTGCCCATTTTAATGTCCATATTGGCAGAGCTATTAGGCACTTTTAATATAAATTCTTTGTTTCCAAGTAAGTCCAATCTTACTCTAGTATGATCTCCATGATAAATAACCTCTTCTATCTTTCCTTTAAAATTATTATCCATTTTTTCTTTAGTGTTAATTAAAGCCCGCTCTGGTCTAAGAGATACAGTGGTTTTGTCTCCATTTGACTTAACTGAAATTGGATTTGCAATTATTTCTGTTCCATCATTAAGCTTAACTTTGCATGCTTTACCAGACATGTTGGTTACTTGTCCCGCAAAAGTATTATTCTCGCCAATAAATTCAGCTACAAAAGAGTTTACGGGTTCTTCGTATAATTTGTCTGGTGATGAAAGTTGTTGAACTTTTCCATCATTAAAAACTGCTATTCTATTAGACATTGTTAATGCTTCACTTTGATCATGAGTTACGTAGACTACCGTAACCCCGATGCTTTCATGAATATGTTTAATTTCATACTGCATACTCTCTCTTAAATTTTTATCTAGAGCTCCAAGTGGTTCATCCATCAAAACTAATTGAGGATCAAACACCAAAGATCTCGCAACTGCTACCCTTTGTTGTTGACCACCAGATAACTGTCCCGGCATTCTATTTTCAAAACCAGATAGCGATACCATTGAAAGAGCTTTATCCACTTTCTTATCAATCTCGTCTTTTTGAAATTTTCTTACCTTTAAAGGAAAGGCTAAATTTTCGTACACTGTCATGTGAGGAAACAAGGCATAGTTTTGAAAGACCATTCCTATTCCTCTTTTGTGTGGGGGTATATTTGAAATTGGATTTTTATCTAAATAAATTTCTCCATTTGTAGGAGTTTCAAAACCAGCTAACATCATCAAACAAGTTGTCTTACCTGATCCAGATGGCCCTAACATAGTTATGAACTCGCCTTCAGCAATGTCTAGGTTTAAATCTTTAACAACAAGTACTTTTCCGTCGTAACTTTTGTCAACTTTATCGAATTTAACAAAATCTAAGTTCTTTGACATATGATAAGGTTTAAAACATTTGTTGAGATCTATTTCAAGAACTTATTTTACGTGTAAATCTCTTGAAAAATTGCATAAAAGTTCATTTCCACTCTCAGTTATCCTTATAGACTCTGATGACTCAACTCCCCAATCACCAAATTGCATAACAGCAATCATGTGATAACAAATATTGGGTTTTAATTCAGTCATATCTCCTTTATAGATATTTAAAGTGTGTTCGCCCCAATCTGGTGGATATCCAATACCTATGGAATAACCTGTTCGAGATTCTTTTTTAATTCCATACTTATCCAAGACTCCCCAAAATTTTTCCGCAACATCATTAGCTGTATTACCTGGTTTACTAGCGTTAATACCCTCCTCTAAAGCTTCATTGGTTGCTTTCATAGCATCAAGTTTTTTTTGATCTGGCTTCCCTAAGTTAATTGTTCTTGCAATTGGAGCATGATACCTTTTATACGTACCTGATAACTCAATAATTGTTGCTTCCCCATTAACGAATTTTTTATCACTAGCAGTTAAATGTGAAGCTGATGTTCCTTTTCCAGTAGGAAGTAAAGTTGCAATACTTGCATATTCACCACCATATTCTGGGGTACCTCTAAATAGAGTTCTTTGAATTTCAGCAACAGCATCACATTGTCTTACATCTGGACTTATTGTTTCCATTGCAGTTTTCATCGCCATCTCAGAAATAGTTGCTGCCTTTTTCATATATTCAATTTCAGCAATGGATTTTTCTACTCTTACCCAATTGACTAATCTTTCAGAGTCTAAAATTTTTGCGTTTGGTAATCCCTTTTTTAACTTTTCATAACAATAAGCTGTGAAATAATGAGCATCCATTTCAACTCCTATATTAATTTTATCCCACTTTTTTTTCCTTATTAAATCAACTAACGCATCATATGGATGGGTCGGCCAGGTATGAATATATTTTTCGTCATAAATAATAATATTTTCCTTTTTAAGGTAGGTAGTTATAAAAGCCCCGCCAGCATCCTGAGCTCTAACAAAACATAGGGGCTCATCAGAATTCACATGAACTATTACACATTGAGAATAATAAAAAGACCAAGCATCATATCCTGTCAAATAGTTTATGTTTGCAGTATCCTGTGAAATAAGAAGCTCAATTCCTTTTTTTTGCATTTCTGATTGAACTTTTTTAAGACGATTTTTATATTCTTTGACTGTGAAATTCATATATAAAATTAATTGAATAAGCTTCCAAATCCAGTTACAGATTTATTCTCATTTATTTTTTCTAGAGTTTCCCAAATTAGTGCTTGGTTACTTGATAACACAATCATATTTAATTTTTTTTCAAGTTTTTCAATTATGTTTAAAACTGGTAATGAAGTACAAGAAACAAATAGCGCCTGAGCTTGATTATGATCAATTTCAGATAATATCTCAAATAGCTTATTTTGATCTACTTTTCCGATATCCACATCTGACTCAATATCAAAATATGTATTTGAAACTATATCAAAGTTATTTTCTTTAAAAAAATTTACAACATCATCATTTAAAGACTTAATATATGGTGTGACTACAGATATTCTTTTAATATTCTTTTTCTTAAGGGCATTTAAAGCTGCAGTGCTTGGAGCTGTAACTAAAGCATTTGGTTTAGCTAAATTAATTTTTTTTTTTATATTATCAAAACCAGAAACTATTGTTCCTGATGTGCATCCAAAAACAACACAATCCACTTTTTCACCGGGTAATATGTTATCCGCAACTGAAGTAATGTTTTCTGACATTTTTTTTAAATTTTCAGCTGTTACAGGATTATAATTTTTAATCCTATTAACATATAAATCTACTGGTTTATCACTTAAGACTTTTGAGAAATCTTTTTCTATCATATTATCGGTCGATAAAACAATTAAACCAACTCTTGGGTTAGTCTCTTTTGCAAATTGAGCTTTAATCTTTTTTGAATTCATATTAATTGACATAGGATAACTTAAAAAATATGAATGTCATTCTATAAATCATTTTAAAATTGGATTTTTTTGACTATTAAACATTACTTATTAATTTTATTAATCATGGCACTATTTGGAAGTGCCTTTGTTTTTGGAAAACTTGTCTTAAACACAAATGTACCTCCTTTACTTTTTGGATCGCTTAGAATGTTAGTAGTCGTAATTTGTTTATTGCCCTTTTTTGATTTTAAGATCCCTAAAGAAAATTTGAAATCTTTGTTTATTTTTTCTTTTTCTATGGGTGTTGGGGTTACAGGTTTCACCTATCTATCTCTACAGAAGTCTAATATAGTATCGCCCGTTATTATTGGATCTCAGCTTGCTATTCCATTTGCAATTATTTTAAGTAATTTTTTCTTAAATGAAAAATTTAGTTTTCAAAAATGGTTTTTTGTAATTACATCTTTTTTGGGGATAATTTTTATTGGTTTTGATCCAGAATTGATTAACAATATTTTTGCACTTGTGCTCACAGCTCTAATGGCATTCTTTTACGCTATTGCAAATGTAGCTAGTAGAGATACAAATAAGTTAAGCATCGTAACTACGAATTTTTTCATGGCATCTATTGGATTTGTTGTATTAATACTTTTATCATTTTTCTTTGAGGGAAATACAATGATTATTCTAAAGAACATTCAGCTAGATATGTGGTTTTTTATAATCTACTCTGGTTTAATTGTTTCAATAGGCGCCCATATGTCTTTGTTTTACTTATATAAGTTTTATCCAGTTGGAAAAGTTCTTCCCTTTTATGCTCTATTTCCTGTATTTGGATTAATCCAAACATTTATAATATTTAATGAAATCCCTAGTTTGATAATGACTTTAGGAGGAATAATTGTAATTGGATCTGTGTTTTTAATTCAAAAGGTAAAATAACCTAATTGAAAAAGTATTAATCATGGCATATTTTTATTTTACCTAATCATGAGAAAAAAAATTCTAAGTATCCTTTTTTTATTCTGTTTCATAGGAAATCAAACAGAAATTCAGGCGAATGAAATAACAATCGGTATAGCTCTTGGTTTTACTGGTCCAACAGAATCTATTGTTCCAAGTATGGCGTCTTCAGCAGAGTTGGCAGTTTCAGAGGCGAATTCCTCAAAAATATTTTTAAATGGTGAGGAAAAAGTCAATTCAATTAAAATAGATACAAAATGTGACACATCCAACATTAAATCAGTAAACAAAACAATTAATGAAAATAATATTGTGGGAGTCATTGGTGCTGCCTGCCCTGGAATATCTGAAGGAATTCTTTTGGGATCGGTTAACGAAAAAAATATTCCTATGATTTCTCCATCGGCGACCACTCCTTTATTGTCAATGTTAGATGAAAAAAACTTATTTTTTAGAACAACTGCTTCAAGTAGTAGAGATGGAGAGGTTTTAGCTAAAATTACAAAAGATAAAGGTATCAAACGAATTGCAGTTTCATTCCAAGACACAAATTATGGAAAAGAACTTGAGAGAAATTTTAAAAAAACACTTAATGATAGTAATGTAGAAATTACCGTAAGTGTACCTATAAAGATAAATAAAACTGATCTTTCAAATGAAGTGTCGGTCTTAGCTGCCGCAGGAGGAGATGCTGTTGCAATTTTTACTGAAATTGAACAAGATGGGGAAAGATTGATCAAGTCAATTCTTGACTCAGGTGCTTTTGAAAAATTTATTTTATCAGATAGGATGATTAATGAAACTACTGAGAGAAAGTTTGGGAAATTAATTAATAATTCATTTGGGATAATTTCAGGTTCCAACTCAAAAAATATTAATTCATTTTATAAAATTGCCAAAAAAAATAACATTGATACTTCAGGACCATTTATCGGTGAGTCTTATGATGCAGCGGCTATACTTATTCTTGCTTTGCAGGAAAAAAATTTTAAATCAGATAATAATTTATCTAAAAATATTATGTCAGTAAGTAACTCTCCAGGTACCAAAATCTATCCAGGTGAGATTGTTAAAGGTTTAAAACTTCTAAAAAAAGGAAAAAAAATTGACTATGAGGGAGCTACAAATGTTGAATTCAATGTAAATGGGGACGCTTTCGGAACATTTTTAGAAAAAGAGGTTAGCAAAGGTAAATTTAGAACAAGACAGCAAAGGTAGTTCTTACTTAATAACTGTTTTTTTTAGAGGGAAACTTTTTTTGTTTTACTGAGTTTTTATATTTTATAACTGCGCTTTTAATGTATTTCTTAACATTACCAAATTTTTTTACAAACCTAAAGTTGGTCTCATTTAAACCAATTAAATCATCCGTTACAAGAACTTGACCGTCACAATTTACTGAAGCTCCAATTCCAATTGTTGGTATATTAATTGAGTTTGTTATGTGTTTTGAGATGTCACTATAAATACATTCTAAAACAATTCCAAAAGCTCCGCTTTGTTCTAGATCTTGAGCATCCTTCAAAAGTTTTCTTTTTTCAACTTCATTTTTACCTTTAGATCGAAATTTTCCTTTAGTTGTTTGTGGTGTTACGCCAATATGACCTAGTACAGGTATTCTATTTTTAACCAAATGTTTTACAATTTCTTTCACTCTTGTTCCCCCCTCAACTTTAACAGCATCACATTTTGTCTCTTTAATTGATCTCTTAGAATTTTTAAGTGCTTCAGATTTATTTCTGTAAGTATTATAAGGAAGGTCAATTACTAAAAGGCTTTTTTTAACCCCCATTCTGGCACTCTTGGTATGTTCGATCATCATATTCAGACTTACTTTTCTTGTTGTATCGTAATTATATAATACAGATCCAAGAGAGTCTCCGACTAGAACTATATCTGCATGATCATCAACAATTTCAGCAATATTTTTGGAATATGCTGTAAGGCAAACAATCTTTGATTTATTTTTTTTCTTTAAAATTCTTTTTATTTTATTGTTCATTACTCTAATTCAATAGTGCTTGGTGGTTTTGAAGTGACATCATAAACTACTCTGTTTATTCCTCTAATATTATTAATAATTTTATTAGAGACATTTTGTATGAAATTTTTAGGAAAATCAAAAAAATCTGCTGTCATACCATCTTGAGAAGTTATTGCTCTTAGCAAGCAAATATACTCATAAGTTCTATTGTCACCCATAACACCAACTGTTTTTACTGGCAACAAGGCAGCATATGCCTGCCAAATTCTGTCGTATAATTTTTCTTTTTTAAGTTCAGAAATAAAAATATTATCTGCCTGTTTTAATATTTCTATTTTATCTTTTGAAACTTTACCTGGCATTCTTATTGCCAATCCTGGCCCTGGAAATGGGTGACGACTAATTATGTCCTTAGATAAATTTAATTTTATTCCAAGTTTTCTTACTTCATCCTTAAAAAGCAACCTTAATGGTTCGCACAATTCCAATTTCATTTTTTTTGGTAACCCACCAACATTATGATGTGATTTAATTTTAGATGTTTGACTTCCAGTCACTGACTTACTTTCAATTAAATCTGGGTATAAGGTCCCTTGGGCTAAAAATTTCACATTTTTAAGTTTTTTTGCATAGCGTTCAAAAATTTTGATAAATAGATTTCCAATTATCTTTCTTTTCTTTTCAGGGTCCGTAATATTGTTTAATTTCTTTAAAAATTCATCTGCTGCATTTACGTATATCAAATTCATTTTTAATTTTTTTTTAAAAGTATTTACTACTTGTTTTTCCTCATTAAGTCTTAACAATCCTGTATTAACAAATATACAGTGTAGTTGTTTACCAACCGCTTTATTTAACAATTGTGCTACAACGCTGCTATCTACGCCCCCAGAGAGTGCGCATATTATTTTTTTATTACCAATTTGATTTTGGACATTTTTTATTAATGTTTTTTTTTGATGATCTGTTGACCAATTTTTTTTCGATTTACATATACCAAACACAAAATTTTTGAGTAATAAAATTCCTTTTTCTGTGTGAGTTACTTCAGGATGGAATTGAACGCCATATCTCTTGATTAAATCATTTTCAATGATTGTAAATTTTGAACCTTTTGTTGATGCTGCTGTTTTAAAACCTTTTGGTAGTCTAGTTACATGATCCGCATGACTCATCCATACATTCCTTTGTTTGCGTTTATCAAAAAAGTTTTTGGTTAATTTTGAGTTTATTTTTTTTTTTATAGTTACTAAACCGAACTCCCTATTTTTTGCTGTTATAACTTTGCCACCATAATGTCTTGAGATTAATTGATGGCCGAAGCAAAGACCTAAAATAGGGACCTTCAAGTCTAAAATCTTTTTATTAAAATTTATTTTTTTATCTTCATAAACATTTAAAGGACCACCTGATAAAATAATTCCAAAC
>CACJWG010000007.1 GCA_902597055.1 uncultured Pelagibacteraceae bacterium | reverse complement strand
TGAACTTATGTGATTTGTAAAATTTTTAGTTGAAACGTTATAATTGTCAATCTTTGCTACATTATTTGTATCTTTGTTTTGAAAAACGCTACCCATTCCAAAAAATACAAAAGGCAAGGCAACAATAAATACTACAACAGCTCCAAGTTTACTTTTTGAGAAATTTTTTAACTTATTTAACATTATATATGATAATTTATTGATCTATAAAATCAAATCTATAGATTAAAAAAAGAATTATGACAAATAAAATTATGTATTTCATAGCTAATTGGAAAATGTATGGAAACTTAAAATCATTAAATACATTGAATAAAGTTATTAGATTTTCAAAATCTAAAGAAATTAAGAAAGGAAGATTAATTTATTGTCCCCCAAATACTTTAATCTCTTCTTTTTTAAAGAAATTTGAAAATTGCTTAATAGATATTGGAGGACAGAATTGCCATGAAAGTGAAGATTATGGTTCACATACAGGTTTTGTAAATTCAAAAATGCTTAAAAGTTCTGGCGCCAACTATGTCATTTTAGGTCATTCAGAAAATAGACAAAAAGGTGAAACAGACAAACTTATAAATCTTAAAATTAAAAGTGCTATTAAGGCAAAATTAAAAGTTATTTTTTGTATTGGTGAAACTTTGGCTGAAAAAAAGAAAAAAAAAACAAAATCGATTTTATCAAAACAAATTAAACTTGGTTTAAAAAAGATTAAAAAAAAGTCCAATATATTTGTTGCTTATGAGCCTGTTTGGTCAATTGGTACTGGAAAAATTCCTAAAATTGATGAACTTGAACAAACGGTTGAATTTATTAAAAAAAAATTTAAAGGTAAATTACCAAAGATTTTATACGGTGGATCTGTAAATCCTGAAAATATAAGAAATTTAAAAAATATAACTAACCTTGATGGTTTTTTAATTGGTGGAGCTTCCCAAAACTCTAAAAAATTTATTGATATAGTAAAAAAAACGTATAATTAGTTCCCATGGAAAATATTTTGCTAACGATAAACATTGTGCTTGCTATTATTTTAGTAATTCTCGTTTTATTTCAGAAATCAGAGGGTGGCGCATTAGGAATTGGTGTATCACAAGAAAGTTACATGTTTTCCAAAACTGCAGGCAATTTTTTGACTAAAAGTACTGCTATTGTAGCAACATTATTTATAATTTGTAGTTTAGGTCTGACTATTCTATCGAATCAAAAATTAAGTCCTGAAAAATCATTAATTGATACAGTGGACGAAAATCTAGATAAAGACGCACCAAAAATACCTGATAACAATAATTAATTCTTTTAATTTTACAAAAAAAAGCTTATAACATACTTCCATGGCGCGATATATTTTTGTCACTGGCGGCGTGGTATCATCTCTTGGAAAAGGTTTATCATCAGCATCACTAGCCTATCTACTTAAATCACAAGGCTTTAAAGTAAGGGTAAGAAAAATGGATCCTTATTTAAATGTTGATCCAGGAACAATGAGTCCATTTCAACATGGTGAGGTTTTTGTAACAGATGATGGAGCAGAAACTGATTTAGACTTAGGTCATTATGAAAGATTTACAGATATATCATCCACAAAAAATGATAATATTACCACTGGAAGAATTTATAGTGATATCATATCTAAAGAAAGAAAGGGTGATTACCTTGGTAAAACTGTTCAAGTAATTCCACATGTCACTAATAGAATTAAAGAGTTTATTAAGAATGGAATTAAAAATGAAGATTTTGTTATCTGTGAAATTGGAGGAACAGTTGGCGATATTGAGAGTCTACCTTTTCTAGAAGCTATAAGACAATTTGCTAACGATATAGGTAAAGAAAAAACTTTATTTATACACTTAACATTAGTTCCATTTTTAAAATCTTCTGATGAAATTAAAACTAAACCTACACAACATTCTGTTAAAGAATTAAGAAGTATTGGAATTCAACCAGACATGGTTATTTGCAGATCACAACAATCTATACCTATTGATCAAAGAAAAAAAATTTCATTATTTTGCAACATACCAATTAAAAGGGTTATAGAGACAGTAGATGTTAAGACAATTTATGAAGCACCAATAAGTTTCTATAACGAGGGTTTAGATAAACAAGTCTTTGAATATTTCAATATTAAGCCAAGAAAAAAGATTAATTTGAAACCGTGGAAAGATGTAACTAAAATTGTAACAAACAAAAATATTGGGACTGTAAATATTGCAATAGTTGGAAAATATGTGGATCTTAAAGATGCATATAAATCATTGGACGAAGCATTGGTCCATGGAGGTATTCATAATAATGTAAAAGTTAATTTAATAAGAATAGAATCAGATTTATTGAAAGTCTCAGATGTTCAAAAAAAATTGAATAATGTTTCTGGAATTATAATTCCTGGGGGTTTCGGAAAAAGAGGTACCGAAGGTAAGATAGCGTGTATTAATTATGCAAGGACTAAAAAAATTCCTTTTTTAGGCATTTGTTTTGGTATGCAAATGGCAGTGATTGAATTTGCTAGAAATGTACTCAAAATTAAAAATGCCAGCTCTAGTGAGTTTGATAAAAATTGCTATCCAGTTATCGGTCTTATTGAAGAATGGAACAAAAACGGTAGAAAAATTCAAGGAACTGTGAAAAATTTAGGTGGAACTATGCGATTAGGTCTTTACCCAGCTAAATTACAACACAATTCCTTAATAAAAGAAATTTATAAGTCTGGTCAAATAAAAGAAAGACATAGACACAGGTATGAGGTTAATGTCAATTTGAGAAAAAAATTTGAAACACACGGATTAAATTTTTCAGGAATGTCTCCTGACAATAACTTGCCTGAAATAGTTGAAATTAAAAATCATCCTTGGTTTATTGGAGTTCAATTTCACCCAGAATTTAAGTCTAGACCTTTACAACCTCATCCATTATTCTCATCATTTATTGAGGCTGCAAAAAATAAATAATGAAAAATATTACAGTAAATTGTGATGGAATAAAAATTTCAAATAAAGAAAAGATATGTTTAATTGCAGGACCATGTCAACTTGAGAACGAGCAACATGCTCTTGATATTGCAGGAAAAATATCAGAAATTTCTAAAAAATATAATATAGGTTTTATTTACAAAACATCTTTTGATAAAGCCAACAGAACTAGTCTTAAAAGCAAAAGAGGAGCAGGTCTAGAAAAATCTTTACCAATATTTGATGAAATTAAAAAACAATTAAATGTTCCAATTCTTACTGACATTCACAATGTAGAGCAATGTTCTATTGTTGCAAATCATGTTGATGTCCTCCAAATTCCAGCTTTTTTATGCAGACAAACTGATTTGTTAGTAGCTGCCGCTAAAACAAATAAGATTATTAATGTTAAAAAAGGTCAATTTCTTGCTCCATGGGATATGTCAAATGTAGTAAAGAAAATATCAGACACAGGTAATAGCAATATCTTAATAACGGAAAGAGGAGCGAGTTTTGGTTATAACACATTAGTTTCTGATATGAGATCAATACCAATAATGGCTCAAACGGGGTATCCTATAGTTTTTGATGCAACTCACTCAGTTCAACAACCGGGAGGAATGGGTGATAAAAGTGGGGGTGAAAGAAAATTTGTTTCTCACTTATCAAGAGCGGCAGTTGCTGTTGGAATAGCTGCTGTTTTTATTGAAACACATCAAGATCCAGATAATGCTCCGTCTGATGGTCCAAATATGGTTCCATTGAATGAAATGGATAGCTTGGTAAATAAATTGCTTGAGATTGATAAACTAATTAAAAACTAAGTTATTATTTAATGTCAAAAATTACAAAAGTAGTTTCAAGGCAAATATTTGATAGTAGAGGCATGCCAACAATCGAAACAGAAATATTTTGTGGAAAAGTTTCTTCAAAAGCTATTTGTCCTTCAGGAGCATCAACTGGTTCATATGAAGCATTTGAAAAAAGAGATGTTACAAATAAAAAATATTTAGGAAAAAGTGTTTTTTCTGCTGTATCAAATGTAAATAAAATAATTTCAAAAAAAATTCTAAATAAAAATGTTCATAATCAAGAATTGATCGACTCAATTCTTATTAAATTAGACGGAACAAAGCAAAAAAATAAATTAGGTGCAAATGCAATTTTATCTGTATCTATTGCTGTTAAAAAATTATCAGCAAAGTTGAAAAAAATACCATTGTATAAAAACTTTTTAATTAAAAAAAATTTTAAATTACCTTTCCCTCTTATGAACATCATCAATGGAGGCGCACATGCCAATAATGGTTTAAAAATTCAAGAATTTATGATTAGACCTGATAAAGCAAAGACTTTTAGCGAGGCAATGAATATTTGTTTTTTAGTAATACAAAGTTTGAAAAAATTACTTATCAGTAAAAATTTATCTACATCCGTCGGAGATGAAGGCGGTTTTGCTCCAATGATCTCAAAAAATGAGGAAGCATTAAAGTTAATCTCGAACGCTATTAAAAAGGCAGGTTTTGTTAACGGAAAAGATGTATCAATATGTCTAGACGTTGCTGCAAATGAACTTTTTAAAAATAACAAATATGCAATAGACTCAAAAAGATATATCTCATACAAAGATACAATATTATTCTACTCAAAAATAATTAAAAGATTTAAAATAAAATCTATTGAAGATCCTTTCGCGGAAAACGATTGGAAATCATGGTCTGATTTATATAAAAAAGAAAAAAAAATACAGATCGTAGGAGATGATCTTTATGTAACTAATCTTCAAAGATTGAAAAAGGGTTTTTTATATCAATCATCGAATTCTATTTTAATTAAGCTGAATCAAATCGGTACAGTTTCTGAGACCTTAGATGTTATAAGATTTGCCCAAAATATAGGTTATACAACTATCATTTCTCATAGATCAGGCGACTCAGAAGATACATTTATATCTGATTTAGCAGTTGGAACTAATTCAAATCAAATAAAAACTGGCTCATTATGTAGATCAGAAAGGGTTGCAAAATTTAATCAGTTATTGAGAATAGAAGCTGACCTTATAAAAAGTAAAAATATGGCTAAATTGAAATGATAAATGTTATTAAAAAAAATATTATATTTATACTTCCAATAATATTAATTATTTATTTTTCATTAAATTTACTTGGGGGTAACAGAGGATTATTTGCGTATCTAGATAAAAAAGATCAATTTGAAAATCTCTTAAAGAAAAAACTGTTTTTAACTAATGAAATAACAAAGGTGAAAAAAATTAATAGTCTTATTGGTGAGAATTTAGACAAAGATTACCTTGAAATTTTAATAAGGGACAAATTTGTTGTTGGAAAAAAAGGTGAGAATACCTATATTGTTGAAAATGAATAAAATCAGACATCCAGAAAAACAAAAAAATCAAATTAATCCAATTAAAAAAAAGCCAGCTTGGATTAAGTCAAAACTTTTAAACAGTAAAGAATTTTTTCTTACAAAAAGTATAGTCAACCAACAAAAATTAGTTACAGTTTGTGAGGAAGCAAATTGTCCAAACATTACTGAATGTTGGAGCAAAAGACATGCAACTTTTATGATTATGGGGGACACATGTACAAGAGCATGTGCATTTTGTGATGTTAAAACTGGAAGACCAGAAAAATTGGACCCTTTTGAACCAAAAAAAATAGCCTTGGCGGTAAAAAGATTGAACTTGCGTCATGTAGTAATTACCTCTGTTGATAGAGATGATCTCAAAGATGGTGGCTCAAATCATTTTTATGAAACTATCAAGTCTACAAGAGAAGCTAATCCAGAAACAACAATTGAAGTTTTAACTCCTGATTTTTTAAGAAAGGGAGAAGCCTACAAAAGAGTTTTGGAAGCAATGCCAGATGTTTTTAATCATAATATCGAAACTGTTCCAAGTTTATACTTAAAGGTAAGACCTGGATCTAGATATTTTTCATCACTTGAACTATTAAAAAACGCTAAACAAATAAATCAAGAAACTTTTACCAAGTCTGGAATAATGGTTGGTATGGGTGAAACAAAGGATGAAATTTTACAAGTAATGGACGATTTAAGATCTGCTAATGTTGATTTCTTAACAATCGGACAGTATTTACAACCATCTGTTAAGCACTTTCCACTTCAACGATACTATGATCCAAGTGAATTTAAAGATTTAGAAGTTATCGCTAAAGCAAAAGGTTTTCTATTAGTATCTTCGTCTCCATTAACAAGATCGTCTTATCATGCAGACGAAGACTTTGCTAAATTGAAAAAAAATAGAATAACTTCTAATGCCAAAAGCTTCGATAAAGAGAAACATTAATTGTTCCAAAAAAGATTTAATCGATCTTGTTCTCAATATTGAAGAATACCCAAAATTTATTCCATATTGTTTAAATGCTCACATATATAAGGATGAGTCTGCGGGTAATTTTCAATATATCGAGGCTGACTTAACAATCGGCAAAGGTCCTTTTAAAGACACTTATAAGAGTGATGTTAAATTTGATAAAAAGGAGAGTATTATTTACGTAAAAAATATTGAAGGACCTTTAAAATATTTAGAGAATAAGTGGAAATTTGATCAAAAAGAGAATTTTACAGAGGTAACTTTTGATCTGGATTTTGAATTAAAAAATAAATTCTTAAATATTTTTATGAATAAATCATTTAAATACGGTCTTGATAAAATTGCTGACGCATTTCAAAGTAGGGCAGAGAAATTATTTAATAAGGTTTAGTAAATTATTTACCACGGCTTTTGCACTTGCATTTTGAATAGATCTCCTTGTTTTATTTGCAAATAAATATTTATAAATGTTGTTTTTACCTTTATATTTAATTCCAATGAAAACAAGACCCACTGGTTTAAACTTTGAGCCACCCTTAGGTCCAGCTATTCCAGTAATAGAAACATTTATTTGACTTTTGCTTATTTTTGCTAAATTTTTTACCATACTAAGGCAACATTCCTCACTTACAGCTCCAAATTTATTAATTATTTTTTTTGGCACATTAAGAATTGAACTTTTCGATTTATTTGAATAAGTAACAACACTTAAATTAAATACCTTTGAAGCTCCACTTATCGAGGTTATAGATTGAGCGAGTAATCCACCAGTGCAAGACTCAGCAAAACTAATCTTTAATTTTTTCTTTTTTAATTTCTTAATTAATTTACTAAATTTGACCATAAAAAATTATGCAGATATATAACACTATTAGCGTGAAGAAACCTGCTATAAGATCATCTAAAATAACACCAAAACCATTTTTCATGTTCTTATCCACATAATTAATTGGATAAGGTTTTAAGATATCAAAAAAACGAAATCCAATGAAAGATAAAAAAACAATTATAAAAAAAAAGTTAGTCGATACAGATCCTTCATGAAAAATTATATAAAAAAAGATAATTGGTACGGATTGACCCAAAAATTCATCAATTACGATTTCTTTTGAGTCTATTTCTTCAAATTCACCTTCCAAATTATTAATCATCCAAACTGAATAAATAAATAAAAATAGGTTAATAAATATTAACAAAAAATAATTTATTTTAATCGTATAGAAAATATAATACATCGAAGCTGTTATTAAAGAAGCAAAAGTACCTGGAAAATATCTTATATGACCAACACCAAACATCGTAACAATCATTTTTCCAATTTTTTTATTCATATTTGAAGACTGAAGATATCACTTCACAAGCAATAGCTTTTTCTTTTCCTATTACACCAAGTTTCTCTGCTGTTTTACCTTTGATATTGATTTGATCCTTTTTAATTTTACATAATTTAGATATCATCGAAATCATCCTTTTTTTATATTTACTAATTTTTGGAGTTTGAGTTATTATATTTATATCTAGATTATTAATAAAAAATCCACTTTCCTCTATTTCTTTTATAACTTTACTTAACAAAATTGTTGATCTTATATTTTTAAATTTTCTATCTTGATCTGAAAATTTTTGCCCTATATCACCTTTTCTGCAAGCACCAAGAACTGAGTCAGTAATTGCGTGGAGAACAGGATCACCGTCAGAATGTCCTAATGTTCCTAATTTTGAATTAATTTCGAGTCCGCCTAGGTACATTTTTTTATTTTTTACTAATCTATGCACATCAAAACCTATACCAAAATAATATTTTAAGTTTTCTTTGATATCATTTTTAGTTGTAATCTTAATATTTTTTTCTTCACCTTTTATCATTTTTATTTTGTTTGAATTATTGATAAATAATGAAGCATCATCAGTAATTTTTGAATTTATCTTTCTTTGAAGGTTAAATATTTTTTTAAAATTAAAAGCTTGTGGTGTTTGTGATAAAAAAATTTTGTTACGATCTAAATTTGAAATTTTTTTATTTTTAATTGTTTTAATGGAACTAGAAGTTTTAAGCACTGGGATAACACCATCAAATTTTTTTAAATTTTTTAAGAGTTTATTTACTAATTTTATTGAGAAGTTTGGTCTTGCAGCATCATGTATCAAAACATTTTTGGGTTTAAATTTGGAAAGATACTTTAAAGATAACCTGGAAGAATCAGCCCTAGATTTTCCCCCTAAAATAAAATGAGCTTTATTCTTATTCAATTTTTTTATGTATTTTTTGTGACCTTTATTGATTGCTACAACGATTTTTGAGAATTTTTTTGATAAAATTGCCTTATTTATAGAATGATTAATTAGTATATCACCTTTATATTTAATATATGGTTTTGGTATTTTGGAAATAAATCTATTACTTTTTCCAGCAGCTAATATTATAAAACAATTACTCATATATTATGATGAATTTTAAAGTACTACATTATTATGCTTAAATTTATAAGAAAAAATATTTTTATTATTCTAATATTTATAATTACACTTTTTCTAGGTTTTTTAACGTTTTTAACTTTCATTGATAAGAGTTTTATTGAACTTACTGATGAGAATTTACAATATTTGTTAATATCAAATATTTTATTATTACTCGTTTTTTTCTCTATGATTTTTATTGAGATTAAAAATTCTATCAAAAGTGAGATAGCAATAGAAGGTTCAAGAGCAAATAGAAAATATATAACCTTCTTTTCTTTATTCACCTTAATACCATCAATTTTAATATCTGTTTTTTCTTTATTTTTATTTTCTTTTGCACTCGAAAAATATTTTGATAAAAAAATTACTACTGCTGTAAGTAATTCTTATCAATTAGCTATTAATTACGTTAGTACAGTTAGAAATAAGGTTGAATCTGATATTGTTTTAGCAGCTTTCGATTTGAATAAAAATGTTTCTATTTATAATGATAATAAACAAAGATTTGAAAATTATTTAAATTCTCAAAAACTAGTAAGAAAATTAGATGCAATTTTTCTTATTGATAATTCTGGTAAGTTGCTAATGTCTACTGACAGAAATCAGACTCAATATATGCCACCATCTTCAGAACAATTAAAGATGGTACTTAATGATGAAAGACCATTGAAAATATTAAATGCATATAAGAATACTTCTGCCGCGTTAATGAAGCTTACTAATTTTGATAATACTTTCATTTATATAATAAAATATTTAGATCCAAAAATTTCCCAATATTTAACCGAGTCAAGTGAGGCATTAGATTTTTATTATACTGTGCAGGATAAAAGAACTGGGATAAAATTTTCATTTGCTATTATCTATATAATAATAGTTACACTCCTTTTATTCTTGTCGATTTCTATAGCAATTAGATTTTCATCAAGATTCTTTTTGTCTATAAATAACTTAATTTCAGCATCAACTAATATTGGAAAGGGAAATTTAGATTCAAAAGTTCCAGAAATTAAAACTGATAAAGAACTAGAAGTTCTAAATAAAAATTTTAATCAGATGATTGATAGATTAAAGTATCAACAAAACAAACTCGTAGCTAACGAAAGACACGAAGCATGGGAAAGTGTTGCTAGAAAAATTGCACATGAAATAAAGAATCCCTTAACACCGATACAACTCATCATAGATAGTCTTAAAAAAAAATATTCAGAATTATTTGATGAAAAAAATAAAAAGTCATTTTTGGAAAAAATTAAAACAATCAATAAACAAATAAAACTTATTGAAAAACTTGTAAATGAATTTTCCGACTTTGCAAGAATGCCAAAACCTATTTTTAAAAAAAATGAACTAAACAAAATTATTAAAGACACTATTAATTTAATGAAAACTAATGATAAAGATATAGCTATTCATTTTAATTCAGATGAAATCCACTATGTAAACAGTGATATTGAACAATTAAATAGAGTTTTTATTAATTTGTTTAAAAATTCAATAGAAAGTCTTAAAGAGAAACACGAAAAAATGGGTGATTTTCAAAAGAAAATCGATGTAGAAATTCAACTAATAAATGACTATATAAACATTGTAGTACAAGATAATGGTACAGGTTTTACAAATAACGACCCTAAAATTTTATCAAAACCTTATTTTACAACTAAAAAAGAAGGTAGCGGTTTAGGTCTATCTATTGTAGAAAAAATTTTGAACGATCATAATGGATTTATTGAATTTATCTCACAAAAAGATGGAGCAAAAATAAAAATTTTGTTACCGAAATATGTCAACTGAAATTTTAATAATTGATGATAATCCGGATATAAGAAATATCCTTAATGATTTAATTTCTGATGCAGGATATGAAACTAGAATTGCTGCAAACTATAATCAAGCATTAAAAGAAATAGATAAAAAATTACCAGATGTTGCAATTATAGATGTTAAACTTGATAAAGGGGATAATGATGGTATTGAACTTTTAAGTCATATAAAAAAGAAGAATAAAGATATTCCAGTTATAATTATTTCAGGGCACGCAAATATCGAAATGGCTATTAAGTCTCTTAAATCTGGAGCTTTTGAATTCTTAGAAAAACCGTTTGATGAAGAAAGATTAATGAACTTTGTCAAAAGAGCTGTAGAAAACTTTAAATTAAAAAATGAAAACAAAGTTCTTGAAACAAAACTTTTTCACTCATTTGATTTAATAGGAAATAGTCAAAATATTGAAAAAATAAGAGAACAAATAGAAAAACTTTCTAATTCCGAAAGCAGAATATTCATATATGGACCAACAGGCTCAGGCAAAGAATTGATAGCAAGAAAAATTCATAAACTCTCAAAAAGAAACAAAGGTCCATTCATCATTTTAAATGGAGCATTATTAGATGTTAAAAAATATGAGTTAGAACTTTTTGGAGAAGAAAAAGACAATGGCTCAATTACATATGGTTCTCTTGAAAAAGCTTCTGGGGGAACTTTGTTAATAGATGAAATTTCTGAAATACCTCTTGAAACACAATCAAAAATATTAAGAGTTTTAATTGATCAAAAGTTTAAAAGAATTAACAGCAATCACGATATTAAAGTAAACGTTAGAATAATTTGTACATCTAGTAAAAATATTAATAATGAAACTCAACTTGGAAATTTTAGGGAGGACTTATTCCACAGATTAAATGTTTTTCAAATTAGTATTGAACCATTAAGTAGTAGAGTAAGTGATATACCCCTATTAATTGAATATTTTTCTAAAACTATATCAAAAGCTTATAATCTTAAAGACCTCAATATTGACAAGGTAGACTCATATTTAATTAATCATCATTGGCCCGGAAATGTAAGAGAGTTAAGAAATCTGATAGAAAGAATTGCAATATTGTCAAATAATGATCAGAATAAAATTAAGACAATCATTAAAGAGTCTATAAAACAGGGTGGTTTAGAAACAGTTAAAGAAAATAATTTATCTGTTCCATTAAAAGAGGCTAGAGAAATTTTTGAAAAAGAATATTTGACTACTCAATTAAAGAAATTTGGTGGAAATATTTCAAAAACAGCAAAATTTGTAGGAATGGAAAGATCTGCTCTCCATAGAAAATTAAAAGGTTTAGGCGTTAAGGACTTAAATTAATGAATATAATAATTTGTGGGGCAGGTAGAGTAGGTTATACGATTGCTAAACTTCTCAGTGAACAAGACCATTCTATTACAGTTATAGATCAATCTAGCGAAGATATTCAAAAGATTAATGATGATCTGGATGTTAAATCTATAGTGGGTAAAGCCACATATCCATCGGTACTTGAAAAAGCCAATGCAGAGGAGGCTGATATGATAATTGCAGTAACAAGAAACGATGAAATAAATATGCTAATTTGCCAAATTGCTTTTTCAATTTTTAAAATTGGAAAAAAAATTGCAAGAATTAGATCCCAAGATTATTTAAATCCAAAATTTTCTTTAGTTTACAACAAAGAAAATTTACCTATTGATGTTATAATCTCTCCAGAAGTCGAAATTGCTAAGTCAATACAAAGAAAATTAGAAGCACCAGGTGCAATTGACAATGTACCGTTTGCAAATAATAAAATACGTTTACTTGAAATTGATGTAAATGAAAAATGTCCCTTAATCAATATTGAGCTAAACAAAATTACTAAAAAGTTCCCAAAACTTGAAGCAAATATTCTGGGTGTTATCAGAGAAGAAAAATTTATCATTTTAAAAAAAAATGATATCTTAAAACTAAACGACAAGGCTTATGTAATAATAAACTCATCTCAAATGCAATTAACATTAGATGCTTTTGGCCATAACGAAAAAATTTCTAATAAGTTTTTGATCATTGGTGGTGGAAATATAGGTTTCAATTTAGCCAAAAATCTTGAAAATACTCTTGAGTCCGCAAGAATTAAAATAATTGAAAAAAATAAAGAAAGAGCTGAGTATATTGCAAATGAACTTAATAACTCATTAGTTATTAATGGTAATGGACTTGAGGAGGACGTTCTCAAAGAAGCAAATATAGATGATTCCGAAACTGTTTTAGCTTTAACAAATGATGATGAGGACAATTTAATGGTTAGTGTTTTGGTCGAAAAATTTTCAAAAGACAAAAGAACAATGGCTTTGATCAATAAACCGAATTATTCAATACTTCAGTCTTCGCTTAAAATAGATGATTTAATTGACCCGCGAATGAATACAGTTTCAAGTATACTTAAACATGTCCATAAAGGCACAATTGAAACTGCCTACAGTATTTCAAATGGTGACTATGAGGTAATTGAGGCAGAGATAATTGATTCCTCAGAACTTATTGATAAAGAACTAAAAAATTCTAACCTTCCTGAAAATATTAGAATTGGCGCGGTGCTAAGAAAAAATGATATAATTATTCCAACATCAAAATTTGTTTTTAAAAAAAAAGATATTGTTGTTTTTTTAGCAAAAAGAGATCAGTTACCTGTTGTAGAGAATTTATTTAGAATAAGCTCGATTTAGATGCTAAGTTTTTCGCAATTTTATCTTGGAATTTTTTCTTTATTTATATCTTTCTTATCTTTTTTAAATATCCTTTATTGTTATTATTTTGATCTATTTTTAGATATAGGGAGTTTTTTTTTCGTTTTTGTGATTACTCTTTTTTTTGGTTCTCTAGTTTTTTTTAAAAAAAAAAATTTAAAAAAAACGTCTATATTTGAAAAAATTCTAACAGTTGTAACTGGATATTTAATAATACCAATATTGTTAGCAATACCTTATTTTTTAACATTAAACAATTTGAGTTTATTTGATGCGTACTTTGAGTCAGTCTCGGGATTTACCTCTACTGGTTTTACAATATTTGAAAATATAAAACATTTAAACCAAAGCTTAATTTTGTGGAGATCATCGACACAATGGATTGGTGGGTTATATTTTTTGATTTCATTAATTTTATTAATAGATATTTTTGACACTAATTTAAAAAGATCACTTACAAATTTTATTTCATTCAGTAGTAGCGAAACTTTAAAACAATCTTTAAAGATAAGTTTTATTTACGTTATTTTAACAACTTTTATATTCATTTTGTTGTCCATCTCAGGTGTAAGGATTTTTGACTCTTTTAATCTATCTTTAACACTAATTTCATCTGGTGGTTTTTTACCAGATAACAATCTTAGTTTAATTATTGACAGTAAGTTCCAACAAATAGTTCTCTCAATTTCAATGCTTTTATCCTTTTTTAGTCTTTTTTTGCTATATAACTTGGTTTTTTTTAAAAGGAAAAATATTAATTTTTTATTTGAGGACCTATATCTCCTATTTTACCTTTTATTTTTAGCTACGATATTTTTCATTTTTTTTAATTCAACAAATGATTTTTCTTTACTTTTTTTATCAGTTTGCAGTTCTATTTCTAATATTGGATTTTCTTTAGATGTACCTCAAAATCTTACATTCATTTTTATAATTCTAATAATAATTGGTGGCTCTTTTTTTTCAACTAGCTCTGGTCTAAGATTTTCTAAACTTTTTTTGCTTTTTAGGTTTTCAATTAACGAACTTGTATCACATGCGAAGCCCAAAAATGTTTATTCTAATAAACTACCATTTTTTAATATTAATTTAGAGATTGAAGATTTTCATAAGTATTTTTTATCAGTTGTAATATTTGTAATTTCTTTAAGTATCTTGTCATTATTTCTCACAATTTCTGGAATAAGCAGTGAAGTATCTTTCAAATTATCAATTCTTACTCTTATGAATACAGTTAATTCAACGCTGACAAATTTGGAAAATTTTAATTTTCAAGAGTTGGGTGTTTTTTCGAAGTTTTCTTTAATTCTCTTTATGATGATCGGGAGAGTTGAATTATTATCAATTTTAATTATTATGAAAAAATTCTTTTTTAAAAACTAATTAAGTAATATATAATAACTTTTTTGCGCCCTTAGCTCAGCTGGATAGAGCAACGGTTTTCTAAACCGTGGGTCGGAGGTTCGAATCCTTCAGGGCGCGCCAGTATTCTACCTACGGTTGATAATAGATTTAGTTTAGCCTATTAATTAAGTCAATTTGCACACCAAAGACAGTTGATCAATTTTTATTAAAGTGCTTAAATTAATTAATTCAAAAATTAATTTTGAATTAATTTGTTAACAAATAAACAACTAAGAGGAAATATATGTTTAAACATTTAAAACAATTGACTTCTTTATTCGCTATGATTGCTGTTCTGTTTGCATTTACAACAGAAGCAATGGCTAAAAAGTCAAAAACTCTAAAAAACACTCAAAAGAAGGGTTTTGTTAGATGTGGTGTTTCTCAAGGTCTTCCTGGATTTTCAAATGCTGATGCATCTGGAAACTGGACAGGTATCGACGTTGATGTATGTAGAGCAGTAGCAGCTGCTGTACTAGGTGATGCTAACAAAGTTAAGTTCACTCCACTAAGTGCGAAAGAAAGATTTACTGCACTTACTTCTGGTGAAATTGATGTATTAGCAAGAAATACTACTTGGACACTTTCTAGAGACGCTGACATTGGTCTTACTTTCGTAGGTGTAAACTTTTACGACGGTCAAGGTTTCATGGTAAGAAAAAGCTCTGGAATTACGTCAGTAGATCAGTTTAAAAATGGTATCTCAGCTTGTACAAACATTGGTACAACAACTGAGCTAAATATGAGAGACTTCTTTAATTCAAGAGGAATTTCTTATGAGCCAGTAGCATTCGAAAAAGCAGACGAAGTCGTAGCTGCTTACGATGCAGGTAGATGTGATACTTACACAACTGATAAATCAGGATTAGCTGCTCAAAGAACTAAAATGAAGAATCCAGATGAACACATTGTTCTTCCAGAAACTATTTCTAAAGAGCCTTTAGGACCAGTTGTAAGACAAGGTGATGCTGTTTGGGAAGATATCGTAAGATGGTCATTAAATACAATGATCGAAGCAGAAGAATACGGTATTACTTCATCAAATGCTGACTCAATGAAAACTTCTGATAACCCACAAATCAAAAGACTTGTTGGTGCAGAAGGTGAAATGGGTGCTGCTTTTGGTTTAGATAACGAGTGGAACCTAAGAATTATTAAGCAAGTTGGTAACTACGGTGAAAGCTACAAAAGAAACATAGCTGATACTGGTATTTTACCAGATAGAGGTCCAAACCAATTATGGACAAAAGGCGGAATTTTATACGTTCCACCAGCAAGATAATTCATCTTAAAATACTTAAAAAGGGCTAGATTTATCTAGCCCTTTTTTTTATTATAAGCTCAAATGAATAATAAAATTAAAAGAATTCTTCCCCAACTCTTAACAATCCTATTCGTAGTTTT
Organism: uncultured Pelagibacteraceae bacterium; assembly: GCA_902597055.1. GTDB lineage: Bacteria > Pseudomonadota > Alphaproteobacteria > Pelagibacterales > Pelagibacteraceae > Pelagibacter. The sequence goes on along the minus strand of CACJWG010000007.1, from coordinate 16,386 downwards.
TGTATTTGGTTTTTTTACAATCAATGCTCAAGTTAATATGGATAATAGAGGTATTGATTTCGGATTTGGTTTTTTATCACAAGAGGCCTCATTCGATATGCAGTTCACTTTATTGGATTATGATGGTCAAGACTCTTATCTTTGGGCTTATGTAGTAGCATTACTAAACACACTCTTAGTATCTTTTTTAGGTATAATATTTTGTACTATTTTAGGTGTTGTAATTGGTGTTGCTAGACTATCGCAAAATTTCTTAATAAAAAATTCAGCAGCTTGGTATGTAGAGTTCTTTAGAAATATACCCTTATTATTACAAATCTTCTTTTGGTATTACGCTGCATTAAGAGCATTACCTCTTCCTGAAAATGCTCAACCATGGTTTGGTGTAACCTATATGACTATTAAAGGTTATTACATTCCCTCAATGATTTGGGAAAATTTAAATGTATTTATGTCATGTTTGATAGCTGCGATTGTGGCTATTATCTTTATTAGAGTTTATGCAAGAAAAATTCAAGAAAGAGAGGGTAAACAATTACCTGTTTTATATATATCGTTAGCTTTAATTACTATTTTGCCATTACTTTCATTTTTAATTGGAGGAGTAACCCTTGATTTTGAAATGCCAGTATTGAAACAATTGGCACAAACATCATTTATTTTTGAGGGTGGAATTGCATTACCACCTGAGCTAATAGCTTTAGTTTTAGCACTTTCACTTTATACATCAACATTCGTAGCTGAATGTGTAAGAGCTGGAATTCAAGGTATAAGTAAGGGTCAAAAAGAAGCTGCTGCTTCAGTTGGTCTAACACCTAATCAAATTTTAAAATTAGTGATTATGCCACAAGCTTTAAGAATTATTATTCCACCAACAACAAATCAATATTTAAATTTAACAAAAAATTCATCCCTAGCTGCTGCTATTGCATATCCAGATTTAGTTTTAGTTTTTGCAGGAACTGCTCTGATGCAAACAGGTAAAGCAATTGAGATTGTTGGTATTACGATGTTAACTTATTTATCAATTAGTTTAGCAATTGCTGCACTAATGAATTGGTACAACAAAAGAATAGAAATTAAGGAAAAATAAAAATGAATTTGCGTTTAAATAGAATTAAAAGCCAAAACCTAATGACTAATATTTATATTGGTAGCGCTTTATTAATCTTAAGTATTCTTGATGTATTTTTAAATTCCTTCTTTAGAATTAATATTAGCGGTTCTTTACCAGGAAATTTGAGTATTTTTTTCCCTCTAATTCTTGGTTTTTTAGGTTTGTCTTATTTAAGAACAGAATACAGTGGATATAAATTTTTGGACTCTCTAAATAAGAATATTAATACAACTAATTTCAATGCATTTCTTACACTATTTATAACTTTCGCTATTTTAAAAGCTTTTCCTCCAGCGTTAAGTTGGATGGTATTAGATGCTAATATATCTGGTGATACTAAAGAGGCATGTACAGGCACAGGCGCTTGTTGGACATACATAAAAGTTTGGTTCAAGAGATTTATGTACGGAATGTACCCTAATGAACTTCATTGGAGAATTAATTCTGCATTTTTATTAGTTATAGGACTTGGTTTCGTTGGTTACTTTTTTAAAGAAAATTTAAAAAAATACTTAGCTTTGTATTACGTAGTAATTTATCCAATAATTGCTTTCTTAATAATCTATTATTTGATTTCAGGGGGAGCATTTGGTTTAGTTTGGGTAGAAACTGGAGCTTGGGGTGGTTTATCTTTAACGTTTATTGTCTCATTTTTTTGTTTAATTTTCTGTTTTCCGCTTGGAATGATCTTGGCATTAGGAAGAAGATCTAATCTACCGGCAATAAGATATATTTCAGTTGGTTACATCGAATTTTGGAGAGGAGTTCCATTAATAACAGTATTATTTATGTCATCAGTAATGTTTCCAATGTTTTTACCTCAAGATTTCTTCATGGATAAATTAGTTAGAGTAATTATAGCCATAACTTTGTTTGAAGCGGCATATTGTGCTGAAGTTATTAGAGGTGGTTTACAAGCACTACCTAGAGGTCAATACGATGCAGCAAAATCATTAGGAATGGGATATTGGAAAATGCATATTTTTGTAATATTGCCACAAGCTTTAAAATTAGTAATCCCTGGAATTGCAAATACATTTTTAGCATTGGTTAAAGATACACCGTTAATATTTGTAGTTGGCTTAGCTGAAATTGCAGGAATGCTTGCTTTAGCTAAAACAAATCCAAAATGGCTTGGTTTTGCTATGGAAGGATATATTTTTGCAGCAATAATTTTCTGGATAATTTGCTATGCAATGAGCAAATATAGTTATAACCTTGAGGAAAAATATAAAACTGAAAGATAATGTCTAGTTCTATAATAAATATCGAAAATGTTAATAAATGGTTTGGTGATTTCCAAGTTTTAAAAGATATTAACTTAGAAGTGCAACCAAAACAAAAGATTGTGGTCTGCGGTCCATCAGGCTCCGGAAAATCAACGTTAATAAGGTGTATTAATAGATTAGAAGAGCACCAAGAAGGTAAAATCATTGTTGATGGAACAGAACTTAGTGAAAACACAAAAAATATTGAGCAAATTAGAGCTGAAGTTGGTATGGTTTTCCAACAATTTAATTTATTTCCGCACTTATCTATTTTAGATAACTGCACTTTAGCACCTATTTGGGTAAAAAAGATGCCAAAAAAGCAAGCAGAAGAACTTGCAATGCAACAATTAGAACAAGTTCAAATAGCTGACCAAGCACACAAGTTTCCAGGTCAATTATCTGGAGGTCAACAACAAAGATCAGCTATCGCTAGGGCTTTATGCATGCAGCCTAAGATAATGTTATTTGATGAACCAACCTCTGCGCTTGATCCTGAGATGATTAAAGAGGTTTTAGATGCAATGGTTAACCTTGCTAAAGGTGGTATGACGATGATTGTTGTAACTCATGAAATGGGATTTGCAAAAGAAGTAGCTGATGAGGTTATTTTTATGGACGAAGGTATGATAGTTGAAAAAAATACTACTAAAGAATTTTTTGCTAACCCAAAAAGTGACAGAACAAAACTTTTCTTAAGTCAAATATTATAAAATTTGCATGTCAGACATGCGAAAAATGTTGTATTTTCGTATATTTCTTAAAAGCAATTTAGAGCTTTTCTAATATTGTCAAGCCTCAAAATCACTTAAAAAAAATTTTTTTTCCGCTTGCATAAACCCTTAGGATAGAGTTCAATCTTGGTTTTTAAGAGGGGTCTTAATGGAAGATAATTTTAATAAACACTTAGGTAACAAACTTAAGTTAAGAAGACTAGCACTAGGTCTTACACAAACAAAAGTAGCAAAAGCAATCAACGTAACATTCCAACAAATTCAAAAATATGAAAAGGGTACAAATGGAGTAAGTTCTATAAGGTTACTTCAATTGTCGAACTATTTAAAAGTTCCGATAAATTATTTTTTTGAAGATTTTTCAGAATACCTAATAAACGCTGATAAAATTAAAGAAGGTCACATGAACGTGAACTATAATTTTTTAGTTAAGGTATATTCTGAGCTAACTAACGATCAGAAAATAAAATTTAGCAAAAATTTACAATCACTTAACGTTGGAATTCAAAAGACTGGTTAATTTGGCTCCTCGGGCAGGACTCGAACCTGCGACCAATTGATTAACAGTCAACTGCTCTACCAACTGAGCTACCGAGGAATGTAAAAATCAAAACTTACTTTTTTTTTACTTGAAAACAACTCTTTTTTTTGGAGGTAACGCCCGGAATCGAACCGGGATACAAGGATTTGCAATCCTCTGCGTAACCATTCCGCCACGTTACCGACAAATCTGATTATAAAACAATTTATAAGATGTTTATATATGAAATATTCTATCAAATTCAATCAGAATTTGTTTATTGTTAAATACGTTTATTGAATTATAAACTATAAACACCAATGAGTTCAGAAAAATATATACATTCTAAAGTAGAAAATAAGATTTACTCTTATTGGGAAAAAAAAGGTCTCTTTAAACCCAAAAAAAATAAAAAAAAGTATTCTATTGTAATTCCACCTCCAAATGTCACTGGAAGTCTTCATATGGGTCATGCATTAAATAATACGATTCAGGATTTACTCATAAGATTTCATAGAATGAATAATTTTGAAACTTTATGGCAACCAGGAACTGATCATGCTGGAATTGCAACGCAAGCTTTAGTCGAAAGAAAGCTTGAAAGTGAAAATATTGATAAACAATCAATTGGTAGAGAGGCTTTTATTAAAAAAGTTTGGGATTGGAAAAAGGAGTATGGCGATATCATCATCAATCAGCTTAAAAAACTAGGATGTTCATGTGATTGGTCCAGGAATGCATTCACAATGGACAAAAATTTATCTGCATCAGTTATTAAAGTTTTTATAGATCTTTATAACAAAGGTCTTATTTATAAATCTAAAAAATTAGTTAACTGGGATACAGTATTAAAAACAGCTATATCTGATCTTGAAGTCGATCAAAGAGAAGTAAATTCAAAACTTTATTATATCAATTATCAAATTGAAAACAGTTCAGAATTTATAACTATTGCAACAACAAGACCAGAAACAATGCTAGGAGACACTGCTGTTGCCGTTAATCCTAAAGATGAAAGGTACACTAATTTAGTAGGTAAAAATGTAGTTTTACCTATAACAGGAAGAAAAATAAAAATTATTCAAGATGATTATGCTGATCCAGAGCAAGGTTCTGGTGCAGTAAAAATTACCCCAGCACATGATTTTAATGACTATGATGTGGGTAAAAGAAATAAATTAGAAATAATAAATATATTCACAGAGGACGGGAAGATAAACGAGAATGCACCTAGTGATTATGTTGGTTTAGATAGATTTGAAGCAAGAAAAAAAATCTTAAATGACCTTGGTGACAAGCTTATTAAAGAAGAAAACATTAAAAATAAAGTTCCTTATGGGGATAGATCTAACTCTGTTATTGAACCATACCTTACAGAGCAATGGTTTGCAGATGCAAAAAAACTATCAGTAAAAGCAAAGAAAATTGTAAAGAATAAAAAAACAAAATTTTTTCCCCCTAATTGGTCAAAGACTTATTTCCAATGGATGAATAATATTGAACCTTGGTGTATATCAAGACAACTTTGGTGGGGACATCAAATACCAGCTTGGTACGGACCTGATAAAAAAATATTTGTAGCATCAAATTATAGTGAAGCAAAAAAACTAGCCAAAAAAAAATACAAAAAAGATGTAGAATTAATCAGAGATGAAGATGTTTTAGATACATGGTTTTCATCAGGGTTATGGGCTTTTGCAACTCTAGGATGGCCTAAAAAAAATGAATATTTAAAAAAGTTTTATCCAACATCAGTTTTGGTAACTGGTTTTGATATTATCTTTTTTTGGGTAGCTAGAATGATGATGTTTGGAATGGAGTTTTTAAATAAACAACCGTTTAAAGAAATTTATGTTCATGCATTGGTAAGAGATGAAAAAGGACAAAAAATGTCTAAGTCAAAAGGCAACGTAATTGATCCTTTAATATTAATAGATAAATATAGTGCAGATGCATTAAGGTTTACTTTGTTATCAATGGCATCGCCAGGAAGAGATGTAAAACTATCTGAAGATAGAGTTAAAGGTTATAGAAATTTTCTTAATAAACTGTGGAATGCAAACAACTTTTTGGCCATGAATAAGTGTGATTTTTCAAAGTCTAAAAAGGAGCCAAAAGTAAAATTAAATATAAATAAATGGATTATTTCAGAGTTAAACACAGCAAGTAAACTTATCGAAAAGAATATAAATGATTATAGGTTTGATGAAGCAGCAAGAAACATTTACCAATTTGTTTGGCATTCATATTGTGATTGGTATGTAGAGCTATCTAAAACTATCTTGAATTCTAAAGAAAAGTCATCAATTTCAGAGGTAAAACAGACCCTAAGTTATGTTTTTAAACAAATTTTAATTCTTTTACATCCATTCATTCCATTTATTACAGAGGAATTGTGGTTAAAAAATAAGCTAGATAAACCAAAAAATTATCTAATGTTTGCTAATTGGTCGAATAAAAAAGCAAATAAAGATAAACAAATTAAGGAAGTAGAAAATATAATTAATTTAATAAGCCAACTTAGAGCATTTAAAAATGAATTAAATGTGAGCCCAGGTTCTTTTGTAGATATGTCTATTTCGACTTTGTCTAAGAAAGATCAATTATTTATCAAAAAAAATCAAACCGTTTTAAAAAAACTTGGTAGGATAAATAGCTTCCTAGATGCTGACAAAGATAAGGCATCAGCAAACTTAGTCATCAAAGGGGATATTTTTAAGATATATTTTGATCAATCAATAGATCTCTCTTTGATCAAAGAAAACCTTCTAAAAAGGCAGCAAAAATACCAAAGTGAGTTGGATGGGATATCGAAAAGACTTTCTAACAAAAGTTTTGTAGAAAGAGCGCCAAAAAATATTGTTGATCAAGAAAAAAATAACTATAGTAATTTAAAAAAAGATATTGATAAAATATCAATCACTATAAAAGGTTTATAATGAAGAAATTTAACAAGAAGAAATTACCTAGTAGGCATACATCTTTAGGACCTGATAAGGCTCCACAAAGATCTTTTTATTACGCAATGGATTTAACGGAAAAAGATGTTGCAAAACCTTTTGTTGGTGTTGTTTCAACATGGAACGAGGCAGCTCCTTGTAATATTGCTTTAATGAGACAAGCGCAATCAGTTAAAAAAGGAGTTCATCAAGCAGGAGGCACACCAAGAGAATTTTGTACGATTACGGTTACAGATGGAATAGCAATGGGTCATGAAGGAATGAAATCTTCATTGATTTCACGAGATGTAATTGCAGACTCAACTGAATTAACTGTTAGAGGTCATTGTTATGACGCTTTAGTTGGCGTTGCAGGATGTGATAAATCTTTACCAGGCTTAATGATGGCAATGGTAAGATTAAATGTACCAAGTGTCTTTATTTATGGTGGTTCAATATTACCGGGTAGATTTAATGGAAAAGATGTAACAGTTGTTGACGTATTTGAAGGAGTTGGAAAATTTTCTTCAGGAAAAATGTCAGCACATGCATTGAGAAAATTAGAACTTAAAGCTTGCCCAAGTGCTGGAGCTTGTGGCGGACAATTTACAGCAAATACTATGGCATGTGTGTCTGAAGCTATTGGATTAGCATTACCATATTCAGCTGGAACACCAGCGCCATATACACAAAGAGATTCTTATGCTTTAAAAAGTGGTAAGGCAGTAATGAATTTATTGGCAAAAAATATCAGACCAAGAGACATTGTTACAAAAAAATCTTTAGAAAACGCTGCAACAATCGTTGCTGCAACAGGTGGATCAACTAATGCAGCTCTACATTTACCTGCACTTGCAAATGAAGCAGGAATTAAATTTGATTTAATGGATGTTGCGAGAATATTTAAGAAAACACCTTATCTTGCAGACTTAAAACCTGGTGGAAAATATGTTGCAAAAGATATGTGGAAAGCAGGTGGAGTTCCAATGCTTTTAAAAACTTTATTAGATGGTGGTTATATTCACGGTGATTGTATGACAGTTACAGGTAAAACAATGAGACAAAATTTAAAAAACGTTAAGTTTAATAAAAACCAAAAAGTTATGAGAACACATAACCAACCATTATCTCCTGATGGGGGTGTTGTTGGTTTAAAAGGAAATTTAGCACCTGATGGAGCAATTGTTAAAGTTGCTGGATTAAAGAAATTACAATTCACAGGTAAAGCAAGATGCTTTGATACAGAAGAAGCTGCTTACAAAGCTGTAAAAAATAAAAAATATAAAGACGGTGACATTATCATTATAAGATACGAAGGGCCAAAAGGTGGGCCAGGTATGAGAGAAATGCTTCAAACAACTGGAGCAATTTACGGACAAGGTAAAGGTGAAAAAGTTGCACTTATAACTGATGGAAGATTTTCAGGTGCAACGAGAGGATTTTGTATAGGCCATGTTGGACCTGAAGCATCAGTTGGAGGACCAATAGCTTTACTTAAGAACGGAGACATCATAGATTTAGATGCTAAAAAGGGAACAATTAATGTTCGTTTATCTAGAAAAGAATTAGCCAAAAGAAGAAAGAAATGGAAACCAAAGAAAATTAATTTTGGTAATGGAACTCTTTGGAAGTATGCTCAAACAGTTGGTCCAGCTTATCTAGGTGCACCTACGCACCCTGGAGCAAAAGAAGAGGTTAGAACATACGCTGATATTTAATGAAAATTAGACCAGTTATTCTATGCGGAGGAGCAGGTACTAGACTGTGGCCTAAAAAATCAAAACATCAAGCAAAACAGTTCATAGATTTTGGTGGTTGGACTTTAATTAACAAAACTTTTGAAAGAGTTAAAAGTAAAGTTTTTGACTATCCAATTATTAGCACTAATTCAAAATATCTTAGGGATGTTAAAAAGGCTTTAAAGAAAAGTAAAATTAAAAAATATAAGATTATTTTAGAGCCAGCAAAAAAGAATACTGCTCCAGCAATTTTAGCATCAGCACTGATTAAAGATGTGCCGTATAACCAGCCTTTAATGTATTTTGCTGCAGATCATTTAATTGAAAAACCAAATAAACTAATCACAGCTATTAATAAAAATAAGTCAAATTTAGACGAAAAAAATGTATTTATTTTTGGAATAAAACCCACAAGCCCTTCTAGTGAGTACGGATATTTCATTACCAAGAAAAAAAAGAACATTAATAAAGTCACTAGATTTATTGAAAAACCAAAAGTATCGAAGGCAAAACAAGTAATTAAACAAAAGGGTTATTGGAATTCTGGGATGTTTTTTTTGAGAAAAGAATCAATTATAAATAATTTTAAGAAATATCAGCCTAATATTTTTCGAAACTGTAACAAAGCTGTAATAAAAGCTAAATATAAAAGCAATGTGTATTATTTAAACAAACAAGCATTTTCTAAAGCTACAGCAAAATCGTTTGATTACGCGATACTAGAGAAAACTAAAAATATTAATGCGATCAAGCTTGATATTCCATGGTCAGATCTAGGGAGCTGGAAAGAAATCTGCAAAATGTACGGAAAGATTAAAAGTAGATATTTTAAAAAGAAAAACGTATTTCATAGACCATGGGGCAGCTACACAAACTTATTTAAAGGCAAAGAATTCTTAATTAAAGAATTGTATGTGAAATCTAAAGGTATTTTAAGTCTTCAAAAACATTTCCATAGAGCAGAACACTGGGTAGTTACTCATGGAATTCCAAGAATTACTTTAAATAAAAGTAAATTCTTAAAGAAACCTGGTGAAAATATTTATATTCCATTAGGAGCTGTTCATAGAATTGAAAATCCATTTAAAAAACCGGTAAAAATTATAGAAGCACAAATAGGCTCAATCCTTAAAGAAACAGATATTGTTAGATATCAGGATGTATACGGCAGAGTAAAATAGTTCCATGGAATTACTTACTATAATCTTAATTCTTATAATTGGAATATTGTCTTTTTTATTGCTCAAAAAGGAAAGGGTTTTAGGAATAAATTTAGAAGACAACCAAAAAGAAGTAAAAATAATTGAAAACAAAGATTATCAAAAAAATATTTTATCTTTATTAAATTATATCCCCGAAGGCATAATAATAATAAATAAGTCAAAGGAAATTCTATATAACAATTCCTCAGCTCAAAAAAGATTTGAAACTAAATTGAATGAAAATATAAGCTCTTTTCTTAGGAATCCTGACTTATTAATTTCAATAGAAAAAGCATTTAATAATCAAAAAGTAAAAGACTTAGAAATTGAGATTAGAAATCCATCTGTTCTAAGAATGAATATCAGTTTATTTTACGATAATAATAATTTATTTTTTGACGAAGAATCTTGCATGTTATTTATAAGAGATTTAACTGAATTTTATAAATTTCAGCAGCTTAAATCTGACTTTGTTGCTAATGTCTCACATGAATTAAGAACTCCATTACAATCAATTAAGATGGGATTGGAAACATTTGATAAAAATTCTGATATAAATAAGAATTCTGAAGTCAATAACTTATTACCTGTAATGATATCTCAATCTGAGAGAATGGAAAATTTGATTAGGGATTTGCTATCTTTGTCAAAAATTGAACTACAAGAACATATTAGACCAACTCATGAAATTAATCTTATTGAGGTTATTGATTATGTGATTAAAACTTATGAAAACATTGTTAAAAAAAACAACGTAAATATTGAATTTCAAAAGACAGAAAATTTTAAGATTATTGGTGATAGAGATAAATTAATTGAAATATTTACAAACCTCATTGATAATTCAATTAAATATAGTGATAAAAATAAAGAGATTAAAATTACAACTAAGAAAGAGGGAAATTTAAATATAGTTTCTGTAGAAGATCAAGGTATAGGCATACCAAAAGAATTCATCCATAGGATCACAGAAAGATTTTATACAGTAGATCCAAGCAAAAGTAGAAGCGTCGGTGGAACAGGACTTGGGTTAGCGATAGTTAAACATCTTGTATCTCAGCATAGAGGTGAAATGGATATTTCAAGCGTTCAAAATAAAGGAACTACAATAAGCGTTAAATTTAACTCTTTATAATTCAACTAAAAAGTTAGTCTTTGTCATAAAACTTTAACTTTATCTTAACAAAACTTTTAACATTTGAATTTAAACATTTGTTCATGAACGAATCTAAACAAGGAGAAAATATGAATAGATTGTTAAAATTAATGTTAGGATTTCTAATAGTATTTAGTTTCGCTACTAATAGCTATTCAAGAGATCAAATTAAAATCGTAGGATCATCAACTGTTTATCCATATGCTACTGTTGTAGCAGAAAAATTTGGTAAAGGTGGAAAATTCAAAACACCAGTTATTGAAAGTACTGGAACAGGCGGTGGAATGAAGTTATTTTGTGCTGGAGTTGGTGCAAACCACCCAGATATAACAAATGCCTCAAGAGCTATTAAGCCAAAAGAAAAAACGTTATGTGAAAAAAATGGTGTTACCGATATCATTGAAATAGTTGTTGGTAATGATGGTATCTCATTTGCACATTCAGTAAATTCACCAGATGCTGATTTTACCAAAGAACAACTTTGGAGAGCTTTGGCAGCAAAAGTTGACGTAGATGGAAAACTTGTTGAAAATCCATATAAAAAATGGAGTGATATTGACTCAAGTCTTCCAAACAAAAAGATTGAAATTTTAGTTGCACCACCGACATCCGGTACAAGAGACGCATGGAATTCGTTAGTTATGGCTAAAGGATGCACTAAAACTGCTAAATCAATTTATGAAGCAGATGGTAAAAAAGCAAAAAAAGAGTGCGTAAAAATTAGAGAAGATGGTTATGCAGTTGAAGCAGGTGAAAATGACACTTTAATTGTTCAAAAACTTACTTCGAATCCAGACGCATATGGTTTTTTTGGTTATAGTTATTTAGTTGCTAACAAAGATAAGATTAAAGCTTCAGCAGTTAATGGAGTAAAACCATCTTTACAGGGAATTCAAGATTACTCATATCCGATTGCAAGACCTTTATTTTTTTATGTAAAGAAGGCTCATGTTGGAGTTATTCCAGGTATTGAAGAATTTTTAAAAGAATTTACTTCAAAAAAAGCAATGAGTAACAGGGGATACTTAGCCCAAATAGGATTAGTCCCTTTGGCTTCAGATAAGTATCAATCAACAAGAACAGCTGCTTTAGAGTTAATTACAATTAACTTAAACTAAATTCTACTTTCCTCAAAAAAGGCCAGTTTTACCTGGCCTTTTTTTTTCTTATTACAATTTAAAGTTTAGTTTGTAACAATTCTGTAACATTAAAAAGTTATCAATCTGGCGAATGAACCTAGTTCTTATTTTTTTAATTATCATATTCTCATCATCACTATTTTTTTATGGTAGGTCAAAAACCAAAAGTTTAGCCATATCAGGAAATATAAAACTAAATGCTTTACCTAAATTCTATGGATATTATCTTGTTTTATGGTGCTCAATTCCTGCATTAGTGTTCTTATTGATTTGGTCATTATTCGAACCAGTTATTATAAAATCAATTATAATTGATACTGCAGCAAAACAAGGTGCAATATTTAATGATAAAAATGAAGCTAATTTAGTATATGAAAAAATTAAAGCTATTCACTTAGGAACTTATTTAGGAGAGTTGGATAGTATATTAAAAGAAAGCGCACTAGCTTATGCTAAATTTATTAATATATTCACAAACTCTAAAGTAGTATTGATATTTGGAATTATCATCGCTTCTACACTTTACTCTCTCAAAAAGATAAAAAACAATAATAAAGCAAGAGATGACGTTGAAGTTATTTTAAAAGGATTATTATTTGTGTCGTCATTAATAGCAATACTAACGACATTAGGAATAATATTGTCCTTACTTTTTGAAAGTATAAAATTTTTCTCTGTAATTAATATATTTGACTATTTATTTGGTACTAACTGGAGTCCGCAGAGAGCATTTGTAAGAGATGCTTCTTCTATTACTCCTGCTGAGTACCAAGAATTAAAAGACGCATTTGGATTTGTTCCATTAATAGCTGGAACTGGTTTTATAGCTTTCTTAGCAATGCTTGTTGCAGTGCCGGTTGGTTTGTTCTCCGGTATATATATGGCAGAATATGCATCGCTTAGAGTGAGAAGATTTTCAAAACCTGTTATTGAGATTTTAGCTGGGATTCCAACTGTAGTTTATGGTTTTTTTGCAGCATTAACAGTTGGACCATTTTTTAGACAAGTGGGTGAAAATTTTGGACTTACAGTTTCTTCTGAAAGTGCTTTAGCAGCAGGGTTAATAATGGGTATAATGATTATCCCATACGTTTCATCTCTATCAGATGATGTAATTAATTCTGTACCTCAGTCATTAAGAGATGGTTCATACGCTGTGGGTGCCACAAAGTCAGAAACTATAAAAAAAGTTGTAATACCTGCTGCATTACCAGGAATTATTGGATCCATATTATTAGCTGTATCAAGAGCAATAGGGGAAACAATGATTGTAGTTATGGCTGCAGGTCTAGCAGCAAATCTTACAATTAATCCTTTAGAGTCAACCACAACAATTACTACTCAAATTGTAATGATACTTGTCGGTGACCAAGAGTTTGATAGTCCGAAAACTCAATCAGCTTTTGCGTTAGGATTAACATTATTTATTGCTACACTAATTTTGAATTTCATTGCTCAAAGAGCAGTCAAAAAATATAGAGAAAAATATGACTAAAGAAGAAAGATTAAAAAAAAGACATAGTGCTGAAAAAAGATTTAGATTTTATGGATTAGCATCAATTTTTGTTGCTTTACTTTTTGTACTTATCTTGGTTCAAAACATATTTTCCAAAGGAAGTTCAGCATTTAAAAAAACAGTTATAAAAACTGAAGTTTTTTATAATCAAGAGCTACTAGAATTAAAAAATGGAGCTTCAGAAAAAGATATTATAAATGCAGATTTTTATGAGGTTATGATTGAAAGTCTAATTAAATCGTTTCCTGCAAAAAATATTGATGAAGAAAATGAACTAATAAGATTATTCAGTGCTGATGCTGAATATGAGATCAAAAAGGCTTTTTTAAACAATAATAATCTTATTGGTGAAAAAATTATTCTTGATTTAACAGCCTCGGATGATATCGATCAACTTCACAAAGGAAACTACCCAAGAGACCTACCAGAGGACAGAAGAAGAATTTCAAATTTTCAATTAGCTATTTATGACAATTTTGTAGAAAATGATAAAATTAGTAAAAATTTCAATAATTATTATTTTACAAAAGGGGATTCTAGAGACCCAGAACTAGCTGGTATAGGTGGAGCTATAGTTGGATCGATTTATAGTATATTAATCTGCCTTCTTTTAGCTTTTCCAGTAGCCGTTTTAGCTTCAATTTATCTTGAGGAGTTTGCTCCTAAAAATAAAATAACTGACTTTATTGAAATAAATATTAATAATTTAGCTGCTGTCCCTTCAATAGTTTATGGTCTGCTTGCTTTACAAATATTATTAGCAACTATTCAATTGCCAAGATCCACGCCATTAGTAGCTGGTATCACTCTTGCATTGATGACTTTACCACGAATAATTATACCATGTAGAGCATCATTAAAAGCAGTACCGCCATCAATAAGGGAAGGTGCTTTAGCTGTTGGAGCTTCTAAATTCCAATCGGTATTTCATCATGTAGTTCCATTAGCAATGCCAGGAACTTTGTCTGGTACAATAATTGGATTGGCCCAGGCATTGGGTGAAACTGCCCCTTTAATTCTAATTGGAATGGTAGCATTTGTAGTAGATATACCTTCAAGTCCAATAGATCCTTCGTCATCTTTACCAGTACAAGTTTACTTATGGTCTGAGTCTGCCGAGAGAGGTTTTGTTGAAAAAACTTCAGCAACTATTATGATACTGTTAACATTTCTTATGATGATGAATTTCTTAGCAGTGTATTTAAGACAAAAATTTGAAAAAAGATGGAATTAGATGAATAAAGTAAAAATAAAATCAAAAAATTTAAACGTTCATTATGGACAAAAACAAGCATTGTTCGATGTTAACCTTGATTTGAATGAGAAAGAGGTAACTGCTCTAATTGGTCCCTCAGGATGTGGTAAGTCTACTTTTATAAGATGCATTAATAGAATGAATGATGTCATTGATATATGTAAAGTTACCGGCAACATCGAAATAGATGGAGTAGAAGTTAATGACGAAAATTTAGATGTAGTATCATTAAGAGAGAGAGTAGGGATGGTATTTCAAAAGCCTAATCCTTTTCCAAAAAGTATTTATGAAAACATATCTTATGGTCCAAAAATTCATGGCAAAGGTGATACAAAAAGTGAATTGGACGAAATCGTAGAAAACAGTCTTAAAAAATCGGCTTTATGGGAGGAAGTTAAGGATCGTCTTGATGAACCAGGTACAAGTTTATCCGGCGGACAACAACAAAGACTTTGTATAGCAAGAGCGATATCGGTAAATCCTGAAGTTATACTTATGGACGAACCGTGTTCAGCTTTAGATCCAATAGCTACAGCAAAAATCGAGGAATTGATTGATGATCTAAAAAAAACATATACAATAGTAATTGTTACACATTCTATGGCGCAAGCAGTTAGAGTTTCTCAGAAAACTGGTTTTTTCCATCTTGGAAAGCTTATAGAAGTAGGCAAAACTGAAAAAATTTTTAAAAACCCTGACAATAAAATGACACAAGATTATATTACAGGTAGGTTTGGATAGATTATGAGTAATGAGCATACAGTTAAATCATATGAAGAGGAACTTCAAAATTTAAAAGACTCTCTGATTAAGATGGGTAGTTTAACCGAGTCCCAAATGAGCGACTCGATGGATGCAATTATTAAAGTTGATAAGGATTCAATTGATAAGATAATAAAAAGCGATGATGAAATTAATAAATTTAGATCAGTTATTGATATTCAAATAATGAACCTTTTAGTTAAAAGAGCTCCAATGGCTATTGATTTAAGAGAAACAATAAGCTCACTCAAAATTTCTCAAGATTTGGAAAGAATTGGAGACTTATCCAAAAGCAACGCAAAAAAAATAAAGCCACTTCCTCTTGATTTACCAGAAGAACTATTATCAAATCTTAAAAGATTAGGTGATTTAGTTATTAAACAATTGAACGACGTTTTAGACAGTTATATCAATAAGAACTTTGATAAGGCTAAAACTGTATGGGAAAAAGATGAACAAGTCGATGATCTTACAAATATAGCTATGCAAAGTGTCATAGACTTTCTGTCAAAAGATAAAAAAAATCTAGATTTTTCAACACATCTTATTTTTGCTACAAAAAATTTAGAAAGAGCCGGAGACCATGTAACAAACATAGCTGAAACTATTTGTTACTTAATAAAAGGTGAATATCTTAAAGGTAGCAGACCAAAAGGTAAGCAAGCTCAAGAATAATTGATGAAGGGAAAAATTTTTATTATTGAAGATGAGACTTCAATAATTCAGCTAGTACAACATAATTTAGAGAAAGAGGGGTTTATTGTATCTTCGTCAACTAATGGTAATGATGGTTTAAAAGAATTAAAAAAATTTGAGCCCAATCTATTATTACTTGATTGGATGTTACCTGATTTATCTGGAATAGATGTTTGCAAAAGTCTTAGAAGAGACAAAAATTATAAAAATTTGCCAATAATTATGTTAACAGCCAAAGGTGAAGAAGAAGATAAAGTTAAAGGATTGGAAAGTGGTGTAGATGATTATATAACAAAACCCTTCGGTTTTAATGAGCTAATGGCACGTATAAAAGCTTTACTAA
>CACJWG010000006.1 GCA_902597055.1 uncultured Pelagibacteraceae bacterium | reverse complement strand
TTCTCTGTGAAAAGAATTTTTTCTGGTACAGTTTTAGATATAAGTTCATCAAGTGAAGTATATCCAAGAACTTTTAACATTTTGCTTTGTTCATCTTCTGAAGTTCCAATGTGTCTTTTTATAAAATCTTTTTCCGAGTCGTGTAACATTATGATGAGCTCTCCTTAGCAAATTTATCGTACTCTTCTTTGTTCATAAGAGTATCGAGTTCTGATTTATCTTTTAACTTTAATTTAAAAAACCACGCTCCTCCCTCTGGATCAGCATTGATTTTTGACGGATCATCAACAATTGATTGATTAATTTCTACAACCTCACCACTTACTGGCGTATAGACATCACTTGCAGCTTTTGTTGACTCTACAACCCCTGCAGTTCCATCTTTTTCAACATTAGATCCTTTCTCAGGTAATTCAGCAAAAACTATGTCACCTAACATTTCAGTTGCATGTTTTGTAATTCCAATAGTTCCAACTTCTCCATCTAGTGTAATCCATTCATGTTCTTTTGAAAATTTTGTATTAGACATTGACTTCTCCTTTCACATAACTTTTTTTATAAAATGGCAAATCACAAACATTGGCAGGCACTTTTTTTCCTCTTACTTCTAAGTAAACTTTTGTATCTGTTTTAGAATGAGAATTTGAAATATAGCCCATCGCTATTGAAGCATTAACGCTTGGTCCAAATGTTCCGCTAGTTACTTTTCCAATCTCATTGTCTTTTTCATCAAAAATTTTCGTTGACTCTCTTGCTATAACTCTAGTCTCTGGTTTGATACCAACTCTTAATTTTGATACGCCTTCTTTGATTTGTTTTTTTATTTGATGTGATCCTATAAAGTTATCATTTATTCTATTTTTTGAAATTGCCCACTTTAAATTTGCCTCAACTGGACTGGTATTTTCGTTTATGTCATGACCGTACAAGCACAAGCCCGCCTCTAATCTTAAAGTATCCCTTGCGCCCAAACCAATTAAAGTTGACCCTTTAGAAATTAATTCTTCTACAAAAGAAATTGCAACTTTATTAGGTAATGATATTTCAAAGCCATCTTCACCTGTATATCCAGATCTTGTTATAAAGATTTCATTATTTTTAAAAGAAAAGTTTTCTCCATTCATAAATTTTAATTTTGATACATTTGAAACCACATTTTCAAGAATTGTTTTAGACTCTGGACCTTGTATCGCTACAAGGGACAAATTATTGTTCATGTCCAAATTTTGATCATTCAATTTATTTTTAATAATCTGAAGATCGTTTTGTTTACAAGCAGCATTTAAAATAATCATGTACTGATCTTTCATTCTAGTGATGATAAGATCATCATATATTCCCCCATTCTCTTTCATTAAAAACGAATACTTACTTTGATTAATTTTTAAATTTTTAAGATCAGTTGGTAAAATTTCTTGGAGTTTGTCTGTTATGTCGTTACTGTATTTAATGAATAACTGCCCCATATGGGAAACATCAAATATTCCAGACTTATTTCTTGTAATGTTATGCTCTTTTACAATTCCCTCAGAGTATTGTATCGGCATACTATAGCCAGCAAACTCAACGAATTTAGCGTTGTGCTTTTTATGTAATTCGTATAGTGCAGTTTTTTTTATATTCATATTAACTCTCTAACCCCCTCTGTCGTGGTGCCTGAGAGATTTTAGCTCCTTCGGCGAGAATTTGTCTCTTTCCAGAGTTAATATGTACGGTCCTTTTGCCTGAGAGTTTCCGGGGTGGTTGCTCCTTCGGCGCTACTTAATGTAGTCTCTCCCGTATCAGATTATATTAGCATATTTTTGATAATCGTCATCAAGAAATAGTTTTTTTTTCCAGTTTAATAACATTGTAAAACTGTAGTAATACTGCGAATAATACAATTGACCCCCCAATTAAAACAATAAATGGTGGATTTTCACTCACAAATAACCATGCCCAAAGAGGTCCAAGAATAGCTTCAGTGAGCATTATGATACCAACAATTGCCGAGGGCGTAGATCTTGCCCCAATAGTTATAAAAATAAAACCAAAACCTAATTGAAAAAAACCTGCTAGAAAACCTAAAAATATATCATATGATGAAATATTAATTTTACCTGCAACTAAATAACCGACAGACATTGCAACTATTCCAGCAATTAATTGTAACGGTATCATGTCTACATCTGGATATTTCCTAATAATAATAATTAATATTGCAAATGACACAGGCATAATAAATGCTGCAATATTTCCAGACATTTGTCCTGGAGACAAAGATCCCCCAACCATTAAAATAATACCAGTGATAGCTAGTATAATTGATATTAAAGTTAATTTTGAAATTTTTTCTTTTAAAAATAAATATCCAAAGATTGCTAGGAAAATTGTTTGAGTTTGAATAATAAAATTAGCATTGGCTACTGTTGTATTATACATCGCAAAAACATAGCCACAAAACCCTGAAGATAAAACTATACCGCCAATAAGCCCGGGGAAGCCTGATTTCTTAAAAGCATGAAAAACATTTTTTTTATAAGTAATGAGTAAAAAAATTGATACAACTAAAATAAAAAAAAGAGATCTCCAAAAAAGTATCTGCCATAATGTGGCGCCCTCAAAAGATTTTACAATCATTCCCCCAAAACTTAAACTAGTGGCACCAAAAAAAACTAATAGTGGACCCGGTAATCTTGTTATAAAATTCATCTTATTTTATTAATTATGTTCTTAGTTTCCATAGTATAAATTTTATATAAATTTTCTGCCTCTGTAAGATTTACAATTTTAAATTTGATTTTTTCTCCAGGAGGGCATTGTGCTAACTTGTCATAATCTGCACTTATTACAACAGCAATTTTTGGATAACCGCCTATTGTTCCATGGTCTGAAAGCATTACTATGGGGTCTCCATCAGCTGGAACTTGTATTACTCCTTTTCCCAATCCTTCAGATTTGATGTTTGTTTTCTTTAAATTTTTGATTTTAGGTCCACTTAATCTCATTCCCATTCTATCGGTAAGTTTTGAAACAATAAAATCTTTACTCGTAAAATCTTTAATTGAATCCTCTGAGAAGTAATCAAAGTTTGTACCCTTTATCACTCTTATAAATTCTATTTTTGAGTTTAAGTATTCTAAACTTTTTTCAATTGCACTATCAACAGCATTTAAGATTATTGTTTGTCCATTTTCTATTTTTTTTCCATCATTAGGACCTACTTCAGCTCTAACAGTTGTCGAATAACTATTACAAAATTTATTAATCTTAAAACCACCTTTTACCGAAAGGTAGCCATAGACTGACTTTTCAGTTGATATAATATCAAGACAGTCTTTATTATTTAAATTGTAAGTTCTATAACATTCACCTTTTATTTCAGTGGCATCTTTTTTAATTATCTTAAAATTAACATTACCTGTGATTACAATAGATGTTTGACTTCCAGAAAATTCGAGTAAGGGTCCTTGGTACGCAAACTCTAATACTGCATCATCTTCTTTATTAGTAATTAATGAGTTAGCAATTAGAAAATTCCTTTTGTCTATTGCTCCACTAAATGGAAGGCCTACATGATATAAGTTATCTCTTCCTAAATCTTGAAAAGTGGTACTTATACCAGGTCTTAATACTTTAAAACTATTTTTGCTCATTAAATTTTGAATATTCCTTTTTTGAAATTTCGAAGAACTCTACTTCATCACCTGGATCGATTAATGTTAATTTAGTTGGATCTTTAGTAAAAATTTTTTTAGGTGAGTTACCAATTATATTCCACCCTCCCGGACTTTCAAAAGTATAGATGTTACAGAATTGTTCTGTAATACCTACTGAGCCCTTAGGTACTTTAACCCTTGGAGTTTCAAGCCTATCTAATCTGATTTTTTCTTTAATATCACCAAGAAAAGGCATACCAGCAATAAATCCTGTCATATAACAAAAATATTTTTGAGATATTAATTGATTGACTATTTCTTTTTTTCCTAAGCCAACTTTTTTTTCAACCCTTTCAAGGTCAAATGCAAACTCATCATCAAAACACACCGGTATCTTTACTATTTTTGTTTTAGCTGACTCAAAAGTTGAAATATCAAGATTTTCTACAGTATCTTTTATTTTTTTATAATTGGTAAGTTCTAAATCAAAATAAATTATTAATTTATTATATGAAGGTGCAATGTTTTTTATGCCAGTAATATTTTTTTCTCTAATATCATTAAAATAATTTATTACTTTAAGATTAGTTTCTTTGTTTACAGTATCGCCAAAATCACAATATAAAGCTGCGTCGCCAAGATTGTATATATTTTTGATCATGCCATGTTATACTTTAACTCATAAATTATGGAAATTAATATTAATTGTGATTTAGGTGAAAAATCCAAACTCCACTCTAATAAATATGATCCTGAACTATTAGGTATAGTTAATTCTGCAAATATTGCTTGTGGTTATCATGCGGGAGATGAAGATACCATGAGAGAAACTATAAAAATATCAAAAAAAAATGGTGTAAGTATTGGAGCGCACCCATCATTTAATGACCCTGAAAATTTTGGAAGAAAAAGGATTAATCTTTCTTCAGCTGAAATAGAGAAACTTATTCAAGATCAATACAGAATACTTCAGGCCATTGCACAACAAAACGAAGTCAGTGTATCTCATATTAAGCCTCATGGTGCGTTAAATAACATGGCATGTGAGGATATTGAGTTGGCAACTGTTATCGCAAAAACAATTTATAAAATTAACAAAGATTTGATTTATCTAGTACCAACAGGTTCCAAAATGGAAAAATCTGCAAAAAAATTGGGGATGAGAGTGGCTTGTGAAATTTTTGCAGATAGAAATTATGAAGATGACGGAAACTTAGTTTCAAGAAAAAAAAGCACTGCTTTAATAACAGACCCAATTGAAGCACAAGAACATGTTTTAAAGATGGTAAAAAACCAAGCGTTAAATTGTCTCTCTGGTAAACAAATTCCTTGTGAAATTGATTCAGTTTGTATACACGGTGATAATCTTTCATCTTTAGAAACGGCAATTAAAGTAAAAGAAAATTTAAAAGAAAACAATTTAGATTTAATGCCACTGGATGAATTAAAAAAATTTAAATGATGTATAAAAAAATTTTAATTTTTCTATTATTTGTTTTAATTACTAGCCCTGTTTTTTCAGCAGGAAGTAGTGGGGGTAGTAGTGGTGGGGATGCAAAACCAGTAACCCAGTACGAAATTGCGTTGAAGATGATAAATAAAGCAAAAAAATTCGAAAAGAAAAATAAGACAGACAAAGCGCAAAAACATTACAAAAAAGCTATTGGACACTTATTAAAGCATAATAAAAAATTTCCAGCAGACGCCGACACACTAAATTATTTAGGCTTCACTCATAGAAAAGTTGGTGATTACGAAAACGCAGAAATCTATTATTCGATGGGACTTGAATTGGATCCTAAACATGTGGGTATAAACGAGTATATGGGAGAATTATTTGTAGTAACTAATAGAATAGATAAAGCTAAAGAAAGACTTGCTGTTCTTAAAGATTGTAACTGCAAAGAGTATAAAGAGCTTAAATTAGTAATCGAAGGAAAAAAAGAATCTAAATACTAATTTATATTCTGGATCATTTTCTCTGGAAGCCACAAAGCTATTTCAGGAAATATAATAATTATAACTGTTGCTAAGATCATCAAAAGAAACAGTGGAAAAGCACTTCTTGCTATATATCCCATATCTTTTTCTGCCATTCCTTGTAGAACAAATAAATTAAACCCAACGGGTGGAGTTATTTGCGCCATTTCAACCACAACAACTAAGAATATACCAAACCAAATCATATCAAAGCCGGCTTGTCTAATCATAGGCTCAATTATTGCCATAGTTAAAACTACTGCAGATATTCCATCTAAAAACATTCCAAGAATTATGTAAAAAATCATTAACACAACAATAAGTATGTAAGGTGATAGCTGCATTGTATCTATCCAAATTGCTAAATTTCTTGGTAATCCAGTAAAGCCCATTGCTAGTGAAAGAAAAGTTGATCCAGCAAGAATAAATCCAATCATACAAGAGGTTTTGGTTGCTCCTAATAAGGACTTCCTAAATGAATCTACTGTTAAACTTTTTTGAAAAAAAGATAATATTAATGCTCCAACTACCCCTAGTGAAGCTGCTTCTGTTGCAGTGGCTACGCCTGAATAAATAGATCCAATTACAGATACAATTAACAATATTACTGGAATTAGTTTGCTTGATTTTTTTATTTTTTCAATAAAAGGTATTTCATCCGTCAAAACAGGCATTTTATTTTTATTCATCAGTGACCAAATAACAACGTAAGTCATAAAAATAATAGCAATCATTATTCCAGGGAAAATTCCCGCAATAAAAAGCTTAGCAATAGACTCTTGAACTGTTACGCCGTAAATTATTAAAATTATAGATGGTGGTATCAACAAACCTAAAGTTCCGGATCCAGCTAAACTTCCAAGTAATATTTTTTCTGGATAATTCCTTTTACGAAGTTCAGGAATTGACATTTTTCCTACAGTTGCAACTGTTGCTGCAGAAGAACCCGAAATGGCTGCAAAAATTGCACAGCCAACTACATTTACATGAATAAGTCCTCCTGGAAGCTTTTGCATCCAAGGAGAAAGTCCTTCAAAAAGATTTTCAGATAATTTAGTTCTAAATAATATTTCACCCATCCAAACAAATAATGGAAGGGCAGTAAGAGTCCAAGATGATGACATTCCCCAAATTGTTGTCGCCATTGCATCACCAACTGGTCTTGATGTAAACAATTCCATTGCAATCGCTGAGACACCAATCATGCTTAAAGCAACCCATATACCGCTACTTAGGAATAACAATAAAACAGTAATAAAAAAAATTGCTAATATAATTTCAGTCATTTTTCAGTGCTTTAAATAGATGGTGTAAAATACAAATAAAAAAGATTAAAGATCCCAAAGCTAAACTTGTCTGAGGTATCCAAATTAAAATTTCATCAGCACCTTCACTTCTCTCCTGAAATTTATAAGAAACAAATAACATCTTACTGAAATAGAAAAAAAGAAATCCAGAAAAAATAGACGAAATTGATAAACACCATAATTCAAATATTCTTTTTAATCGACTGCCCATTTTTTCTAGAAATAAAGTAATTCTTATGTGGCCGCCCTCTGAAAATGTATAAGCAAGTGCAAAAAAGGTTGAGGCAGCCATACAATATCCTGAGTACTCTGATAAACCTCTTATGTAAAAATCAAAAATTCGAGACGATATTCCAACTAAAATAAAAACTGCAACAAGCATGAGGAATATAGCTGCTAATATACCTGAAAATTTATAAATTCGATGAAGGAAGTTTTCTATTTTGATTAACATAATTTAAAAAGGCCATCTTTAATAGATGGCCTTTTATTCTAAATTATTAATATTTTGATAAAACAGTTTGTCCTCTTGAACCAGCTTTGCTAGCCCATTCTTTAGACATTGTTTGACCGACTTTTTCAAAATGAGATTTTAAAGCAGCGTTAACTTTACCAACAGTCATGCCAGCATCAGCTAAAGCTTTTTTGTCATTTTTATTTCCCATTTTAGAAAGCTGCCAACCTTTTCTCTCAGCAACTGCTGCTTCTTTCATGATTAAATCTTGAGTCGCTTTATCTAACTTATTCCACGCCTCTTTATTAGCTATAATCATGTTTTTTGGAAACCATGCAGCAATGTCATAAAAATATTTTACTCCATTTTCCCAAATTTTTTTGTTCTTACCGGTTGTTGGAGAGGTAATCATACTTTCAACAGCTCCTGTTGAAAATGCTTGAGATATCTCAGCAGCTTCAATTTTAGTTGGAGCCATTCCAGTTAACTCTGCAATTCTTACAGTTGCACTGTTATAAGCTCTAAACTTAAGACCTTTAAGATCTGCTACACTATTAATTTCTTTTTTAGAGTACAAACCTTGAGCTGGCCACGGAACTGCATATAAAAACACAAGTCCTTTTTTATCTAAACTTTTTGCAATTTCAGCTTTTGAAGCCTTGTAAAGTTTCATAGCATCTGAATAGGAAGTTGCTAAAAATGGCAGTGAGTCAATTTCTAATAATGGATCTTCTTTACCTAAAGCTGACATAAATCTTTCTCCAATTGGAGCCTGACCAGTTCTGACAGCTCTAAAAATTTCTCCCCCTTTGAATAGAGAACCACCCGGATGAGTAACTATTGTTAGCTTACCATTACTTTTTTTTGTTACATTATTTGCAAATTCAGTAGCATTTGCTGAATGGAAGTTTCCAGCACCATAAGCCAGAGCCATATCCCATTTTTCAGCAGCATTTGAATGTGTAAATACAAGTAGGGCAACAAAAATTGATAAAATATATTTAAATATTTTCATTTCTCCTCCTTAATTTATTAAACACCTATTTGATTATGTCTAAATATTTAAATCAATAAAAATTTTCACTACTTTTAATTGAATTATACAAAAAATTTTATATTATCAAGGAATCTTGATTGAACAATCTATCATACTCTTACAAATTATCTTCATAGATATCATTCTTGCAGCGGACAATGCAATAATAATTGGACTAATAGCAGCTAACTTTGTTCCTAAACACAGAAAACAAATTATATTGTGGGGTGTTGCGGGCGCTTTAGTTTTTAAAGTTATTTTTGCTGTATTTGCAACATACTTATTTAAATTTTATTTTATTAAAATTTTAGGTGGTTTACTTTTAGTCTGGATCGTTAATGATTTAAGAAAAGATTTGTTTGAGATCAAAAAAATTAAATCTCCAACTAAGGTATCAAAACAGCCATCTTACATACAAAGTGTCTATAAAGTTCTTTTTGCAGATATAACAATCAGCTTCGATAACGTTATTGGGGTAGTTGGTGCTGCAAAGGGAAACTTTGGTTTTATGGTTTTTGGTTTGGTTTTATCAGTTATTTTAACCGGTGCTCTTGCAACTTATCTTGCAAACTATATTCAAAAACATTTGTGGATTGCTTATATAGGTTTAGGCTTTATTCTAATTGTTGCTATTCAATTGATAATTGGTGGTCTTGTTGATTTAGAAATACTAAAGGTAGCTGAAGATTTTAAAAAGTATTTCTAGTTTTTTTTTCAATAAATTCAGCTCTTAATATTGTAATCAATATAATTGCTATTAGAGGAATACAGATGATATTCATTAACTTCCAATTAGTCAAAACTAACAATATACCTGCTGATAAACTTCCTATTGCGTGTACTGAATAAACTACAAAATCGTTTAAACCTTGAGCTTTAAACTTTTCGTTTTCTTTGTAAGTTGTTACCAGAAGACTTGTCCCTGATATGAATAAAAAATTCCAGCCAAACCCAAGAAAAATCAGAGCAATTAAATAATTTAAAAAAGTTTGGTCAAGTATACTTAAGAGAATTGTTATACTGTAAAGTAGCAGACCGACATACATAATTTTGCTATGTCCGAATTTCTTTATCAAATTTCCAGTTATTAGGGATGGTAAAAACATTGATGCAACATGCATCTGAATAACAAAACTTGTCTTATCTAATGACATATTTTCCATTACATGCATGCTTATTGGAGTAGCGGTCATTAAAAAAGTCATTATTGCATAGCCAAAGGCACTTGCCACCATTGCTTGCAAAAATCTAGGTTGAGAAATAATTTCAAAATAGCCTCTACCAATAAAACTTATATCTTTTTTTTCAATTGTATTGTTTTTGTAAAATAAAAAGAGAATAGCTGGCAGAAACATATACACCGCAAGGGATACGTATGAACCAACATATAATTGTTCTGACAAAAAGTTTTTTGTTAAATTTGCTGTGCCTGGACCAATAAATGCAGAAACTATACCTCCTAAAAGAATTATTGAAATTGCTTTCGGTATTTTCTCTTTATCAACACTTTCAGCTGCAGCAAATCGATATTGATGGGTAAAAGCCATTCCAACCCCAATAAAAAAATTTGCAAAACAAAATAAAATAAAATTCTGAGTCATAACTGAATATGCGGCCAATAACGAAACTAAAGAATTAGAAATAGCTGCAATAATAAAGCCTGTCCTTCTTCCTAATAAACTCATTGTTTTGGTGGCAACAATTGCTCCCAGAGCGATACCAACAACAGATATTGACATTGGTAAAGTTGATAAAGATTTCAAAGGGCTTATTTGTGATCCAATAATACCGCTTAGAAAAACTGTTACTGGTGCAGCTGTAAAACTAAAAATTTGACTAAAAAAAAGTACGAATAAGTTTCTGTTCATTAGTTAGATCCTTATTAAAAGAATTAACTTATTAAACGTATTTCATTTGAAAAAGAACTTCAAACTTTTTCGTATTCAAAGTTTTGGGTAGTCTCGTTGACTTGTATTTGAACAGCTCCATTACTTAAATGAAACTTTCGGGCCATTTCTGTGAGTGGTGATAAAGTAATTAGCCGATTTAAATGATGTGTTTTCTTAATTAATTTGAATACCTCTTTTACAATCAATTTACCTCCGCCCCTTTTTTTTGACCATACTGTGTATGCAATTGCTATTTTTCCTACTTGATATTCTCTTCGTATACTTTGAAGAAAAGCATCCTTGCTCATCATATCCAATTCTTCAACACTTTTGGGAATTTCATTAGTAAAAGCAAAACACATTACAGCATGAATTTCACCTTTATATTTTACTCCATAAATTTTTCTGCCATAGCTAGTTCTAAATTTATTATCCAGTTCAGGTCTTACAGGATCCTCGCTAGTATTACATTTTTTAAGTTCAACTATTTCCGCTCCTTTAATCCAATCAAAAAAGTTATCTATATTTTTGACAATTAAACGTTTATTTTTTCTTATTCTAGCTTTTAGTCTTGGTTTAAACTTTTTTGGATTATCGCTTTTTGAGTACTTAGAAATCAGTTTTTCTTTAACGTTTTTTATAATTTCTCTCATTTTATTTATTTTTTTAATCTTTTAAGGATTTCATTTAAAATTTTATCAGTGGAACTATAAAATTTCAATTTCCTTAATGATCGCACAGCTTGCTCATTAAGTCCACCGGGAGTTTGTGAGTTTTTCACTAAAATTGATAAATCTTTATTTGAATGACTATATGCACTCTCAGATAGGGCTATGAATAATGAAGTAATATAACTTTGCGCGTTATTTTTTTTAACACCTTTTGAAATAAGCCATTTGGATAAAGTGTTTAAAAGTTCATAGAATGGGGCCATCATTCCTGAAGTTGACCAGAAATTTAGAGATTTTTTTTCATCATTTATTTCGATTACTGTCCCTAAATTAGAAAAAAATCTTTTAACTTTTTTATTTGGTGGAAAAATTGGAATTGGGCCTTTTCTTAGAGATATTGGTGGCAAGGGAATTGCGCGAACAATATTAGTTCTGTTTTTTGTTAATTTTTTAAGTTTTGGAAGCTGAATTGTAGAAATAAAGCTTACTATTGTTTGTCTTCTCTTAAAATGTAATTTTTTTATAATTTTATTACCAACTTTGGGGGTTACTGCTAAAAAAACCCAATCTGATTTATTTATTAAGTCCTGATTATTTTTTTCAATTTGAATTTTTTTATTTTTTTTTGTTAAGAAAGCGGAAATTTTACTGTTTCTTTTTGATAAATAAATTTTTTGAAATTTAATTTTAGAGCCTAAAACACCAATCACCACAGCTTTTGTGATCTCACCTGTTCCTATAAATCCTAATTTCATATACTCAAGTTATTATTACCACAAATATTTTAATATTGTTGTGTTAACGCTATAAATACTCCAATTGAAAAAAGTACACACGCGGAAATTGTGTTAATAGTCTTTGGATTCGCTTTTAACCAATCAATTAATTTATTTGCAAGGAAAGCATAACAAATCAAAGATAAAAAATCTAAAACAACGTAAGTTATTATTAAAATTAAAAACTGGACAACATAATTTGTCTCAAAATTAATAAATTGTGGAAATATTAATGGAAAAAAAGCCCAAGCTTTTGGACTTGTACCTGCAACTAAGAAACCATCTTTAAATAAAGATAATCTAGACTTCTCAGAATTTACGTTTTTTAAATTTTTAACTTTTGAAAAATAAACATCAGTCGCTAGATAAAATAGATAGGCAACCCCAATCCATTTAATAAAGTTTAATAGGTTAGGATTATCAATAAAAAAAGAATGAAGTAAAAATATTATTAAACTCGCTTGTAAAATGTTTGCAGTCACATCGCCTAGTGCTACCCAAACACAATTACGGACACCAAAACTAATAGATAAAGATATAATCACTATTCTCGGAGTACCTGGAGTAATAAATAAAAAAAGTATAATTTGTAAGAAAAGAAAATAATCTAGGGGAAGCATTTTGAGATAGTCCTAAAAAACCGGGAGCTAAAGATGGCTAGATAGGACTATCAGAACCCAATATAACACACCCTATAAAAATTGCATTAAGCAAATTTTTGATATTTATTAATAAATTATGAAAAAAGGTCACAGGCCTATTACAAAGGTCAAAAATCCAGAGCCGAATTCTATGAGTCCAGATTGGGTTGTGTGGGCTGCCTGGGCGGACCGCATCACTTTTGAGGAGATAAAAAAAAAATCTGGATATTCTGAAAGTGACGTAATTAAAATAATGAGAAAGAAATTGAAACCCTCTTCTTTTAGACTTTGGAGAAAAAGAGCTAAAAACCAAAGTATCAAACATAGAAAAAAATTTGAATTATCTAGAAAAGAAATAAGAAGAAAAATAAAAAAAAATGACTATATATAAGAAATGAAAAATATTCTCATTTATACAGGCCCTTCTTGTAACTTTTGTGATGCAGCGAAACGATTGCTTGAAAGAAATAAATTAAAGTTTAGCGAAATAGATGTTTCATCTGGTGAAAACATAAGAGATGAGATGATCAAAAAATCTAACGGTCAAAGAACCATCCCTCAAATTTTTTTTGGCGATCACCATGTAGGTGGTTACACTGAATTAAGGGCTTTAGAAAAAGAAAATAAACTAAAAGAGCTTTTAGAATAAAATAAAATAAAGTATCAAAATTATTAAAGAAATTTCAAAAAAAGTTTTAAATTGATATAATTTTTGCTCACCAAATTTTTCTTTAAGCTTATTTTTTATAAATGAAAAACTTAACTGAACCAATAATACACTAACAAAAATCCCAATAAAAGTAAGTTTAATTGAAAAATTTTTAAATCCAAAGTAACAAGCAGCTAAAAAAGAAAACCAAGAAATTTTTGAAATAAATATTTTAAATATTAATCCAACTTTTTTGTTAAAAATTGATTGGGTTTTAATAATTGAGAATGACCAAATTAAACCAAATAAAAAAAGTGTATATTGAATAATCATTTTTTAGGTTTAAAGTTTAGACAGACACCATTGTTACAAAATCTTTTTCCAGTTGGTTTAGGTCCATCATTAAATATATGTCCATGATGACCACCACAATTTTTACAATGATATTCTGTTCTTGCGTAACCAATATGATGATCAGTTTTTGTTTCAAACACGTTGGGTAAAGAGTCGTAAAACGAAGGCCAACCGGAACCACTTTCATATTTAGAACTAGAGTCGAATAATTTTACATCACAATTTACACAGTGGTAGGATCCTTCTCTTTTTTCTCCATTTAATATACTTGAACCTGGTCTTTCAGTACCCTCTTCAAATAGAACTAATTTTTGTTCTGAAGAAAGTTTTGAATTAATTTTTTTCATAATATTGATGCACAAGATTTATGTAAAATTGCGTGAAGCTCAACTAATTTTTTAAAATCTTTGTTATATCCGCCACCTAAAACCCCACATAATGGAATTTTTTTATCAAAAAAATTAGAAATTACTAATTCTTCTCTATTTTTTATACCTTCATCTGTGATTTTTAATTTGCCTAGTCTATCATTATGATGAATGTCAACTCCAGCAATGTAGAAAATCAAATCGAAGTTTTCTTTGTTTAAAATAAGTAAATTCTTTTTCAAAACATCAATATATTCCTTATCTTCGGTATTATCTTTTAATTCAACATCCAAATCGCTATTTGATTTTTTTGCTGGGTAATTTGATTTACAATGCATACTAAATGTAAAAACTGATCTGTCTTTTTTAAAAATTTCAGAATTTCCATTTCCTTGATGAACATCTAAGTCAATTATCAATACTTTTTTAATAGTTTTTTTTGAAAGCACATGCTTAGCTGCAACTGCTACATCGTTGAAAACACAATAACCTGCTCCTTCATCTCGTGTTGCATGATGACTTCCACCTGCTGTGTTACACGATAAACGATTTTGTAAAGCCAATTTACTTGCTAAGACTGTTCCACCTGTAGCTCTAAATGACCTATTAACTACGCTATCATTTAAAGGAAAGCCTATTTTTTTTTGAGATTGGGTATCTAAATTCTTATTTTTAATTTTATTTATATAGTCTACTGAATGCGCTTTACTTAATGTTTCAACAGAACAAAATTCAGGTTGTATAAATTTTTTAGTAACACCTTCACTTATCAGATATTTTGCAAGCTCACCAAATTTTTTTATGGGAAATTTATTATCGTCATTTATTTTTGCGACATAATCATCGTGATTTATTATTGGTAAGTTCATTTAATTACTTATTCTCTTATTAGATATTAATATGCCACTTAAAATGAATAAAGCTCCTAATGCATGAAAAAACATAAATCTCTCATCAAAAATAATCATTGCCATTATCGCACTTAATATTGGCATTAAGTGTAAAAATATTCCTGATCTGTTTGGACCAATTAATGAAATTCCTTTTATCCAACAAATGAATGATAATAAGCCTGGGAATAAAACAACATAAGTAAGGGTAAGTGTAAAGGGTAAGTTAATTTCAATACGATAACCCAAAATAAACTCAAAAATATAAACTGGAATTAAAAATAGTAGACCAAAAGAAATAATTATTTGTAATAAACAAAGTTGAGATACATCGTGTTTTTTTACTTTAAGTAAGGCTGAATATGTCGCCCAAGATAGCATTGCTACCACCATAGTTAAATCACCTTTATTAAAATTTAGATTTCTTAAAACATCAAAATTAGCTTTTGTGATAATCGTGATGACACCCAA
This sequence comes from uncultured Pelagibacteraceae bacterium, assembly GCA_902597055.1. Taxonomy (GTDB): domain Bacteria; phylum Pseudomonadota; class Alphaproteobacteria; order Pelagibacterales; family Pelagibacteraceae; genus Pelagibacter. The sequence continues at coordinate 25,353 of CACJWG010000006.1, read as the reverse complement.
AAAAGATAATGCTACTCCAATCAACTGAAATTTGTTAGCTTTCTCGATCTTTAATATCGAAGAGATGAACATAATCATTACTGGAATTGTCGAAATCATTAAAACACCACTAATAACTTGAGTAAAGTTCAGTGAATAATAAACTATGGAATTGAAAACTGTTACACTTGTTATTCCTAACAAAATAAAAAATTTATAATTATTTTTTATATAATCTTTGTTAAGAATAACTTCGTTATATGTGAAGGGTATCAAAATAAGCCAGGCAAATAGCCATCTATAAAAATTTAAAGAAAAGGGCGGAATTTCATGGTAACTAGCATATTTTCCAACCAAAAAATTTCCAGACCAAAATAAAACTGCTAAAAATAGAAATATATAAGCAAAATTAATTTTTCTTATCAAGTCTAACTAAACCTTACCGAACTGTAAGGTTCTAAATCTAAATTGGTTTTTTCTCCAGAAATCATTTTTGATACTATTTTTCCTGAGATTGCACCTAAAGTCCATCCTAAATGATGATGACCAAATGAATAATAAACATTTTTATGATTTTTTGAACTTCCAATAATTGGTAAAAAGTCTGGTAGCGTTGGCCTAAAACCTAGCCATTCATCCTCGTGCTCTGGTAATCCATCCAGCATATATTTTGCATTGTCTATTAAATTTTTAATTCTTGATTTTGAAAGTGGATTGTCTAATCCTCCAAATTCGACAGTTCCAACAACCCTTAAACCTTGTTCCATTGGTGTCATACCGAAACCCCTATTTGCAAAAACAACAGGTCTTGAAATCAAATGTTCACAATTTTTAAAATGAACATGATATCCCCTTTCAGTATCTAAAGGAATCTTTTCATTTAAATTATCAGTTAGTTTTTTTGAAAATGCTCCACATGCAACAATTACTTTATCAAAAATTATATTATCATTAATAGTCTTTATAATTGGTGTGTCGCCATTAAATATTATATTTTCTACGTTCGTTTTTTTGAATTTACCGCCTTTTTTTAAAAATAGGTCAAACAATTTCAATAATACTTTTCTTGGGTTTATTGTGTGTCTAGCATTAGGATAAAAAACTCCACCATGGTAAAATTTTTTTAAGTTTGGCTCTAGATCGCTAATTTCTTTTGGACCAACTAACTGTTGTTCTACGCCAAGCTGATCCCTTATTTTTATTTCTAATTCTCTACTAGCTATATTTTTTTTGGTCCAAACATACATTATACCATTCTTTTTCACCAAACCATTAAGATCAATTTCGTCAAATAGTTCGTCATAAGCAGGTAATGCTAAATCTAAAATTTGATGCATGTATTTTGCTGTATGCATCATTTTTTTTGTTGTGCAATTTTTAATTAATTTAAAAAACCATGGAATCATTTTTGGAACGTAATTCCATTTTAAGGCTAGTGGTCCTGTTGAGCTTATAAGCATAGCAGGAACATCTGTTAATATGTCTGGTCTATTAAGTGGTACAGATGCGTATGGTGAAAAATGACCAGCATTTCCATATGATGCTGCTGAACCAGGTTCCTCTCTATCAAAAAGATGTACTTCGTAGTTTTTTTTTTGAAGAAATAAAGCGTTACAAACGCCTTGAATACCAGCGCCTACTATTCCAATTTTAGTATTACTCATTCCTAAAGATACAATATCAAAGTAAAAAATTATTGCGACAAATTAAGCAATAAGTTGCTTTTGATAAATTTTTGTACTCATCACAATACTAAAACCTATCATCGTTGCTAACATTGAAGAACCGCCATAAGACATTATCGGTAAAGGGGAACCAACTATTGGTAATAAACCTAAAACCATAGACATATTTACACTGATAAATACAAAAATTGATGATGCAAACCCAAAACAAAATAGTTTACCAAAAAAACTTCTAGCGTTTTTTCCTATATCTATCACTCTATAAATAATAACGCCGTAAATAAATAAAAGTGCTAAGGATCCAATAAAACCATGCTCTTCAGAAAATAATGTAAAAATAAAATCTGTATGTTTCTCAGGTAAAAATTCAAGATAACCTTGTGTTCCTTTTAAAAAACCTTTTCCAGTAAGACCACCAGATCCTATTGCTATTTTAGATTGAATAATTTGATAACCTGCTCCTAAAGGATCTTTATCAGGATTAAAAAAAGTTAAAATTCTAAGTTTTTGATAAGGTTTTAAAAATGCAATAACAAAAGGTAATGAAATTAATAAAAATAAACCAGAATATATAAAATATTTTAAGTTAATACCTGCAAGCCACAGCACTATAATTCCGCTTAATGCAATTAAAATCGACGTTCCTAAGTCAGGTTGACTTACGACTAACAATATTGGTAAAATCAATATCATCATTGGAACAAGTAAATTTTTAAATTGATTAATCTGATTTATCTGGGCTCTATGATAAAATTTTGCAAAACAAACTATAATAGCAATTTTCATCAATTCTGAAGGTTGAAGATTTATGAAGTACAAATCGACCCACCTTTGAGAACCAGATGCAGTAATTCCGTAAAGAGATGCCCATATAAGTAATCCCAGAACTATAATATAAAATAGATAACCAGTTGCATGCCAAAATCTTATATTTAAGAAAGAAAGAACAAACATCATTCCAAAGAAAATTATAAATCTTAAAACATGACTTTTTGTATGGTATAAAAGTTCACCTCCGTCAGTTGCATACATTGCTAAAGAACTTATAACACCTAATATTAAAATGCAGACTAAAAGAATATAGTCGAGAGATCTTAATTTTTGAAAGAATGTTGTTTGTCCACTTAATGCTGTTTCTTTAAACATTTATATTTCCATTAAACTTTTTTCTCTGATTTTTTCTCTTTCTTCATGTCTATCAACAATAGTTTTAAATAGTTTTTTTGCTAAAGGTGCTGCAGCAGAACTTCCTGCCCCACCGTGTTCCACAAAAACACTTAAAGCATATCGTGGATTAACATATGGTCCGAATGCCACAAATAAAGCATGATCTCTCTCTTCGTAAGGAATTTGAGATATATCTAGATCAAGTTCTCTTTGAATCTCTGTAATTTTTTTGACCTGGGAAGTACCTGTTTTTCCGGCAAATTGATATTTTTTATCACTTATTCTAGATGAGTAAGATGTGCCTCTAACTTCATTTGTAGATGCAAACATTGCTTCAAGAACAAATTTTACATTTTCCTGGTTTCGATACAAAGGTTTATAGAGATCTGTATCACGTTTTTTCTTCTCTAAAGAAAAGTCAACCATCGCATCATCTTGTTGGAAGTCACTTAATAGTTCAATTCTATTTTTTTCCATTTCAGACTTTATTTTTTCATAAGAGTCGCTATTTTTGTCATAGATTATTTTTGGTTTGATTTTAAATCCTCCGTTGGCTAATTGTGCAGTCATAAGACACAATTGAAGTGGTGTTGTTTGCATATATCCTTGGCCTATTCCAGTAATTAAAGTTTCTCCTAAAACCCATCCTCGTCCAAGAGCATTTTTTTTCCATTGTGTTGATGGTATTAATCCTTCTTTTTCTTCATTGTAAGTCCCATTAAATACTTTTTCTCCTAAACCAAATTTTTTTGCCGTAAGGTTTAATCTATCCACTCCAAGTCTTCTTGACATTTCATAAAAAAATGTATCACAGGACACTTTAAGAGCATCTCTTAAGTTAACTATTCCGTGACCTGTGTCTTTCCAACAGTGATATGTTTGCCCGTACATTTCTATTTTACCAGTGCAGTTAACTTTAAACTTTGTTGAGATCACATCATTTTCAAGTGCGGAAAGTGCAACAATCGGTTTAATGGTTGATCCGGGAGGATATAAACCTTGTATAGATCTATTTATTAAAGGTTTTTTTGGATTGTTAAGTATTTCATTCCAATTGTCATGACTTATTCCATATAAAAATAAATTTGGATTGAAAGAAGGGGAAGAATGCATTGCAATCAATTCACCAGTATAAATATCCATAACACATATTGATCCAGCTTTATCTTTAAGAAGTTCGTTACATTGAGCTTGTACTTCTGTGTCTACAGTTAGTTTAATATTGGTTCCTTTTTTTCCTTCAACAAAATCGATTTGGTTAATTCGTTTCCCATATGCATTAACTTCATATCTTTGAATACCATTTGAGCCAATTAATTGATTTTCATAAGTTTTTTCTAAGCCAATTTTACCAACTCTTAGACCAGGAACGTGACTTTTTTTAATAACTTCATTTTCAATCAAATCTTTTTCACTCGCTTGTGCAACATATCCAAGTAAGTGTGTGAATTTTTCATCATAAGGATAATTTCTTGCAACTGAAAGAACTGGTTTAGCACCTGATAATTCATGAAGGTAAAAATTAATTTTTGCAAACTGGTCCCAGCTTAAATTTTCTGATATTATCAATGTCTCCCAGGATTTTTGCTGACTTCTTTTCTTCAAAATCTTTTTAAAAGTACGTGAGTCAATATCTAAGATATCTCTTAGTCTTATCATTAGATATCTAAAATCTTCTACTTGTTCGGGTACTACATGTAACTGATAAACTTTTAGATTACTGGCAATTTTATTTCCAAAAAAATCTTCAAAATCTCCTCTGACAGGTGGCAATCTCCATTCTCTTAATCGATTTTTGTCTGATAAAGTTAAATATTTTTTATTCTCGTTTATTTGAAGACTGAAGAGTCTTGTTATAATTCCACCAAATATTATTAATTTAGCAGCAGTCATAATGAACATTCTTCTATTTACTGTGCTAAGTTTTTTGTATCCTGAATCTCCTCCACCACCAAACATAATTATCTCGTAATATTAAATTTTGAATAATAATCAAAAATATATGAAAAAATATAATAAAACATAAATGTAAAAATAATATTAAAAAATAGGAAATAAAAATTCATATCTATTCCAAAGAATAGAATTAGAACAATATAAAGTATTGAATTCACTAGTGAGATAGTGAACAGAAAAAAGAGCCAATCTTTAATAAGGTTTGGCCTCAAGGTGATATTTCTTAAGTATACCGCAAAACCACATATTAGCAGATATGAAAGACTGCTAATGCCCATAGGTAACCCAACAACGACGTCGTTTATCAATCCTGCAATAAAAACAAGGCCATATCCTAGCTTTTCTCCACCTTTTAAACTCCAGTAAAAAATTAATATAAATGGAAAATTAAAAGAGAAATATTTAAAGTTAAGATAGTTAAAATCAAATTCATTAAGAACTGAAATAAATAATATAATAATTGGTAAAGAATTAAAAATTTTACTTAAAATTGATATTTTTGATATTTCAATCATTTTGTTTTACCTTTTCAAAAGATACAATTTTTACCAAACGCAATTGGGAAAAATTTGAGTGGAATTTTACTTTTATAGTATCTAGACCAATTTCCTCATTAGCAATCGTTTTTCCAATTGGAATTCCCGAACGAAAAATTCCTCCTGATCCAGACGTAAAAATTTCAGAGTCATTCTCTAATTCATAATCCTCCTCTATGTATTGAATTTCTCCATAACTAGATCCACTTCCTGAAAGTATTGATTGAACACCATTTGGTTCTATAGAGACAGGAATTTTGCTATTTAAATCAGATAATAATAAGACTCTTGAAGTTGAGTAATTTACCTCTACAACTTTTCCAACAAGAAATTTTTCATCTAAAACAGCCATACCCAATATCACATTATCTTTACTTCCCCTGTTTACAATTACAGATCTTAAAAAAGGACTTTTTTTATCTATAATTACTTTTGCTAATAGCTCAGATGATTGTGTTGATACATCATCAATCTTTGATTTAAGCGCTTCGTTTTCAGATTTTAAGAAGTCGGCATTTAACTTTGAAGCCTTAAGGTTTTCATAATCTTTTTTTAGATTTTCGTAATTTGAATATAGAGAAAAATGATCATGTATTGTTTGATAGCTACTAATGACAAAGTTTTCTGGAACAGATACAATAAACGTTGTTCTATAGACAACTTCTTTTATTGATAATTTTAAAAAGTTTACCCCTTTAAAATTATATTTACCAAGTACTATTATAAAAATTGAAAAAAGTATAAGAGCTATTAGTGAAAATCTCTGTTGATTTCCTTTTTTAAGAAATGCAGATCTGATTGCAATAATGAAATCATCTCTGTTTGTTTGCATTGTTTATTAATATTCAGATAATACAGTAGAGAATATTTCCTCTTGTTCTAATGCCTTCCCAGTTCCGATTGCAACACAAGCTAAAGGATCATCTGCGATATGAACTGGAAGACCAGTCTCTTTTGATAATCTTTTATCAATGTTCTTTAATAATGCACCACCTCCAGTTAAAGTTAAACCCATATCAACCAAGTCTGCTGATAATTCAGGTGGTGTGTTTTCTAAAGCATCTTTAATTCCATTAATCATTTCTCTTAAAATAGGATTTAAAGCCTCAACAGAGTCCTCTTCGGTAATACCTACTTCCTTAGGTGTTCCCGACCTTAAATCTCTTCCTTTTACAGCATATGTATTATTATTTGTTGCGATTGCTGTTCCAATTTCTTTTTTTATCTTTTCTGCAGTGCTATCACCAATCATTAAGTTGTATTCTTTCCTCATATAATTTGCGAATGCGCCATCCATTGCGTCCCCAGCCACTCTTAAAGAATTAGAGTATACAACTCCACCAAGAGACATAACTGCTATTTCTGTTGTACCACCACCTATATCAATTACCATTGATCCTGTTGCTTCTGATATTGGTAGACCTGCACCGATTGCAGCTGCTATTGGCTCCTCAATTAACTGAACACGTCTTGCACCTGCTGCAAGGGCGCTGTCCTGAATTGCTTTTCTCTCCACTGGTGTTGATCCTGTCGGGACACAAATTAGAATTCTTGGATTTGCAAAAGAGCTTCTTTTATGAACTTTTTTAATAAAATGTTTGATCATTTCTTCTGTAACGATGAAATCAGCGATAACTCCATCTCTTAAAGGTCTTATTGCTTGAATATTTCCTGGAGTTCTACCTAACATCGTTTTTGCTTCATCACCTACAGCAAGAACTGATTTTTTACCTTTGTTATCTACAACAGCTACAACCGATGGCTCATTTAAAACAACTCCTTGTCCTTTTAAAACTACAAGAGTGTTAGCTGTTCCTAAATCGATTGCCATATCCTGGCTCCATATTTGTGTTATCTTGCCTAATATCGACATTTAAATTCCTTTTACTTTTTGGTGTTTAATACTTTCATTCATAGCTTTTTTCTCTCGCTTTATTAACATTTTATTCAGAGCATTCAAGTAGGCATTTGCTGAAGCAACTAGTGTATCAGTATCTGCAGATTGTCCAACAGTAGATCTATCATTTTCCTCAATCTTGACACTTACTGTTGCCTGAGCGTCAGTCCCTTCTGTTACAGCATGGACTTGATACAATAAAAGTTTCATGTCATGAGGATATAGCGCTTTGATACACTTAAATGTCGCATCAACCGGGCCGTCTCCTGTCTGAGAAGTTTTTTTAATTTCGCCAAATACATCCAGTGTCATCTCAGCTTTTTGGGGTTCACCAGTGCCTGCGAAAACCTTCAAAGACTTAAGGTTGATCGCATTAATTTTATTGTCAATTATTAAGCTATCATCTACTAAAGCAATGATATCTTCATCGTAAACATGCTTTTTCTTATCAGCTAAAACTTTAAATTTTCCAAATGCTGCTTGTACAACATCATCTGTTAAGTCTGAATATCCTAAATCACTTAACTTATCTTTAAATGCATGCCTACCAGAGTGCTTACCCATTACTAAAGATGTTTTTTTAACACCAACACTTTCTGGTGTCATAATTTCGTATGTTTCTCTATTTTTTAACATTCCATCTTGATGAATTCCTGACTCATGCGCAAAAGCATTTTTACCAACTATCGCTTTATTAAATTGAACTGGAAATCCAGTTGCGTTTGAAACTATCTTTGAGGCTTTGCTTATAAGTTCTGTTTTAATTCCTGTTTCATAAGGCATTAAATCATTTCTTGTTTTGATAGCCATTACAATTTCTTCCAAAGCAGCGTTACCTGCTCTTTCTCCAATTCCATTGATAGTGCATTCAATTTGTCTAACACCTGCAGATAAACCTGCTAAAGCATTTGCAACTGCTAAACCTAAATCATTATGACAATGTGCTGATATAATTGCTTTATCTATGTTTGGTACGTTGTTTTTTATATGTGTTATTGTTCGCGCAAATTCCTCAGGAATTGAATACCCAACGGTATCAGGAATATTAATTGTAGTCGCACCACATTTAATTGCTAGCTCGATAGTTTTACACATAAAATCTAAATCCGTCCTAGTTCCATCTTCACAAGACCACTCTACATCGTTGGTAAACTTTCTCGCATAAGTTACACTTTCTTTAATTGCGTCTAAAACTTGGTCGTTAGTCATATCGAGTTTATGCTTCATGTGAACTGGACTAGTGGAGATAAAAGTATGAATTCTAAATCTTTTTGCAAACTTAAGTGACTCATGACAAGCATCTATATCTTTTTTTAATGCTCTTGATAAACCGCACGGTATAGAATTCTTCACACTTTTACTTATTTCCGAAACTGCCTCAAAATCACCAGGAGATGAAATTGGAAATCCTGCTTCAATTATATCAATTCCCATCTCATCAAATACTCTTGAAATTTGTATTTTTTCTTCAACACTCATCGAAGCCCCAGGTGATTGTTCACCGTCTCTCATTGTCGTGTCAAATATATAAACTTTTTCTTTGTCGCTCATAAAATAATAAATTTAATTATTAAGATAATACATTCTCTAGCACAGATTGCAAAATAAAAGAGTTAAATTGTTATTTATTAGTTCTAAATTAATTCTTATCGCTATCTACTAGTTTCTTTTTTGAAATCCAAGGCATCATAGCTCTTAATTTAGCACCTACTTTTTCAACTGGATGTTCAGCAAGTTTCTCTCTTGTTTTAAGAAAATTTTTCTGGCCATTTTTGCATTCATCCATCCACTGCTTGGTAAATTTACCTGATTGAATATCTTGAAGAACTTCTTTCATTCTTTTTTTTGTTTCCTCTTTGTTTATAATTCTAGGGCCCGACATATATTCTCCATATTCAGCAGTATTAGAAATTGAATAATTCATATTTGCAATTCCACCTTCATAAATTAAATCTACAATCAATTTTACTTCGTGAACAGTTTCAAAGTACGCCATCTCAGGTTCATAGCCAGCTTCAACTAGAGTTTCATAACCATTTTTTATTAATTCAACTAATCCCCCACATAAAACAGTTTGCTCTCCAAATAAATCTGTTTCTACTTCATCTTTAAATGTTGTTTCAATAATACCAGATCGACCTCCACCAATTGCTGAAGCATATGACATTGCTAAATCTCTTGCTTTACCCGATCCATTTTGATGAACTGCAAAAAGACATGGAACTCCCCCACCTTTTTCGAATTCACTTCTTACTAAATGTCCTGGGCCTTTTGGCGCGACCATAAAAACATCTAAATCCTTTCTAGCTTTAATTAAATCATAATGAACATTTAATCCATGTGCAAAAGCAATTGAAGTTCCCTCTTTTACCCTTTGTTCAATATGATTTTTATAAATTGATGCTTGAAGTTCATCAGGTGTTAAAACCATTATCACATCTGCCCACTCTGCAGCATCAGATAAGTTCATAACTTTTAAACCTTTGGACTCAGCTTTTGCTTTGCTTGCAGACCCATCTCTTAGTGCTACGACAACCTCTTTAACCCCGCTATCTTTTAAATTTAAGGCATGAGCATGTCCTTGGCTACCATACCCGAAAATAGCAATTCTCTTATTCTTAATTAGATTTGGATCAGTATCTTTTTCATAAAACATCTTCATAATATTCTCCTAAAATTATTTAAAAACTTCAGCCCCCCTAGTCATTGCAACAGCACCAGTTCTCGATACACTCACTAGACCAATCTTTTTAAGATCATTCATTATAGTATCTATCTCTCTTCTTAAAGCGGTAATTTGTATTACTACTGATTTGTTTGTTTTATCTAATACAACAGGATGAAATTTTTTGCAAAACTTAATAGCTTTCTTTCTTTTTACGTTGTTTCCAACAATCTTAAGCAAAGCCATTTCTTTAAAAATGATTTTTTTATCACCTCTCATAAAATCAGCAACTTTATGAACAGGCACTAATTTTCCTAATTGGAGTTTAATCTGTTCTATTACCTGGGGTGTACCTGTTGTAACTATCGTAATTCTTGAAATATTTAATTTTGGGTCTACTTCAGCAACTGCTAAAGACTCGATGTTGTATCCTCTTCCAGAAAATAAACCTACAACTCTTGCTAAAACACCTGCCTCATTATCAACCCAAACAACAATAACATGTGTATCATTTTTTTGTTTTTTTCCAGGGATGCTATAGGCTGATTTAGGCTTTGACATTAAACTAAAGTTTTTCCTTTTCCAGTAATCTTATTTTCTTTTTGATCATTTGGACCTAACAACATTTGGTTATGTGGTTTACCAGATGGTATCATTGGAAAACAATTTTCTTCTTTGTCAACTAGACAATCAAAAATAACGGGTTTATTTACATTTATCATTTCTTTTATTTTTTCATCAAGTTCATCAGGAGTTTTGGCCCTTATACCGACACATCCATAAGCTTCAGCTAGTTTTACAAAATCTGGAAGCGCTGCAGTGTAACTTTCTGAATAATTTTTTTCGTGAAGAAGTTCCTGCCATTGTCTAACCATTCCCATATACTCGTTGTTTAAAATAAAAATTTTAATAGGTAAATTATATTGAACTGCTGTAGACATTTCTTGTATTGTCATTAACACAGAGGCCTCTCCCGCAATATCAACCACCAATTTATCAGGATGTGCAATTTGAACACCAACTGCTGCGGGCAAACCGTATCCCATTGTTCCTAAACCTCCAGACGTCATCCATCTGTTTGGTTTATTAAATTTATAATGTTGCGCTGCCCACATTTGATGTTGGCCTACTTCAGTAGTTATATAAGTATCTTTATCTTTTGTAAGCTCATACAATCTTTGAATAGCGTGTTGTGGTTTTATAGTTTTATCACTGTTTATAAAATTAAGTGAGTTCACCGATCTCCATTCGGAAATTTTTTCCCACCATTTTGAAGTTTTTTCTTTATTAGAACTTGCAAAATTTGGATTCTTTTTCTTTAAAGTCTTTATTACCGAAAGCATCACCTCAGAAACATCACCGACAATTGGTAAATCAACTTTTACATTTTTATTGATAGATGATGGATCGATATCTATATGAACTTTTTTCGATTTTGGTGAAAACTCATCTATCTTTCCAGTTATTCTATCATCAAACCTTGCACCAATGTTAATCATCAAATCACAATCATGCATTGCATTATTTGCTTCATAAGTTCCGTGCATACCAAGCATTCCTAAAAATTGATTATCATCACCAGGATATGATCCTAATCCCTGCAAAGTAGAAGTTATTGGAAAACCTGTAAGTGATACTAGTTCTCTTAATAACTCGCTAGCTTTTGGTCCAGAATTAATTACGCCTCCGCCAGTATATAATATTGGTCTTGATGAATTTACCATTAACTTTACAAGTTGATCAATTTCACTTTGATTAAATTTGTTATGAATTTTGCCATTTAGTTTTTTTCTTTTGATTGAACTAACATATTTTGTTTTTTGAAACTGAATATCTTTTGGTATATCAACTAGAACAGGTCCTGGCCTTCCTGTTGTGGCAACTTCAAAAGCCTTATGTATAATTTTTGATAAGTCTTTAACATCCTTTACAAGCCAATTATGTTTTGTGCATGGCCTAGTAATTCCTGTTGTGTCACACTCTTGAAATGCATCTGTACCAATTAAATGAGTGGGAACTTGTCCAGATATACAAACTAATGGTATTGAGTCCATGTATGCATCTGTTAAAGCAGTAACGGCATTAGTTGCTCCAGGTCCAGAAGTAACCAATACTACTCCAGGCTTACCAGAAGACCTCGCGTATCCTTCTGCTGCATGTCCCGCACCTTGTTCATGTCTTACTAAAATATGTTTTATACTTTCGTGATTTTTTAATTCATCATAAATTGGAAGAACCGCACCACCAGGATAACCAAATATATATTCTACATCTTGATCCTGAAGACATTTGAAAACAATTTCTGCACCTGAATATAATTTAGACATTTGGCCAATCTAGCTGAAGTTGAGCTAATTGGTCAAGTTTTAGCAGAAATTATTTTAAAATTTTTTTGAATGGATTTTTTGATTTTGGATCAATTTTGTGCCAATTAATCATATGACCTCGAGACCAAGTACTCTGTCTTTTGGCGTATTGTCTAGTTTTTATTAATATCTGTTCTTTAATATCGTTCAATTCAGCTTTTTTACTTAAATAAGAGTTAATCTCTTTAATACCAATCACATGATTAACGGTATTCAGTTTATTAATTTTAATGAGATTGAATTTCTCAACTTCTTTTATGGCTCCTGAGCCAAACATCCTATCTATTCTTTTTTTTATATTCTTTATTAATTTGTCTCTTGGATAATCCACATAAGTCATCACAAACTCATTCTTGTCGAAAAAGGTCTTTGTTTGTTTAAACCATTTGTATAATGATTTTTTTGTAAGCTTTTTAACTTCGTATGCCCTTATTGATCTATTAACATCATTTGAATTAATAAATTTTTTAGATACAGGATCTAATTTGACTAACTTTTTATAAAATTGCTTTTGGCCTAATTTGTTGTGAAGCTTAAGTATTTTGTTTTTTTCTGAAAGTTTGAACTTTGGAATCTTTACTAGCCCATCCACTAAAGCTTTAAAATAAAGACCAGTTCCACCTACAATTATTGGGATCTTTTTCTTTTTTCTAATTAAATTTATTATTTTGATACATTCTTTAAGCCATTGACCTGTTGAAAATCTTTTTCGCACATCAATAATACCAAATAAATGGTGTTTAATAGTTTTTTGATCTTTTTCTGAAGGCCTTGCTGTAAGTATTTTAAGCTGCTTATAAACCTGCATACTGTCAGCATTAATAATCTCTCCGTTAATTTTTTTTGCTAAGTTGATTGCTATTTTTGATTTTCCAGAGGCTGTGGGACCAGCTATGAGAATAATTTTGGACTTGTAGTCCATGTTATTTTAATTTGACACCTATATATCTTTTTTGATTTTGATCATTAATTACAGCTATTAAAATTGTTTTACTTGATGTTTTTAAAGCTGCATTTACTAAATTATTAAGTTCTGTTGCACTCTTAATATTTCTTTTTTGAGCCTCCACAATTAAATCACCAACTTTAAGATAGTTAATAGGACTTTCTGTATCTATCTTTGTGATCACAACTCCGGTTGTGTTTAATGGAATTTTTTTCTCCACTAAGTCATCTCTTGTTATTTTTCTTACTTCAATTTTTAAACCGTCTATGAAAGTCGCTTTAGGTTTTGTTGGTTTTTCTGCCTTAAAGTCCTCAGAAGTTTCTAATCTTCCTAAAGTAATTTTTTTTGTAATTTCTTTTTTATTTCTCCAAATTTTTACATTAACAACTTTTCCAACTTTTGTTTGTGCAACGATTAATGGTAGTTCTTGCATCTCATTAATCTTTTTACCATCAAACTCTAGAATTATATCACCATCCTTTATCCCGGCTTTATCTGATGGACTACCCGGTGCAACACTTGCAACTAATGCACCTCGTGCTTTTTTCAATTTTTCTACATCTGCTATTTCTTTTGTAACTGTTTGAATTCTTACCCCTAACCAACCTCTTTTTGTTTCACCAAATTCTAAAAGTTGATCTATTACTAATTTGGCACTATTAGATGGTATAGCAAATCCAATACCGATGGATCCTGATTGACCTAATATAGCAGTATTAATTCCTACCACTTCTCCTTTCATGTTAAATAAAGGACCTCCAGAATTTCCAGAATTAATAGATGCGTCTGTTTGAATAAAATCCTCATAACGAGCCATGCCAATATTTCTATTTCTTGCTGAAACTATTCCTGCGGTCACTGTCCCACCTAATCCGAATGGATTTCCAATTGCTATTACCCAATCTCCAATTCTTGCAGTATCTGAATTTCCAAATTTTACTGTTTCAAATTTATCATCAGTAATAATTTGTAAAACCGCAACATCAGACAAAGGATCGGTTCCTAAAATTTTTGCTTTATATTCTTTATTCTCATTTGTTCTAATAAATATATCTTCTGCACCTTGAATTACGTGGTTGTTAGTTATAACAATTCCTTTTTTATCAATTATAAAGCCTGAGCCTAGTGCGCTTGATTTTCTTTTTTGAGGTGCTCCAAACTCTTTAAACATGTCTTCAAAAGGTGATCCTGGTGGGAATTCAAATGGAAAAGGATTTACGTTTTTAACAACAGTTGTAGATGTTGAAATGTTTACAACGGCAGGCATTAACTTTTCAGTTAAATCAGCAAATGAAGCGGGTCTTTCTTGTGAAATTGCTGAGTGACTGAATAATATAAAAACTATAATTGAAAATATTGATCTCAGAGCCCTCATTATTGTTATCCTTTAATAAACCATATTATAAAGAAGCCAATTAAAGCGAATATAATTCCACCTGATCTTAATTGTTTATCATTAACCATTTTTAGTTTCTCTAACATACTTTTCATTTTTGAGGGAAATAAGGCATAAAGAATTCCTTCAATAAAGAGAAATAAACCGAAAGCGACAATTAAGTCGTCCATTTTACTAATTTTTAATTTGTGCTTTTACGTTTCCAAAGAATTTGAAAAATTCACTGTCAGGTGACATTATAAGAGAAGTTTCACCGCCTATTAATGCTTTTTCATAGGCTTGCATCGCTCTATAGAATGCAAAAAATTCCGCATCTTTCCCAAAAGCATCAGCGAATATTTTATTACGTTGACCATCGCCTTCACCCTTCATGATCTCTGATTTTTTTTGTGCCTCTGCAAGAATAACCGTAACTTCTTTATCAGCTGTTGAAGTAATTGTTACAGCCATCTCTGCTCCTTTTGCTCTAAACTCTTTTGCTTCTCTCTCCCTTTCAGTTTGCATTCTTCTATAAATTGCATCACTGTTTGCCTGAGGTAAGTCTGCTCTTTTAATTCTAACATCAACTATTTTTATACCAAAGTTTTGTGCCTCATTATTAACTCCCTCTTGAATAAGAGCCATTTGTTTATTTCTATCTTCAGATAATAAAGTTTGTAGTTCTTGAGTACCTAAAACACTTCTTATTCTTGAGTTAATAATTGTTGATAATCTTGATCTAGCAACTCTTTCATTTCCAACAGAAATATAAAATTTTAATGGATCCACAATTTGAAATCTTGCAAATGCATCAACAATTAATCTTTTTTGATCTGATGCAATAACTTCCTCTGGTGGAGCATCTAAATTCAAAATTCTTTTATCTAAAAATACAACGTTTTGTATAAACGGTAATTTAAAGTTTAAACCTGGTTTCAGTAAAATTCTTTTAGGATCACCAAATTGAAGTACTATCGCTTGATTTACTTCTTTTACAATAAAAATTGAAAAGAATGCCGTCAAAGCTAGAACACCAATTATTGGAAGTATAATTTTTTTCATTTAATTTGTTTTCTTTTTTAATTCTGGAAGTGGCAAGTAAGGAACAACTCCTGATCCTGCATTCTTCTCTATTATTACTTTATCTATATCCGCTAAAACTTTTTCCATCGTTTCAAGATACATACGTTCTTGTGTAACTTGTTTTGCATTTTTATACTCATTAAAAATTGCAGTAAATCTGCTTGCTTCACCCTCTGCTTTTGCAACAACCTCTTTTTTGTATGCCTCAGCCGCTTGTAAGATTTTTTCAGCTTCACCCCGTGCTCTTGGGATTACGTCATTAGCGTAAGCTTCGGCTTCGTTTTTTGATCTTTCCATGTCAGCTCTTGCAGCCTGTACATCTCTAAATGCGTCAATTACTTGGTCTGGTGGGTCTGCTTTTTGTGTTTGAACCTGTGTTATTTGTATTCCACTCTGATATTCGTCTAAAATATTTTGAATAATTTCACTTGCATCAATCTCTATTTGTGATCTTCCTTCAGTTAGAATTGGTTGAATGTCACTTCTAGCAATTACTTCTCTCATTGCTGTTTCTGCTGCAGCTTTCACTGTTCCCTCAGGATCTTGAATTTTAAATAAAAAGTTCCCAGCATCTTTTATTACCCAAAAAACAGAAAAGTCTATGTTCACAATGTTTTCGTCTCCAGTTAACATCAAACTCTCTTCGGGAACATCAGCTACAACACCTGATGTAAAACCAGTGTCTCTCTCTGATCTGAAACCAATATCAATTCTATTAACTTTTGTTACTTTTGGAGTTAAAACGCTCTCAACTGGAAAAGGAATATGATAGTTTAATCCAGGCTGTGTTGTTGAAACAAATTTTCCAAATCTTAAAACTACGCCTTGTTCATCTGGTAAAACTCTGTAAAGTCCGCTCAACGCCCATACAATAACTAAAATTGTAAGACCAAAAATAATTGGTTTTCCTCCGCCCGAAGCTCCGCCAGGAAGAAATTTATTTATTTTATCTTGAAGATTTTTTATTAATTCATCTATATTTGGTGGAGTTGGACCTCTTCTACCGGATCCATTTCCTGATCCTCCTCCTGGGGGTGATCCCCACGGACTTCCGCCTCTGCCTCTAAAATCATCAACCATGACAATGTATATAGTGTCTTTAATGTGAAAAACAAGTTAAGTATGCTAAAACATCGTTATAAATAGTGGACTTAATGAAGCAATGATTGAAAAACCAAGAGCAAAAACCTTTACAAAAAAGCCGATAATAGGGACAAAATTTACAATAGCAGTATCTAGCGCAAAAGGTGGGGTTGGTAAATCAACTTTTGCATCTAATCTTGCTTTAGCTTTAAAAAAACAAGGGTGTAAAGTTGGTTTATTAGACGCTGATATTTATGGTCCTTCGTTACCAAAATTATTCGATATTGGAGACAAACCAGAAAGCGATGGTCAGAGATTAATTCCAATTTTAAAATATGATATTCAGTGTATGTCCATTGGATTTCTAACAGATGAACAAACTCCTATGATTTGGAGAGGACCTATGGTTACCAGTGCAATAAAAACGTTTACTCAAAAAGTTGCTTGGAAAGATTTAGATTTTATAATCGTAGATATGCCACCAGGAACTGGCGATACACAACTCACTTTTACTCAAGAAGTAAAAATGGATGGAGTAATTATAATATCTACACCCCAAGAGATAGCCTTACAAGATGTAAAAAGAGGTATCAAAATGTTTGATAAACTCGGAACAAAAATTATTGGATTAATTGACAACATGAGTTTTTTCAAAGGGGATGATGGGAAGAAATATTACATATTTGGAGAGGGTGGTGTTAAAAAAACTGCTGAAGAGTTCAAAAAAGATTTTTTATGCGAAATACCTCTTGATCCTGAGGTAGGTAAACAAGGCGATAAAGGAACTCCGATTGTTGAAAGTAATCCAGAAAATGAAGTATCTAAGATATATTTAGAATTAGCCTCTAAAATTAAATCAATTTATCTTTTAAATTAAAAGCCTCCATTAATTCATTCCACTCTCTTTTGGATAGACCTGAACTTTCGAGATCAATCTTTTCTCCCTTAATCAATTTTTGGATTATGAGATTACCTTTTGATGAAACTTCAGTTCCTCCAACTCTATAGTCTAAAAAAGCATCATAAGTAATAGGAACCCAACTTTTTAAAGTTTCTAACATTGCATCAGCATAAGCTCTAATTTCATATTGTGCATGGCTATCTGCTCTCAATCTTAAGAAATTCATTAAATTTAGTAGATCAGTTTTCCAATACCACTGAGTATAAGTATTAAGTGTTAAATTCATTCTTGCTAATTCTCTTGCAAGACCAGGTTCATTCTTGTCGACAACTGATCCATCATATCTTTCATTAAGCATCGTTTCATAATTATCGTAAGTTCTTTCTGCATCATCTTTCAATAAAGATAAAACTTTATTAGCTTGTTCTCCTTCAAGAACTTCTCCTCTACCTTGTCTGTTGTTTTTTGATTGAGCAGCTAGATGTTCCTTTTTTGGTAAGTAAAATTCTTTATCCAAAATTGAATATCTGGCTGAATACTCATTAACATTTGCAGTTCTATGTCTAATCCATTGTCTAGCAATAAAGATTGGTAATTTGACATGATATTTTATTTCACACATTTCAAATGGTGTGCTGTGCCAATGCCTCATTAAATATTTGATGAGACCGCTATCAGTAGAAACTTGTTTAGTCCCTTTTCCGTAAGATACTCGAGCTGCCTGAACAATTGATGTATCGTTACCCATGTAATCAATCACCCTGATAAATCCATGATCTAATATTGGTATTGCTTCATATAAAATTTTTTCTAAATTTGGAGCTGTTACTCTTTTCGTTTCATTTTTTTGCAATTGAAGGTCACGGATCTCTTGAGTTTGTTCTTTAGTAAGTTTCATGAATTTTATTGAATCTTAATCATTAACTTTTATATTAATTGTGTTGGTTTTCCAACTATGACGATAAACGAATTTCATAAAAAACATTACGGAAGTGGGGGCGGTGCCTAGCACCATTTACAACTTACGGGGGTGAACAAGGATCAACGTAAATTTAAAATACAACCTAGTGACTCGTCTTATACTTGTCATTGAAAAATTAAAATTTAATCTACTTTAGATCTCAGCTTTACAATTTCTTTCATTATATCATTCACAACAAATTTGGAACCATCTAAAGATAAATGATCATCATCACTATAAAAAATACTCTTATCATCATTGGCTACGCATTTATTTTTAATAAAAATATCACAAAATGATTTATGGGGATAAACCCTGTAAATATTCTTATCTTTAGCGCTATCTAAAACACTAAATACGAATTCATTTCTTTTTTTGTATACAGCATAACTCCCAGTCAGAATTGGAATTTCAAAATTATTTAATTTTCTTAGTCTAAAGAAACTGTTTTTGAAATGATTTGGAACATTAAAGCCCATTTCCGGTACCGGATAAACTAAAATTAATTTGTGTCCTTGGTCAACAATTTTGCTTATTTTTGATAGAAGACCCTGTTTAAGGTACTCCTGTCTTTCTTCAAAAGATGATGTTTTTGTATTTGCAGGTTCATAATAATCATCATATGTATTGTTTTCTTTGAAACCTTCTTCATTATCAAAATATTTTTCTAAAAAATATACTGACCATCTTTGATGTATAATTACTATCAAATCTGAGTGTTCTTCAAGGAAATTATCTATCTTGGTATTTCCTTCAGAATAAGTTTTATCAATCTTTTTAGTTTTTCTGTCAACTTTATTAAAATCCTTTAAATATAAGTCTGTTTCAAATCTAAACAAGCTTAGATCATTTTTTCTCATTTCTTCATTAAGTTTGTTTTCTAACATTCTGGCGTGAGAGTCTCCAATTAAAACCACTTTTTTAGTATTATCTTTTTGAAAAAAATTTACACTTTCCCCTCTTAGTTCAACTTGGAGAATTTCAGGCATTCTTTTATTAAATCCACCATTATTAATTACATAAAAATTAAAAGAGACCAATAAAACAATTAAACTGAAAAGAATAATTAATAGTTTCTTAAATTGATTTTTTTTATTTCTAAAAGGTTTTTCTATAAAATAAAAAGATACGATTGATACAATTAATATAACTACTCCACTTAATAATTCTTTTACAAAATTATCCTCCAAAAAATAAGTTACTCTAGCGAAAGCAAAAATAGGGTAATGCCAAAGATATAAAGAATATGAAATTAAGCCTATTCCTACAAACAATTTAGTTGATAATATTTTTGTAATTATTTCATTCTCATTTGAAAACCAGATAATTAGGCAGACGCCTAAAACGGGAGATAATGAATAAAACGAAGGATGAAACATTTCATCACTAAAAAACAATATAGAATATCCAATTAATATTATGCCTGTGAATGGTAATATTTTATTTAATATTCGATTTTGGCTTCTATGACCATTAGTAATTTCAAAATATGCCAACATAGAACCTGCTATAAGTTCCCACATCCTTGTATGAATAAAATAAAATGAAATGGAGGGATAATTTCTACTAGTCCAATCTGCTATTCCCAAACTTAATATAAATCCGACTAGTAGAATATGTATTAAATATTTTTTAAAATACTTAAAAGTAATCAATAAAACTACAGGAAATAAAATATAATATTGTTCTTCTATAGATAGTGACCAAGTGTGTAGAAATGGTTTTAAAAATCCACTTTCGGCTCCATATTGTTGTCCTGATAAGTGAAAATAAAAGTTGGAACCAAATCCAAGGGAATAAAGAATAGACTTAGAAAAATCAACAAAACTTTCAGGCAATAAATACAACCAAGCAAAAGGAAGTGATACAAACATTACAAACAATAATGCCGGAAGAATACGTCTTATTCTCCTCTCATAAAAATTTTTAAAAGAGAAAGAGCCAGTGGTGACGAGTTCTTTATAAATAATAGATGTAATTAAATAACCAGATATTACAAAAAAAATATCAACTCCTAAGAAACCACCTCTAAATGGTTCATTACCAAAAATGACGATTTGAGCATGGTAAAGAATAACAGCGCCAACAGCGATTGCTCGTAAACCGTCTATTTCTGGACGATATGTAAGTTTCATGAATTTTATTGAATCTTAATCATTAACTTTTATATTAATTGTGTTGGTTTTCCAACTATGACGATAAACGAATTTCGTAATAAACATTACGGACGTGGGGGCAGTACCCACCACCTCCACCATTTACAACTTAAGGGGGTGAACTAGGATCGACGGATGTCTAAAGGCTATTTTTTCGTTCGGAATTGTTCCACCGTGACGGGCTATTTATAATTGCAAATGATAAATTTGCTCTTGCTGCTTAATTAATTTATTAATTAAGTAACGGGGTTTTGGGGCACCTGGCAACAGAACGCCCCTTAAAATCCTTTATTATCATTTAAAAATATTATCTTTTATATTTGTAGGCGTCGTAGTGGCGTTATTTTTTATATTTTTTGTATCTCCATTCCAAATACATTTTACCTGGCTTATTGATTAAGTGATTTAGATTATCTCTTGTTATATTCAATATTTTTTTATCTTCTTTAATTATTTCTATTTTAAGATTATTTGGATTTATTTTGAAAAACCCATCATCAAAAGCTTTGTGATGATTTTTACATAGGATTAGTCCGTTTCTTTTGTTATCTGAACCTTTGTCTTTAACAGGAACAATATGAGCGGCATCGAGAAAGTATTTGATATTACAAACTGCGCATTGGTTTTGATAATAATTAAATACGTCAGAATTGAATTTTGGTTGATTATTTCCTCTTGATGAAGATATTCTTTTTCTTCTCTCTCTACCGGAGGCAAATAACTCATCTTTGGACTCATCCTCATTCTGCGACTCAATAATATCATCAATAGGAAGAATTTTTTGAATAGAATTTTCTACAAAACTTATCAAAAAAGATTTTTGGTTATCATTAAATCTTTGTACATAACCTAATCTTAACTCTTTTTTAGTCTTATCTTTGCCCAATCCTAATACTACAAAAATCGGAATATTGTACTTATAAGAATTTTTTAACGAATTAATCTCACCTTTATCTCGGGTTTTGTGACTGGTGTCTGGATAATAATAGGTTAAATGAGTTTCTGTCAAAACGTCATCATATTTTCTACCAGTATCTAAAACAGATTGGCAAATCCCATCTATAAAACTATATTTCTTTGTTTTGGATAAATCTCTATAAATTCCTCTCTCTCCTCTATGAATTTTTTTTTCATTTCTTACAAAATCATTTGAGTGAATTTTTTTATTGGATATTTCATTCCATAAATCTAAATTTTTTTCCTTAAATTCATAAACAAATTTAGCTTCATCTAAATTTTTAAACTTATCTTTTAAGTACCAAACACCCTTGCCTTTTCCATAAAGTGTTCTAAAAATATCTTTACCTTTAAATGCATCACTATCTTTAGAATTTTCCTCAATTCTTGCTTGAATGCTTCTATCAAATGTTTTTGAAATTTCTTCTTTTGATGAAATATCTTTATAAACATCATAAATATCTTTTAATTTTGCTACCCCACCCAAAGACTCAAAAGAACTAACGACTCTATCTAAAATAGACATATCTAAATAAGACTAACATATCTTATCTTGGCGTCATAGTGGCGTTATTTTTTATTGTAAAAATCTTACAAACATTTGAAGATTAAAGTGTTATCTTGAAAAGATTCAAATTCCATTGTCTTTCCCATGCCATCACAGAATAATTTAGCACCCTTTGTTACAATGCCGGCTTGATAACCTTCTGACATATATTTGTCTTTACCTACTTGGACTGGAGTAGTGTACTGTTCCCAACCAGGACTTGATGCAGTCTCGGCTTGAGTACAACCAAACCATCCACAATTACCTGTTGCTCCAAAATCTTGAGGAGTACAGTTACTTAAAAAAAGTAAAGGTGTAAGTAACGTTATAATTTTAAGGAACCTCATAACTTAATTTACCAAAAATAGAAAATAAAACCATGTAAAGTTTGGCGTCCTAGTGGCGTTATTTTATTGATAAATACTAATTTTTAATTCAAATAATTGGCGAATAATGTTACAAAGTTCGGGGCACCTGGCAACAGAACGCCCCTTTTTAATATGGTTTTAATTGAAAAAATATTTAATCCTCTAAGTTCTTTTCATCATAAAAGAATTTCAAGATATTTGAGTGAACTAGATATTGAAAAGATTATAGATGTTGGCGCTCATAAGGGCGAGTTTCTTGAAAAAATGCTTAAAATAGAAAAGGTAAATTCTTTTTACGCATTTGAACCTCAGAAGAATATATTTAATGGACTTAGCGAAAAATTTTCTAAGAATAAAAAAGTGACATTGTTTAATTTTGCAATAGACAAAGAGATTGCAAATAAAAAATTAAAGATTAATAGGCTCAGTATGACATCATCTTTGGCTGAAGTAAACGAAAGATCTTTATATCTAAAAATTAAAAATTTTTTAACGTTTTCAAAATCAAATTTTGAATTCGAATATGAAGTTCAAACTAACACTGTAGATAAAATTTTTGGGAATATAAATTTACAAAAAGCACTACTAAAAATTGACGTAGAGGGTTTTGAAATGAATGTTATTGAGGGTTCCCAAATGAAATTAAAAGAAATTCCATTTATTTTGCTCGAGAATCAATTCGGTAACCATTACAAAAATAATAATTTTAATGATATAAGAAGATTTCTTTCAGAACAAAGTTTTATCATTCATAAGAAATTTCTTTTTCCTACACTTCATTATCAGGATGTGTTGTTTAAAAAGATTTAACTTATTTTAGAAATTGATTTAAATTAGGTTTGAAATAATTTGGTCCTTTCATCACTTTGCCATTGTCGTTATATATAGGTTTACCATCCTCACCTAATTTACTCATGTTAGAATTTTGAACTTCGTCGAAACATTTATCTAAATTTACCCCAAAAGCATGCCCAGCACCATATGTGACATATAGGATGTCAGTTAAAGCATCTATTGTTTCTTTCAGGTCTTTCTTTCTAATTGCGTCCTTAAGTTCTTCAAGTTCTTCCTCGATAAGATCAATTCTTAATTTGTTAATTTTGTCAGATGAAAAACTGGCATTTGTTTTTACCTCTTGGCCAAAAGTTTTCATAAATAAACCTACTTTTTCAAAATTTGTCATAATGCTCCTATATGATTCTAATAGCTTTTAATGTATAATATTTAATACATTATCCAAATGAAATTTAGAAAAGAAACAGATAGCATGGGAACCATTAATGTTGATGACGACAAATATTGGGGAGCCTCAACTGAAAGATCTAAAAAGTACTTTGATATAGGGAAAATTTTAGTAAGCAAAAGTTTAATAAATGCAATCACAGTGATAAAACTTGCTGCAGCAAAAGTTCACAAAAATGATAAACAAATTGATGCAAAAATTTGTGATGCAATTGTAAAAGCTTCAAAAGAAATAATTTCAGGTAAGCTAGATGGTAATTTTCCATTAAAAGTATGGCAAACTGGATCCGGAACACAGACAAATATGAATGTAAATGAGGTAATTGCTAATAGAGCAGTTGAAATTTTAGGTGGAAAAAAAGGTTCAAAAAAACCAGTTCATCCAAATGACCATGTTAATAAATCTCAATCAACTAATGATGTTTTTCCTACAGCCATGCATATTGCGATCGCCTTAGAGACAAAAAAAAAATTATTACCCTCTTTAAAAAATCTCAATAAAGAATTGAAAAAAAAAATAAGTAAATTTAGAAATATTGTTAAAGTTGGCAGAACTCATCTCCAGGATGCAACTCCACTTACTTTAGGACAAGAATTTTCAGGATATTATACTCAATTAAATGAATGTATTTTAAGAATTGAGACCTCCTTAAAGGAGATTTTCTTTCTTGCTCAAGGGGGGACTGCCGTTGGAACAGGTATTAACTCAAAGAAAAACTTTGATAAAAAAATTTGTAAAGAGATCAGTAAATTAACTAAAATTAAATTTTATCCAGCAAAAAATAAATTTGCAGCTCTCGCAGCTCATGATGCAATAGTAAACTTTTCAGGTACTTTAAATACTACAGCGGTTTGCCTGATGAAAATTGCTAATGATATTCGTTTTTTAGGTTCAGGTCCTAGAGCAGGTTATGGGGAATTAATTCTGCCTGCCAATGAACCAGGCTCATCTATTATGCCTGGAAAAGTGAACCCAACTCAATGTGAGGCTGTAACAATGGTTTGTGTAAAAGTTATTGGTAATCACACAGGTATCACGTTAGCTGGATCTCAAGGACAATTTGAATTAAATGTTTTTAAACCTTTAATTGCTCATAATATTCTTCAGTCTATAGATCTTTTATCAGACAGTTCGAAAAATTTCTCACAATTTTGTATTAAAGGTATTAAGGCTGATTTAGAAAAAATAAATGATGATTTATATAACTCGCTAATGTTGGTAACAGCTTTAGCTCCTAAGTTAGGTTATGATAATGCAGCAAAAATTGCAAAATCTGCACTTAAAAATAAAACCACATTAAAGTTTGAGGCTACAAAAACCGGATTAATTTCTGAGAAGGATTTTGACAAAATCGTTGACCCAAAAAAAATGACTTATCCAGGATAACTTGACAAAATTTTATTAACAAAACTCCTCAAGCTGATCCAATTGTTAACTTTTATTGATTTATTATTGAAACCAAAAATTAAGTCATCAAGATCT
>CACJWG010000005.1 GCA_902597055.1 uncultured Pelagibacteraceae bacterium | reverse complement strand
TTTAGAATTCAAAACATAAAAGTCTGTTAAATCTGAACTTAAATCACTTTCCTTAAATCTCTCCAGAATAAACCTTAATTCATCTTTAAAAGCATCTTCTAAACCATCATTAATAAAAGATAATTTTAAATCTTTAGAAAGCTTAGTTACCTTGTTAGGATCATCATTTAATAAAATACCTTGGTACATCAGGGCTCTGGCCTTTATCTTTGATAAATTCCCTTTTTCTCTCTCAATATTGAGGAGTTGATCAACAGAAAATTGAAATTTTTTATAAATATTAAGTAAATCTTTCTCATTATAATTTCTCTCATGCGTAGCTTTTTCTAATAATGAGATTTTTTCTTCATCAGAAGTATCAATATCACTAGTACTGTCTAGCAAATTGTGTGATCTTAGATAAGTCCAATATAGCTTTGAGGTTTTTTGTGTAGGAGTGTATTTAAAATCTTTAATTGTATTAAATGAAAGGTGTAAATTTAAAAGATTCTTATCTGACGAAGTATTATCGTCTTTTGAAATTCCCATTAATGAATTAAATTTTTTCTCAAAAAAAGGATCTGAATAACCAGTCTCCTTTTCTAAGTCAAAACGCATCATGGCAAGATCATTTTGCTTACTATGTATTAAACAATATATTGAAAAGTTTTTCAGATAATTATCACTAAAACTTTGATTTAACTTTTTGAATAAGCTGCATGCCTCTTTTATTTCAGCCTTAGATAAATACTCATTTAAAACAAATTTAATCAAGTTTTCATTTGATATTATATCAAGATTTTTAGTTACATAATCAATTATTAAATCAAGGTCTCCGTTTTTAATTAACCATTCTGCTTTTAGATCGAAAAATTTTTTTTTGTCCAAATTATTCTCTGGTGGAAAAGTATTTGTAAGAAGAATCTTTTTGTAGATGTCGCTAGCATCATCAGAAAGTTTCATGGAGTTTATTTTTTTTTTAAGTTCATATATTTTTTTTCCGTCTGATTTTGTCCACATATCTAATTCAAAACCATATTTTCCTGGGTCATATATCCCAACAACTAAATCATTTTTGTCAGTAAAATTTTCTTCCGAAACCTTAATGTCATCTGTAATACCTGCATTAATTTTGATTTTTTTATTTTCAAATTCAATTGATGAATTTTCAATTACAACACTTTCCTCACTACTTTTTTCTTTTTTCTCAAGACTCCATATGTCTGCGGGCTCATTGCCTAAAGCAATTTTTATGAGAGATGCAAAAATTATAAAAATTATGAAAAAATTATTTAACAATTTTCAAGTTTTCTTGTGGGATTTTTTTTTCAATAAGTTTATTCGGAGAAGGGAAATTAATCTTACTAGCTAATACAAAAATTCCAAAAATAATTGCTAAAATCATAACTATCTTAATTATAACTTTTGTTGGATTAATCGAACTACCAAAGCTTGTTTTTTTGTAAAATTGCATATAGTTTTTTATTAAATTCAAATTAAGACATATTTGTGTTTTTTCAACTTAGAAAATTATGAAAATAAAAAAAAAAATTGTTCTAATAGGTATGATGGGATCAGGAAAATCAACAATTGGAGCATTATTGTCAAAAAAATTGAATAGAAAATTCATAGATATAGATAATAAAATTGAGAAAATTGAAAAAAAAACTATTTCACAAATTTTTAGACTTGAAGGTGAAAAACATTTTAGAAAGATTGAGCTTGAAACAATTTTATCTCTACTAAATTTAAAGGATAGTGAATTAGTTTTATCTTTAGGTGGAGGTGCATTTTTAGACGAGAAGATTAAAAAAAATATCAAAATTAATTCATTGAGCTTTTGGTTAAATTGGAAATCATCAACGATAATCAAAAGAATTCGGAAATCCTCAAAAAGGCCTCTTATACAGGGACTAACAGATCAAGAAATTGAAAAAATGATGTTAGATAGAAATAAACATTATGCAAGATCAAATTTTAAAATAGATTGTGACAATCATAAAAAAAACGAAATTGTGGATAAAATATTATTAAAATTAAAAGAAAATGAAATTAAAGGTTAAAACTAATAAAAATAGTTATTCTGTAATTGTTGGAAAAAATCTTTGCTCGAAAATAGATAAAATAATTTTTAAAGAGGGAATACGTTCTCAAAAATTTTTGCTTATTTACGATAGTAAAGTACCAACTCAAATGATTAAATCTATTTTAAGAAGATTTAATAAAAAAGAGATAGAAAAGAAAAAAATTGTTTTTAATGAAAAAAGTAAAAATTTAAAAACTGTTTCCTCTATTATAAAAATTCTTGAAGAGAAAAACTTTAGCAGAAATGATTGTTTAATTTCTGTGGGAGGTGGTATTTGTGGAGATGTATCAGGATTTGCCTCAAGTATTTTTAAAAGAGGCCTAAACTTTATTAATCTACCAACAACTTTACTCAGCCAGGTTGACTCATCAATTGGTGGTAAAACTGGAATTAATTCATTATCAGGAAAAAATATGATAGGGTCTTTTTATCAACCCTCATTAGTTATTTCAGATATAAATTTTTTGAAAAGTTTACCAAGAAAAGAAATGATATGCGGATACGCTGAGATCCTTAAACATTCTCTAATTAAGAATGAAATATTTTTCAAATTTTTAAAAAGAAATTTTATTAAGATTTTAAATCACAATCATAAACTTTTAGAGAGAGCAATTTACAAAAGTTGTATAATTAAAAAAGAGGTAGTTGAGAAAGATGAGAAGGAAAAAAATATTAGAAAAGTTCTAAATTTAGGTCATACTTTTGCCCACGCGTACGAGGCAACAATTGGATATAACAAAAGACTAAATCATGGTGAGGCTGTTTTATTAGGAATTATGTCAGCTGTTGAATTTAGTCATCAAAAAAATATTTTAAAAAAGGACGATTATAAACAAATACACGACCACTTAAAAAAATTAAACTATTATAATTTGAATAGATATTTCAAATCTAATGATATATCGAAAATAATTTTTTATATGAAACAAGATAAAAAGAATAAAGATAATAAAATAAACCTAATTCTCTTAAAAGGTATTGCAAAACCCTTATTAAATAAATCATTTAAAGGAAATAGTATTAAATCGTTTTTAAAAAATTTAATTTATTGATAATTGAATAGAGTGAATATAGCTCTTTAATTCATTTTCTAAAATTTTATAAATTCTTTTAGTCGAGTCAATTTTTTTTTTAGATTTAAGCTCGTCAGATATAATTGTAATTTTAATGTGAAATTTGTTTGGGAAGTTATTTGTATGACCTTTATGTAAAAATGATTTGTCCTCTACATTTATTTTTTGTATAGTAATTTCTTTTGTAATTTTTTCTTTAACTAATTCAATTAATTTATTTATTTCCATAAAATGTATTATAATAATACTATAATGAAAATTATTTGCGACTGGAATAACTGTAATAAAGTTGGCGAGTACAAGGCTCCAATTGAAAAAGATAATAGTAAAGATTTTAGGTACCTTTGTTTAGAACACATAAGAGAATTTAACAAAAATTGGAATTACTTTGCTAACATGACTGATAGTCAAGTTAATGAATTTATTAAATCTGACATGACCTGGCACAAACCAACTCAAAATTTCAGCGGACAAGACAATTTTTTTAAAATTTTATGGAATAATACTCTCAAGGAAAGTTTAGATGGAATTAGTAATAACGATATTAAAGCTTCCAAATTGCGACAATTCAACTTTTCGGAAGATGATATTAAAGCTTTCAACATTTTAAGTTTAAATATAGGCACAGAATGGACCATTATAAGAGATAAGTTTAAAAAACTTGTCAAACGATTTCACCCTGATAAAAACTCAGGGAATAAAAAATACGAAGAAAAATTAAAGATTATAACATTGGCTTATACACAACTAAAAAGGTCTTATAAAAAATGAATGAAAACTTAAATATGACACCAGACATAAAAATTTCTGTGAAGCAAACTTTTGGAATTGACTCAAATCTTGAAGTAGATGCATTCTCAAAAAAGAATGAGTATGTACCTGAAATAGATAAAAACTATAAATTTGATAAAGATACTACGCTTGCAATATTATCAGGTTTCTCCTTTAATAAGCGGGTGTTAGTTCAAGGATATCATGGAACTGGAAAATCTACTCACATTGAACAAGTTGCTGCAAGGTTAAATTGGCCTTGCATAAGAGTGAATTTAGACAGTCATATAAGTAGAATTGATTTGATTGGAAAAGACGCGATTACAATTAAAGATGGAAAACAAGTAACAGAATTCCAAGAAGGTATTTTACCTTGGTCTATACAAAATCCCATCGCATTAGTATTTGATGAATACGATGCTGGCAGACCTGACGTTATGTTTGTAATTCAAAGAGTTTTAGAAGCAGAAGGTAATTTTACACTTCTTGATAAAAATAAAGTTTTAAAACAACATAAATATTTTAGGTTATTTGCAACTTCAAATACAGTCGGTCTGGGTGATACTACTGGACTATATCATGGTACTCAGCAAATAAACCAAGGTCAAATGGATAGATGGAACATAGTTACATCCCTTAATTACTTAAGTCTGGAAAGGGAGATGGAAATAATACTAGCTAAGAATAAATCTTATAATAACTCAAAAGGTAAAGAAGATATTGCCAATATGATTAAAGTCGCCTCCCTCACTAGAAAGGGTTTTGTGTCTGGTGACATTTCAACAGTGATGAGTCCTCGAACAGTAATGCATTGGGCTGAAAATAATCTAATATTTAAAGATATTGGGTATTCATTTAGAGTAACTTTTTTGAATAAATGTGATGAAGTAGAGAAAAATATTATTGCAGAATATTATCAAAGATGTTTTGGTGAAGATTTGCCTGAGGCGATTATTAACAAGCAACCAAATGAGTAAAAAAGAAGAATTCTTTGAAGAGAGATTTAAACAAGCATTAGATTCTACATATAAGGTTATTTCGGAAGAATTACATAATTTAAGTAAAAAAGGAAATCCAAAAGATATAGAAGATTATAAAATTTCAAATCTATATTCTAGAGAAGATTACATAAAATTTCGTGCCTTAACTGACTCCAATGCATTAAAAAAAAAGTTTTCAAATAAAGATATTTTTAAAAAAAATTTTCCAAAAAATCAATCTTACAAAATATTCTATGAAATTTCAGAAAAAATAAGGTGTGAATTATTAGGTTCTGATATGCTTAACGGTATAAAAAAAAATATTAACGAAAATTATCAAAATAAAATTTTAAAAAAAAAAGAAAGTAATATTAAAAAAAGGGAAGATATAAATGTTTCAGAAGCATTCGAATTATATCTTTTAAAAAATTTTCTGGATATCAAATTGAATAATGTATCCAATAAGATTTTAAGTTTTTGGGAGAATAAATTTGATAAAAATATTAAAAAACACATGCAATTTTTAAAGAAAAATATTGCTGATCAAGATAAATACAACGAAAAATTTTCAGAAATACTTCAAAATATGGGGATATTTGAAAATGAAAATGAAATTAAAAATGAGAGTAATGATGAGAGTAATAATAGTGAAAATAATAAAAATAATAATAACGACAGTAATAATGAAGATAAAGAAGATAAAGCAGAGGAAACTAGTGAGAACAAAAGTTTAGAAGGGAGTGACGATCTAAATGACTTTAGAATGGAAGAAGAATTTTTTGAAAATGGAGATCAGAAAGAAAATGTAGAAAATATCATTCAAAAACTAAACATTTCAAAAGGCAACAAAGAGTATAAAATTTTTACAAGTGATTTTGATGAAATTGAAAAAGCTGAAAATTTGGAAAAAGACGACGAAATTAAAAAACTAAGAAATAATCTAGATCAACAACTTACTAGTTTCCAGGATGTTATAACTAAACTTGCTAACAAATTGCAAAGACAATTATTAGCAAAACAAAATAGATCGTGGGAATATGATCTGGAAGAAGGTTTGTTAGATAGTTCGAAATTAAGCAGAATAATTATAGATCCACAAAATTCTCTATCATTTAAAAAAGAAAAAGATTACGAATTTAAAGATACCATGGTAACACTTTTAATTGATAACTCAGGATCAATGCGGGGAAGACCAATAACTATTGCTGCATTATGTGCAGATATACTTTCAAGAACACTTGAAAGATGTAATGTCAAAGTAGAGATACTCGGTTTTACAACAAAAAATTGGAAAGGTGGAGAGGCAAGAGAAAAATGGAGTAAGAATGGTAAACCAAAAAATCCAGGAAGACTCAATGATTTAAGACATATTATTTATAAAGCAGCTGATGTGCACTGGAGACAATCAAAAAAAAATCTTGGATTAATGCTTAAAGAAGGATTACTTAAAGAAAATATTGATGGAGAAGCAATTCTTTGGGCATTTAATAGACTTATTAAACGAAAAGAAGAGAGAAAGATAATGATGGTTATTTCTGATGGAGCTCCTGTTGACGACTCCACGTTGTCGGTAAACTCAGGCGACTATTTAGAGAAACATTTAAAAAGAACTGTAAAATTTATAGAAGCTAACTCAGACATCGAACTACTTGCAATTGGTATTGGTCATGACGTTTCAAGATATTATAAAAAGGCAATTAAAATTTCAGATGTTCAAGAATTAGGTGATGTTATGATATCTCAACTTAGCAATTTGTTTGAAAAAAAGAAAAATCCAAAAAAATTAAACTAAAGGTTTTTAAGATCTTTATTTTTCCAAGTTAATAAAACTTCTGCCCCTGATCTAGTTTGCGAATTTCTACAAACAACTTTTGCACCATTTCTTTCAAGTAAAGTTTTACCTATAAAAATTCCAAGACCTAGTCCTGACTTTGGCTTATCGTCATTTGACGAAGACTTAATATAGGGTTCTCCAATTTTGTTCAAAACATCTTTTGGATAACCATTCCCGTCATCCTCTATTGATATCTCAGTCAATTGATTATCACTTTTAATCGATATATATATTTTTTTTTTTGCAAATTTATTTGCATTGCCAACAAAATTTCTTATTCCATAAATAATCTCTACTAATTTTGTTATCTTAAAAGAATTCGTATCTTGACTGTTGTTTACTATAAATTCCTTTTTTGAAATATCTTCAAACGATTTGATTATTTCACTTACATATTCAAACATTGAACATTCTTGATCAATAAAATCGTCTTCAACACCAGGATTTAAAGATAATTTTTTAAGGATCTGACTGCATCTTTCAACTTGGTTTACAAGTAATTCAAGGTCTTTTTTGAGTTCTTTTTTATCCTTAAATTGATCATGAAGATCCTGAGAAATTATTTTTATAGTCGAAAGAGGTGTGTTTAAAGAGTGAGCAGCAGCTGCAGCTTGTCCTCCCAATGATACCAACTCATGTTCTTTTGCAATGAATTCTTCAATCTTATTTAATGCTTCTTTTCTCAAATTTGACTCTTTTCCAAATAATATTGCAAAATAATTAAGAAAAATAAGAGCTATAATTAAGGATATGGATGTACCATAATTGTAAAAGTCATTAATGATTAATATTTTGCCTGATGGGTAAATTAAATGTTTATGGAAAAGGGTGAGTAAAAAAATTGAAAATATTGTTATCAATATTAATGATAAACTAGTTTTAAATGACAGATTAGACGAGGAAAAAACGCTTGGAATTATTAAAAAAATTGAAAAAGGATTTATCACTCCTCCTGAAAAGTAAAGTATTAAACTTAATTGAATTATATCTATCAACAAAAATAAAAATGAAGCTCTATTTGAAAGAATATTTTTTTTATAAAAATAAATTAAAATTATGTTGGATATGACTCCTAGAACTATTACCAGATTAACAATTAAAATATCAAATTCAAAATTGAAAACATATTTTACAATATTGACTGTTAGGAACTGACCTAAAATTGCTATCCATCGAAGATTGATATAAGTAGTTTTGTTTAGTGTATATATTTTCGAAACTGACTTAGACTCCATATTTAAACATCTAAATTACTAATTTCCAAAGCATTAGAAATTATGAAATCTTTTCTAATAGATACATCATTGCCCATTAAAGTATGAATTATTTTCTGATCCTTTTTTTTATCACTAGAGTATTTGACTTGAAGCAAATTCCTTTTATCAGGATCTAACGTTGTATTCCAAAGTTCATCTGGATTCATCTCACCAAGACCTTTAAATCTTTGGATATTTAGTTTTGATTTTTCCTCTGATAATAATTTTTCAAATTCTTT
This sequence comes from uncultured Pelagibacteraceae bacterium, assembly GCA_902597055.1. Lineage (GTDB taxonomy): Bacteria > Pseudomonadota > Alphaproteobacteria > Pelagibacterales > Pelagibacteraceae > Pelagibacter. Next base: position 62,008 of record CACJWG010000005.1, on the reverse strand, counting down.
AGTCCCTTTTTTTAATTTTTTTGAATTTTTAGAATTATTTAAAATAAAATTTTCTAAACTTTTTTCGTCTTTAATATAAATACTTTTACCTGATTTATTTATTTTAAATAGAGGAGGCTGTGCCAAAAAAATATTCCCATTTTCAATAAGTTTATTAAATGGTTTATTGTTAAAAAAAGTTAATAATAATGCTCTAATATGCGATCCATCAACATCCGCATCCGTCATAATAATTATTTTACCATATCTAAGATCATCTAAATCGATTTCCTCTGCCTTTGGATCTAAACCGAGAGCATTTATTAATGTGACAATTTCATTTGATGAAATCATTTTTGATAGAGCTTTTGTTTTACTTTCATTAGAGTTTCCGTTTCTTTTCGAATTACCTTCTTCTACGTAAGTGTTCAATATTTTGCCCCTAAGGGGTAGCACCGCTTGGAACTCTCTGTTTCTTCCTTGCTTTGCTGAACCACCAGCAGAGTCGCCCTCGACTATAAATAGTTCGGTCCCATCTCTTTTAGAATTTTGACAGTCAGCAAGTTTACCTGGAAGACCAGTAAGCTCAAGAGCTCCTTTTCTTCGAACACTTTCTCTTGCTTTTCTGGCAACGTCCCGAGCTTGAGCGGCTTGAATAATTTTTAGTAAAACAATTTTTATTATACTTGGGTTTTGGTCAAACCAAGTTGATAGTTTTTCATTCATAAAATTTTCTACAATATTTCTTACCTCGGAGGACACTAACTTATCTTTTGTTTGTGATGAGAATTTAGGATCGGGCATTTTAATAGATAACACAGCACATAAACCTTCTTTAATATCATCTCCGGTTATAGAAACCTGGTTCTTTTTTAAAATATTATTTTCATTTACGTATTTGTTTAAAATTCTTGTTAGCGAACTTCTAAAACCTAATAGATGTGTTCCCCCATCTTTTTGAAATATATTATTTGTATATGTATGCATATCCTCTGAATACCCTGAGTTCCACTCCAATGAACATTCTATGTTTATACCGTTTTTCTCACCTTCAAGATAAATTGGTTTTTTAAATAAATCATTCCCATTTTTATTTTTTAGTTTTTCTTTCTTTTCGTTTAAGAAATTAACAAATTCTATAATTCCACCATCATATTTAAATTCTATTTTTTTTTCCTTTTTTAATGTTTTATCCAAAACAACCAAATTTACTCCTTTGTTTAAGAAGGCTAATTCACGCATCCTTTTCTGAATGATTAAGCTGCTAAATTTAGTTGATGAAAATATTTCTTTTGAAGGCAAAAAGGTAATTTTAGTTCCTGTATTTTTTGATTTTCCAATTTGTTTCAAAGGAGATTTTGGGTCTCCATTTCTGAATTCTACAAAGTATTTTTTTCCATCCCTCTCAATCTCTAATTCAAGTTTTTCAGATAGCGCATTTACAACTGAAACGCCGACACCATGCAATCCCCCTGAAACTTTATAAGAATTATGGTCAAATTTTCCACCCGCGTGAAGTTGTGTCATTATAACTTCTGCAGCTGATTTCTTTTCTGTTTTATGAAAATCGACTGGTATACCTCGGCCGTCATCTGAAACAGCAATTGTTCCATCTTTGTTAATCTCTACAATTATAGTTTTGCAATAACCAGCTAAAGCTTCATCAATTGAGTTATCAACAACTTCGTAGACCATATGATGTAGGCCAGTTCCATCGTCGGTGTCACCAATGTACATTCCTGGTCTTTTTCTAACTGCGTCTAAACCTTTTAAAACTTTTATTGAGTCTGCTTTGTAATTTGAATTTTGTTGCGTTTTTGTCATATTTTATTTTTTTACGGAAAAGAAAACTATATCATTTTTAACTGACTATATGAAATCGAGTTAAAAGATGAAGTCAAATTAGTATTAATATTGTTGATTAATTTAACAATTTTTTTTTTTTTATCTTAAAATTCAAAAAAACTCATTTGAGCAATATTAAATGGCGGAGAGAGTGGGATTCGAACCCACGAAAGAGTTTCCCCTAAACACGCTTTCCAAGCGTGCGCCTTAAACCACTCGGCCATCTCTCCCATTAATCCGTTGAATATATTAGTAGGAATAGCTCATCAATAAAAAAATCATTAATTTAGATTAACAGGTAGACCTTTTATGATCAATTACTAAAATTTATATAAAGCGTCAAATAGACAAAACTATTTTAATTCGTTAAAGATTAAGTAAGGTTAATTTAATTATACAATTTATATTCAAAATGAAAATTTACTGCATTTCAATTTATAATGAAAATTATAATTTTTTTAGAGATAATCATTTAATCCCTGTCGGGGTTGGCGAAAGAAATTTTGATCATGTTTGGCTTGATGATAAAGGAAAATTTAACATTTCATCAAAAAATGCAAACTTTGGTGAATATACTTTTCATTATAATTTATGGAAAAACAATAAACTAAATAATGATTGGATAGGTTTTTGCACTTATAGGAGATTCTGGGTTAAGCAAAATTATTCAGACCCAAAAACAATAAAAGATTTGGGTTCAGCTATTTTAAAAGAAGTGCCTAGTATTTGGAAGGAATATGACGTAATTCTAGCAGAACCTCTTAGGCTAGGTAAACAAAAACTTATGAAACTTCTTAAAAATAATTTGGCTTATACAATAAGAAAACCATCTTTGATGTTTAGAGAATGTACAATTGAGGAACACTTCAATTTATATCATGGAAGTTTTTTTTTAGATACAGCCTTAGATCTTCTTGAACCAGAAATAAAAAAGGATTTTAAAATATATTTAAATAGTTTTGAATTTAATCCGCATAATCTGTTTATTTGCAAAAGTCCTAATTTACTCTCTCAGTTTTATGATGATGTATTTACTTGGCTTTTTAAATGTGAACAAGAATTTAAAGATATTAAGTTAAATACATTTGGTAAAAAAAGAATCTATGGGTTTTTAGCTGAAAGATATTTGCCTTTTTGGTTTAAAAGAAATTGTAATACCCTAGATTGGCCATATGTATATTTTGATACCAATTTAAACAAATAGTTACTTAAAAAACTTTTTTAGAAATCTCTCATTTATTTTAAACACAAAATATTTCAAGGTTCCCCTAAATTTTGGGTAAAGATTTTTTATGAATACTACGAATTTATTGCTACCAGGTGTATTTGGATCGTGAATATGAGCATAATCTTTTAGTTCAAAATTTTTGCCTTTGTTATAAAGAACTTCATTCTTAATCTTACAAAGACTTTCACTTATTTTGAAAGCTACAATAGACTCAAATATTTCTACTGAATGAATATACTTATTCAATGAAAAATTGAATTTCTTAGTTTCTGGAAATCTATAATTTATATCATCGATTGTTTTCTTACAAAAATTGATAAATGAATATTTTGATGGATTAAAAAATCCCTTAGCTCCATAACTAACACCGTAACTATGAAACACGTCCTCAACAACTAATAACCCATCATCATTAATATTTGGGACTGCACAACAAGTAGTCATTATTTGTTGAAAATTAGTATGACCACCATCATCCAAAATTATATCGACTTTTCCAACTTTTTTGAAAAAATTTTCCCAAAAACTTTGGTCAGATTGACTTCCTATAAAAATTTCTATTTCATCATCTTCAAAATTTTTAGCTTTAGGATTTAAGTCAATTCCGATAATTCTAGATCCCTCTCCAAAATATTTTTTCCACATTTTCAATGAGCCACCAGATAAAACACCTATCTCTACAAAAGTAATTTTTTTATCCCTGTACTTATCAAAAAGTTTTTCATAAATAGGAAAATAATTTTTATATTTTAATGAGTAATATTGGCTCTCATTAAAAAGATCGATTAATTTTTTTTCAGCCATTTTTAAGTTATTTTGAATTGAATTTATAATATATAATATTTGCCAATTATCTATGAAAAAAACTATTTATGATCTGGGCGCATGTAGAGGGGAAAATTTAAATTACTATTTATCAAATTCAGACAAAGTGATAGCGGTAGAAGCAAACCCAGAAAATTATAAATATATCTACGACAAATTTTTAAATGAAATTAAAAATCAAAAATTAATTTTACTTAATTGCATTGTTGGGATAGATCCAAATATTAATAATGCGAGCTTTTATGTGCACAAAAAAAATTATTTACTTGGCCAATTTCCAGAACCAAAAATTATTGATGACTTTAAAAAGATAGAGTTAAGTCATATCGATATTTTGGAATTAATCGAAAAATATGGAACTGCACATTATATAAAAATTGATCTAGAAGAATATGATCATATAGTTTTAAATAGAATTTTACATAATAATATTAAATTTAATTATATTTCTGCAGAAATAAAAAAGATTAACGATTTTTATCTATTTTCAAAATTTAAAGAGGATTGCTCATTTAAATTAGTAAATGGTCACAATGTTCATATAGTTTATGAAAATTTTATAGAGAATTCTGCGGGTCCATTTGGTAATGATATAAAAGGGCCTTGGATTTCATATAAAAATTTCAGCAAATTCCTAGAATTTAAATTAAAACAAAATGGTTGGTTAGATGTTCACTGTTCCCTAATCGATCAAAAGGAAAATACGTTTCTAGGTCAAAAATATTTTTTATTTGATAGACTTTTAAACATAAAAATAAAATTTAAAAAAAAACTATTTAGATGGAAAAAAAAATACATCAAATAAATAAACAATAGCTATGGTAAGAAAAAAATTACAATTTATTTATAAATTTATAATCTCAAAGTTGTTTCAAATAATCTATGGAAAAATCGTTTTTTTAAATCAAAATGATAACGATGTGAAAATTAAAGAGGTAAATAAAGAAGAAAATAATTATAAATTTATTGAAATAAATAATGGGAGGATATTTACTGATTATATTGAACATGTTGCCGTAATTAACAAAAATCAAATTATAGACTTCGTGTCTTATCAACAGGTAAAGGGGGAATTTAAGGATCCAAAGTTTAACGTGGTTATAAAAAAAGGTACACCGAAGTTTAAAAAAAAATTTAATGGAAAGGTTTTTTCTCTAGTTCAGGGAGCAAGTGGAAACAACAATTATTTTCATTGGATGTTTGATATATTGCCAAGATTAATCATTTTAGAAAAATTTTATAATTTTAATGACATTAATTTTTTTTATTGCCCCCAAATAAAACCCTGGCAGCTATCTACACTTTCAATTTTTAATATTGGTAATGATAAATTAATTAATAGTAATTTATATCGTCATATACAGGCTGATAAAATTTTAGCCGTATCACACCCTTGGTATAGCAAAGGTTTAATTCTTAACGAGGCAAAAAATTTACCAAGTTGGATCATAAATGAAATTGCTTTTAAATTTGAAAAATATGGAAAAAAATTTGAGTGTAATGACAAAATATTCATAGATAGAAGAGAGTCTAAATACAATCATTGCCAAATCATAAATGATGAAGAAATAAAAACCTATTTAAAAAGGAAAGGTTTTACAGTTTATAAAGTAGGTGAATTAAATTTTTTTGAACAAATATACCTATTTCAAAACGCTAAAATTGTTATTGGGGCACATGGTGCTGCATTTACAAATTTAATTTTTTGTAAAGAAAACACAAAAGTTTTAGATATTATTCCCGAGAACCATCCAAATACCGTAGATGAAACAATTGCAAAAGTTAAAAATTTAAACTTTAAATTTATCAGAACAAAAGAGTTGAATGAAAAAGAAAGAGTAAATGGTGATATATTTTTATCTGTTAATGAAATGGAAAATAACTTGTAATCAATCAACCCACTCCTCATAGTTTTTTAAATTATTTAAAAAATATTTTGGAAAGGACTCATCTATTGAAATTTTTTTAAAGGAATGGTTTCTACCAATAATATCCTTTTTTTCTGAAATCATTTTATTAATTGAATTTAAAGATAAATATTTCTCGTCAATTTTTTCTTTAAAATTCACTGGATCATTAGTTTCACATAAATTTTTATATTTATACAAAAGTTCTTCTGGCTTTTTTAAATTACAAAAATGCCAACCACCGTTATCTAAAATGTTGTTTAATCTATACTTATCTAACCTCCAAAAAGGTCGCTTCTTAAATTTAAGATTTCTTAACCATTGTGGTGATTTAAGGTATTTTTTTACACATATTCTACTACCGTACCAAAATGGTTCATTCTCACTCTGTAAATTAAATTTATAGTAATAATGATTTTGTTTAAATACAGCGTATCTCATCTTTTTATTAAAGTTTTTCAATCGGCTTGGATTTGGGATCTCATCTAAATCTGATATAATTATAAAATCATCGTCTTTACACTTCTCTAGACCTCTTGAAATTGCATTTCTCTGAAAATTTTCCCTTAAATAAGGATCGGTACCATCTGGCATATCTGTAACTGGAATATAAATGATCTTATCCCTAAATTTTTCAAACTTATTAATGTCAAATCTCAGTTTTTTTGAATTATTTTGCCATGTTTTATCTCCCTCCACTATTACAAAAAAATCAACATCTTTATTTAAAATATTGAGTCTTAGGTCTAATAATAAATCCTCATCCCAGTAAGAAAAACAGTCATAAATCATTTTATTTCTCTTTATTAATTTTCAAAACTCCAATAAAAGCCTCTTGTGGTATCTCTACTCTGCCAAATTGTTTTGATCTGGCTTTTCCTTTTTTTTGTTTATCCAAAAGTTTTCTTTTTCTGTCCCTTGCTCCACCACCGTGTATTTTTGTAAGAACATCTTTTTTAAAACCCTTTATAGTTTCTCTAGCGATAATTTTTCCCCCAATTGCTGCTTGTACAGGAATCATAAAGTTGTGACGAGGAATAAGGTCTTTTAATTTTTCACACACTTCTCGACCAATAGTTTGTGCAAAATCTTTGTGAACCATCATTGCAAGTGCATCAACTGGCTCAGCGTTTACTAAAATTCCCAATTTTACTAAATCACCTTCTTTGTGACCCATGATTTCATAATCAAAACTTGCATATCCACTTGTCATAGATTTTAGCCTATCATTAAAATCAAAAACGACTTCATTTAAGGGTATCTCATAATTTAATACAGCTCTATTACCTGAATAATTTAAATTTTTTTGAATCCCCCTCTTATTTTGGCAAAGTTTCATGATAGATCCCAAATATTGATCAGGAGTAATTATTGTAGCTTTTATCCATGGCTCTTCTATAAATTTTATTAAGGTTGGATCAGGTAAGTTTGAAGGGTTTTGCAAGTCCTGAATTTTGCCATTGTTTAAATGGACTTTATAAACAACTCCTGGAGTTGTGGTTAATAAATTTATATCAAATTCTCTTTCTAGTCTCTCGGTAATTATTTCAAGATGAAGCAAACCTAAAAATCCGCAACGAAATCCTAAACCCAGTGCCGAAGATGACTCTGCCTCATAAGAAAAGCTCGAGTCGTTTAATTGTAGTTTTGCTAATCCATCTTTTAATTTTTGATATTCTGAACTATCAACTGGGAACAAGCCACAAAAGACTACTGGTTTACTTGGTTTGAAACCGGGTAAAGCTTTTTTGAGGGGATTTTGAGCCTCGCAAATAGTATCACCAACTTTTGTATCGGATAAATTTTTAATTCCCGTAATTATAAATCCTATTTCTCCTGATTTTAATTCATCTATATCTTTTGCTTTTGGTGTGAAAACTCCTACTTTTTCCACTAGATATTCTTGATCTGTAGACATCATTTTAATTTTCATATTTTTTTTAAGTGTTCCATCTATTACTCTTATTAGAATGATAACTCCTAAGTATGAGTCATACCAACTATCTACTAGTAAACATTTCAATTGTTCTTCTGTTTCTCCTTTTGGTGGTGGTAATGATGAGACAATTGACTCTAAAATATCTTCTATACCCTCACCTGTTTTTCCTGAACAAGGAACTGCATTTGATGTATCTATACCTATTACATCTTCTATTTGTTTTTTTGTTCTGTCTAAATCAGATGCGGGTAAATCAATTTTATTTAAAACAGGTATTATTTCATGGTTTATATCCAGCGCCTGATAAACATTAGCAAGTGTTTGTGCTTCAACACCTTGGGTGCTATCGACAATTAATATGGATCCTTCACATGCGTAAAGTGATCGACTAACCTCATAACTGAAATCTACATGACCTGGTGTATCAATAATATTCAGTATGTATTCTTTGCCATCTTTTGCCTTATAATTAAGTTTTACTGTTTGTGCTTTAATCGTGATTCCTCGCTCTCTTTCAATATCCATAGAGTCTAGTACTTGATCTTTCATCTCTCTTTCTGTCAAACCTCCGCACTTATGTATTATTCTATCTGCTATTGTTGATTTGCCATGATCTATATGAGCGATGATAGCAAAATTTCTAATATTATTGAGATTAGACATTTATGATCTTAATTTTGCACCAGTTTTTTCTTCCACAGTGTTTATTATTTTTTTTGAGATATTTGTTAGATCGGTCTCATTTAAAGTCTTATGATCAGATTGTATTGTAACTTTTAAAGCGATAGATTTTTTGTCAGATGGAATGTTTTCCCCTTCATAGACATCGAAAATTTTTATCTCTTTAATTAAATCTTTATCTACTTTTTGGATCACCTCTGTTAAATCTTGAGCCTTAGTATTCTTATTAACTAAAAAAGCAAAATCTCTGTCTGACTTCTGGTAATCTGAAAAAGTAAGACTTTCTTTTGTCTTTGAATTCTTTGCTTTGTAATTAACTAAGTTTTCTAAAAAAATTTCAAATCCAAAAGTGTTAGAAATTATTTTTGGGTGCAAGGCACCGAAATGTCCAAGAACAAGATTTCCATCTTTTGAGACTATAGATCCTGAAATACCTGGATGATAATAAGATGGCGTATTTTCATCAATCTTAAAATCTTCTTTATTTATTCCAAGTTCTGTTAATGATTGGACTAAATCCTTTTTTATATGGAAAACGTCTACTAAATTATTTTTTTTTAAATAATTATCTTCATCTATTGATTGTTTTTTGATTCCGCAAACAACGGTGATTTGTTGGCCAGGTTTTTTTCCTGTAAATGTTGGACCAATTTCAAAAAGAGCCTGATCACCAAATCCTCTGTTTAAGTTTTTTTCTAAATAGAAAATTAGATTTGGATATAAAGAATTTCTTAATACATTTAATTCTGAACTTATTGGATTTACAATCTTTACGCTTTCTAGCTTTTCTTTAAATTTGTTATTAATTTTTTCGTCAGTAAACGACCATGTTATTGTTTCAAGATATCCTTTTGAGGCTACTGATCTTTGAGCTAAATGAAAATGTTTCTGAAAGAAGTTAAGTGTTGGTTTAGTTCGCTTTTTCTCAGGTTCAATGGACTTAATTTTTTCAAATCCAACAATTCTAATAACTTCCTCTACTAGATCAATCTCACCAAAGATATCTGGTCTCCAACTTGGAACCTTAACATTGAGAAATTTACCTTTAGTTTTAACAGTGAAGCCTAAGTTTAATAAGATCTTTTTTATCTCATTAGTTTTTATGTTAGTTCCAATTGTTTTCGATACCATTTTTGGGTCAAATTTTATCTCAAGATCTTTAAATTTCTTTATCTGCTGTACGTCAAATTTAGAAACTTCTCCTCCACAAATTTCTAAAATTAGTTCAACGGCTGAATCCAGCCCAGCATTTACAGACTGAGGATCTACCCCTCTTTCAAAACGGAACTTTGCATCACTTTTCAAATCTAATTTTTTAGCAGTCTTCCTAATTATTGCAGGATCAAAGTATGCTGACTCTAATAATATATTTTTTGTATGTTTTTCTGTTCCTGACCTTTCGCCTCCAATTATTCCGCCCAAACCAAGCACACCTTCATCATCCGATATCACACACATATCTTTATCAAGTGTATAATTTTTATTATCTAGGGCTTTAAAGTTTTCTCCTTTTTTTGAATTTCTAACGGTAATTTTATTCTTTATCTTGTCTAAATCGTATGCATGGAGGGGTCGGTTTAAATCAAACATTACATAATTTGTTATATCAACAACAGCAGAAATAGGCCTTAAGCCAAGTGCTAAAATTCTATTTTTTAACCATCCTGGACTTTCAGTATTTTTAATATTTTTAATTATACAGCTTCCAAAAATTGAACATGCCTGATTTTTATTTTTTTCAATCTTTATCTTTAAATTATGTTTAATGTTCTTTTTAACTTTGCTTTTTCTCGGTTCTTTTAGTTTTCCAAAGTTAGAGGCTGACAAGTCTCTCGCTATACCTCTCACACCAAGGCAGTCTGGTCTATTTGGGGTAATTGATAATTCAATTACATTTTTTCCTTTTTTTTCATCAAAAAAAGATTTTCCAATTTTTGTTTTATACTTATCATTTAGATCTATTATTCCTTCGCTCTCATTAGAAAGTTTCAACTCTGATTCAGAACAAAGCATCCCGTAAGAGGTTTCTCCTCTGATCTTTGAAACTTCTAATTTCATCCCATTTTTTGGAATCACTGAACCTGGCGGTGCGTAAATTGTCAAAAGTCCATCCCTTGCATTAGGAGCGCCACACACAACTTTAAGAATTTCTTTTTTTCCAATATCCACATCACATAACTTAAGCCGGTCAGCATTAGGATGTTTGTTTGCTTTTACTATTTTCGCTACAATAAATTCACTAAGTTCATTTTTGACTGGTTCTACCTTTTCTACCTCTAGGCCAATATTATTTAATTTTTGGATAATTTGAGACTCACTTTTGTTTGTTTTTAAGTGAACATCAAGCCAATCTTTAGTGAATTTCATTTGCTCAAACCTCTATAGTTTGTTGGAACATCTAAAGGATCAAAACCATAATAATTTAACCATCTATAATCACATTCAAAAAAAGATCTTAAATCATTAATTCCGTATTTAAGCATTGCTAATCTATCGATACCAATACCAAAAGCAAAACCTTGATAAATTTTTGGGTCGACCTTACAGTTTTTTAAAACATTTGGGTGCACCATTCCACATCCAAGAACCTCTAGCCATTTATCGCCTTCTCCAATAATAATTTTATTTTTTTCAATTCTATAACCAATATCTACCTCAGCCGAAGGCTCTGTAAATGGAAAGTGACTAGGTCTAAACCTCATCTTAATTTTATCCACTTCAAAAAATTCTTTTATAAAATAGTTTAAACACCCTTTAAGATGACCCATATTAATATTTTTATCTATGTGTAGACCTTCTAATTGATGAAACATTGGTGTGTGAGTTTGATCACTATCACTTCGATACGTTCTTCCAGGTGCAATTATTTTAAAAGGAGGTTTCCCTTTTAGCATCGTGCGAACTTGAACGGGAGAGGTGTGAGTTCTAAGTAAAGTCTTCATATTCTCATCCAAATAAAATGTATCATGCATATCTTTTGCTGGATGATCTTCGGGGGTATTCAAAGCTGTAAAATTATTATAATCATTTTCAACGTCAGGTCCTTCTTCCACACTAAATCCGATTTCAGAAAAAATACATGATATTTCATCAATTACTTGGGATACGGGATGAATTTTTCCTATTTTAAATTCCTTCTCAGGTAGAGTAACGTCAATTTTTTCTTTTTTTATTTTTTCATTAAGATCTTTATCTGAAACTTCTGTTGCTTTTGCCCTAAATATTTCAAGCAATTCTTGTTTTGCTTTATTTATATTGGATGCAAAAGTTTTTTTCTCATTCTCAGACAAAGAGCCAAGTTTTTTAAACTGAGAATTAATAAATCCATTTTTACTGAAAATATCTGTTCTTATGGATTCAATTTCTTTTGAATCCTGAGTTCCGTTTAATCTGCTTTTAAACTCGAGAAATTTTTTTTCAAAATCAGACATTTTTACAGATTATTTCTTAAACTAAGAAAAACAATAGGGAAGATTAATTAAGTGCAGCTTGAGCTTTTTTTACAATTGTTTTAAACGCTTCAGGGTTATCATAGGCAATTTCAGCTAGAATTTTTCTATCTAACTTAATACCAGATTTACTTAAAGCATGTATAAATTTTGAATATGTAAGACCTTCACCTCTCACTCCTGCATTAATTCTTTGTATCCATAATGACTTAAATTCTCTTTTTTTATTTCTTCTATCTCTATACGCATATTGCATCGACTTTTCCATCGCTTGTCTTGCAACTCTTATAGTATTCTTTCTCCTGCCCCACTGACCTTTTACAGATTTAAGAACTTTTTTATGTTTAGCTCTACTTGTAACTCCTCTTTTTACTCTTGGCATTTTATCCTCTCAAACTATATGGCATGTAAGATTTTACTATTTTGCCATCTTGTTTAGACATTACAGTTGTTCCTCGTTGTTTTCTAATTTGTGAATTTGTTCTCTTGATCATACCGTGTCTTTTTCCAGCTTGAGGCATAATTACTTTTCCTCTTGCAGAAATTTTAAATCTTTTTTTTGCTGAACTTTTTGTTTTTAACTTTGGCATAATGAAGGGGGTTATACAAATATAATGATAAATTTACAAGAATAATTAAATTGGTTGTATGACCATTATCATCTGTTTGCCTTCAAATTTAGGCTGTAACTCTACTTTTCCAAGTTTTTCTATATCGGTCTTAATCTTATCCATTAATTCATGTCCAAGATTAGTATGTTGTAATTCTCTCCCTTTAAATTTAATAGTAAATTTTACTTTGTCACCTTTGCTCAAAAATTTTTGAGCATTTTTAATTTTAAATGAGTAATCATGAATTTCAGTTACTGGTCTAAGTTTTATTTCTTTAAGTTCAACTTTTTTTTGTTTCTTCTTTGCTTTATTAGCTTTTTTTTGAGCATCATACTTGAACTTACCCATATCCATAATTTTACAGACAGGAGGTTTAGCATTTTGAGCGATCTCAATTAGATCAAGTCCTTCATTTTTAGCCATGTTGATTGCCTCTTGAGTATTTAGTATACCCAAATTTTTTCCATCACTTGAAATTACCTGGACCTCTTGAGACATAATTCTGTTATTTGAGCGAGGACCTCGATCCCTCGTTCGCCTCTGGAAATAGTTTTGTTTGAAATCTGCCACTTATAATGATGGAGCTTTATTTAAAGCCTGATAGTGATTAATAAATTTTTTTAGTTCCATATTTTCTTGTTTTGTAGAATCCAATTGTCTAATAGTTACACTATTGCTGTCAACTTCTTTTTTTCCGCAAATTAATAATATTGGAACCTTTGATAACGAATGTTCCCTTATTTTATAATTTAAATTGTGATTCTTTAAATCAACTTCTGAATTTAAACCAGATGCTATAAGTTTTTTGTTAACTTCAACAGAGTAATCGTTAAAGTCTTCAGAAACTGGTATTACCATGATTTGTGATGGGCTTATCCAGAAAGGAAGTTTTCCAGAATAATTTTCAATTAATATCCCGATGAATCTTTCAAGAGAACCGAATAAAGCTCTATGTAACATTACTGGTACTTTTTTTGATCCATCTTTATCTACAAAAGATGCACCAAGTCTTCCTGGTAAATTTAAATCAACCTGAAGAGTTCCACATTGCCAATCTCTTCCTATTGCATCTCTTAAAACAAATTCAATTTTTGGACCGTAAAATGCACCTTCCCCTTTATTGATACTGTATTCAAGTTTTGTAGCTTTAACTGCTTCCAAAAGAGCTTTTTCTGCTTTATCCCAAACTTCATCTTCTCCAACTCTAAGGTCTGGTCTATCAGAATATTTTAAAATTACATTTTCAAATCCAAGGTCTTTATAAATATTTAAAATAAGATTTGTAACTGAAAGAGACTCTTCTGTAATTTGATCCTCTGTACAAAAGATATGCGCATCATCTTGAGTAAATGCTCGCACTCTTAATAGGCCATGCAATGCTCCTGATGGCTCATATCTGTGAACCTTTCCAAACTCAGACATTTTGTAAGGTAGGTCTCTGTAGCTTTTTAAACCTTGGTTAAATACTTGAACACACCCTGGGCAATTCATAGGTTTTATTGCAAATATTTTTTCATCTGGAGTTTCAGATGTATACATATGTGCACCAAATTTTTCCCAGTGGCCAGATTTTTCCCACAAAGATCTATCTAAAACCTCTGGAGTGTTAATTTCTTTATAACCTGCCTCATTCTGTTTTTTCCTCATGTAATCGATAAGTTTTTGAAATAATGTCCATCCTCTTTGATGCCAAAATACTGCGCCTGGACTTTCTTCTCTAAAATGAAATAAGTCCATTTCTTTTCCAAGTTTTCTGTGATCCCTTTTTTCGGCTTCCTCTAATCTTTTAATGTAATTATCTAAATCTTTTTTTGATGCCCAAGAAGTTCCATATATTCTTTGCAGCATTTCATTTTTTGAATCTCCTCTCCAATATGCGCCTGCAACCTTAGTTAACTTAAAATTCTTTCCAATTTTACCAGTGGAAGATAGATGTGGCCCTCGACAAAGATCATGCCATTTTCCATGAAAGTATATTGATATCTCTTCATTTTTAGGAATATCTTGAATAATTTCTGACTTGTAGTTCTCACCAATTTTTTTGAAATGCGAAATAGCCTCGTCTCTATCCCAAACCTCTCTATAAGTTGGTTCATCTCTGTCAACAATTTCTGACATCTTTGTTTCAATTTTTTTTAAATCAGCCTCAGTGAAAGGTTCTTTTCTAGAAAAGTCATAATAAAAACCATCCTCAATAGTTGGTCCAATTGTAACTTGTGTGCCAGGAAATAACTCTTGAACTGCCATAGCTAAAATATGAGCTGTATCATGTCTGATAGTATCAAGCCCATCTTTATCTTTTGAGGTTAAAACTTTTACTTCGCAATCCTTTTCAATTTCATAACTTAAATCTTTTAATTTTCCGTCGACACTTATAACTAAGGCTTCCTTAGCGAGAGATTTGCTAATTTTTTCAGCAATTTTAAGTCCTGAAACTTTTTCTTTAAAAGCTAATTTTTTTCCATCTGGTAAAGTTATATTAGGCATTTATTAGTTTTTTATATTCTGAATAAGTTGAAAAACACATTTTTTCAACATTAAATTTTTTTTGCACGTTTTTTCTACCATTATTTCCCATCACATTTAATGAAGTATCATCTAATCTAAAAATAAAATCTAATTTCTCACTTAGAGAAAGATGATTGCTAGAACTGAATAATAAACCAGTTTTATTATCTATTATTGTTTCTCTGGATCCACCAATATCACTTGCAACTATTGGTTTTTTCATTGATTGAGCTTCAACTGATATTCTACCAAAAGCCTCTGGTTCAATTGATGCAGAAACGATAACGTTTGAGACGCTATAAGCAACAGGCATTGAAGGTGCATGTTCAAGAAAAATTACTTCATTGTTTAATCTAAATCTTTCTATCAATCTAATAAGTTTTTTTTTATAAATTTTTCTTCCCTGATCGGACCCAAGAAGTATAGCAATAAAGTTTTTATATCCATATTTTGTTTTAAGATCATTAAGAGCTTCTATAAAAATTTCTTGACCTTTCCACTCGGTTAGTCTTCCTGGCATTAAAATAACTTTTTTGTTACCCTCAATATTTAATTTTGTTAGAAACTTAATTCTATCTGACTCTTTGACATTATCGGGATCATAATATTCAGTATTTATTCCCCTAAAAATAACTAAAAATTTCTTGATACTTGATATGTACTCTGGGTATTTTTCTTTGATATGGGAAAAAATAAAGTTTGAGCCCGCAATTACGCAATCTGACTTTAGCATAATTGCATTATAATATTTTTTTATTGAATTATTAAAATTATATGTCCCGTGAAATGTTGTTACTAATTTACACCTAGTTATTTTAGAGACATAATAACAAGACCATGCTGGCGCTCTGCTTCTAACATGAAGTATATTAATTTTGTAAAATAGAACTATAAAAGTAAGAATAAATATATTTATTAATATCAGTAAAGGATTTTTGCTGTGGACCGGAAGTCTAAATAATTTTACTTTTTTTTTATCTATATATTTCGTTAGCTCTCCTCCACTTGTAGCAATAAAGGAGCTTGACTTTTGTTCTTTTAAATAATGGGCAAGATCGTAACAACCTATTTCAGCTCCACCATAACCAAGTCTTGGTATTACTTGTAAAACTTTTAATTTAGATGACATTTATTTAACTTATAATATCATATTTAAAATTTCAAAATGACTAAATTCAATTATATCAATTTTAAAAGGGATAAAAAATTACGAATTTTGAATAGTAAATTAAACTCTAAACTTACTATTGTGTTTTTGCACGGTTTAAAATCTGACATGGAAGGAAAAAAACCTCTTTTTTTAAATAGATATTGTAAAAAAAACAAAGTTAACTTTCTGTCTCTTGAATACGCGGGTCATGGCAAGTCATATGGAAAATTCGAAAATGGAACTATTTCTCAATGGAGGAACAATGTTAAATTTGTAATTCGTAAAATAATTAAAAAAGAAAAATTTTTAATAGTTGGCTCAAGTTTAGGTGCTTGGCTAGGACTTCTGCAATTTCAAGATTTTAAGAAACAAATAATTGGATTTATTGGAATAGGTTCAGCTCCTGAATTTTTGGATAGATTGATTTGGCAAAAACTGAAAAATGATGAAAAAAAAATGTTTTTAAAAAAGAAATTCTACATGCTTAAAAGTGATGGATATGAATATAAAATCAAATTAGCTTTTCTGAAAGATGGTAGAAAAAATAAAGTACTTAATAAAAAGATAAATTTAAAAATCCCTGTTTTTTTAATTCATGGAAAAAAAGATGACGTTGTACCTTTAAAACTATCAAAAAAAATCTTTAGTATTTTTCCTAAAGCAAAAAAGAAAATTAAGATTATAAAAACCGGCGACCATAGTTTATCCCGTAAAAAAGATTTAGCTTCACTCGCCAATTTAATCGATGAGGTTATATATTAGCCTTCAAACCCTCTTCGTAGGTTGGGTAAATTAATTTTAATTTAAATATATCTTTAATCTTTTTATTTGAAACTTTTTTAGAATCTTTATAGAAATCCTTCAGCATACCTTCCTCTAATTGGTCAAAACTAATAATCTTTGGTAATTTAAAATTGATCAAATTGCATGCATATTTAACTACCTCAATATTCGATGCGGGCTTATCATCTGACAAATTGTAAATGTCATTATTTAAAGATTTGTTTAGCGATAAGTATAATGTTTGAGCTATATCTTTGACGTGTATTCTTGAAAAAAAGTGATCTTTTTTTTCAACAACAAATTTTTGATCATTTCTAAGTCTGGTAATTGCATTGTATCTATCAGAATAAATTCCAGAAAGTCTAAAAATTTGAACCGGTAATGAATTTTTTGTTCCAATAGACAGCCAATCTTTCTCAACATTTAATCTGTTTTTTCCTGTAAGCGTTTGTGGATTTGTTGTGCTGCTCTCATTTACCCAAGCTCCATCGTGATTACCATAAACACTTGTTGAGGATAAATAAGTTAGCCATTTTAGGTTTTGTAAATTTAAATTATTTTTTACTAATCTTTCTATGAACATATCCTTCCCATTGATTGGAGGAACAGATATCAAAATATGATCGGACTCTTGTAATGGATTGATCAAATCTTTATCAAAATCATTTTCATTAAATTCATAATTAAAGTATTTTAAATCTTTAAAAGTAAGCTCAGAAGTATTTTTTCTTGATGTGGTTGTTAATCTTAAATCAAAATCAAAATTTAATAGATGGTCCACAAAAGATTGGGCTACCTGTCCAAAACCAAAACAAAATAATTTCATTTTTTATTAACTTGCAAAATTAGAGATTTTATTTGTAATAGGATTTTCAAGTTTGTCGATCATTTCTTTTGGACAGACTTGAATAAAATTATTAATCTCTGTATCAAAGTTTTCTAGTATTTTTTTTGAAACGTTTGAATTTGTCTCATTTGAATGTTCTTCAACTAATTTTTTTAGAAATTCCTGCCAAAATTTTGTTTCAACACCTTGCCAAATTACACTTTCAGGATTTACTCTTTTTTCGAATTCTTTTTCTTTATCATAAATAAAAGCCATACCACCTGTCATACCGGCAGCAAAGTTATCTCCAGTGTTTCCTAAAATTATAATATTTCCCCCAGTCATATATTCACAACCATTAGAGTCACATCCTTCAACTACAGCTGTAGCCCCAGAATTTCTAACAGCAAATCTTTCACCTGCTTGTCCAGCTGCAAATAATTTTCCTGAAGTTGCTCCGTATAAAACTGTGTTACCAATAATTGTGTTGTCTTTTGAAATCAAATTACTTTCTTTGCTAAGTTTAATGACTATCTTACCTCCTGATAATCCCTTCCCAACATAATCATTGGCATCTCCACTTAATACTAATTTTAGTCCTTTAATACCGAATGCACCAAAAGATTGTCCTGCAGATCCTTCAAAATTTAGTGTGAGGTGGTCATCGTTTAATTTTGCATTATTATATTTCTTATATAATTCATAAGAAATACGTGTGCCTACAGCTCTATGAGTATTTTCAATTTGATAGGATTTTTCAATTTTTTCATTATTATCAATTTTTTTATTTATCTCAGGCCAAATTTTCTGGTCTAAAGTGTCTGGTACAAAATTTATTATTTGTTTTTCACAGTATCTTTTGTTTTTACCAGGATCAGCTCGTACAAAAAGAGGGTTCAGATCTAAATCATCCAAATTAGGAGATCCTTTGCTCACTTGTCTTAAGAGATCTGTTCTTCCAATTATTTCGTTTAAAGATTTAAATCCAAGTTCAGACAGAATTTCTCTCACCTCTTGAGCTATAAAAGTGAACAGGTTAACCACCTTATCAGGAGTTCCGTTAAACTTTTCTCTCAATTTTTCATCTTGCGTACAAACTCCTACTGGACACGTGTTTGAATGACATTGCCTTACCATAATACATCCCATAGCTACTAAAGCAGTTGTTGCTACGCCAAATTCTTCCGCTCCCATCATGGCTGCAATGACAACATCCCTACCAGTTTTAATTCCACCATCTGTCCTCAATGTAACTGTATGTCTTAAATTATTTAGAGTTAAAACTTGATTTGCCTCGGTCAATCCCATTTCCCAGGGTATACCAACGTATTTAACACTAGTTTGAGGAGTAGCTCCTGTTCCACCATTATGCCCAGAAATTAAAATTATATCAGCTTTTGCCTTTGCAACTCCTGCTGCAATAGTACCAATACCAGAAGATGCAACAAGTTTTACACCAACACGTGCTTTAGGATTTATCTGTTTTAAATCATAAATTAACTGGGCCAAATCCTCAATTGAGTAAATGTCATGATGAGGAGGGGGCGATATTAAAGTCACCCCAGGAGTAGAATGTCTTAATCTGGCAATTTCTTTTGTGACCTTAAATCCGGGTAACTGCCCACCTTCTCCTGGTTTAGCGCCTTGTGCAATTTTAATTTCTATCTCGTTACAGTTATTTAAATAATTAATTGTAACTCCAAATCTTGCGGATGCTATTTGTTTCACTCTTGAATTAGCACTATCTCCATTAGATTGAATTTGAAATCTTTTTTCATCTTCACCACCTTCTCCACTACAAGATGCTCCTTTAATTCTATTCATTCCAATAGCTAGTGTTTCGTGAGCTTCTTTTGATAATGCTCCATGGGACATACTTCCACTTCCAAAACGTTTTAAGATATTCTCAACTGGTTCCACTTCATCGATGCTGATTGTATTTTTTTTCTTGAAATCAATTAAGTCCCTTAAATTTATAGGGGGTAACTCATATATTCCTTTAGAGTATTTTTTATATAATTCATAAGATTTGTTTGTAACTGCCGATTGAAGCAAATGTATGAGTTTACCTTGGTATTGGTGTGTCTCACCATTTTTTCTATATCGATAAATTCCTCCTATTGGTAATACGTTTGTGTCAGATCTAAAAGCCTCCTCATGAATACCTCTTATTTTTTTTTCAATCCCTGTAAGTCCGATACCTGAAATTTTAGAGGTAACACCAGGAAAAAAATCATTAACAATTGTTCTGCTTAATCCTACAGTTTCAAAATTACATCCTCCTCTGTAAGAACTAATTACAGAAATACCCATTTTTGACATTATTTTTAAAAGGCCTAAGTTTACGGATTTTACATATCTTTCTACACAATCATCGTAAATAAACTTTCCAAATAATTTTTTTTCAAATCTCTGGTAAAGACTGTCTAATGCTAAATAAGGATTAACTGTAGTAGCTCCAACTCCTATAAGTGTTGCAAAAGAGTGGGTATCTAGCGCTTCACCCGTTTGAGCATTAATTGAAACATAACCTCTTAACTTTAATTTGATAAGATGAGTATGAACAGCACCAATACATAGAAGCATAGGAATTGGGTATTTGTCCTTAGAAACTTCTTTATCGCTTAAAATTAGTTGCGTTACCCCTTGTCTTACTAAAACTTCAGCCTCTTTTTTTAATCTTTCGAGTGAAGACTCTATATTTTCTTCATTAGTAAAAGTGCAATCTAAAACTTGATTATTTTTGTCAAAAAAAGAAACAAATTTTTCAAACTGTTTGTTTGATAGAATTGGACTGTTTAGTACATAAATATTTTCTTCAGTAAGGTTATTAAAATCTAAAATATTACCAAGATTTCCAAACCTTGTTTTTAAACTCATAACCTTATTTTCTCTTAATGAGTCGATTGGCGGATTTGTTACCTGGCTAAAATTCTGTCTAAAAAAATGATACAAGGGTCTATATTTGTTAGACAAAACTGCTAGAGGTGTATCATCACCCATTGATCCAGTCGCCTCTTTTGCATCCTCTGCCATTGGGTGGAGTATCAATTCAAGGTCTTCTAAACTGTATCCAAAACAATGTTGAAGTTTTCTTAATTGATCACCTTTAAATAAATTTGTCTCATTTTTGATCGGGAATTTTTTGTCTAAATCAATAATCTGGTTATTAAAATGTTTGTACTCTTTTGCTAAGTAGTTTTTTATATCTTTATTTTTAAATATCTTCCCTTTTTCTATTCTTACACCTAAAATTTCACCAGGACCTAGTCTTCCTTTTGAAACTATCTTTTTTTCATTAAGTTCAATCATTCCAGTTTCTGATCCAGCAAAAAGTAAATTATCTTTTGTGATTGTGTATCGCATAGGTCTAAGACCATTTCTGTCTGTAGCAACTATCACCCATTCATTATCTGTAGCAGCAATAGCTGCAGGACCATCCCATGGTTCCATTGTGCTATTAAGAAAGTTAAATAATTTTTGATGTTCAGCTGGTAGCACTTTACTTTTCTTAGACCAAGCATCAGGTATTAACATTAATTTTGCTAAAGGCGCAGGTTGACCAGAAATATTAAGTAATTCAAAAACATTATCTAATGATGCTGAATCTGAATTTCCGCTTGGGATCACTGGTTTTAAGTTCTCCATATCCTCAAAAACTGGGCTGAACATTTCTTCCTCATGAACCTTCATCCAATTTACGTTACCTTTTAGGGTATTTATTTCTCCATTATGTGCTAGAGCTCTGAATGGTTGTGCCAGATCCCAGCTTGGTGCGGTATTGGTCGAAAATCTCTGATGAAAAATTGCATACCTTGATACAAATCTTGGATCTTTAAGATCTAAATAAAAATCAGACAAGGACTCAGCAAGGAACATTCCCTTGTAAATGATTGATTTAGAGCTAAACGAACATATGTAAAATTCATTAAGGTTTTCTTGAAGTATTTTTTTTTCAATCTTTCTTCTAGCTTCATAAAGTTTTATCTCTAGTGACTTACCCTTTTCATTTTTATCATTATGTTTAAACAAGACTTGTGTAATTTCTGGTCTATTTAAATCTGCCTTTTCTCCTAGAACAGAAGGGTTAACAGGTACCTGTCTCCATCCATAGATGTTAAAATTACTTTTTGTTAACTCACTTTCAACAATAGTTCTGCAAGCCTCTTGGGCGCCATAATTATTTCTTGGAAGAAACAACATTCCCACACAAACTTCTGATTTATCATGTTTATGACCTGTAGCTTCAATTTTTTCGATAAAAAAATCCGAAGGAATTTCTATATGGATACCAGCACCATCACCTGTTTTTCCATCAGCATCAATTGCTCCTCGATGCCAAACAGCTTTTAATGCTTCAATTCCGTATTCAACAACTTGTCTTGATTTTTTTCCATCTGTAGATGATACCAAACCAACTCCACAAGCATCATGTTCCATATTTTCGCTGTAAACATGATTTGATTTTAATAATTCTAAGTTTTCATTTCTTCTTAATTTTTCTAACTTTAGATTTATCCTTTTTTTACTCACGGTTAGGCTACCTTTCTCTTTGAGTCCTTTAAATCTTTCAAATATTTATGAATACTTTCTGCAACATCTCTTCCATCTTTTATAGCCCAAACAACCAATGAAGCTCCACGGACTATATCGCCAGCTGCAAATACACCCTTTACACTTGTCTCCATAGTATCAAAATCAATTTTAATTGTTCCCCATCTTGAAACTTGTAATTTGCTTTCACCAAATAATACTGGTAGATCCTCTGGGTCGAAGCCTAAAGATTTGATAACCATGTCAGCTTTCAGTTCGAAATCGGAATTTTCTTGAATAATAGGTTTTCTTCTTCCACTTTCGTCGGGATCTCCAAGTTTAATTTTATCTACTGAAACTTTTTCTATTTTGTTTTTACCTAAAAACTTTTTCGGACTCGATAACCAAACAAATTCAACGCCCTCTTCCTCAGCGTTTGCAACTTCTCTTGATGAACCTGGCATGTTTTCTTTATCTCTTCTATATAAACATTTTACCGATTTAGCTTTCTGTCTTACGGCGGTTCTTACACAGTCCATTGCAGTATCACCACCCCCGATTACAATAACGTCTTTATTTTTTGCATCAAGAGATCCATTGTCAAAGTTTTCAACTTTATCTCCTAAACCTTTTTTATTTGATGCAGTCAAGAATTCCATTGCAGGATAAATATTGTTTAAATCACTACCTTCGATTTCAATTTCTCTTGGTTTATAAACTCCAGTAGAAATCAAAACAGCATCGTGTTTTTCTTTTAATTCACTTAATGAAGCATCTTTTCCAACTTCGAAATTTAAAACGAATTTAATCCCACCATCCTGTAAAAGCTTTGTTCTTCTTTCGACAACATGTTTTTCCAATTTAAAATTCGGTATTCCGTATATTAATAATCCACCAGCTCTATCATATCTATCGTAAATAGTTATTTGGTAACCCTTTTTTCTGAGCTGCTCGGCACAAGCCATACCCGCAGGTCCAGATCCAATGATTCCTATACTTTGAGTTAATTCCCTCTCAACTTTGATTGGCTTTACCCAACCCTTGTCCCAAGCATTGTCGGTTATAAATTTCTCAACAGATCCTATCGTTACCGTTCCATGACCAGACTGTTCGATAACACAATTACCTTCACACAATCTATCTTGCGGACAAATTCTTCCGCAGACCTCTGGCATATTATTTGTACTTTGAGATAAATTGTAAGCCTCTTCTAATCTTCCCTCCGCTGTAAGTTTTAACCAATCTGGAATATTGTTACTTAGAGGACAGTGAACTTGGCAAAAAGGAACACCGCATTGAGAGCATCTGCTTGATTGTTCTTTCGCACCTTCATGAATGAACGCTTTATATATCTCATTAAAATCTTCTTTTCTGGAATCGGTTTTCCTTTTAGGTGGGTTTTGTTGACCTATTTCCACAAATTTGAGCATTTTTTCAGACATAGTGTGGTGGCTTATATATTATTAGACTGTTGAATTAAACGAAAAATAGGACAGTTATTATTACCTATATTTTAAAAAATTCACTGTTTTTGCTAGTTTTTTCCTGTTTTGCATACCTCATATGCATTCATGTTATTGCTTTAATTTACCCCTAATTAGTTTAGTTAAATAATTAATTATGGCGGAATTCATCGAAATTTTAATTTTATCAGCAATACAAGGGATATCTGAATTTATTCCCGTGAGTTCCTCTGCTCACTTATACTTAATGTCTGAAGTACAAAATTTTGAGATAAAGTCTCTTTTGACTGATGTTTCTCTTCATTTAGGATCACTATTAGCAATACTATTTTATTTTAGAGATGATTTTTTAAAATTATTCAAAGATCAAAAATTACTTAAATTATTAATTTTTGGATCTCTACCTCTAATTATAGTTGGTTTCTTTGTATTTAAAACCAGCTTAATTAGTTATTTTAGAAGCATTGAAATAATAGCGTGGACCACAGTAATTTTTGCAATCTTTTTATATATTGCTGATAAATTTTCTGTAAGAAAAAAAATTGATACAGATTTAAATTTAAAGGCAATACTTGCTATTGGCATTTTTCAAGTGCTTGCATTAATTCCAGGAGTAAGTAGAGCTGGAATTGTTATTACTGCTGGTAGATTACTCAACTTTGATCGATACGATTCAGCTAAAATTTCATTTTTTCTCTCTGTACCAGCAATCGCCGGTGCAAGTTTTTTAAACTTAAAAGAATTAACTTTTTCAAATATTGAAGTAAATTTTATTGTTTTTCTTGCGGTCATCTGTTCTTTTATTTTCTCATATATCACAATTAAATATTTTTTAATTTTTGTTAAAAAATTTAGTATGAATTTTTTTGTAATTTATAGGGTTTGCTTGGGATTAGTCTTATTTTGGTTTATCTATACTTAATCGTTTAAATTCTGGCATCAATTGTGAAAGCAAAACTCCAGCAAGAATAAATAAACATCCTAAAATATTATCTATGTTTAAAATTTGATTTAGTATAATCCAAGCTGCAATTGTTGCAAAAACACCCTCTAATGAATAAATTATTGCTGCTGGTGCGGGACTAATGTTTTTTTGCGCGTAAATTTGTAAAACAAAGGCAAATCCACCAGATAATACGCCCGCATAAAGAATTTCATATGTCTCGGATAAAATATTTGAAATTGTAAAAGTCTCGTAAACTAATCCAATAAAAATTGATAAAATTGATACTATTAAAGTTTGAATAAGACCAACTGTGACCGGTAAATCAAATTTTTCTACTAGTTGACCGATAAAAATAATGTGTAAACTCCAAAACAAAGCGCATATCAATACTAATATGTCTCCTTTTCTTACTGATGCGTCGTAAAAATTTGTTAGCAGATATCCTCCTACTACACACAACAAAACAGACGGCCAAACACTCCAATGAACTTTTTTTCGATAAAGGATATAAAGAACAAATGGTACTAAAGGTACATAAAAAATTGTAAAGAAAGCTGCATTAGCTACATCAGTATAAAGAAGCGCAACTTGTTGTAATGCAGAGGCTAAGAATAAAAATATACCTATAGAGATTGAGAGATATAGAAAATTTTTTCTATCTTTATTAAATTGATTAAAAAATTTATTTTTTTCAATTACAAAAAAAAATGGAATAAGAGCAAGGAAACCAACAAAAAATCTCACACCATTAAATGTGAAAGGCCCTATTTCATCCATCCCTGTGTCTTGTGCAATAAACGTAGTACCCCAGATCAAACAACAAACAAACGCGCTTATAAGTGATAGTCTCTTTGACATTTAATTAATTATATTGAGAGGTTGTAAGCGAAATTTTTACCTAAGTTTTCTTTAATTTCATTACAAAACCTAGCAGCATCTGCTCCGTTAATAATTCTGTGGTCATAGGATAATGACAGTGGAAGTATAAGTTTCTCGCTTTTATCTTTTTGAAATATTTTTCCTATTCCTAATATAGCTACCTCAGGAGGGTTTATTATGGGTGTAAAAAATGTTCCACCTATTCCTCCAAGACTAGTGATAGTTATTGAGCCACCTTGAAATTCTTTTTTATCAATTTTTAGATTTCTGCATTTATCACTTACTTCTTTTAGTTTTTGCGATAAGTCAGATATCTTAAATTTATCGGCATCTCTTATTTTAGGAACCATGAGACCATGTGGAGTATCTACTGCAATACCGATATGAAAATATTTTTTTAATATTATTTGATATTTTTCTTCGTCTTTTATAGATGAATTGAAGATTGGATATTTCATCATGCTCTTCACTAATGCCTTAATTATAAAAGCAAGTGGGGTAATTTTCTTTTGCTCACCTGTGTAGCCATCCTTTAAATTTTTACGGAAGTTTTCAAGTTCAGTCACATCAGCCTCATCATGATGGGTGACGTGCGGGATAGTTCTCCACGACTCTGATAACAGCGGTGCTGCGAGCCTTTTTACTCGTGGCATTTCAACAACTTCTATTTCACCAAATTCAGAGTGATCAATTAAGTTAATTTTTGGCTCTGGTTTTTGTGTTTCTTTTAATAGCGTATTCTTTTTAGAACCTTTTATAAAATTTTTAACATCTTCCTCTGTTATCCTGCCGTTCCTTTCAGACCCTTTAAGATTTGAAATATCAGCCCCTAATTCTCTTGCAAACTTTCTTACTTTTGGAGTGGCGAGTATTCTATTAATCATAATTTTGTTGGTATAGGTTTATTTTTATCAATGTTATATTTCTTAATCGCTTGTTCTGCATATTTTGAGGGGATTAATTGTTCTTTTGCTAAAACACTTAAAGCATAAGTAACAATATATTTTTTATCAACCTCAAAGAAATTTCTTAGTTTTTCTCTACTGTCACTTCTCCCATATCCATCTGTTCCTAGTGAATAAAAACTTTTGTTAGTAAACGGTCTTATTTGATCTGATGTAATTCTCATATAATCTGATGCAGCTAATATAGGGCCTTCAGCGTCTTTTAAGCAATTCTCAACATATGTTTTTTTTGGTTTTTCATTTGGGTTTAAAAGATTAAATCTCTCGACTTCCATGCCATCTTTTCTTAATTCATTAAAACTCGTGACACTCCATACATCACAATCAATTTTAAAATCTTTATCCAATATATCTGCTGCCTGCATCATTTCTCTTAAAATAGTTCCAGATCCTAATAGTTGAATTTTTGTTTTTTTGTTTTTTGAAACTTGTTTAATTTTATACATTCCTTTTAAGATTGCTTCTTCAATATTTTTATCTTTTGGTATCGCTGGATGCGGATAATTTTCATTCATTGTTGTAATATAATAAAAAATATTTTCCTTTTTTTCATACATTCTTCTTAAACCATCTCTGAATATTACAGCTAACTCATAAGCAAAGGTTGGGTCATAGGAAACACAATTTGGTATTGTGGAAGCAAGTAGATGGCTATGTCCATCTTGATGTTGTAATCCTTCTCCAGCCAAAGTTGTTCTCCCAGATGTAGCGCCAATAAGAAATCCTCTTGCCTGACTATCTCCTGCAGCCCAGGCGAAATCACCGACTCTTTGAAAACCAAACATTGAATAGAACAAATATATTGGAATCATTTCTATATCATGATTAGTATATGATGTTCCTGCTGCTATCCAAGATGACATGGAACCAGCCTCCGTTATTCCCTCCTCTAACACCTGTCCTGATTTATCTTCCCTGTAAGATGAAAGTAGTTTCGAATCCACAGGCTCATACTTTTGACCTTCATGCGCGTAAATACCAATTTTTTGAAAAAAACCCTCCATGCCAAATGTTCTAGCCTCATCAGGAATTATAGGAACTAATTTGGGTGAAACATTTTTATCTCTTAAGAGGTTTGTTAACATTCTAACTAGTGCCATAGTCGTCGACATCCCTTTAGTGCCTGTTGATTGTTTCATCACATCGAAGATATCTTTTGGAGGAACTTTAATTGGTTTGGCAAAAGATGATCTCTCAGGAATGAAGCCACCAAGTTGTAATCTTCTCTCTTTTAAATATTTTATTTCTTGTGAGTCTTCTTTTGGTCTGTAGTACTCAATATTTTTTACTTGCTCGTCAGTTAAAGGAACATCAAATCGATCTCTGTAATAAAGTAAATCGTCTACGTCCAATTTCTTTTGTTGATGGGTGGTATTAATACTTTCTCCTGATTTACCCATTCCATAACCTTTGATAGTTTTGGCAATTATCACTGTTGGACTACCTTTGTTTTCTACTGCTCTATGGTAAGCTGAATACACTTTATGTGGATCATGGCCTCCTCGATTTAGCTTCCATATATCTCTATCGGTTAAGCTTGAGACCATTTCTTTTAATTCTTTGTATTTTCCAAAAAATTTGTCTCTTACATATGCGCCGCCTTTCGCCTTAAATGCTTGATACTCACCATCAACAGCTTCGTTCATTCTTTTTACTAATAAACCTGTTTTATCTTTTGCTAATAATTGGTCCCAGTATGATCCCCATATCACCTTCAACACGTTCCAACCGGCTCCTCTAAAAATTCCCTCAAGTTCCTGAATTATCTTTCCATTGCCTCTAACGGGTCCATCTAATCTTTGAAGATTGCAGTTAACTACAAATATTAGGTTATCTAATTTTTCTCTGGATGCTAATCCAATTGCACCTAAAGACTCCGGTTCATCCATTTCCCCATCTCCTAAAAAGGCCCAAACTTTTCTATTCTCATCTTTAATCAAACCTCTATTAATTAAATATTTCATAAACCTTGCCTGATAGATCGCTAACATTGGGCCAAGACCCATTGATACAGTTGGAAACTGCCAGTAGTTCGGCATAAGCCAAGGGTGGGGATATGAAGACAAACCACCTGGTAAGACCTCCTGTCTAAACGAGTCCAGTTGTTTCTCAGTAAATCTTCCCTCTAAAAAAGATCTTGCATAAATTCCAGGAGCACTATGACCTTGGAAATATATTAAATCTCCACCAAACTTATTATTTTTTGCTCTCCAAAAATGATTCATACCAACGTCATATAACGTTGCAGCTGAAGCAAAGGTTCCTATGTGACCACCAAGATCAGGATTTTTTTTATTAGCTCGTACAACCATAGCAGCTGCATTCCATCTAATTAAAGATCTTATTTTTCTTTCAATGTTTTGATCTCCTGGAGATTTTTTATCCTCTTCAGGAGGAATAGTATTTATGTAAGGTGTATTTCGAGATAAGACTAAATCTGAGCCTTCTTTATAAGAATGTTCAATTAATTGTTTTATTAAATATTGAGCTCTTTCTTTACCATCATTTTGAAGAACTGCAGATAAAGACTCTAGCCACTCTTTTGTTTCAGTTGGATCTAAATCATTGCCATCAGATATTATTTCAATATTTCTGGTTGGTTTCTTTTTCTCTTGGCTAATAGTTTGTGTTTCAACAGGTTTTTCTTGTTCTACTCTTTGAGATTTTTCTGCGTCTACAATTATTTTTTCAGTATCTTTAGGAATATCTAAATTTTTGACTTCTTTTTTCTCAGGTTCTTGTTTTTTTTCAGAAGCAGATTGAATCTCTATTAGCTTATCTCCCTTCGATACTTTATCACCCACTTTTACTAAAATTTTTGAGACCTCACCTTCTTCCGTGCTTGGGACCTCTACACTTGATTTATCACTTTCAAGTGTAACAATAGAGTCATTGTTTTGAATTTTTTGACCCTCTTTAACAAGGACTTCAATAATTTCTACATTTTCAAAATCTCCTATATCAGGTACTAGAATATCTTTTTTCATCTATATTTTTAAAGATCAATATTTTAACATATTTATATCTTTTTTTCGTCATCCTAAAATGGGTTAATTAGCATATGTTAAAAATATTGATTAATTTTATAAAGAAAAAGCCTAATTATAAAAATTTAGATGCAAAAATTTGGATACAAAATATTATTCTAAATAAATATTATAAAACGCTCAAATATTAATCTTTTTCTATACACATCGAAATTCCCATACCTCCTCCGATGCATAGTGTTGCCAAACCTTTTTTTCCACCTATTTTTTTTAATTCATTTAAAAGCGTAACAACAATTCTTGCTCCTGAGGCACCTATAGGATGACCGAGTGCTATTGCTCCGCCATTGACATTTACTTTTTCTTTAGGAATTTTTAACTCTTTTATTACAGCAATGCTTTGTGCGGCGAACGCTTCATTAATTTCAACTAAGTCCAAATCTTTTACATTCCATTTCGCTATTTCAAGAGCTTTGTTTGATGAAGGGATTGGCCCTAGCCCCATTATGGATGGATCAACACCACAGGTTGCCCAAGATATAATCTTTCCTAATATTTCTAAATTATGTTTTTCAGCTAAATCTCTTGTAGTTAAAACAACTGCAGCGGCTCCATCATTAATACCAGATGAATTTCCAGGAGTGACGGTTCCCTTTTCTTTGAATACAGAATTTAATTTTGAAAGATCATTTATTGTAATTCCAGTTCTTGGATGTTCGTCAGTATCATCGTTAATGATTTCGTTATCAAATTTTTTTTTATTTATTGCCTCATTTGCTTTCTGTTGGGACTCATATGCAAATTCATCTTGTTCTTGTCTTGATATATTATATTTTGCAGCAATATTTTCAGCTGTAACACCCATATGATAATTATAAAAAGCATCTGTCAAACCATCTTTCATCATTTGATCATGAAGTGAGTTAGTCATACTTTCTTGACCCCCAGCGATTATAAAGTTTGCAGAATTTGTTATTAATGATTGATATCCATTTACAATAGATCTTAGTCCAGACCCACAAACTTGATTTATAATTATTGCAGTTTTTTCTTTAGGAATTCCAGAATTTATAGCTGCTTGCCTAGCTGGATTTTGTCCACAAGATCCTGTCAACACCTGGCCTAATATTACCTCATCAATTTCATCAGCTTTTAGTTTCGTCTTTTTAATTAAACTTTTGATTACTGATGAACCTAAATTATGAGCTTGTAGATCTTTGTAAATGCCTTTGTACCTTCCTATAGCTGATCTTTGAGCTGCAACAAAAACAATATCTTTAGAATTTTTTGACATTAATATAGAATAATTATTTATTTAAAAATTACATTATTAAATATGATTATTTTTTATAATTTAGCGCCTGTAGCTCAACTGGATAGAGCGCTTGGCTACGGACCAGGAGGTTCTGGGTTCGACTCCTAGCAGGCGCACCAAAATTATGAAAATCTCTTTGCAATCAAGTGTTGTATATTTTTTTGCTTTAGTATTAATAGTTTTAATTTTATTAACAATTTTTTTATAAAAAAATGAAAAACGAATTTGAGCAAATCAGTAAAGTTTCTGGTTTTATGAAACACAATGGTGGACTGCTTTTTAGAGATGTATCGGACACTGAGTTTGAGTTTAAAAGCACAATACAAGATATACATTTAAACAAAAGAGAGATCACTCATGGGGGATTTATTTGTTCTTTGATTGATGCAGGTGCTGGTACCGCTGTGTATAGAGCTAGCAACAATCAATCATGTGTTACAATTTCATTAGATGTAAAATTTATTGCACCTTCTAGACTAGGAGATGAGATATTTGGAAAAGTAAAAATATTAAAGAAAACAAAGTCGATGTTATTTGTGAATTGTAATTTATATATAAACAAAAATATTATTGCATCAGCAACGGGTGTTTGGAAAGTAGTAAAAAAAATATGATCGGAATTTTAGGAGGAATGGGAACACAAGCTGGTTTAGATATTTGTAACAAAATAGCTATTTTGCATAGAGGAAAACAAGATCAACAATACCCAAAATTTTTATTATACAATAAGTCCGACACACCTAAGAGACCAGAAAACTTAAAAAAATATTATAACGTCCTTAAAGAATTAATTAAAGGTTGCAAATTATTAGAAAAAAATAAATGTAAGTTTATTGTAATGCCGTGTAATACAGCACATTTTTGGTACGATGATTTAAAAAAGAAAGTTAAGATCCCTATTTTAAGTATGCCGGAGGAAGTTTATAATTATACAAAAAAGAGCTGTAAGATTAATTCTCAAATTGGAATACTCGCTACTGAAGCTACCTTAAACACAAAAATTTATCATAAGTATTTCAATAAAAGGTTTAAACTTTTATCGCCACCTATGAAGATACAAAAAAAAAATGTAAATAAAGCAATCAAATTCGTTAAAATGGGTAATGTAAGAAAGGCGGAAAAAATAATAAAGCCTGCAATTGATTATTTAATAAAAATAAATTGTAAAAAAATAATCTTAGGATGTACAGAATTACCTATTGCCATTTTTGCATTCAAATCTTTTAAGAAAGCAAAAAAATCAAAAATTTTTATTGATCCAAATTTGATACTAGCAAATACTTGTGTAAATAAATATAGGGCTGCATAATTTGGTCAAATATGTTATTATTGAAAAAAAATAAAAATGAGAACTTTTACCCAAATGATTCGGACTTGTTTTAGACTATTTTTGTTCTTTAACGATAACAATATATAGTAGTAAAAAAATTTAACACACCAAAAGTTGAAATGACAAAAAATAAAATAACTGCTGTTCTCGGACCCACCAATACAGGAAAAACCTTCTTAGCCATAGAAACAATGTTGTCTTTTAGCTCTGGAATGATGGGTTTTCCCTTGAGGCTTTTAGCAAGAGAGGTTTATGACAAAGTTATTAAAAAAACTGATCCAAATAAAGTTGCGCTAATTACAGGTGAGGAAAAAATTATACCTTCTAATGCTAAGTATTATTTTTGCACTGTAGAATCTATGCCTATAGAAAAAGATTTAGAGTTCGTTGGAATAGATGAAATTCAAATGTGTTCTGATCATGAAAGAGGTCATATTTTCACTGACAGATTACTGAACTTAAGAGGTGAAAAATTAACAATGTTCATGGGATCAAACTCAATGAAAAATATTATTGATAAATTAGATGGTGATATTGAATATATCGATAGAAAAAGACTATCCAAATTAACTTACTCCGGTCACAAAAAAATCTCTCGAATAGAAAGAAAGAGTGCAATAATAGCATTTTCAACCGAAGAAGTTTATGCAATTGCAGAATTGATTAGACGTCAAAAAGGTGGAGCTGCAATTGTTATGGGGTCTTTAAGTCCCAAGACAAGAAATTCACAAGTAAATTTATACCAATCTGGAGATGTTGACTATCTTGTTGCAACCGATGCAATTGGTATGGGAATAAACATGGATTTAAATAATGTTTTTTTTTCGAGTATTAAAAAATTTGATGGTAAAAAAATAAGGAGACTTAGATTATCCGAAATTGCACAGATTGCTGGAAGAGCAGGCAGATATCTTAATGACGGATCATTTGGCATTACAGGTGAATGTGGCGAGATAAGTCCAGAAGAAATTGAATTACTTGAAACCCATAAAATTGACGACATCAATACAATTTTTTGGAGGAATCCAAATTTAAACTTTAAAAACGGACAATCTCTAATTAAGTCATTAGAAGAGAAACCGAACAAAACTTGGCTAAAAAGAATTTCGGAGTGTGAGGACGAAAAAGTTTTAAAATATATTTTAAAAGATACTGAAAAATTACAAATTTATAATAATGAGAATGAATTAAAACTGTTATGGGAATGTTGCCAGATCCCTGATTTTGTAAAAAAAACTTATGGAAATCATTTAGAGGTAATTGGAAAAGTATTTAATTTTTTAAGAGAAAAAACAGGAAAAATTTCAAATAAGTACATGAAAGAACAACTTTCAATTTTAGATAAAGTTGATGGAAATGTAGATTCTATATCTAATCGAATTGCTAATGTAAGAACATGGTCATATGTTTCTAACAAAAACGGGTGGGTAGAAAATCAAGACTATTGGATAAAAAGGACAAAGTTTTTAGAAGATAAATTATCTGATAGATTGCACGAAGAGCTTACTAAAAGTTTTATTGATAAACGAGCAAGTGTACTAGCAAGAGGTTTAAAACAAGATATTTCTTTTGAGACAAAAATTGAAAATAATGAAAAAGTTTTAATTAATAATCAGTTTATTGGGAACTTAAAAGGTCTAAAGCTTGAATTAGATTTTAAAGTGGGTGATTTAGAAACTGATATTAAATCTTTAAAAAAGGCTGCAAGACAAAATGTTAGCCCAGAAATTTCAAAAAGAATAAATCAAATAATTGAAGGAAAACAAATTGAATTAAAAGAGAATAGAAAAATTTATTGGAATAATTTTCCTATAGCAATTCTTGCTAAGGGTGCAGATTATCTGTCTCCTGAACTTAATTTAATTATAGATGATATTGTAGAAAATGATGAAAAATTAAAACTTCACTCTTTTTTAAAAAAATGGTTAGATACAAAAATTTCTGATGAACTAGATAGTTTATTTAAACTGAAGAATATAAATTCAGTAAATTCCCAAATAAGAGCTTTATCTTATCAACTATATGAAAACAACGGTGTAGTAAAAAGAGATGAGGTTTTAAATATCGTTAATAGTTTGAGTCAAGATGAAAGAAAAACTCTAAGAAATTTAGGGGTAAGATTTGGCAGGTATCATATATTTTTGTTCAAACTTTTTAAACCTAGTGTTGTCTCTTTGAGAATTTTACTTTGGAAGAATTTTAAAGGAGAAGACTTAAATTTATTTCCTCCTACCTTTGGATTAAATTTTGTGAATGACTTAAAATATAAAAACAAAAAATTTATGCTTTTATGTGGATTTGAAAAATTTGATAGTTTTTTTGTTAGAATTGATATTTTAGAAAGATTGTTTATTGAAATTATAAATACTAATGAAAATAAATCCGATAAAATTAAACTATTACCCAAAATGTTAAATTTACTGGGTTGTGACAAAGAAAGTTTTGTAAAAGTAATTAAATTAATGGGGTATAAAGTTTTTGAAGAAAAAAACGAAACCTTTTTCAAATATAAACCTTTTAAAAAGGTTAAAAAGAGTTTAGATTTAAAGATCAAAAAAGATAATCCCTTTGAAGCATTAAAACAACTAGATTTAAAATGATATTTAAATTTTTGAATAGGAATAAAGAAAAACCTGACACAAATGCAGAAGCTATTAACATTGCTTGTCTTTTAGTACACGCAGCTAAAATAGATGAAAATTACACATCAAATGAAAAGGAAATTATTAAAAAAACAATTAAGAAATTGTATCCTGATTTAGATAACCTGAATGACGTTATTACACAAGCAGAGCAAAAGGAAAATGACTCTAATCATATTCAAGAATTTACTAAAGACGTAAAGTCTTTAAGTACAGAAAATAAAATTTTAATTGTTGAAACTTTATGGAGAATAATTCTATCAGATGGAAAATCAGATATTTATGAAAATAACCTTATGAGACGTTTAGCTGGGTTGCTTTATTTAGATGATAAGATAGTGGGTGAGACCAAGGTTAAAGTACTTAATAATAAATAATGACTTACATAGTAAATGACAAATGTATTAAATGTAAATTAATGGATTGCGTTGAAGTATGTCCTGTTGACTGTTTTTATGAGGGGAAAAATATGCTTGTAATTAAACCGGATGAGTGTATAGATTGTGGCGTTTGTGAACCTGAGTGTCCGGTTGATGCGATAAAACCTGATACAGAAGAAGGAAGCGAAAAATGGCTAGAACTAAACAAAAAATATTCAGAAATATGGCCAAACATATCAGAAAAAAAAGATCCACCAATAGATAACGAGAAATATAGAAATGAAGAAAATAAATTTGAAAAGTATTTTAAAGAAAACCTTTAAGAAAAAAAAAAATATCCCTTTAAAAAAAAAAGCTAAACCATTAGCTAAAAAATCTAAAATAATAAAACCAAAAAAAAAGTTAGGTAGGCCTAAATTAAAAAAAATAGTTAAAAATTCTTTAAAGGAAAAAGCTAAAATCAATTCACCCAAATCAAAAATCAATGAGAATTTACGCCTTTCCAAAAATCAAGATCAAAAACCTGAAATAATTAAAATTAAAAAACAGGAAACAGAAAAAAAACAATTTAAAGCGAAAGATTATATTGTTTATCCAAAACATGGCGTTGGCCAAATTCTCTCAATTAGCTCGAAAACAATTGGTGGTATAGATGTACAATGTTACGACATAAAATTTGAGAAAGATAAAGCTATTGGATTATTGCCGATTAATAAACAGTCACACCTGAGACCCTTATCTACTATAAATCAAGTTAACAAATCCATCTCTATTTTAAAGGGGAAGCCAAAAATTAAAAGATCAATGTGGAGTAGAAGAGCACAAGAATATGAGCAAAAAATTACGTCTGGAAAAATCTATGAATTGGCAGAAGTCGTCAGAGATTTGAATAAAGGAGATGATATTATGATTGATCAATCATACAGTGAAAGACAGTTATTTGAAAAAGCTTATGATAGGATATTAACTGAATTCCAGATTATATTAAATCTATCCCTTGAAGATACTCAAAAAAAACTTGATAAAGCTTTAAAAAGAAATTTAGAAAAAAATCAGCAAAACTTGGAAAAAAAAGCACCAACTAATCCGCAACCAAGCCAAGATACTGAAGAACCAGAGAATATAGAAAACGTTTCAGAAGAGGAGTAAAAAAAAACGCTTCTCACACAAACGTTATGAGAAGCGTTTTTAAAAAAGAAAACTTATCTTCTTCTTCTTCTTTTTTTTGCTTTTTTCTTAGCTTTTTTCTTAGCTTTTTTTCTTCGTTTAGCCATCTTTAGCTCCCTGTTGTTACGAATCTTTTTGATTCGTTATAAGTTAATTTTTAAATATTTTCTTTTGTTATGTCAAACATTTAATTAGTTATAAGTTGAGTCATTAACGAAGCGAAAAATTAAATTTGTTTTTACAAATGTTAAAAGTTAAAAAGAATAGTGTTTATGCGCATTATAATCAAATTTATTTGTTTAATTTAATAAAGTTTTTCTAAATCTTCTTTATATTTTTCTAAAATTTTTTTTCTTTTTAGTTTCAAAGTTGGTGTTAACATTCCATTTTCAATTGTAAATTCCTCTTTAATAATTTTTATTTTTTTAACTTTTTCTATTGTTTGCAAGTTTTTATTTAAATTTTCGATGTATAAATTAATTTCTGAACTATTTTCTTCGTTATCACTTACAATTAATGCAACTAAATATGTTTTTTTATCTCCATAAACTAAACTTTGTTTAATTTTTTCATTTAAACAAAGTAAATTTTCAATTTTAGATGGAGAAATGTTATCACCACCTAAATTTACAATGATTTCTTTTTTTCTATCAGTTATTTTCAAATTTCCTTCTTTGGTAAACTCTCCTATATCACCTGTATGCAACCATCCTTCTTTTAAAACTTCATTGGTTTCATCTTTTTTATTCCAATATCCAAGCATAACGTTTTCCCCTTTTACTAATATTTCACCATCGTTTGAAATTTTAACTTCATTAGTTTTAAATGGAGGCCCTACAGTCTCAATTTGAATATTTCCTGGAACGTTACAGCTAACGACTGGAGAAGCTTCAGTCAGTCCATATCCTTGTAATGTGGGTAAACCAATAGAATTAAGAAATTCTCCAATTTTTTGGTCAAGAGCACCACCACCTGAAACAAAAGCTTGTAACTCTCCACCAAACTGTTTTTTGATCTTTTTCCTGACTAAAATTTCACATAAAAAATTAGATATTTTTTCACCAAAATTTAGGTTTTCTTTTTTAAGTTTTTTTGTGCCAAGTTTAAGGGTGTTGGTTATCAACTTTTTTTTTAACCCCTTCAGTTTAGAAAAATTTAAAGAAATTTTATTATATAAATTTTGATAAAATCTTGGGACAGCAGTCATGATGGTTGGTTTCGCCACTGACATATTAGGAATTAGTTTATCTAGGCTTTCAGCATAATAAACTTTTGCTCCCAGAGAAATTTGAACGAATTGAACGGTATGTTCATACGAATGTGAAAGAGGTAACCATGTCAAAAAAACTGGTTTTTTCTTTTTGACAATAGAAGCCAATATTTCTAAAGCCCCCTCACAATTTGAAAGAATTCCACCATGACTTAACATTACCCCTTTTGGTTTACCTGTCGTACCAGAAGTATAGATTATACAAGCTAAGTCGTTTCTTTTTATTTTATTATTATAACTTTTATTAGTAAAATTTGTTTTTTTGAATATTTCTGAAAAGTTTTCAATTTGATTTGTAAATTCATCAATAGAAATTATCTTAATCTTGTCATTTAAAAATTTTTCTATTTTTTCATATTGTAATTTATTTGAAACTATACAAACCTTTGGTCCACAATCATTAATTATATATTCATAGTCTGAGTCTGAGTAAGTGGTAAATAATGGCACTGTTACACCTCCAGAATTCATTATTGCAATATCAGCAATTAACCATTGTGGTCTATTCTCAGACAATAATACACATCTATCTCCAGGGGAAATATAGTCTTGTAGAAAAGTTGTTAAACTTTTAATCTTTAATGTTACTTCATTCCAATTTAACGAATAGTTTTTATCTTTTGAACTCAATCCAAATAAAAAAGGTGGACCTTTTTTATTCTTAATTTCGTCGTATTTTTTGAAATAAAGTTCTACTAAACTATTTATGTTTTCTATTTTCATAAAATGGTGGGCAAAGAGAGAATCGAACTCTCACAGTATTGCTACTATTGGATTTTGAGTCCAACGCGTCTACCAGTTCCGCCATTCGCCCAATATTAATAATTTCATTTTTATAATTATAGTATAAAAATAAATTTAGAATGTTTAAAGAAATATATAGAAAATCAATTGAATTAGCAGGTCATAAAAGATCAAAATTTTTTCTAGGTTTTATCTCATTCATAGAAAGTTTTATATTTCCAATACCGCCTGATGTTTTTATTATACCAATGACTATTGCTAGGAGAGCTCAGTGGATTAGAATTGCACTAATTGCTACCATTGGATCTGTTTTGGGAGCATGTCTTGGATATTTTATTGGTTACGTTTTTTTTAACGAGATTGGTGTAAAAATATTTGAATTATACGGTGTTGATAACGCTAACTTTTTAAAAGAGAAAATGTCCTCAGAAGGCGGTGTAATAGCTTGGGTAACTTTGTTAGCCATTGCTGGTTTCACGCCTGTACCATTTAAGTTACTCACTATTACAAGTGGATTTGTGCACTTCAATTTTTTCTATTTTGTTATTGTGTCTTTATTAACAAGAGGTTCCAGATTTTTTTTAATAGCATTTTTAATTGGAAATTTTGGACCTGCTATGAAGAAAATAATTGAAAAAAAGCTAGTTACAGCTTCAATAATAATATCTGTTATTTTAGTAATAGTTGCTTACTTTGTATATAATTTCTTAATTAAATTTACATCCTAGATGGTCTTAGAAAAAAAATTTAAGATATTTTATTTGTTTATTATATTGCTGTGTATAACTTCGATATTTTACGCATTTTTTGTAGAATTTTTTTTGGGATATAAACCATGTATTTTGTGCAAGTATCAAAGAGTGCCTTATATATTAGGTTTGATAGTTGCGTTTTTTGGTTTTGTAAAAGCTTCAAACAAAAGAGTAATTTTTTTTATATTTTTAACCTTTTTAATAAGTATGACATTATCTGGTTACCATGTTGGTATTGAACAAGAATTATACCAGTCGATTTTTAATTGCTCTGATAACAATTTAGGTGTTTTGGAAAAAGGTAAATTGCTTGAAAGTTTAAAAGTGATAAATCCTGACTGTAGAAACGTAAATTTCGCTATATTTGGGGTATCTCTTGCGACTATAAATTTTGTATTATCATTTGTAATTTCATCAGTTTCTTATTATTTGTATTCTTATGCAAAAAACTAATAAACAAAAACTAGAAGAATTCATCAGAGTTGATCACGCTGGGGAAAGAGGAGCGATCAAAATTTATGAAGGTCAGCTGTTAGCTTTGAATACGATAATTAAAGACGAGACCTTAAAAAAAAAGATTGAAGACATGAAAAAACACGAAGATGAACACTGTTCATTTTTTGAAAATGAGATTAAAAAAAGGAATATAAGTCCAACTAAATTTTTACCTTTATGGGACCTTTTAGGATTGGGTCTTGGGTTCGGAAGTACAATATTAGGAAAAAAGGCTGCCATGCTTTGCACTGCGTCTGTAGAGGAAGTAATTGATGAACATTACCTAAACCAAATTAACCAGATAAAAGATGATGAAAAGAAATTAAGAGAAAAAATTAAAAAATTCAGACAGGATGAAATTGATCATAAAGATATTGCATACGAAGAAGGAGCAACGAAAAAAGGTTTATACTCTGTTATGGACAAAGTAATAAAAACTGGATCAAGAATAGCGATCAATATTTCTGAAAAAATCTAATTTAAGGCTCTAATTCAACATCCCAATATAGATAATCCATCCAACTTTTATGAAGGAAATTCGGAGGAAAATTTTTTCCATTTCTGTGTAGATCTTCAGTTGATGGTTGATAAGGCATTTTGTTCAAAGTCATACCTGATTTTGAAAGTAACCTTCCACCTTTTTTTACATTGCATGATGAACAAGCAGTAACTACGTTATCCCAATTAGTCTTTCCACCTTTTGATCTAGGTAATAAATGGTCAAAAGTTAATTCTTTGCTGCTTCCACAATACTGACAAGAAAATTTATCTCTTAGAAAAACATTAAATCTTGTAAAATTTGGATTTGACATTGGTTTAATATAACTTTTCAATGCAATCACACTTGGAAGTTTCATACTAAACGAAGGGCTTCTAATTACTCTATCGTAATAGCTAACAATAGAGACCCTATTTAAAAAAACTGATTTAATAGAATCTTGCCAGCTCCACAATGACAATGGGTAATAACTTAATGGTCTATAGTCTGCATTTAAAACAAGTGCAGGACATTTTTCTAAAGACATATTATCACTATTTAACATCATAAATTTTTCATAAGTTAACCTAAAAAATATTTTAATTCAATGGGTCAATTAATTAAATTAAGAATTTATATTAAATATCTTTTTTAAAAAAGTCAGGCCCAAACTAGACGCTTCAACAGGTATGTTGTGACCACATCCCTTTAACATTTTCGTTGTGATATCAATTTTATTTCTCTCAAAAAAATCTTTTGCCTCTAATAAATTCACAGGTGGCACAATTTCATCTTGATCTCCGTGAATTAATAATGTAGAAGGTTTCGATAAAATTCTGTTACCCAATTCATTTCTGTTAATTACTTTTCCTGAAAATCCTATAATCCCTGCAAATTTTTCTTTCTCAGATAATCCAACGTTAATTGACATCATACATCCTTGGCTAAAACCCGATAAACAAATGTTTGAATTGTGCAAATTATATTTAGTCTTAATTTCTTCTATGAATTTTTTTAATATTTTCTCGCTTTCTAAAGCTTTTCCGGTAATATATTTTTCATCTTCGGTGTTTAAATCAAACCATTCATAACCCATAGGGTTAATAGAACATTTTTCAGGTCCATTTGGACAAATAAAAATAGTGTTTGGTAGAAATCTCTTCCAGTTAATTGTGAGTGCAGCTATATCATTGCCATCCCCACCATAACCATGTAATAGAATTACCACATTATTGATATTTTCGCCAACTGGCTTAATTATTTTAGCATCTAGACAAAATGTCATTTAATAAAAAATTTTAATTTTTTTTCTTTAAATATGTAATACATATAATTAATGATTTCAGAAATATTTGTCAAAGTAAGTGCAGTAATACTTTTAGTCTCTGTGGCAGTTGTATTAATATTGGGTATTGGCACTCTTTTTAAAGGTGGGGACACTAGCAAGAAATACTCTAATAAACTTATGCAGCTTAGGGTCCTGTTGCAGTTTGTAGCCATAATAGTCCTCGTTTGTTTAGCGTATTTTTTTAAAGATTAATCATAATTTAAAAGCCAGTTTACGAATTTAGGATCTTCAAAATCTATCGAACCTATAACTTTTGCAAACTCATAACCATCTTTATTGATCAAAATTGACGTTGGAATACCTCTTAAAGAAAATTTCTTGGCAAGTTTTACATCAGAATCATAAAATATTTCAAAAGCATCAATATTTACATCTAAAAAAAACTTTCTGATCGAATTTTTGTCCTCTTGACCAATGTTAATTGGTAAAATTTTAAGATTTTTAAATTTTGAATTGTTCTGAAGATTTTGCAGAGATGGCATTTCCTCTTTGCATGGTTCGCACCATGTGGCCCAAAAATTCAAAATTAGTAATTTGTTTTCATATTCAGACAATGAAACATTCTTATCTTTTTCATTTTTAAATGATATTTCGCTAATTTTTTTTTGATCCTCATAAATAACTAAATTTTTTAAACCATTTAATTCTTTTGAATTAACTATATTTGGGATAAAAAATACAGTTAATAGGATTAAGAACTTTAAAGTTAATAATTTCATATAAAGTAGTATAGTTACATATCATGAGTCAAAATAAAAACAATAATACAGTTTGGAACACTAGAATTAAAAAAAAGACTTCAAACATTTTTAAAAAAGTTGGATCTTCTATTGAGGTAGATAAAAGATTGTATAAAGAAGACATATTAGCATCTGTTTCACATGCTGAAATGTTATACAAGCAAAAGATTATAACTATTAAGATTAAGGATAAAATTTTGTGGGGATTGAAAAGAATCCAAAATGAAATTGAGAAAAAAAACTTTAAATTTGATGAAGGTTTAGAAGACATTCATATGAATATTGAGAATAGACTTTTTGAACTTATTGGTAATGATGCTGGTTATTTACATTCAGCAAGGTCTAGAAACGATCAAGTAGTTACAGATTTAAAATTATGGTTAAAAAAATCCACATTAGAAATTGATAATTTATTATTAAAGCTAATAAAATCTTTGATCAAAATTTCAGAGAAAAATATATTTTCTATCATGCCAGGTTTTACTCATCTAAAAAATGCACAACCAATTTCTTTAGCACATTATTTTCTATCAAATGTTGAAATGTTCAAAAGAGATAGATTTAGATTTTCTTCTAACATGAAAAGTTTGAATCAAAATCCTTTGGGGGCTGGTGCTTTTTCTGGAACATCTTTTAATATTGATAGATGGTATACCACTAAAAAACTGAAGTTTGAGGAACCTACAAATAACTCTTTAGATACAGTATCTGATAGAGATTTTGTTTTAGATTTTTTATACAGTGCATCTTTATGCTCAATGCATATATCAAGAATTGCAGAAGAATTAATAATTTGGAATTCAGATCAATTTAAATTCATTAGCTTAAAAGATAATATTGTAACAGGCTCATCGATAATGCCACAAAAAAAGAATCCTGATACTTTGGAATTTTTAAGGGGAAAAACTGGATCAATATTTGGAAATCTTTTTTCGATGTTAACAATTGTTAAAGGTTTACCAATATCTTATTTTAAAGACTTACAAGATGATAAGGAACTAGTTTTCAGATCTTTTGATAACTTAAAAAATTGTTTAATAATTTTTGATGAGGTAATAAATGGAGTAATTGTTAACAAGAAAGTGATGTTGGATGCTGCAAAAAAAGGATTTACAACAGCGACTGATTTTGCTGATGCATTAGTTAAAAACATGAATTTTTCTTTTAGGGAAGCATATTTGTTAACAGCAAAAGTTGTGAATTTTGCTGAAAAGAAAAATTTGGCTTTAAATGAAATTGGACATGAAGATTTAAAGAAGATTGTTCCAAAAATAAGTCC
The DNA here is from genome assembly GCA_902597055.1 of uncultured Pelagibacteraceae bacterium. Lineage (GTDB taxonomy): Bacteria > Pseudomonadota > Alphaproteobacteria > Pelagibacterales > Pelagibacteraceae > Pelagibacter. The sequence continues at coordinate 18,564 of CACJWG010000005.1, read as the reverse complement.
TGATGTGATGAAAAATCTAGATTTAAGAAACTCTGTAAATTCAAAAAAATCATATGGTGGAACTTCTTTTGAAAACATAAAGAAAATGATAAGAAAACATAAAAAGGAGATAAAATGAAAAATATTTTTATTATTATTGTTTTAAGTTTTTTATTAATTTCCTGCGGAAAAAAAGCGGATCCTGAATACAAAGGTTCAATTGGAGCAAATAGTTTAATTCAAACATCGTAATGAATTATAAAAATAGTAAATTTTATGTTGAGAATATTTCTATACCGAAATTAACTCGATCATTTCAAACTCCTTTTTATTGTTATTCAAAATCAAGACTAAATCAAAATATAAAAAACTTTAGTAAAAACTTTGAAAAAACAAAACCATTAATATGCTTTTCTGTAAAATCTAATTCGAATTCAAAATTATTAGAGATAATAAAAGACAACAGATTGGGCGCTGACGTTGTCTCAATAGGTGAGCTTCAAAAAGTTTTAAAAGTAGGTTTCAAACCAAATAAAATTGTGTTTTCAGGAGTTGGAAAAACTACAAGTGAACTAGATTTTGCGATTAAAAAGAAAATTTTATTGATAAACGTTGAGTCTGAAAGTGAACTAAAAAATATTATCAATTTATCTAAAAATAAAAAAACTGTAGTCAATGTAGGGATAAGATTAAACCCAAATGTTAACGCCCAAACTATAGGAAAAATTTCAACTGGCAGAATGCAAGATAAATTTGGATTAACTTTTAAAGATGCAATCAAAATTATCGATAAATATAAAAATTCAAATTCAATTAGATTTAAATGTCTAAGTGTTCACATTGGTAGCCAAATTTTAAGTAATGTGCCATATCAAAAAATGATACGTGTTGTAAATAATTTTCTAGAAAAAGTTTCATTAAATTTTGAATACGTAGATTTTGGTGGTGGGATGGGTATTGACTATAGTTCAAACAAAAAAACCTTTGATTTTAAAAAGCTTGGTTTGGAAATTCATAAATTTTCAAAAAGGAATGAATGTAAAATTATTCTTGAACCAGGAAGATCTATAATAGGAGATACTGCTGTACTTATTTCTAAGGTTATCTATATAAAAGAAAGTCCAACCAAAGATTTTATTATTTTAGACGCTGGCATGAACGATCTAATTAGGCCAGCTTTATACAATGCAAAACACATGATTATCCCTGCAATTAAATCGAGTAAAAAAAGTAAAAAAGAATATGATTTTGTTGGTCCAATTTGTGAAACTTCAGATAGATTTTTGAAAATGAAAAAATTTCAAAAATTAAATGAGGGGGAGATTGTTATTCTAAAAGATGTAGGAGCATATGGTTATGTATTGTCATCAAATTACAATGTACGACCAATGCCAAAAGAAGTTTTAGTTGATAAATCAAAAACTCAAATCATTAGTAAAAGGCAGTCCATTAAAGATCTTATTTAAATGATAAGAAATATAATATTTTTTCTTTTTTTTTATCTAGGGATTATCTCAATTTCAATTTTATTTATTCCGACACTTTTATTTCCAAAAAAAGGGGTTCAGTTTGGAGGTCGTTTGATGGGTGTTTGGACTGGCATTTGTCTTAAACTTTTTTTAGGTGTTAATATCACAGTTAAAGGTTTAGAAAACATCCCTAGAGAAAAAAAATACTTTGTTGTTTGCTCTCATCAATCTATGTTTGAAACATTTTATTTACAAACAATTTTTGAATCATCTGTTTTTATTCTTAAAAAAGAACTGATTAAAATTCCTTTGTTTGGTTCATATCTTAAAAAGATGGGATGCGTATCTATTGATAGGGATAAAATCTCTAAGGAAAATTTAGGTTTCACAGGATTAGTTGAAAAAGTTTTAAAAGACAAAAGAAACACACTTATAATTTTTCCACAAGGTACAAGGAAAAATTATAAAGACAGGTCAAAGTTTAAAAAGGGATTTGCAAGAATTTACAATGACTTTCAAATAAATTGCCTTCCAATTGCAATTAATTCAGGAAAAACATGGCCAAAGTCCTCTTTATTAAAAAGTAAACAAAATATAACAGTCTCTATATTAAAATCCTTTGAGCCCGGTAAAGATTTAGAGCAGTTCTCCAAAGAAGTTGAAAATTTAATTTATAAAGAATTAGATTTAATAAATTAAATTTAACCTTTCATCGGCATTATCACAAAAATACTGTCAAAATCGCTTGGATCTTTTATTAATGCTGGGGATGCAGTGTCATTAAAAAAAATTTCAATTTTTTCACCTTCTAATTCACTAGCAACATCTATCAAATATTTAGAATTGAAGGTAATATCTAAGTCATGTTCAAATTTCACAGAAACACTTTCATTTCCATCGCCACTATGAGTATTATTGACTGATAGATCAAGTTTATCTTTTGATAATTTAATTTTTACTCCATCTTTTTTGTCTGTAGAAACAGACGCAACTCTATCCACACTGCTTTTAAATAATTCTAAGTCTGCTTCCATCTTTTTCTTATTATTTTTTGGAACAACTTGAGCATAATTAGGGAATTTTCCATCTATAACTTTTGAAATAAGAACACTGTTGTCCATGGAAATTTTAATTTTTGTTTTTGAATTTGAGACTTTGATTTTTCCTTGGTTATTTTCAAGTATTGAGCAAAGTTGAAAAATTGTTTTTTTTGGTAATATTATTGGTTCAAAGTTGATAGGTTTCTCAAGTCTCATTTTCGATATGGACATTCTGTGAGAGTCTGTTGAAACAGCAGTCAAAAAGTTTTTATCATCTCCACTCGTAAAATGTAAAAAAATACCACTTAAATAATGTCGAGTTTCATCATTTGAAATTGAAAACTTACATTTATTTAATAGCTTTAAAAAACTTTGCGAGTCTAAACTAATTTCTTGAGCCTCAAAACCTTCTTCCATTAATGGAAATTCCTGAGGATCAATGCAATTTAACTTAAATTTCGATTTTTCAGACTCTAGCTGCATCTTATTTTCTGATAGACTTTCTACATTTATTTTTTTTCCTGAGCCGAACTTTCTGACTATATCGTACATTATGAGAGAGTTTGTGGTAGTTTTGCCTTCTTTTTCGATTTCAACACTTTGAATTCGATGGACAAAAATCATATCTAGATCTGTTGCGGTTATAATTAGTTCTTTTCCACTTGCCTCTAAAAGAACATTAGATAAAATTGGCAGTGTACTTCTTCTTTCAATTACATTTTGACAAAAGCTTAATGACTCTTGGAGATCTTTCTGGTTTACACTAAACTTCATTTTCTGATTTATACATTATCTGGTTTTTGAGATAGTTTATTCCATTATTTATTTCGCTATTTTCTACCTTCAATTTCTCTATAGTTTTGACGGAGTGAATTATTGTTGTGTGATCTCTATTTGAAAATTCTCTACCAATCTCTGGCAAGGATTTTGATGTAAGAATTTTTGATAAATAAATTGCTACTTGTCTAGGTCTTACTAAATATCTTGATCTTCTTGAAGAAAGCATTTCGTTTTTACTAATCTTAAAATACTTGCAAACTAGTGTTTGAATATTATCAATAGATACTTTAGCTTCATTTATATTTAGAAGGTCTTTAAGTATTATTTTGGTTTCAGAAATATTTGGAACTCTGTCATATATCCTAGCAAATGAAGCAATTCTGTTTAAAGCACCTACCAGTTCCCTGATGCTACTTCTAATTTCATAACTAATAAATTTTAGTATTTCCTCTGATATATTTAACTTTTCATTATAATATATGTTCAGTTCGTTGGTTTTTTCTTTGAGAATTTTATATCTCAACTCATATTCGGGATTTTGAATATCAACAACTAAACCACCTGAAAACCTAGATTTAATTCTCTCTTGTATCCTTTTTAGCTTATTTGGAGGTCTGTCTGCTGAAACTACTATTTGTGAACCTTTTTCAAGTAACGCATTAAACGTATGAAAAAACTCTTCCTGCATAGCCTCTTTTCCATCCATAAATTGAATATCGTCTATAATTAAAACATTAGTATTTCTAAAATTATCTTTAAATTTAACCATTTCATTGCTTTTTATTGATTTAACAAATTGGTACATAAATCTTTCTGCTGAGATAAATGTGACCTTATTTTCAGATTTAAGTTTTAAACCAATAGCATTTAATAAATGAGTTTTTCCCATTCCTACACCGCCATACAAATATAAAGGATTATAATGTGATATATTTTCTGAGACTTTTTTTGATGCTTCAAAAGCTAGCTTGTTACTCGCTCCAATGATGAAGTTATCAAATGATTTATTTTGATCAATCCTGTTATACTGAAGAAAGCTGTCTTTTAAGAACGAGATATTGTCATCTTTTTTGATGATATTATTTACTGTTTTATCTTTTTCATGCTCTTTGTCTTCAATTCTAAATTCTATTCTAGAAATTTCTTTAATTTGTTTTTTAACAATTTTTAAAATTTCATCTAAATATCTAGATACAATCCAATCTCTAAGAAATCTTGTTGCAACTGAAACAACTAGGTAATTGCTTTGTTGTTCTTCAAAATATATTTTTTTAAGCCAGCTCTCATAAATTTCTGAACCAAATTTTGATTTCATTTCTTTTTGAATTTCTGTCCAAATTAGGTTCGTATCTTTTTTTTGATTTAAATTTTTATTAAGATTTTTCATATGGACTTACATCTAGCTAATCTCTTAAAAAGTTTTATTCAATAAAATATTTCTTTGAGCAAAAGAAATTTGAAATCCTTAATTGAATGAAATTTGAAATTGTATAAATTTAAAATTGAAAAGTGATTAGCTTAAAAATTGAATTCAATTTAAAATACTAAAGTAAATAAAAATTTACTTTCTTTGTTTTAAAAAATTCCAATATGTTGTGTTCAGGCTTTAAAACTTAATTATATTTTGTGGCAAGACTTTTTTCTGTGTGCGTTAAAATAATTTTAACCGCAGGTTGTTTAAAGGGAGTTTATTTTTCTCGTAATCTTAGAAACGTTTCGAGTTGCGTTTCCTTTTTTGATCACACCAGTCTTAGCAATTTTCATTAATTCCGAGTTCAATTTGGGTAAGTAGGAAAGAGCTTCTTTCTTTTTCTTGCTATCAATCAATTTTTTCATTTTTTTTAAGGCGATTTTATAACGGCTTTTACGGGTCTTATTAACCTCTGTTTGCCTCTTTATTCTTCGAATTCTTTTGATTGCTGATTTTGTATTTGCCATTTTGGCGATGGTATATCCTCTCTAAGTTGGGCGGTCAATAGGTATTTTTACTTTTGACAAACAGAGCATATAAAAGTGGATCTGTTTGAAATTATTTTTCTACTAATTTGTCCAAAACAATTATTCCGACTACATCTCTTTTTTGCACGATCATATACTTTAAACTCAGACTGGAAATTACCGCTTTTGCCTGTGATACCTTTAAAATTCCTTATTGAAGAACCTCCAAAATGTATAGCTTTTTTTAGGATTATTTTCGAATATTTAACTATTCTTTTGTTTTCGTCTAAATTAATCAGGAAAGATTTTCTAAACGGATTTATCTTTGCCTGAAATAATATTTCATTTACGTAAATATTGCCTAAACCAGAAACCAATTTTTGATCTAACAATAAGTTCTTAATATTTTTTGTCCTATTTTTTAGAATTTTATCAAGATATTTTTTGTTAAAATCTTTACTTATTGCCTCAGGTCCAATTCGAGTAAAAAATTTCAAATAATCTTTCTTATTTTTCAAAATCTTAAAAAATCCAAATCTTCTAGGGTCATTGTAAATTAGTTTAAAATTTTTAAATCTAAAAATTATATGATTATGTTTTTTTGGTAAACTTTGGGACCCGTAAAAACTTAAATTTGTAGTCTTTTTTTTTAACCCTATGAAATGAAGGGTACCTGACATGCCTAAATGGATCACGCAATAAAGATGATTATTAAATACCAAAATCAGATATTTTGATTTTCTTTGAATCTTTTTTATGACTGCATTTTTGAATATTTGTTCAAAATCCTTTGGTACTTTAAGTCTCAGGTTTCGGTTATTAACTTGAATACTTATTATTTTTCGTTTCTTTACTTGTCTATTAAGGGATTGTCTTACTATTTCTACTTCTGGTAATTCTGGCATTAAATATTATATTATATTTTGATAACATTTAAATATGCAACAAAATCTACAAAAAAAAAGAGGTCTTGTAAAAAAAGTTTTTGATAACGTCTATAATAAGTATGATCTCATGAATGATTTTATGTCCTTGGGTATACACAGGCAGTGGAAAAGAGAGCTCATCAGACAAATGAATCCTTATCCGGAAAGTAGCTTAATTGATGTTGCATGTGGTACTGGAGATATTGCTAAATTATTTGCTGATAATACATCCAATAAATCAAAAATATTATGTATCGATTTTAATAAAAAGATGTTGGACGAGGGAAAAAAAAGGTTATCAAATTACAAAAATATAAACTGGAAAGTTTCAAGAGCTGAAAAAATTGATGCACCAAATGAAACCTTTGATTACTATGCAATTAGCTTTGGTTTAAGAAACACAAAAAATTTAAACTCATCTATCTCAGAAGCTTATAGAGTTTTGAAAAAAGGAGGTAGATTTTTCTGTCTTGAGTTTTCAAAAATTCAAAATCAAAATTTGGATTTCATTTATAAACAGTATTCGAAACTAATACCATTAATAGGAAAATTAGTAGTTGGAAAAAGTGCACCTTATGAATACTTGGTTCAAAGTATTGATGAATTCGTTAACCAAGATGAGTTGCTCGATATAATCAAAAGTAAAAATTTCTACAATGCAAGTTATAAAAATTTGTCTGGCGGTATTGTATCTTTACATACAGGTTGGAAAATATGATCTTTAATAAATTCTTTATACTTTTTAAGATTGGAAGAAAAATTGGTAAATCTAATATAATAAACATAGTTTCGGAAACTCATAAAATACCACTATTCATTAAAATATTTTTTAATTTGCTAGCTTTTTCATTTTCAAGTTCAAATGATACGAAAAGTAAGGGTAAAGAAAACTTGAGTGAGTCAATTCAAGAAATGGGAACTACTTTTATAAAACTTGGTCAATTCTTGGCTACACGCCCAGATATAATCGGTGAAAAATTATCTAAAGAACTTGAGTCTCTTCAAGATAAATTACCTCCTTTTTCAAAAAAAGAGGCGGAAAAAATTATAATAGAAAATTTAGGCCAGTCTAATTTTGATGATATAATTGACTTGTCAGAACCTATAGCAGCTGCTTCAATAGCCCAAGTTCACAAAGCCAAAATTAAAGAGGATAATATAATCAAAAATGTTGCAATAAAAGTTTTAAGACCCAACATAAAGAAAATTTTTAATGATGAGATAGATGCCATTATGTTATTGGCATATATAGTTGAAAGTCTAATTACTAAAACTAAAAGACTTAAACTAATTGAGGTTGTTTTTCTTTTCAAAGAAATAACAAATCACGAGATGGACCTAAGATTTGAAGCTGCAGCTGCAAATGAGTATGCTGAAAATACCAAAAACGATTTAGGATTTTTTGTCCCTAAAATATATTGGAATTTTACAAGCGAAAGTGTTCTTACCTTAGATTGGGTAGATGGGGTATCGATAAGAGAAAAAGACTTACTCAAAGAAAAAAATATCGAGACCTCTAAAATAGCTACAAATTTAATTCAACATTTTTTAAGACATGCAGTCCGTGATGGATTTTTTCATGCTGACATGCACCAAGGAAATATTTTTATTAATGAGTCTTCCCAAATAGTCCCAATAGACTTTGGTATAATGGGAAGAATAGATAAATTGAGTAGAAGATACTTAGCAGAAATTTTGTACGGATTTGTTCGCAGAGATTACAAAAAAGTAGCTGAGGTACATTTGTTAGCTGGATTAGTACCTAAAGGAACATCTGTAGAGGAATTAGCTCAAGCTTTGAGATCTATCGGGGAGCCAATATTTGGTCAGAGTGTTAAAGATATATCTGGTGGTAAATTACTTAAACAACTATTTGATATTACAGAAAAATTTAATATGCAAACTCAACCACAATTACTACTTTTACAAAAAACAATGGTTGTAGTAGAGGGTGTTGCAAGAAATTTAGATCCAAATAATAATATATGGGAGACCTCTAGACCAGTCTTGGAGAACTGGTTAAAAGAGACTAAAGATCCTGTCAAAAATATGATGGACACCTTAAAAGACTCTTCTGAAGTGATAAAAAGAATTCCTGAGTTACCTAAAATAATGGACAACGCAAATCAAGCACTAGCATTTTTAGCAAGTGGTCAGATACCCCAAAATACAAATTCTTTTTCTTCTTTTAATGATAAAAAAAATGAGATGAAATCAATTAGAAATCAAAGTATTATTGGTTTATTAGTGCTTGTCTTTTTAGGTGTCATAGTATTTTAATTCTGTATGAAATTTTTAGAAAATAAAAAAATATTGATTATAATAACAGGTGGAATTGCCGCTTATAAAACATTAGATCTAATTAGAAAATTATCAAAGCTAAATTGTGAAATTAAAACAATTTTAACTAAAAGCGGTAAAGAATTTGTAACCCCTTTATCAATTATCTCATTATCAAAGAATAAAGTTTATATAGATTTATTTTCAGTGGAAAATGAAAGTGAAATGGATCATATCTCTCTTTCAAGATGGTCTGATCTAATACTTGTTGCTCCGGCTTCTTCAAATTTTCTTACAAAAATTTCAAATGGTTTTTCAGATGATTTGGCAAGCACTGTAATTAAAGCATCAGACAAAAAGGTTTTTTTATGCCCTGCAATGAACGTTAGAATGTGGGAACACGCATCAAATAAACAGAGCATAAATACCTTAAAGAATTATGGTTATAGAATTTTAGGACCAGAAATTGGTGAGATGGCATGTGGTGAATTTGGGGAAGGAAAGATGTTAGAAGTTGATGAAATTATTAATCAACTTGAAATTTATTTCAAACAAATAAGTAAAAACAAAAAATTAAAAGCGATAGTTACTGCTGGACCTACTCAAGAATTTATTGATCCTGTTAGGTTTATCACCAACAGATCTAGTGGTAGACAAGGGTATGAGATCGCGAATTCTTTAATAGAAAATGGATTTGATACAACCTTAATATCTGGACCTACCAACTTAAAACCGAATGATAACTTAAAATTAATAAAGGTCAAAACTGGTGAAGAAATGCATAAAAAAACAATGGAGTCGCTTCCGTGTGATCTTGCTATTTTTACAGCTGCGGTATCAGATTTTAAGATAAAAAAATTTAATAAAAAGAAAATTAAAAAAAATAAAGATCAAAGTTTTGATTTAGAATTAAATCCAGATATTTTAGAATTAGTTTCTAAAAGTAATAAAAGACCAAAAATTGTTGTTGGTTTTGCCGCCGAGTCTGAGAATTTATTCGATAATGCAAGATCAAAACTGGAAAAAAAAGGTTGTGATTTGATTGTTGCAAATGATGTAAGCAATAATGAAATTGGGTTTGAGTCTGATTTTAATGAAGTTCATTTGTTTTATAAGGACAAAAACATAGATGATGAAAAAATCCCAAAAAATTTCAAATCTGTTATTGCAGATGAATTAATTAAAAAAATTACGAATAAATTTAATTTTTTTAATGATTAAGGTTTTAATTAAAAAGTTAAACCAAAAAGTAAAAATTCCCTCTTATAAAACGACAGGGTCTTCTGGAGTTGATCTTGAAGCATTTTTGGAAAATCCAATCGAAATAGGGCCAAATAAATCTGCTTTAATTCCAACCGGACTTGCAATTGCTATACCTGAAGACACAGAGGTTCAAATACGTCCAAGATCTGGACTTGCAGCTAAGTCTAGTATTGGAGTGCTTAACTCACCAGGTACTATTGATAGTGATTATCGTGGAGAGATTAAAATTATTCTTTTTAATCATGGTAATGAAAAATTTTTAGTTAATAATGGAGATAGAATAGCTCAAATGGTATTGATGCCTGTTTTGAAATTTGAGTTTGAAGAAACAAAAGATTTACCAGACACTTTGAGGGGTTCAGGTGGATTTGGATCTACTGGAAAAAAATGAACTTAAAAACAAAAGAACTTGAAAGATATTCTCGACAAATAATCATTAAAGATATTGGTATCTCGGGACAAAAAAAAATTAAAAACTCAAAAGTTCTTGTTGTTGGATTAGGTGGATTAGGGTGTCCAGTTGCAGAATATTTGTCTAGAACTGGGGTAGGTACGATTGGTTTAATCGATCATGATAAGATAGATCTTTCAAATATACATAGGCAATCTATGTTTACTACAAAAGATGTTGGTAAATTTAAAGTAAAAGTAGTTAGCGATAGAGTTAAGAAAATTAATCCAAACATTAAGGTAGAAAGTTATAAAAAAAAATTAAATCAATCAAATGTTGAAAATCTAATAAAGAATTTTGATATAGTAGTAGATGGAACAGATAATTTCATAAGTAAGTTTCTTGTGAATGAATTCTCTAGGAAATTAAAAAAAATTTTCGTGTGTGGTGCGATTAGTAAATTTGATGGTCACGTATTTAGTTTTAACTTTTCAAAAGATAAAAGATTGTGTCTAAAATCTTTTTATCAAACTATACCAAACGATGAAGTTTTAAATTGTGAGGCAGATGGTGTTGTTGGCACAATAGCAAGTGTTGTAGGTAGTATTCAGGCAAATGAAGTAATTAAAAACATTGTGGGAATTGGAAAAAGTTTAAATGGTAAAGTTTTGATAATAAACCTTTTAAATCTAGACTTTAGAGTAAGTAACCTTAAAAAGATAAGATGATCAAAAAATTTTTGATTATAAGTTTGTTTTTATTAAGTTTTTTTTTAACCAATTCTTATTCAGATAACAATACGTATATGTCACTTAAGAATAAAAAAGTAAATGTAAGGTATGGACCTGGATTAGATTACCCAATAAAATTTGTATTTAATAAAAAAAATTATCCAGTTGAAATTATAGATGAAAAAGAAAATTTTAGAAAAATTTTAGATTTTAAAAAAAATAGTGGATGGATTCATAGATCCCAGTTAAAAAAAAGCAGTTCATTTATAACGCTAGATACTGTAATTCTTTTTTCTGATAGTACAAAATTTTCAAGACCTGTTGCAAAAATTGAATCGGGTAGACTATTAAATAAAAAAAAATGTAATTTAAATTGGTGTAGAGTTGAAACTGGAGAATATAAAGGATGGGTTTTAAAAGAAAATCTTTGGGGGTTAAATTAAAATGAAATACAAAATTGACGATCAAATTCCCGATTGTGAAGTTTTCCAATTAATTGATGGAAATCCGAAAAAATTTCAAATAAACGACTTTTTTAAAGACAATAAATCTATTCTATTAGGAATGCCCGGTGCGTTTACATCTGTGTGCTCAAATAAACATTTACCAAGTTATAAAAACAACATTGATAAGATCAGATCCAAAGGTGTTGATAAAGTTTTTTGTATCAGTGTAAATGATCCATATGTAATGGATGCTTGGGCCAAAATTTCAAAAGTTGAGAATGAGATAATAATGTTATCAGATCCTTTTGGAGATTTTGCCAATAAATTAGGAGTGTTAGTAAACAAAGATGCAAAAGGTTTAGGAATGAGATCTAGTCGTTATACGATGATTATTGAAAATAAAGTTATAAAATACATAGCTGTAGAAAAGGAAACAGGAATCTGTGAGCTATCAGCTGCAGATAATGTTTTATCTAAGCTTTAAAGGTCTTTATTTATTTTTGTTGTGAACAAACGTCTTTGATAACCGGTACATTAGCACAATCACCACATTTAGTTAACTGAACTAAACATCCGTCATCTAGAACTTTTACATCAACTTTTCTATCACACTTGGAGCATGTAGAAGAGATTGTAAGTCCACATTTTTTACAGTTGTAATTTTGTAGTTCCATAAAAGAAAAAATAATTGCTGGAAAAATATTTACAAGAAAATATTGTGATAATGATAATTGTTTGCAAAAAAAAAATTTTTTATGCGATTATTTGATTTGAATAATAATCATTCTCAATGATTATTTTTTAGATTTACTGGCCCACCATTTGTCTAAAATAAAATACCAAACAGAGTTAGCGATAGGTTCAACTATAGCGTCAGTCAGAGCAATCATAAAAGAAACATCTGCAACTAACATTAAAACTGTAATTGCTATTGCAAAGTGACCAACTGTATAAACAATTGTTCTTAATATTGAGCCTCTATTATTACTGTATATTTCTTTACTTGCTTCAAATATACCTTTTGTAACTTCGACCATTTATTTAAAAGGACTTTCTAAAACACATGCTACTAAATGTATTCTAGACTGTTCTCCTCCATTAAAAAAATTATGATATTTTGTATTGTTTGTTATCCAAACTTTTCCATCTGCTGGCAAGTGTTTTGCAACGTTTTCGATTACCATAGAACACCCTTGATTTGTAATAATTGGTACGTGCAATCTGCACTCAGGATCTTTATGCCAGCTAAGCGTTGACCTTGGCTCCTTTAACAAAAGTCTTACTCTTCCAAGTTTAAACTTTTTACTTAACGTTTCATAAACTTCTTTAAAATAAGTTTTTTCAAACTCTGGTAAGAGTTTAGTGTATTTTGACTCGTCTATGTCAACGTCTCTTGAAACTTCTTTTCCACTTTCATCCGCTATAGTCCAATATTTACCCCTTATTTTGTTTCCATTTATCGAGTCCATATCGTTTGGTATCTGATTAAGTGGGATAGCGCCAAAATGTGTAACCCCAGGTGTATTAAATTTTTTTTGTTTAAGAATTATTTCTAAGTCTTTCCTTAATCTATCAATATCAAATTTTAGATTTGGTACTTCGTAGAAATCTTCAAAAGATACCTTGGGAGTGTTTATCGCAGTTTTCATTTTTCTAGTTTAATTTAAGATCAAATCTGTCAGAGTTCATGACTTTTGTCCATGCTGAAATAAAATCATTGATAAATTTATCTGATGAATCGTTGCATGCATAAACTTCTGCTAATGCTCTTAATTGAGAATTTGAGCCGAATATCAAGTCTACTCTTGTACCATGCCATTTAACTTTATTTGTTTTTCTGTCTTTACCTTCAAATAATTGTTCTGAACTATCAGTTTCTTTCCAAGTGGTATTCATATCTAAAAGATTTACGAAATAGTCATTAGTTAATGTTCCAGGTTTTTTTGTGAAAACACCATTTTTCGAGTTATCAAAGTTTGTATCAAGAACTCTCATTCCACCTAACAAGACAGTCATCTCAGGTGCTGTAAGACCCATCAACTGAGATTTATCAATCAGTTTTTCCTCAGCCGAAACTTTAGTTTTTTCATCCTTGTTGTAGTTTCTAAATCCATCAGCTTGTGGTTCCAATAAACCAAAAGAGTGAACATCAGTTTGCTCTTGAGTAGCATCACCTCTTCCTGGAGAAAATGGAACTTCTATTTTATTACCGGCCTTTTTAGCAGCCATCTCTATTCCAACGTTTCCACCAAGCACTATTAAATCTGCTAATGAAACTGATTTTTTTTTTGTGTTAAATTTGCTTTGGATTTTTTCAAGTGCACTTATTACTTTTGTTGTCTTACCATTGTTATTAACTTCCCAGTTAATTTGTGGTTCTAATCTTATTCTAGCACCATTCGCTCCACCTCTTTTATCTGAGCCTCTATAAGTTGAAGCTGACGCCCAAGCAGTACTTACTAATTCAGATACAGATAGTTTTGATTTTGATATTTGAGATTTTAAATGTTTTATATCTTTTGCTTTTAGTTTGTAATTTGGTTTTTTAACAGGATCTTGCCAGATTAATTCTTCTTTTGGAACCTCGCTGCCTAAATAACATGCTCTTGGACCCATATCTCTATGAGTTAACTTAAACCATGCTCTTGCAAACGCATCTGCAAATTCATCAGGATTGTTAAAGAAATGTTTTGAAATCGGACCATATGAAGGATCCATTCTTAGTGAAAGGTCTGTTGTTTGCATCATTGGTGGATGCATTTTGTTTTTGTCATGTGCGTCAGGAACCATTTTAATTTTTTGACCATTCTGTTTAGGTGTCCATTGATGAGCACCCGCAGGACTTTTTGTAAGTTCCCATTCATGATTGAACAAACAGTCAAAATACCCCATATCCCATTTAATAGGAGACTGTGTCCAAGCACCTTCAATTCCACTACTTATAGTATCAACCCCTTTTCCTGATTTATAATTACTATTCCATCCAGTTGATTGATCTTGAATTCTTGATGCCTCTGGGTCTGGACCTTTGTGAGACTCTGATGCAGCCCCATGTGATTTTCCAAATGTATGACCGCCAGCAACTAGGGCAACTGTTTCATAATCATTCATTGCCATTCTTCCAAATGTTTCTCTAATGTCATGAGCCGCAAGTAATGGATCAGGGTTTGCATCTGGACCTTGCGGGTTTACATAAATTAACCCCATGTGTGAAGCTCCAAGTGGTTGTTCTAAATCTCTTTTTCCACTGTATCTTTCTACTCCCAGCATTTCTTTTTCAGATCCCCAGTAGATATCATCCTCTGGCTCCCAAATATCAACTCTACCTGCTCCAAAACCAAAAGTTTTAAATCCCATTGACTCTAAGGCAACGTTTCCAACTAAAATAAATAAGTCAGCCCATGAAATTTGTTTTCCATATTTTTGTTTAATCGGCCACAATAACAATCTTGCTTTATCTAAGTTTACGTTGTCTGGCCAAGCGTTAAGAGGTGCAAATCGTTGATTACCTGTTCCAGCACCACCTCTTCCATCGCCCGTTCTATAAGTTCCAGCAGCATGCCAAGCTAGTCTAATAAAGAATGGTCCATAGTGACCGTAATCAGCTGGCCACCATTCTTGTGAGTCTGTCATTAGCTTTTTAAGATCTTTTTTAAGTGCTTTGTAATTTAATTTTTTGAATTCTTTTGCATAGTTAAACTTCTTATCCATGGGATTAGTCAAATTGGAGTGTTGACTTAATATTTTTAAGTTTAAACTATTTGGCCAAAAGTCTCTGTTTGTTTGACCTCTTCCAGCTGAAAATTTTGCTGATGTACCTGCTCCAGTAAATGGACATTTACTTAATTGATTTGATTTGAAGTTTTCGTCTTTAAATTCAGTGCTCATTTAATCTCCTTTATTAATTTATAATTATTCTAAATAAATTTGTCAACAGTTTAGAACTATTATAATGTAGAATTTAGATTATTATTCTGTGTCTTCGACTTTTACTAAGACTTCAACAGACTTAATTTTTTTGCCGGGAATTCGTGTATTGATTTTAACTGGCTCTACATCTGCATCATCTATGTCTATTAAGTCTTTTTGATTTTCATCATAAAAATGATGGTGATGCGACGTATTGGTATCAAAATAACTTTGATCAGAATTTATCGGTATCTCTTTTAAGTAACCTTTCTTTTTGAAAGCATGGACCGTGTTGTAAACTGTTGCTAATGAAATTTTATCGTTTGTTGCTTTACTAATTTTTTTTACCAAATCATTTATTGTAAAATGAAATGTCTTTTCAGTATTAAATAAGATTTCACAAATTTTAATTCTTTGTTTGGTAGGTCTTAAGCCAGAGCTTCTTAATTTATCAATATAATGGCTATTATTAAGCATTGTTATTTATAATAATTCTAAACTAAACCTATATTATATTTAGTTTAAATCAAGTATTAAGGTTATCAAAAATGAAAAAAAACTCATACACATATGAGGATTTAATTAGTTGCGGAAATGGAGATCTTTTTGGACCAGGAAACGCAAAACTTCCCTTACCACCTATGCTAATGTTTGACAGGATCACTGAAATTAGCGAGAATAAGGGCACGTTTAGTAAAGGATTAATAATTGCTGAACTGGACATTAAAGATAATCTTTGGTTTTTTGATTGTCATTTTAAAAAAGATCCAGTGATGCCAGGATGCTTAGGTTTAGATGCGATGTGGCAATTAGTTGGATTTTATTTAGGCTGGCTTGGAAATCCAGGAAGAGGAAGAGCTTTGGGTGTAAACACTGTAAAGTTTACAGGTGAAGTTCTAAAAAATGTCAAAAAAGCAATTTATGAAATAAATATGAAAAAAATTCTTAAAAAAGAAGGAGCAACTGTTGGTTTGGCTAATGGAATACTGCTAGCTGATGGGAAACAAATTTATACAACAGAAAATTTAAAAGTAGGTTTATTCAAATAATGAAAAGAGTTGTTGTAACTGGAATTGGAGTAGTTTCTTGTTTAGGAAACAATCAAGATGAAGTGTATCAGTCTCTATTAAATTCTAAATCAGGAATTTCCTTTTCTGATGAATATAAAGAATACAATCTAAAAAGTAATATTCACGGAAAACCAAAAATTAATCTTGAAGACCACGTCGATAGAAAATTTATAAGGTTTATGGGACCTGGCTCAGCTTATAATTACATATCAATGTCAGAAGCAGTTAAAGATTCTGGATTAGAAGATAAAGATGTAAGCAATATATCAACAGGAATGATAATGGGTTCAGGCGGACCCTCTATTGAAAATGTAATTTTAGCAGCTGATAAAACTAGAGCAAAAAGTCCGAAGAGAATGGGTCCGTTTGTAGTACCAAGAACTATGTCAAGCACTGCATCTGCAACATTAGCAGTTCCATTTAAAATTAAAGGTGTTAATTATACTATCAGTTCAGCATGCGCAACTAGTGGACACTGTATTGGTAATGCTATGGAACTAATCCAATTAGGTAAACAAAAAATTATTTTTGCTGGGGGAAGTGATGAAGTTCATTTTGCTATGACTGCTATGTTTGATGCGATGACTGCATTATCTTCAAAATACAATGACACACCAGAAAAAGCTTCGAGACCTTATGACAAAACTAGAGATGGGTTTGTTATAGCTGGTGGCGGAGGAGTTTTAGTTTTAGAGGAATACGAACATGCTAAAGCAAGAGGAGCAAAAATTTACGCAGAATTGACTGGTTATGGCGCTACCTCTGATGGTTATGATATGGTTGCACCTTCAGGTGAAGGGGCAGTAAGATGTATGAAAATGGCTTTAAATACTGCAAAAAATAAAATTGATTACATAAATACACACGGAACATCTACGCCTGTTGGTGATATTACAGAACTAAAGGCAGTTGGTGAAACATTTAAAGATTACAAACCAAAAATTAGTTCTACAAAATCTCTAGCTGGCCACTCATTAGGAGCTACTTCAGTGCACGAGGCAATTTATAGTTTAATAATGATGAAAAATAGTTTTATAGCAGCATCTGCAAATATTACCGACATGGATGACGAAGCTAAAAAGTATCCAATAGTTACTAAAGTTGAAAAAGGTGTTAACTTAAACTCTGTAATGTCTAATAGCTTTGGTTTTGGTGGAACTAACGCAACGCTAGTTTTTGAAAAGGTTTAATTTATGGATCTAATGAAGGGAAAAAAAGGACTAATCATGGGTGTTGCAAACGAGAGATCTATTGCATGGGGTATTTCTCAAAAGTTGGCTGAAGCAGGTGCGGAATTGGCATTTACTTACCTTGGAGATGCTCTAAAAAAAAGAGTTGTACCTTTAGCTGAAAAATTAAATTCGAAAGTTACATTTAGTTGTGATGTTGAAAAAAAGGATGATGTAGTCAAGTTATTTGGAGATATTAAAAAACAATGGGGACAAATTGACTTTGTAGTTCACGCAGTTGCCTTTTCAGATAAATCAGAATTATCAGGTGAATATCTCAATACAACTAGAGAAAATTTTTTAAGAAGTATGTTAATTTCATGTTTTTCATTTACAGAAGTTGCAAAAGAGGCTTCTAAAATAATGAAGGACGGTGGGAGTATGCTTACATTAACTTACGAGTCTACTAAAGCAATTCCTAATTATAATGTCATGGGTGTTTGTAAATCAGCACTAGAGGCTAGTGTAAAATATCTTGCAAGAGATTTAGGTTCTAAGAAAATAAGAGTTAATGCAATTAGCGCTGGCCCAATTAAAACACTAGCTGCATCTGCTATTGGTGATGCTAAATTCTTATACAAATGGAATGAAGATCATTCTTTTTTAAAAAGAAATGTTGATATTCATGATGTAGGAAATTCAGCCCTATATTTATTAAGCGATCTAGGCGGAGGTGTAACTGGCGAAATTCATTATGTTGATGCTGGTTATAATAAAGTTGGCATGCCAGATCCAAAAAATATGTCATAAAATATGGCAGAAATTCTTTTATCAATTTTTGTTTTATTAGTTATTTTAATGTATTTACTAAGGCCAACTTCTAAAAAAGAAAAAGATCATTTTAATGACAAAAATAATTGGAGGGGTGGATTTTAGTTTATTACTACCATTCAAAAAACTTTTTATTTTGAATATTTTTTATTTTCTTTTTCCATAATTTATATTGATTTTCGAATTCTTTTCGATGCTTGCTCCCATGCATCTCACAAAAAATAATATCAATTTTTTTTAAATTTTTAATTATCTCAGGTAAAATTTTATATTCGTGACCCTCTATGTCAATTTTAAGAAAGTTTATTTTTTTATACTTTTTCAAAATTGATTTTATATTTT
>CACJWG010000004.1 GCA_902597055.1 uncultured Pelagibacteraceae bacterium | reverse complement strand
GACCAATGATATCTTGGAAAATAAAGTAAAATCAGTATTATAAACCTAATGCTTAATTTTATATTACCATTTTTAATTCTTATTCTTGTTGTTGTTTTTATTCACGAATATGGACATTATTATTTTGCAAAAAAATATGGTGTAAAGGTTACTGATTTTTCAATTGGATTTGGAAAGGAAATATTTGGTTGGAACGATAGCTCCGGTACAAGATGGAAAATATGCTGGATTCCATTAGGTGGCTACGTAAAATTTTTTGGTGATAGAAATGTTTTTTCACAAGCTGACCAGGAGGAATTGATTAAAAAATATGATGAAAAAGAAAGGCAAAAACTTTTTGTTTTAAAACCTCTTTATCAAAGAGCTATTATAGTTGCTGCAGGTCCAATAGCTAACTTTTTGTTAGCAATACTTATATTTTTCATGATCAATGTTTTTGTCGGTAAAGACTTTACTCCTCCAATGATAAGTGAAGTAACTAAAGAAAGTCCTGCTTATGTTGCTGGCTTGGAAAAAAATGACGTAATTCTATCAATTGATAAAAACGAAGTAAAAAGCATTTTGGATGTTTCAAAATTCATAACAATGTCCACCTCCGAATTTATTGACTTTAAAGTTTCAAGATATGATAAAGAAATTTTAATAAAAGTAAAACCTCAGACCTTAGATGGCGAAGATAATCTTGGTAATAAAATTAAAAAAAGAACAGTTGGAATAAAAATTATTCCATATCAAAATACTATCAATCATCAAAAACTGGGTCCAGCAAAAGCAATTTATTACTCAGTTTCTGAGGTATATTTTGTAACCACCTCAACGTTAAAATACTTAGGATCTATAGTTGCAGGTTCAGGGGATAGCTCTCAATTAGGAGGTCCTATTAGAATAGCAAAAATCTCAGGCCAAGTTGCTGAATTTGGGATATTACCATTTTTAAGTATGATGGCTTATATATCTATAAGTTTAGGTTTAATTAATTTATTCCCAATACCATTATTGGATGGGGGTCATTTAATGTTTTATGGTTTTGAAAAAGTTTTAGGTAAGCCATTAAGCCAAAAAACACAGGAAGGTTTTTTTCGAATCGGAATGTTTTTGCTTCTATCTTTGATGTTTTTTGCAACTATGAATGACCTAAGAGATTTAGGCCTTTTTTAACTAATATAAAGAGCATCAAAAAAACCAATAAAAACAAGGTTAATTTATACACAATATCTTGTGTTAAAAACCAAATTAAACACTAAAAAAAAGCTTGATTTTAAAGGCATTTTGTAAACTATGTTAATTAACCTTTAAAACCGGAGCTAAAATGAACAAAAAACAATTAGTTGCTAAATTGGCAGGTTCTTTAAACCAAAGTAAAGCTGATGCTGAGCGAACTTTTGATACCATCACAAATACGATATTAGATGCGTTGAAAAATGATGACTCAGTGAAAATCGCTGGTTTTGGAACATACAAAGTTGCTAAGAGAAAAGCTAGAATTGGAAGAAACCCAAGAACTGGAGAACAAATCCAAATTGCTGCATCTCAAAAAGTCAAGTTTTTACCTGCAAAAGCACTTAAAGAAATATTCAACAAATAAATATTTCCTCTGAACAGCCTTTATTAATATAAAAGTTAATAAAGGCTGTTTCTATATGCAAATACTGCATACCTATTTTATCCAATAAACATTAGTTTTTAAATATCCATTTTATAAAAGGGTCTCTTTAACAAGGGAGAATATTATGAAAAAACATTTAAAGAAACTAGTGGGTCCCGCAGTAAGTTTATTTTTCTTACTAAACATGACGAGTACGAGTTATGCGGATTCAACTGTTTCTGCAGAAGTAGGATTCATTTTTAATACTTTCCTTTTTCTAGTTTGTGGATTTTTAGTCATGTTTATGGCTGCAGGGTTTGCAATGTTAGAAGCAGGAAGTGTAACATCTAAAAGTGTATCTGTAATTTGTGCAAAAAATATTGGATTATTTTCTATAGCCGGAATGATGTTCTGGTTATTTGGTTATAATTTAGCATATGGAATACCGGAAGGTGGATATATTGGTAGTTTTTTACCATGGTCAGATGCTAGTAAAGTAGATACTGGTTATTCGGACGGATCAGATTGGTATTTTCAAATGGTATTTTGTGCAACAACAGTTTCGATTGTTTCAGGAACATTAGCTGAAAGAATCAAACTATGGCCTTTCTTTTTATTTGCAGCAATTTTATCTGGGATTATCTACCCAATCGTAATGGGTTGGCAATGGGGTGGTGGCTGGTTAGCAGCTGCTGGATTCTCAGATTTTGCAGGTTCAACATTGGTCCACTCAACAGGTGGTGCAGCGGCTTTAGCTGGAGCATTATTATTGGGTCCAAGATTAGGTAGATTTACAAAATCTGGTGCACCTGCTCCAATGAAACCATTTGCTGCTTCATCAATTCCATTAATCACAGTTGGTATATTTATTTTATGGCTGGGTTGGTTTGGATTTAATGGTGGTTCTCAATTAGCTATGGGTACTGCTGATGATGCAATTGCTGTTTCGACAATCTTTATGAATACATTTTTAGCTGGAGCTGGTGGTGTAATGGCTGCTGCTACAGTTACAAGATTAGGATTTGGTAAAACAGATGTAATTCAAATGTTAAATGGATGTATTGGTGGTCTAGTTGCAATTACAGCAGAACCATTAATGCCATCACCACTTGCAGCAATCTTAATTGGTGCTGTTGGAGGTGTAATTGTTGTTTATGGAACGAAATTCCTTTTTGCTCTAAAAATTGACGATGTAGTTGGTGCGATACCCGCACACTTATTCGCTGGTATTTGGGGTACATTAGCTGTTCCAATAACAAATCCAGACACAACTTTTGGAGCTCAGTTTTTAGGAGTTCTTTCAATAAATATCTTTGTATTCCTAGTTGCCCTAGTTGTTTGGGGAATTATGAAGAGTACAATAGGTATTAGATTGAGTAAAGAAGCTGAACTCAAAGGAACCGACGTCGTAGAAACAGGCGTAATCGGTTACGCAATAAGAGATTAATCATCTCTCCCTCTTGGTTAGACGATTAAAAGGCCTCCTAGAAATAGGAGGCCTTTTTCATTTATTTGTAATGTAATTCAAAACTTCTTGAGCATGATTTTTTACTCGGACAGATCTCCATTCTTTGATAATCTTTTTGTTTTTAATCAAGAAACTACTTCTTATTAATCCCATAAATTCTTTACCCATAAATTGCTTCTTTCCCCAAACTTTATATGCCTTTATTGCAATTTTTTTTTCATCAGAAAGTAAATCAAATTTAATTTTATATTTTTTTTTAAATTTTTTGTGACTTTCCAAACTATCTTTTGATATCCCATACACACTACAATTATTTTTTGAAAATTTTCCTATAAGACTATTGAAATCCTTTGTTTCTAATGTACACCCAGGGGTATCATCTTTTGGGTAAAAATATAAAACAATAAGTTTTGATTTAATTTTGTTTAATTCTACAACTTCATTAGAGGTACTTATTAACTTAAAATTCGGCGCCTTTACGGTCATTGGCAAATTTTATTTTCTTCCCAAAGTTTTTTTATATCTATAAATGGGGATAAACCGTAACTTGAATTAACGTTAGTCATATGTACTGCTAATGATTTAATAGGTGAAATACCAACTTCACTTTCTAAAATTTTATTTAAGTATTTTTCAAAAGGATCGTGTCTTTTCTCGCAAGTTTTTTCAAAATTATCTATATATTTTTGAAACATTTTCTTTGAGATCATAAATGTGCAAAGCATTTTTGTGATCGTTCGCCAATGTTGTTGACTTCCAATTAATATATTTGTTTTTTCATTATTCATATAATTAAATGGATAATCGCTTGGACAAACTATAATTTCATCCTTATGTTGAGAGCTTACTCTTTCATAGGTATTCAACATATCAACCAATGAATGCTCATAATGAAGATAATCATCCTCTACAAAATATATGAGATCAGATTGATCTTTTTTTGCAACTTCGAAGCATTTTAATAAACTTGAGAGATTTCCAAACGTTTCTTGATTATTTTCAGCTGCTATTTTTTCTTTATGTTCGCTTTTATCGTGATTAATAATTTCACAGTTTATATCATGGGTGTTTATTAGTTCTTTTAATTTTTTGAGATTTTCATCAGTTGAATTATCATCAATAACTTGAAATTTTATCAAAGTATCTGGCTTAAGTTCCTTAGTTTTTTTAATCGATTTAATTACAGAATTTAAACATCTTAAAGCATACTCAATTTTAGGTTTTTCAAATATTCTTTTTTTGTTTTGATCCCAAATTTCAATATTAGTATTTGTTCTAAAAATTATGCTTAAACTTTGAATTTTTCTAGTTAATTTAACTTCACCCAAAGGTAATACTATTGACTTTTTAATATTTGAGAGTTCTTCATTTAATTCCTTACTCAAAGAAGGAGAATTAAATTCACTCTGATCAATAATTTCAAAACCTAATAATTTAGAAAACTTAATGAATATTTTTTTAAAGATGTTTTTTTTCATTTAATCTGATATTACAATATATATAATTATGACAATTAAATCATCCAAAGAACTTGTAAATGATGCTTTGAAAGAAATCAAAACTATTTCTCACACCGAAGCTTCAAAATTACATAAAGATGGTAGTTGCAATTTGATTGATATAAGGGATGTAAGAGAGCTTGAAAAAGAGGGAAGAGTAAAAGGATCATTACACATACCAAGAGGAATGCTTGAATTTTGGATTGATCCAAACAGCGCATATTATAAACAAGGAAAAATCGATCCATCTAAAGAAATAGTTCTTTTTTGTGCAGGAGGATTAAGGTCTGCATTGGCAGCAAAATCACTTCAAGATATGGGTTTTAAAAATGTATCTCATGTTGATGGAGGTTTCAGTGCTATTAAAGATGGTGACTTTGAAATTAGCTAGAAAATTCCTCTATAGCATAATCTAATCTGTCCTGACCCCAAAATATTTTATCATTACAAATAAATGTTGGTGCCCCAAAGATTTTCTTATCGAAAGCATCTTGTGTTAGTTTGATCAATTTTTCTTTTGTCTCTTTTTTACTAATGCTGTTTAAAAAATTATCTACATCTATTTGAAGATCTTTCAGTTTTCCTTTAAAATTCTCATCATCAGAGAGATTTATATTGTCTTTCCAATATGCATCAAAAAAACAATCGATATACTTATCTGATATATCTTTATTCGTAACTAACGATCCTCTCATTAGATTAAGAGAGCTTATTGGAAAATAATCATTAAATTTGAAATCGATCTTGAGTTTTTTTGAAACCATTTCACAGTCTCGTCTCATAAATTCATTTTTATTTTTTATAAAAGCATTTGCCGTAATTCCTGCTAATTTATGCAATCCTCCTAAAAGCATAGGACAATAAATAAATTTTATAGAATTTTTTTTTTGAATTTCTCTGATTTTTTTATGTGCTATATAAGTGTAGGGGCTTGAAAAATCGTAATAAAATTGAATAGATTTAGTCATACAATGACATTCTTCTTGCGAAAAAAATCCTGATTAACCAATAAATGAATAATCCAAGAGGGCCTATAAAATAAGTAATTAGCAAAGGTAAAAAAGTTAAAAATTTTGAAATTGAGAGCTTAATACTATCAGATACAATCCATGCTCCACAAAATAAGTTTACTGCTAAAAAATGGCACCAAAACATTATTAAAAAACCATTCTCTGAAAAAAGATCTGATAAGTTTTCAAGGCTTAAATAAAGTGTAAAATTATTCTGAAAATTGAAATCTGATATAAAAAAATAGTATAACAGATAAACGTAAACGAAGGAGAAGATCATAAAGGGAAAAATTGATCTAACCAAATATTTACTCATAAATGAATGAGGAAAAAAAAATAGAATAATCCAAAAGGGTAGAACACCTAAATTCAACCAAAGATAGATCATTTCAATTGTAAAGAAATTATTAATTTGTTCAATCATTCGAGGTTATAATATAATAAAAATTATAATGATTCCCTTAAAAAATAAAAAAAAAAATTTAGAATTTACTGTATCTGAGATACGAGATTTTTCCTTAAAATACATTGAAAAATATGCTCCGTCTAAACAACAACTCAGAACGTATTTATTGAAGAAATATTTAAAGTCTGGTTCTACAAACATGAA
The DNA here is from genome assembly GCA_902597055.1 of uncultured Pelagibacteraceae bacterium. Lineage (GTDB taxonomy): Bacteria > Pseudomonadota > Alphaproteobacteria > Pelagibacterales > Pelagibacteraceae > Pelagibacter. The sequence continues at coordinate 81,680 of CACJWG010000004.1, read as the reverse complement.
AAAGGGCAATTATCAAAACCTGATAGACATTGTATTGTCAGATTTGGAACAATCCAAGTTTATTAATGATAAGTTTTATTCTGAAAGCAAAGCGAAAAATTTGATTCAAAGAGGTAGCTCAATTAACAAAATTAGAAGCTACCTGATGTCAAAAGGAATTAATGATAAATTTGTTAAGGAAACTTTAGATAAAATTAAAGAAAATAACGATGATCAAGATTTTTTTTCTGCAATAAAACTTTGTAAAAAGAAAAAAATTGGTCCACATAGATCAGAAGATAATAGGCCTATTTTTTTTAAAAAAGATATTGGCATATTGGCTAGAAATGGATTTAGTTTTGAAACGTCAAAAAGAATAATGGATTTATCAAAAGATGAATATGAGAAAATTATTCGTCTTTTGTAGTTTTCACGTTTTTTTTATTCAAATAATAATCTATCTTGGACTTGATATAGTTTTTTACTACTACGAAAACTATCAAGCCAAAAATAGAGACTGATATTATAATAATTAATATTATTCTTAATTGTTCATCCATTATTTAATCTTGCACTTTTCAAAATTATACCTGGGTTTTTAAAATTCTTTTTTCCATAATAAATTTTTTCTCCATTCATGTCAGTAATAGACCCACCAGAATTACTTAAAATTGCATCTCCTGCTGCAATGTCCCATTCAGATGCTCTTGGTTCAGCTACATAAAGATCAAACTCACCTGCTGCAATGACACAAAACTTAAGAGAACTTTTCATTTTTGTATAACTGGCTACTTTAAATTTGTCATGAATATCTTTGATTTCTTTTTTAAGTTTATCTGAATAACTTACAGCCGTAATATTTTCTTTGTCACTGGTATTTATTTTAGAATTTAATAACTGAGCTTTATCATTAATTATCTCAAATGAATTCCCATCACCATATGTGTAAAACAATCTATTTTTCGCTGGAGCACTGATAATACCTATCTCAGGAACTTTATTAATAATAAGGGCAGCATTTAAAGTAAATTCGTCTTTATCATTAATATAATCATAAGTACCATCTATTGGATCGATCAGCCAAAAAGTTGAGAGGTTATCTAGATTTTTATTTGCGGAAGTTTCCTCTGAAATTATAAGAATATCTGGTGTTAATTTGTTAATTTTATTTATCAATAACTTATTAACCTCCAGATCACCATTTGTAACTGGGGTATTATCTTCCTTAATGGTTTCTTTAAGACCTTTCTTTCTTAATGACAAAGATAATTTACTTGCTGTTTGAAAAGTACCAATTAAATCAATTACAATTTTTTTTTTATCTTCTAAATTCATTTTTTATCAAATCTTTATTAATTCAATTAAATTAGCATTGATTACTTTTTTACCAACATTTTCAAAATTTACAGTAACTTTTTCTTTTATAATTGATTGTACTTGGCCGATTCCCCAATCTTTATTTTTAGGATTAATCACTTTGTCACCTGGTTCATAATCTAAAATCATTTAATTTAGTTTTTTAAATAAAAATAGTATAATTTTAAAGTTTATGAAAAACAATTTAAACTCAATAGGAATTGACAAAAAGACAAAGGATACAGTCGTAGTTGTTGCAATGTCAGGAGGAGTAGATTCATCAACGGTCGCAGGACTAATGAAAAAAGAAGGTTATAAAGTTATTGGTATTACACTTAAACTTTATGATGATAGTAAACAAGTCTCCCAATCGAAACAATGTTGCGCTGGACAAGATATATTAGATGCAAAAAGAGTTGCACACAAATTAGATATTGATCATAAAATTCTATATTACCAAAATAAATTTAAAGAGGGAGTTATTGATAATTTTGTTGAGAGCTACTTAAAAGGTGAAACTCCAATACCGTGTGTTCAGTGTAATCAAACAGTAAAATTCAAAGATCTTTTTATGGAAGCAAAAGATTTAAAAGCAGATGCCTTGATAACTGGCCATTATGTAAGATCGATATTTGATGGAAAAAAAAATGAAATGTATCGTGCAGAGGATCATAATAGGGATCAAAGCTATTTTTTATTTAATACAAAGAGGGATCAGCTTAATTTTCTAAGATTTCCTCTAGGAAGCTTACTTAAAGATGAGACAAGAGAAATTGCAAAAAAACTTGATTTAAATGTAGCAGATAAACCAGATAGTCAGGATATTTGTTTTGTTCCTAATGGTGATTATTCATCTGTAATTAGAAAATTTGAACCTAAAGCGTTTGTAAAAGGAAATATCAAAAACATTGAGGGAAAGGTAATCGGGGTTCATGATGGAATAGTAAATTTTACAATCGGACAAAGAAGAGGCATTAAAGTGTCTGAAAAAGATCCATTGTATGTTATAGAAATTGATCCAAAGAGGAATGAAATAATTGTTGGGCCAAAAAAATACTTAGCAAAACGAATTATTAATTTAGATAATCTAAATATTTTATGCGACGGTAGCGAGTTGAATGAAAAAGTTTATGTAAAGATAAGATCAACAGGAAAGTTAATTCCTTCAAAAGTTGAGGTGTCAGGTTCAAAAGCTAAAGTAAATTTAATGGAGGATGAGTTTGGTGTTTCACCAGGTCAAGCATGTGTTTTTTATAAAGAAAATAAAGAAGGTTTTAAAGTATTAGGTGGTGGATGGATCTCTAAATGATGATTTTTTCCATATAAAAAAGGATAGCAAATAATAAAATAATAGTATTAAAAAATAATTCCACTCTAAAATATAATCAACCTTTGCACTTAAATCTTTGAAAATAAGAATTGTTAATATTGTAAAACTACTTGTAGCTACAAAAATTACAAAAGATAATTTTGTTATCAATATTTTTTGATAAAAATAGTTTTTTAAATCATTTCTTTTTTTCCATAAAAATTTTAGCAAGTAAGCTTGAGCAAGAATTTCAAATAAAATAAAAAAAATAATATAAGATCTTCTTATTTGAGTGAGTACTTTCAGTTCATAAGTTTGACCAAGAAAATAAACATGTAAAAATAAAAAAATAGCTGATAAAACCCCAAATATTAAAAATACATTTGTGCGTTTCACTTGAAATATATTGTTCAAAATTTTGTTATAAAAGACCCAATATGCGATCATTAAGAAAACACTAAAAAACATAAGCGGTTTAAATAAAAATTTTATTGGGTGGCGTTTTACTATATTACTTATAGAGGTTTCTCCATGAATAATTGGATTAACTGATTTACTAGTACCTAATAAAAACTCAGTGCTCGCTAAATATTCAAAAAAACTTGGAAATATTTTATAAAGATAATAAGTTTTATGATTTAAAATACAATTTTCATTTTTTTGACCAGTCAATGTGTATTTAATCATAAAAGTCTCTTTGTTGTTTAATAAATTATTACCTTCCTGATTAGTTAACTCAACTAACCCGTCTTTTGAAAAAAAATTGCCTTCAATAAAAAACTTGCTACATTGATCAAGCCTTGAGGTTTTCTTAATTTCATTAACGCACCAATCATTCTCATTTGTACATATTAGCTCAAAAGTTGATCCTGGTTCAAATTTTGTAAAGGTAACTTGATCTTCGTAAGTATAAAATGAAACCAAATAATTATGAAATAATAAAGAGCCAATTAAACCAATTAAAGGTACTACGAATAATAATAATGCGACTTTTCTTAAAAAACGAATACTTTTATGAATAAGCATTATCTCTTAATTTATTTCTTTTTATTTTTTTTTCTTGCTCTTCTCTTCTTGGAGCCCATCTTTCTTCGGCCCCTGTGTTTTTTGGGATAACCCATCATTAACTCCTATCTATTATTTTGTTGACTTATATGTCGGATATAGCATTGTCCCTGTAAGTATTCAATTTTTTTATGGTCTATTCTTTTAAAACGTTTTTAAAACATACTGCAAAAGATTTTCATAATCAGTCAGTAAACCCGCCGGTTGTGCGTGCATCAACTATTATATTTAAATCCATGCAAGATATTAGAAAAACTCAAAAGAAAAATATCAAAGATCCAACTGGGGGCCACTATGATTATGGAAGACAAGGAACATCAACTACACATACACTCTCCAAAATTTTAACAAAATTGGAAGAGTCTTATCATGTTTTTCTAACACCAACTGGTTTTGGCTCTGTTTTTTTAGCAATATTTAGCATTGTAAGACCAGGGGATGAAATAATTGTTGCTGATCCTGTTTATAGTCCAACACGATTGTTGACTAAAGATTATTTAAAAGAATTTAATATTAATACGAAATTTTATAATCCTCATGACCTAGATACGATCAAAAAAAATATAAGTAAAAAAACAAAACTTATTTTTGTTGAGTGTCCCGGTAGTAATTCCTTTGAGTTTCAAGACTTATCGAAAATAATTTCAATAGCAAAAAAAAATAAGATTTTTACTGCAATTGATAATACATGGGGGACACCATATTTTCTTAAGCCAATAAAATTAGGTTTTGACATGTCAATTGTCTCAGCTACTAAATATTATTCTGGACACTCTGATGTAATGGGTGGCAGTTTAGCAGTAAACAAAAAAGTTTTCAAAAAGGTCCAATTAGCCGAAAAAATTACAGGACTTAGAATGGGGCCCGACGATGCTTATTTAGTAACTAGAGGTTTAAGAACTCTAGATGTGAGATTGGATAGACATCAATCGAATGCTATGAAAGTTGCAAGTTTCTTGGCTAAGCACAAAAAAATTAAACTTTTATATCCATTTAAAAAAGGTTCCTTAAACTACAGCCTTTGGAAAAAATATTATAAAGGAGCATCTGGTCTTATGGGTTTAAGAATTAAATCAGCGAAAAAGAATGTGATAAAATTTGTAAATTCATTAAAATTATTCGGATATGGATATAGTTGGGGAGGTTTTGAGAGTTTGGCATTACATCAAGAAATAAGAGAACAAGGAGACAGATCTTACTTAAATTTATCAAAAGATGAGCATATAGTAAGATTACATATCGGATTAGAGGATCCAAAGGATTTGATTGAAGATTTAAGAAGATCTCTTAAATTCATCAAATGAGTTCAGAAAAGTTTATTCAAAACAATTTAGCTTTAACTACTTTAGTTTGCGCTTGTGTAGTAGTTTTAATGTCTTTAAGTGTAAGGCAAGTTTTTGGAATGTTTTTCATTGACTTTAATAATGATTTAGGAATTTCAAATACTGAATTTGGTTTAGCTATAGGTATTCAAATGTTGGGTTGGGGACTATCTGGCCCAATTTTTGGAGTTCTTGCAGACAAATATGGGGGCCACAAATCAATTATCCTTGCATTTCTTTTTTACATCCTTGGAGTTTATTTTTTGTATGCAGGTCCTAATACTGGGATTTACTTCCAAATTAGTTTAGGAGTTTTAATTGGTATTGGTTGCGGAGGCACAGCAATAAGTATCCCAATGTCAATTGTTGGTAAACATTTTCCACTTTCAAATAGAACAATCGCAATGAGTATTGTTACAGCCGTTGGTTCTTTTGGTTATTTCCTTTCACCACTTTTTACAAACTATTCCTTACAAAATAATGGATGGGTAAATACCCTTTTTTATTTCATGATATTTTTGTCTATAGGATTAATATTTGCTTATTTTGTTAGATCACCACAGCTAGATAAAATGAATGATGCCAACAATGATCAAGGATCTTTAGATGCTCTTAAAGAAGCATTTCGAAACAAAAGTTATGTTTTACTTGTTTCAGGTTTCTTCGTATGTGGTTTTCATATTACTTTAGTTGGAACCCATGTGCCCAAATATGTAGCAGACAGAGGTTTAGATGATTGGACTGCAGCGATGATTTTATCTCTAATAGGTTTTTTTAATATCATTGGTTCTTTGTTAAGTGGCTATTTATCTACAAAGATGAGTAAAAAAATTATCTTAAGTTCTATTTATTTTTTAAGAGGTGTCTCAATTTGTTTTTTTATTTTCTTACCACCAAGCACTATTTCATCAATAATATTTGGTGCTAGTTTTGGTTTTTTATGGTTATCCACTGTTCCAGCTACAAGTGGAATTGTAGCTCATATTTTTGGGACTAAGTACCTTGGCCTTTTATATGGTTTAGTTTTTTTAAGTCATCAATTTGGATCTTTTTTTGGAGCATATCTTGGCGGACTTTTCTATGACATATATGGCTCTTATAACTATGCGTGGTATTTAGCAATTGCATTATCTGTTTTTGCAGGCTTAATACACTTACCAATTAAAGAGCAAGCAATTGATAGATTACAAAAAGCATAAATCGAATTTTAGTCCTTATCTGGAGAAATTATATCAATCAGATAAACCTATGGTCATCTACAGATATAAAGATGGATATAAAATATTTACAGATTTTTCAAAGAGAATAGTCCTTAACAACTCAAACATAGAAAATTTTTTAAACAATATAACAAAAAAAAAATTTAAAAGGGAACAAGACCTTTATATAGGTTTTTTTGGTTATGAAATATTATGCAACTTGCTAAATATTAAAATTAAAAATCAAAAGAGGAATGGATTTTATAAAGGCCTTTTCTATAAACCAGAAACTATAATTACTTTATCAAAAAAAATTAAAATATCTTCAACATTAAAGAAACAGAGTTTTAATTACCACTTTAATCAAACCAAAATATTAAAACCGTTTAAAGTCAATATTAACTTTGAAAAGTATAAAAAAATCTTCAATCTTTTTTCAAAAAAAATAAAAGCAGGTGAGACCTATCAAATAAAAATTTGCACAAAGTATAAAAATAAATCTGAGATAGATCCGGTCAGTTTTTTTTGGAAATTAATGAAGGCAAACTCTTCTCCGGAGGCTTTTATGATTAGAGACAAGAATTACTCTATCGTTAGTTGCTCTCCTGAAACTCTAATAGAAAAAAAGGGATTAAAGGTAACAACGAAACCAATAGCTGGAACACTAAAAAAAAATCAAAAATTAAACAAATCTAAAGCTCTTAATTTCTTTAAGAATAACAATAAAGAGACAAAAGAACATAATATGATTGTAGATATGGAGAGAAACGATTTATCAAAAATTTGTAAACCAGGAAGTGTAGTAATCAAAAGAAAAAAATATGTGGAAGAATATAAACATTTGTATCACTACGTATCTTCAATAGAGGGTAAATTAAAAAACAATATCAATCTTAAAAACATTATTAAATCAATGATGCCCGGTGGGTCTGTTATAGGTTGTCCAAAAATAAGAACACTCCAACTATTAAATAGTCAAGAAAAAGAGGGACGAAATATTTTCACAGGGAGTTTCGGATTTATTAAGTTTAATATGGATATGCGGTTTAACATAATAATAAGATCAATTCTAAATTTCAAAAATGTTTCAGAGATATCAGCAGCCTCAGGCGTTGTATTGGATAGTTCATCAAAAAAAGAATTTAGCGAAAATTATATTAAAGCAAAATCATTATTGGAATTATTTAAATGATATATATTATTGACCATCAAGATTCTTTTACATGGAATGTGGTTCATCAATTTTCTCAATTTGATAAAGTTTATTGCTCTGATTATTTTGACATAAATAAAAAATTATTAAATAAATCAGATGTGATAGTTTTTTCTCCCGGCCCTGGTTCCCCAAAAGATTATCCGGAAACCTCAAAAATTTATAATAAATATAAGGGTAAAAAAAAAATGATTGGTGTATGTTTAGGATTTCAGTTGATATTGTATAACGAAGGTGGAAAAATTAGACAACAAAATAAAATTTATCATGGGTATCAATCAAAAATTAAAGTAAATGGAAAAAGCAAAATTTTTAAAAAAAATAAAGTATTTAATGTCGGAAGATATCATTCGCTAAAGTTACATGAGCCATATTTTTCAAAAAATCTCAATATTACAATGCGTTGCACAAAAACAAATACAGCGATGGCTTTTGAGGATAGTATAAATCAAATTTATGGATTTCAATTTCATCCTGACTCATTCTTAACTGAAAATGGCAATTTTTTTATTAAAAAAATCTTATCAAGTAAGTAATCAAAAAGAAATAGGATTTAAAGATTTATGGGGATCTCACGGAGTCTTTACAACTATAAGACTTTTAGGAAAGCCTGGTAAACTTATTTTGTTTAAAAGTCACTTTAAGGGATTAATTAAATCTCTTAAAAAATATAAAATTTATTCAAAAAATATTGAGACAAATATTAATCATTTAATCTATTCAAACATTAATAAAAATATTAATTACGACCACTTATTTCGAATTGCTTTAACAAAAAAATTTATATCAATTTCTATCCGTAAAAGGCTTAAACCTAAAAAGGATTTTGAACTTAAATTAATAAACTACAGAAGAATTGATCCGGAAACAAAAAATCTTTATTATAAAAAGATTTTAAAAGAATTATACAAATATGACCCAAGTAAAACTGATATAGCTTTAGTTTATAGGGGAAAAATTTTAGAAACTTGCACCTCAAATATTTTATTTTTCAAAAATAAAGAGTACTTTTCACCAAAAAATAATTGCTATATTGGAAACACAATTAACTATTTAAAAGGTAAGATTAAAATTACATTTAAAGATATTTATTATAGAGATTTGAAAAAATTTGATGAAATAATGTTAATAGGCTCAGGAAAAGGTGTGACTTCTGTCAAATATATCAAACAAATGAATTGGAAGAGTAAAAATAACTTCGGATATAAAAAAGTTAACAAATATTTAAATTTTTAATCATTATGAATGATCCAAACAATCCTTGCATATTCTGTAAAATTAATCATAAAGAATTGATATTTGAAAATGATTACGCATATGCTTCTTCCGATAGTTATCCCGTTTCAAAGTTACACTCATTAGTTGTTCCAAAAAGATGTATAGAAAATTACTTTGAATTAGATGAAAAAGAAATCTTAGCATGTAATGATCTTATAAAAAAATTAAAAGAAAAAATAATGAAAGAAGATAAATCAGTAGAGGGTTTTAATATAGGAACAAATGCTGGAAAAGTTTCCGGCCAATCTATATTTCATTGTCATATACATGTGATTCCAAGAAGAAAAGGGGACGTGGATAATCCACAAGGTGGAGTTAGAAGCGTTATACCTTCAAAACAACATTATACTCGAAAAATTAAAAAATAATGTTCTTATTGGGCAAATAGTGCGCTTTAATCACTGTTGAACTATTTTTTTAAGTATACTAGTAATAATAAAATTTTTATAAAAATATGCTTACAACCAATCCATTTGCAATTTTAGCTGAAACAATTCCAATGATAGCAATTCAATCTTTTGTAATTGTTATGGTTGGTCTAGTTATTTTAGGCACAGTATTAGATATGATACACAAAAAAAATGTTAAATATTTTTTTAATAATGCAAAAAAAGCAAAAAAATCAGCCAAAAGAGAGTTGGGAACGGGTGAAAGGTTGGCGGTTATTGGTAAAACAATAATTCATGATATCGGAACCACAGCTGAGCTTGGTTGGGGCAAAAGAAGAATTGCACATGTTTTAGGAATGTATGGAACAATCCTTTTTTGGATTGGTTCTGCTGCAATGATATTTTTTTATACCGATTCTCAAACTCCAAACGTTTGGCCAATTCTTTGGCATGTCGGAGCAATAATGACTTGTTTGGGTGGATACTGGTTTTGGCTTTTTTTAAGAGTAGATGTTGCAGCTGAAGCTAATTCAGTATTTAGAATAATTACTGCAGACTTATTTGTTTTAGCACTTTTAGCTTCTGCTACTTTTGGTTTAATTTGGTCTTACTTACAGTTTAATCAAATGGTTGGATGGGACACTTTATTTCTAGTGCTTTTTGGGGTTTCAAATATAGTTTTATTCGGAGGCGTTTACTGGTCTAAGTTCGCTCACATGTTTTATAAACCTGGAGCAGCGATACAAAAAAATTTAGCTGAAGCTGATGGTTCAAGAGATAATCTTCCCCCACCAGCAGATGCGCCAGAACAGTTTGGGCTTGGCATAAAAAGAGAAGAGCCAAAACACTATTAATATGTTAGAATTTAAAAAGGAGATAAAATAAATGTCAACATTTGTATACATGACTAGGTGCGATGGTTGTGGCCACTGTGTAGATATCTGTCCTTCAGATATCATGCATATAGATAAAAATATTAGAAGAGCAAAAAACATTGAGCCAAATTTTTGTTGGGAATGTTATTCTTGTGTTAAAGCGTGTCCTAATCATGCGATAGATGTAAGAGGCTATGCTGACTTTGCCCCGATGGGTCACAGTGTAAGAGTAAGAAGAGAAGAAGAAAAAGGAACGATTTCTTGGAAAATAAAATTCAGAAATGGAACAGAAAAAGATTTTGTATCTCCGATAACAACAAAGCCTTGGGGAAAATTCATCCCAAAACTTGCTGATGGCGATAAACCTAATCAAGGAGAAATTAATTCTCAAATACTTTATAACGAACCTCACGGTTTAAATACTGATAAAGATCTTCCAACTTTAGATAAGAACTCCTTTAAAAAAGGAGTTTATTATTAATGCCTAAAAATAAAACTGTCTTTGAAGATTGTGATGTACTAGTTGTTGGCGGTGGTATGGCTGGAACTGGTGCTACGTTTGAAGCTAGACACTGGGGAAGAAATTTAAAAATCATTTGTGTTGAAAAGGCAAACATTGATAGAAGTGGTGCAGTAGCCCAAGGGCTTTATGCAATTAACTGTTACATGGGAATGCAGTGGGGAGAAAACCAGCCTGAGGATCACGTAAGATATGCTAGAAATGATTTGATGGGACTAGTTAGAGAAGACTTAGGTTATGACATGGCAAGACACGTAGACTCAACAGTTCATATGTTTGATGAGTGGGGATTGCCCATGATGAAAAATAAAGAGACAGGCAGATACCAACGAGAAGGTAAGTGGCAAATAATGATTCACGGCGAAAGTTATAAACCGATCGTTGCTGAAGCTGCAAAAAAGTCAGCTGATAAGATTTACAATAGAATAATGATAACTCATCTTCTTAAAGATGAAGAAAATGAAAACAGAGTTGCCGGAGCAGTCGGTTTTAATATGAGAACTGGTGACTATCATGTATTCAAAGCCAAAGCGGTAATTATAGCTGCAGGCGGAGCTTCACATATATTTAAACCCAGAGCAGTTGGTGAAGGTATGGGAAGAACTTGGTATGCACCATGGAGCAATGGCTCCGCTTACGCATTACCGATAGCAGCTGGTGCTAAGATGACACAAATGGAAAATAGAATTGTACTTTGTAGATTTAAAGATGGTTATGGTCCAGTTGGCGCTTATTTTTTACATTTAAAAACATATACGCAGAATGCAAACGGAGAAAATTATGAAAAGAAATGGTACGATGCTACCAAAAAACTTGTTGGAGAATATATAGATCATCATCCAACTCCTACTTGTTTAAGAAATCATGCTTTCATTCAAGAGGTAGCAGCAGGTGGTGGACCAATCCATATGGTAACTAAAGAGGCTTTTCAAGATCCTCATTTAGAAACAGTTGGCTGGGAAAACTTTTTAGGTATGACAGTAGGTCAAGCTGTAGTTTGGGCATCACAAAATATCGATCCAAAATATACTAATCCTGAACTAACAACATCAGAGCCTTACGTTATGGGTTCACACGCAACATGTTCAGGAGCATGGGTAAGTGGACCAGAGGATATTGCACCGGATGATTATTTTTGGGGATATAACAGAATGATGTCTGTAGAGGGTTTATTTGGAGCAGGTGACACTGTTGGAGGAAGTGCTCACAAGTTTTCATCAGGTTCTTTCACTGAAGGAAGATTGGCCGCAAAAGCTGCTGTTAAATACATTGAGGACAAAAAAGCTAATAATATTAAAGTGAGTGAAAAACAATATAACGATTTAAAAGAGGTAATCTATAAACCTCTAGAAAATTATACAGTTGGAAGAAATGAAATAACTGGAGGTACAGTTTCACCAAGTTACATTTCACCTATACAAGGCCTACAAAGACTTCAAAAAATCATGGATGAATATTGTGGTGGCATCACTAACAACTATATGACAAATGATAATCTTCTTAAAAAAGGTTTAGAATTACTAGATTGGCTTCAAGAAGACCTAGAAAATGTAGGAGCCGAGGATTATCACCAATTGATGAGAGCCTGGGAGCTCAAACATAGAGCTTTAACGTCTCAATGTGTTACTGAACATACTTTATTTAGGGAAGAAACTCGTTGGCCAGGATACTACTATAGAGGTGACCACATGAAATTAGATGATGAAAATTGGCATTGTTTAACAGTATCAAGAAGAGATCCTGAAACAGGTAAGTTCACAATGGAAAAAAAACCTGTTTATCACATAGTTGACGATAAAGAGAAAAAAAAGGCATCTTAAAAGGACTTCAAAAATATGAGCTTCACATCAAAGACTGATGATGAAATTATAAAATTGGCTAATCCAATATGGTCAAATCTTATTAAGTCCTCAAATATGAAAGATTATGGCGGTTTTACTAGGGATTTTTCTTCACAAATGCTCTATGGAGCAAATGAGGTTGAGCTAGGCAAGCAATGGGCTAGCAATAAATTAATCTCAAGTTTGACCGATAATTTCCAGGCCTTTGGTTGTTTAAGACGAGGGATTCACGTAACGGTATTGTTTAAACAGACAAGTACTACAGAAGAGGGTGAATTCTTAGGAAGACTTGTTCTTGGAGAAGAGGGCGGTGCTGTGAAGGTATTTGGAGCAACTATTTTTTAAAAAATTCTTGCAAAGATCCTTATTAAGGTGTACTTGATGAGTATGCTTGAATATTTCCAAAAACACACAAACTCTTTCAAGCACATATTTAATTTAAAAATTATATCAAATATAAATACTAAAATTGCTCTTTATATTGGTTTAGCAGCATACTGGGTAGTAATGTTATCTAGTACTTTTTTTGGATTCTAAATATCAAACAGTTGACTTTAATAATTTTGAGGAATAATTAATCCCAATGGAGTTCTTTCTTCCTATTGCAGAAGTAAATGTAAGCTTACCTTTTATCTTTTTTTTAAGTTTAGTTGTTGGAATTTTATCAGGTTTATTTGGTGTAGGCGGTGGTTTTTTAATGACCCCTTTCTTAATTTTTTTAGGAATTCCCCCAGCATATGCCGTTCCGAATGAGGCAAATAATATTCTAGGCACATCTATATCAGGATCTACCACTCATTATTTGAAAGGAACTCTTGATTATAAAATGGGTTTAATGATTGTAGTTGGTGGTGCGATAGGGACTATCCTAGGTATTTTAACTTTTACTTATTTTCAAGACATTGGAAAAATTAATATCGTTATTTCATTAGCATATATGTACATACTAGCTATCATCGGAACTATGATGCTAGTTCAAGGTGTTACAGAAATCGATAGAGCTAGAAAAAAAATTATTGTAAAAAAAAAATTACACGATCACAATTGGTTACAAGGTTTGCCTTTTAGAATGAGGTTTAAAAAATCTAAACTTTACGAAAGTGCTTTTACTCCAATTATCATGGGATTTATTGTGGGTTATATAGCAGCTATACTTGGTGTTGGTGGAGCTTTTATACTTGTACCTGCGATGATTTATATTATAGGAATGCCCACTAAATTAATTCCTGGAACTTCCTTGTTTGTAACTATATTTATTAGTGCGATAGTTACTATCCTGCATGCGTTTAATTACGGTACGATTGACTTAATATTAGTAACAGTTTTAATTTTAGGTTCTATACTTGGGGTTCAAATAGGCCAAAAGATTGGTGAAAAAGTTGATAGCTCACAGTTTAAAACTATTTTAGCAATGCTTTTGTTATTAGTTGGGATAGCGATAGCATACGATACTTTCTTTGTAGAAGAGGTAATTAAAGAGACATCGAATAACGGATCTAAAACATTAGGACCAATCTCCCAATTTGTGAGAGACTTATCTAAAAATGTTCCAGTTCTTTATGGATTGTTCTCAATTGTTTTAGCCCTTGTATTGGGTGTTGGTGCGGCAATTTTGAGAAGGTTTTTATCAAATCTTAAAAAGAAGTTTGTATACACAGCTCCACCTGCTTCACAAAAGTAGTTTAATTTTATAATTTTGATTATAAAGTACACAATATGAAGAAACTATTTGTCTTATTATTAATTATATTACCTTTCAATTTAGCTGTAGCTGAAAAACAAACAACATTCGATAATGATGTTTTTAATAAAGCCCAGTCAGATGGAAAGACTGTAGTTGTAAGTTCATGGATTAAATATTGCACATCATGTGCTAGTCAAATGAAAGCATTGAAAGATGTTGAAAAAGATTTTGATAACTTAATTTATCTTACATTTGATGTCACAAATAGAGAGATAGCTAAACAATTAAATATTCAGTTTCAAACTACTCTTGTAATCTATAAAAATAATAAAGAGGTCTATCGAAGTTTAGGCGAATTAAGTAAAGATAAAATTTATAGAGCTATTAACTCTGTAATTTAATTAGGCACTTCTATACAACTTAGTCATTACAAATTCTTTATGGCCTAGAGCCTCAGCACAAGTTAGTCTTCCATTTGCAACTTTAATAGTAGATTTAATCAATTCATCACCGGCCTGATCAAGATTCATTTCCCTTGATAATATTTTTGAAACATCGACATCGATATGCTCACTCATAGTTTTCGCTGTTAAAGGATTAGCCGTAAGCTTAATTACAGGCTCTATGGGATTGCCAATTATATTTCCTTGACCAGTCGGAAATAAATGAATGTTAAAACCCCCAGCAGCTTGAAGAGTGACACACTCAGCAGCAGCTGATGATGTATCCATGAAATATAAACCTTTCCCTTTGGTTGGTTCCTCAGCCGGTTCCAACACATCTATAAATTTTCTTGAACCTATTTTTTGAAAATTTCCAAAAGCTTTTTCTTCAATTGTTGTAAGTCCTCCAGCAATATTTCCAGCTGTTGGTTGACTTTCTGACAAATCATTTGTTGCTTCTTTTAATATAAAATCGTTGTATGAACTCCAAGTTTTCATAAATTTGTCTTGAGCTTCTTTTGTTTTTCCTCTTTTTGCACATACTGTTTCTGCCCCAGTAAGTTCTGATGTTTCACCAAAACATAAGTGTACTCCAAGTGGTTCGAGTTTATCCATCAGGTTCCCTACTGTAGGATTAGATGCAAGACCTGATGTTGTATCAGACTCTCCACATTTTACTGATATCCACAAATCACTTATGGGACATTCCTCTCTTTGTTTTTCAGATGCCCACATTGAAAATTCTTGAGCTTTTTTTGAAACTTTTGCAATTGTTTCGATATCCCCAACTCCCTCTATACTAAAACCTTCAACTGGCTTTCCAGTCTTAGCAATCGCATCAACAATTCTTTTTGTCCATTTGGGCTCAATACCAATTACTATTACTGCAGCAACATTTGGATTTCGCCCCGTTCCAATCATTGTTCTAAAGTGAAGCTCTAAGTCCGCACCAAATTGTAATCTGCCATATGAATGCGGAAGTGCAATCGTACCTTTAATATTATTTGCTACTGCTTCAGCACAAGCATTTGAAATGTCATCTACTGGAAGAATAATTACATGATTTCTTGTTCCCGCTCGTCCGTTTTCTCTTTTAAAACCTAAAAAACTTTTTGGAATTTGCATATTACCATTTTTTTGTTTTTACGTTATGGACGTGAACATGGTCACCTTTTTTAATAGATTTGATCACCTTTCCTATATCATGTCCGTATTTAATTATAGTATCGCCCTCTTTAAGATCCTGTAATGCTATTTTATGGCCCAGAGGTATTTCAGCTTCAGATTTTACTTTTGATGAAGAGTCGTCTTCCATTATCCAGCAACCACAATCTTGGCCTTTCTTTACCTTTTCTATAACAATTACGCCAACATTGTCTTTTTTATCGTGTATAATTATATCTGTTTTAGCCATTGTGACGATTTCTTAGTAGAAACTTGCTAAGAATTTATATATTAATCATGCGATTGCAAACAAAATTGTAGAGAATTTTTATGACCAAAATGACCACTGAAGAAGCGTTTATTAAAGTTCTTCAAATGCATGGAGTTGAGCACGCATTTGGAATTATTGGTTCTGCATTTATGCCGATTTCAGATTTATTTCCAAAAGCTGGAATAACTTTTTGGGATGTAGCGCATGAAACTAATGGAGGGCTAATAGCTGACGGTTACACGCGAGCAACTGGAAAAATGTCAATGGTGATCGCTCAAAATGGCCCAGGTATCACAGGTCTTGTTACACCTATTAAAACAGCTTATTGGAACCATACACCTTTATTACTTGTAACTCCTCAAGCTGCAAATAAAACTATGGGTCAAGGTGGTTTTCAAGAAGTAGAACAGATGAATTTATTTAAAGACATGGTTTGTTATCAAGAAGAAGTTAGAGATCCATCAAGAATGGCAGAAGTTTTAAATAGAGTAATTGAAAAAGCTTTTAGAGGATCTGCACCAGCACAAATAAATGTTCCTAGAGATTACTGGACACAAGTTATAGATATAGAGCTTCCTCCCATCGTAAGATTCGAGAGACAAGGCGGCGGAAAAGATGCAATTGAAAGAGCTTCAAGTTTATTATCAAAAGCAAAATTTCCTGTAATTCTATCAGGTGCAGGAGTTGTTATTGGTGGAGCGATAGAAGAATGCAAAAAATTAGCAGAGAAATTAGATGCACCAGTTTGTAATGGTTATCAACACAATGATAGTTTTCCTGGAAGCCATCCACTGGCTGTTGGACCTTTAGGTTACAATGGATCAAAAGCAGCTATGGAACTTATTTCAAAGGCCGATGTAGTTTTAGCATTAGGAACAAGATTAAATCCCTTTTCTACTTTACCAGGTTATGGAATCGACTATTGGCCTAAAAATGCAACAATAATTCAAGTTGATATGAACCCAGATAGAATAGGTTTAACTAAAAAAGTTACAGTAGGAATATGCGGTGATGCTAAACAGGTTGCCCAACAAATTTTAGATAAACTTTCATCTGATGCTGGTAATTCGGGTCGAGATGAGAGAAAAAATTTAATTCACAAAACTAAATCTGCTTGGCTACAAACTTTAGCTGGACTAGATCATGAAGAAGATGATCCAGGAACAGTCTGGAATAAAGAAGCGAGAGAAAGAGATAAAGACAGAATGTCCCCAAGACAAGCATGGAGAGCGATACAGGACGCGCTGCCTAAAGATGCAATAATTTCGAGTGATATTGGAAACAATTGTGCAATAGGAAATGCTTATCCAACTTTTGAAAAGGGGCGAAAATATTTAGCTCCAGGTTTATTTGGACCTTGTGGTTACGGATTTCCTGCAATCTTAGGTGCAAAGATTGGATGTCCAGATACACCTGTAATTGGTTTTGCTGGCGATGGTGCTTTTGGAATAAGCATGAATGAAATGAGTTCGTGCGCTAGGGAAGAATGGCCAGCTATCACAATGGTAATATTTAGAAATTATCAATGGGGTGCTGAAAAAAGAAATTCTATATTATGGTTTGATGATAATTTTGTTGGAACAGAGTTAGATCCAGAATTAAGTTATGCAAAAGTTGCTAATGCATGCGGTCTAAAAGGAGTTACTTGCAAAACAATGGAAGAAACCACAAAGGCAATTAAACAATCCTGTGAAGATCAAAAAAAAGGAATAACAACTTTTATAGAAATTGTTTTAAACCAAGAATTAGGTGAGCCATTTAGAAGAGACGCAATGAAAAAACCAGTTGAGGTTGCTGGAATTAAGAAGAATGATATGAAGCCTCAAAAGTCTTTAATATAATTTAATGATTTTAGAAAGAAGAAAAATTCTCAAAATTTTGAGTTATTCTCTATTGTTTTTTTATCTACCAATAAAAACAATCTACGCTGCTACAAAAAAAATTATAAATCAAAATCTTACAAATCAACAAAAAGATATAATGTTCAATCAAGGAACTGAAAGAGCATTTACTAGCTCTTTACTAAACGAAAAAAGAAAAGGTACTTATCATTGTGCTAATTGTGGAGCCTTACTTTTTGACTCAACTGCAAAATATGACAGTGGAACTGGCTGGCCATCTTTTACAGAAGCAGTTCCTGGCGCTTTTAATACAAAAGTAGATTACTCATTTGGAATGAAAAGAATAGAATATCATTGTGCAAACTGTGGAGCACACCATGGACATGTATTTGCAGATGGCCCCGGAAAAACTGGTAAGAGATTTTGTAATAATGGTTTGTGCTTAATTTTTAAACCATCTCAATAATGTTAGATTTTTGTATAATAGGATCTGGTATCTCTGGATCAACAATTGCTTACTATTTGAGAAAAAAATATTCAATCAACGTTCACGATAAAGCAAGAGGTGCTGGTGGCAGAAGTTCTTTTAAGCGATATAAAGGTAAAATAGGTTTTGACCATGGTCTTCAATATTTATCTCCAAGATCAAAGGAATTTAAATCTTTTACCAATAAACTTATTAAAAAAAGGGTTCTCAAACATTGGGGGGGTAATCATGAATTTTTAAATCAGAAGGTTAAAAGAGACGAAAAACACATTAAATTAATTGGTGTTAAAGGAAATAACGATATAAGTAAATTTTTACTTAAAAATATTAATTGTAATTTTCAATCAGAACTGTCTGAAATAAAAAGACAAAAAGATTATTGGTATCTTAAATTTAAAGATAATAAGCATATTTATTCAAAAAATTTAATCTTATCAATTCCTTTCCCACAAGCAAAAAAACTTTCATCTAAGTTTGTTAAAACAAAACTTTTTAAAAATAAAGTCATAATGAATTCAAGTCTAACAGTTTTATTAATGACTAATAAAACAGCTATTAAAGCGAGCAGTTTTTTCACTAATGACAAAGTTTTAGGTTGGGTTTCTAAAGAAAATTCAAAAAAAAGGTTTAAATATAATAAAGACTTATGGGTACTTCAAAGTACTTTTGAGTATGGAAAAAAACACACTGATAACTACAGAAATAAAAAAAAATTTTACACAAATGTTTTAATCAATAAGTTTAAGAAACTTACAAAAATTAAAATCAAAAAGATATATTTTACCCATATACATGGATGGAAATATTCCTCTAATTCAAAACCTTTAAATGTACAAAGTTACTGGGATAAAAAAATTGGTCTTGGATTTTGTGGAGACTGGTTTGGTGGTCCAAGGTTGGAAAATGGATGGTTGAGTGCCACCGATCTATATAATAAAATAAAAAAATAAAATAATGTCCGGAAAAATTTTAATATTTACGGATTTAGATGGTACCCTACTTAACAGAGACACGTTTGAATTTGGGACCATTAAAGAATATCTAAAATATTTATTATCTAAAAACATTTCCATAATACCCAATTCAAGTAAAACCGAAGCTGAAATTTTAGAATTTAATAGTGAATTAGGAGAGGATTTACCCTTCATCTCGGAAAATGGTGCGGCTGTCCACAATATGGATCTAATAAACCAAAGTTTACCAAAAAAAATTATCTTAAGTAGAGAAAAAAATGAGTTATTAAAAATTTTTAAATCAAAAATAAATGATAAACTTATTTCTAAGTGTAAATTTGTTCTGAGTCTTAAAGAAAGTGAAAAATCAAAAATATTTGGGCTAACTGGAGAAAAATTAAACTCTGCATTAAAAAGAGAGTTTTCAATTCCTATTTTATTTGAGGGTACCAAAAATGAGAAAATTGATTTATCTCAATTGATAAAAAATAATGGTCTCACTCTTCAAGATGGTGGTAGAATTACAAACTTATGTGACAAAGTAAGTAAAGCATTAGCAATGAAAAACGTAATAAGAATTTTTAAAAAAACAGAAAAACAAAATTTATCAATTATTGGTGTAGGCGATAATCTCAATGATTTAGATATGCTTAAGAATTGCGATATAGCTTGTTTAGTATTTAATGATAAATTTAAATTAGAAAGAATTAATATTGATAACTGCCTTGTTTCAAAAAAACCCGCACCAGAGGGCTGGCAAGAGGTTGTCAATTTGGCGCTGGATAAAATTAAATAATATAACTAATATAATTTTATGGGTGATTTTTCTCAAAATGGAATTGTTTCGACTCTTCATGACTTTAAAACTAAGTCAACTGAACAAATCGAAAAAGAGTTGCTAGAATTTTCAAAAGAAAGAAAAATGGAATTGATATTACCATGTCTTTACTCAGAATTAGAAGGAGAAGCCCTACCAAAAATTGTTAGTGAAATAAGTAAAACAAAATATTTGAATCATATTATTATTGGTTTAGATAAAGCAAACAAAAGTCAGGCAAAAGATGCATGGAAATTTTTTAAAAAACTTAAAACTGATTTTACTATTTTATGGAATGATGGTCCAAGACTTCAAAAATTAGATAAAGAACTAAAAGAAAAAAGTTTAGCACCAAATCAACCAGGCAAAGGTAGAAATGTTTGGTATTGTTTAGGGATGTCGATTGCAAGAGATACAGCTAGATCTGTTGCTCTTCATGATTGCGATATAAAAACTTATGATAGAAGGATGCTTGCAAAACTTTTTTATCCAGTTGTGAATCCAGTTTTTAATTTTGAATTTTGTAAAGGATTTTATCCCAGAATAGCAAATGAGAAAATGAATGGTAGGGTTGCAAGATTGCTTGTTGCCCCACTATTGATTGCTTTAGAAAAAACAATTGGTACCAGTGAATATTTACAATTTATGAAATCATTTAAGTATCCTTTATCAGGTGAATTTTCATTTAGAAGAAATGTTTTATCAGAGTTAAGAATTTCTTCAGATTGGGGTATAGAAGTTGGTGTTCTATCTGAAATGCAAAGAAATTTTTCACCAAATAATATTTGTCAAGTTGATTTGGCTGATACTTATGATCATAAACATCAAGATCTTTCCTTAGATGATGAAACAAAGGGTTTATCTAAAATGTCCATTGATATAATTAAAACATTTATTAAGAAATTAGCTACACAAGGAAATTCATTTAGTAGAGAAACATTTAGATCTTTAAAGGCAACTTATTATAGATGTGCTTTAGATATGATAGATATTTACAGAAGCGATGCAACGATGAATGGTCTTAAATTCGACTCTCATAATGAAGAAAAGGCTGTTGAATTATTTGCTATAAATATAATGAAAGCAGGGGACGATTTTTATATAAATCCAATGGATACGCCGTTTATACCAACATGGAGCAGAGTCAAAAGCGCCATACCAGATTTTCTTAACAAACTAAAAAAAGCTGTAAGCGAGGATAATAAAGAAAACGCTTAATGTTATCTCAGCAAAGCAAAAAAGCCATAAAAAGAAAATTAAATATTATCTATAGATCAGATAAGTCAAAAAAAAATCTTACTTATGCAAATGAAATTTTTCAATTAATTAATAGATATAATAAATTTGGAAAAAAAGTAAAAAAAATAAAATTATCAGAAAAAACTTCCGTGCTAATTTGCTATGCAGATAGTTTACATAATACTAATAAAGAAAAAACAATAAAAATTTTTACAAAATTTTATAAAAAAAAATTAGATAATTTTTTTGAAATAATTCACTTTCTTCCATTCTATCCGTCTAGTAGCGACAGTGGATTTGCTGTTAAAGATCACTATCAAGTAGACAAAAAATTAGGTGATTGGTCAGATATTTACAGACAGTCAAAAAATACAAATATTATGGCAGATATTGTTATAAATCATTCATCTTCAAAAGGTTTATGGTTTAAAAATTTTTTGAAAAATAAATCACCAGGTAAAGATTATTTTTTAACAGTGGATAAAAATTTTAACACTTCAAAAGTTGTCAGGCCACGAGAAAATAGATTACTAAAAAAAATAAGCATCTTTAAAGAAAAAAATCTTTTATGGAGAACATTCAGTGATGATCAAATTGATCTTAATTTTAAAAACCCCAAAGTTTTATTAAGATTTATTAAAATAATGATAAATTTAGTGAATCATGGGGTATCTATATTTAGATTAGACGCAATTGCTTATTTGTGGAAAAAAAGTGGATCAAAATGCATCAATTTAAAAGAAACACATGAAATTGTTAAATTATTAAGAATTATTTGTAATTTACTTAAGTCAAAACCAATTATTATTACAGAAACAAATTTACCGGAAAAAGAAAACTTAAGTTATTTTGGAAAAAATAATAATGAGGCTCATTGGATTTACAACTTTTCTTTGCCTCCACTATTAGTACACTCATTTCTTTTTGAAGATAGTACATACTTAAATATGTGGTGTAAAAATCTTCCTTCAACTAGAATTGGCAATAGTTATTTTAACTTTCTAGCATCTCATGATGGAATTGGTATGAGGCCAGCCGAAGGATATTTAAACACAAAAAACTTATCAAAGTTTTTTAAGCGTTTAAAAAAAAATGGTGGTCAGTTGTCTTATAGAAAAATTCAAGGATCATCAAAGAAAGTATACGAAGCAAATATAACGCTTTTCAATGCATTTAAAAAAACTGACTATGATAAAAAAGGAAAATTTTTCTTAGAAAGATACATATCGGCACACGCAATTATAATTGCTTTTGAGGGTATTCCAGCGATTTATTTTAATTCTATATTTGGTACTTCAAACGATGAATACAAGTATATTATTTCCGGGAACAAAAGAGATTTAAATAGGTATAAATGGAATAAAAATAAATTAGAAAATTTATTAAAAGATAAAAACTCTAAACAAAGTATTTTTTATAATAAAATAATGAAACTAATTTTAATAAAAAGACAGAATAAAGCATTTCACCCCAATGCAAAAAGACAAAGTTTAAGTATAGGAAAAAAAATATTTTGTTTTAAACGAACAAGTTTAGACAAAAAACAAATAATTTATAACATTACTAATTTGTCCTCAAAAAACAAAAAAATAAAAATTAATAATAAATTAAAAAATTATAAAAATTTATTTGATAAATCTAAAATAAGTCGCAGCATCAAGCTTCAACCATTTGAAACTATATGGTTATCAAATTAAAATAGTTACATTTTATTTGTCAAAATATTTATAAAATTAAAACTTTATAAAAACTAGCAGCTAAAAAGAATATAAACAAATAATAATATTTTTTTGTAATCTCAATTAAAATAGATTTATTTTTAATGATGTTGTTTGATATTAGAAATAAAATTATAAAAAGAATCAATGGTTCATAATATTTGTGATAAATCGATATTTGAAGGTTATATAATATCAAACATAAAAAAATTAAAAAGTTTTGAAAATTTAACAATCCTGCAGCTTTAAATACGTAGATTGATATTATAAAAATAAGAAAGAGCATCAAATTATTTGAAAAAAAATTATTAGACAAATGAAAAAAAATTCCACCCCCAAATCCTTCTGGAAAATTGAAAAAGTAGATATTAAAAAAACAAAATAATATTAATAAATAGTTTTTTTGAAGTTTCATCAATTCTTGTAAAGAATTTTTCCAAATTTTTTTATTGGTAAAAGGTAAAAAATAAAAAAAAATTATTGTAGAAATTATTAAGATCTTATTAGAAATATTGTATAAAACATTAATGTCAACAGAAACTACTGAATACTTAAAAAAATAAAAATCATTTGTAAAAAGAAAAATTGTTGCTGGTAATGCTAAAAGTATGTTAAAAAAAATTATATATGTAAATTCTCTTGAATATTTAAACTTTAAAAAAAATTTATAAATAAAGAAAATTACAAAAACAGAAATATTTGGAGTTAAATAAGCTGCAGCTGCCAAATAAAAGGTGCTCTTAAGGGCATTTGAAAATGAGTCTTTTTTACTATTACAGAAAAATAAATAATGCTTTACTGATAATAAAAAAACAATAAAACTCCAAAGTATTGGATATGGCCAAACAACTAAGCTCCTTACTGTAGGAGAAAGAAAAAGAACTAAAACTAAAATCTTTAAAAGATATTTATCTGTATTTTTGAATTTTATTTTTAAACATTCGAAAAATATATATATCATTATAAATATTGAAATAATGTTTAGATATCTTATGCTCTCAAAATCCATTCCCATTTTGAATAAGAATGAAATCAAAATATAAAAAACAGGGGAATTTTGAGCTATCAAACTATCACTACCATAATTTCTGAGAGTATTAAAAAAATCCTCAGAAAATAAAATTATAAATTTTTTGTGAAAAATAAAATCATGTTGAGCACCACCTAATAAGTCTTCAGAAGAAAAGAAGGCAAAAATCAAAGTAAAAAATAAAAAAAATCCAAAAAAATTTAATTTTTGATCTTTACTCATATATTTTTATCATTGATACGAAATGGTGTTTTTTATTAAGTATAAGATTGAATAATCCATCATGTTGTTGAAAACTATTTTTACGATAAACCTCTCTTGAATTTGATTTAATCAATGTTTTCTTCCAAATATTTTCATTAAAATATTTTTTTGGTACATTAACCCCATATCCATAATTCGCATAGAAATCTACAAATCTTAAAAGTTGTCTTGAAACAAACCCATGCTCAAAGTGATCTTTTATAATTATAATTTTTGATAGTTTAGATAATTTATTCAAAACTTTATAAGCATCACTTATTCCCACATGGTGTAAGACATCAACCATAAATATCACATCAAATTTTTCATTTTCTTTAAATAATCTCTCATTGTTAACGTAAGTTAATTTTTTCGATTTAAATGAGTGTTTAAAAATATCAGAACCTACGATAGATTTTATATAATTTTTGGTTTCTAGCTTTTTTGATATCTCCATTGAACCACAACCATAATCTAAAATTTTGAGCTGTTTATTTTTTTTTAAATATTCTTTTTTTAGCAAATCATTTATTATATTTGTAATTCTTTTAAGTCTATCACCACCACAAATCAATCTTATGAAATCAGAAACATTTACGAATAATTTGTTATAATTATTTTCTTTGAAACGTATCATGAAATTTTATATACCACAAAAAAGAATGAAAGATAAAATTTTAATTTTCATTATAACCTACAAAGCATCTTATCTAGTTGAAAAAGTAGCGCAAAAAATACCTTTTGGATACTTAAAAAATAAGAATTATAAAATTTATATAAGTGATGATGACTCAAAAGACGATACAATTAATTACATAGGAGAAATAAAAAAAAAATATAAATCAAAAGTTATTGTAAATTATATAAAAAAAAATGTCGGATATGGTGCCAATATAAAACAGTGTATAAATTACGCTTATAAAAATAATTATTCTCATGCCGTAATGATTCACGGTGACAACCAATACAACCCCAAATACATTGCAATTATGTTAGAAAATCTTTTTAGAAATAGAAAATTATCTGCAACAGTAGGTTCAAGAATGACTAAAAAAATAAATGCGCTAAAAGGAAAAATGCCTATATATAAATTTGTTGGCAATATTTTTCTGACTGGAATATTCAATCTTTTATATGGAACAAAGTTTGCAGATTGTCATACTGGTTATTGGGCTTATAATTTAAGACTAATCGAAAAAAAAGATTTCCAAAATTTAGATAATGGCTTTTGTTTCGATATAGATTTAAGACTTCAATTAGTTTCAGAAAAAAAATTAATAAAAGAAATCCCTATTGAAACATTCTATGGATCAGAAAGATCTTCTATTCATTTTATATATGCAGTTAGGTTTTTTTTAAAAACGATAATATTTAAAATTTTTAAATGAAATATGTCTAAAAGATATAGCGGGAAATCATTTAAAGACTCAAGTGTAATGAAGAAGCCAAAGTTATCTTTTAAAGAGAAGAGAAAAATTAAAAGAGAAAAAAAGAAAAAAAGATAATAAAAAAGGGGGGGGGCACCCTTTTGCCAAGTGCCATATATTTTAATTAGAACTACTTTGGCTTTAAGTCAAAAGAAACTATAATTCTATCAGCATTTGTTGAGAAAGGTATGGTTCTATGATGAAGTGAAGATGGAAAAAAAACTATATCTCCTAATTTTGGTTGATGAATTAATTTAGGGGAATTAACATTTGAATAATATTCACCATTTAAACTAAATTCAATTGCTCCTTCATTTTTATCTAAAGATGGGACAACTTTTAAATAAATCACACCACTCAACCATCCACCTGGATGAATATGTGGATTTTGATACCCTTGTTTTTTTAATACAACATACCATGCATTTAGATAATTTTGGAATGGCCATTTTTTAATATATGAACAAGAATTATTACTATATTTTTTATGATATACATCTAATTCATTAATAATAATTGACTTGAGTTGTTCTACTTTACCTGTTGGACTTTCAAATAGATTAAGTCCAGTTAGTGTTTGAAATCCGCCAACAGTTGTTTTTTTAGATGGCTGCCAAATTTTTTTTACATTATCTAATTCATTAATTAATTCAGGAATAAAACTATTAGAATCATTTATATGAGTTGATAAGTTAGCATGATGTACAAAATCTATAGGATTTGGACAAAAATTATATGCAGTTTCTTTTTTCTCTACTTCGGCTATAAATGAAGCAAAAGCAGCAACAGAGATATTTTCACTATCAATTTTAGATCTTACTTCAAGCCTTTTATAAATTTCATCTATTCGACCTAAAGCATATAATGTTGTTAAATCAAGCTGTCTTGAACCTTTGGAAATACACAAGTCAGCATCTAATAATGCTTCTTCGAATTTTTTTTGATTAAATAAAAGTAACCATCTATTTTTAATAGCTTGTATAAAGTCAGACTTCATTGCTATGGCTTTTTTGTAGTTCTCCTCAGCCTCATCTAATCTACCCAGATCTTGCATTACGATACCTAAATTGTTGTGGGATTTATGGTCAGGTTTTAATGTTATTGCTTTTTTGTATACCGTCTCAGCCTCATCTAATTTTCCTAGATCTTGCATTACGATACCCAAATTGTAATAGGCTTCAGCATCCTTTGGATTTAATTGTACAGATTTTTTACTGGCAACCAACGACTCTTCTATCCTTCCATTTTGTTTGAGTACAGCGGCAAGAACTTTCCAGGTAAATGGATGTTTAGGAAACTCTTTAGTGATAGATACTGCCAATTTTTCAGCTTTGTCGTATTGTTTAGTTTGATAGTACTTTAAAAGATTATTTAATTGCAGCTGAGATGGTTCTAAAAAATCGGTAGGGTTTTTTTTCATGAGCGGATACTTTAACAAACCTACAATCAGGTGTCTAGGTGACACCAATATGGTTATTATTTTCTAGTAATGAAAGGTAATTTTGTAATTTGAATTAGCGTAGGGGGCGTTCTGTTGCTAGGTGCCCCAAACCTCATAATTGTATTTATCCTTTAAACATTCCTAATGCTTTACCAAGTAATTCCTCAGACTTAGCGTGATCACCATTGTCATGAGCTTTCATACCAGCATCTCTGAGTTTTTGAGCTTCAGCAATTTTAGCATCAACTCCTTTTGCCATCATTGGGCAAGAACCTGCAAATGCAGAACTTGTAAATAGTAAGATAGATAAAATTAAAGTTATTTTTTTCATAATTATCCTTTTGTTAATTCATATATATGTGCTTTAATTTTAAATTTAAGCATCAGAGTGTCACACCATTTTAACTTTTAAACTTCAGATAGAATTAATATATTGAAATATGTTTATAGCAATGAATCGTTTTAAAATTGTCCTCGGTAAAGAAAAAGAATTTGAGGATGTTTGGAAAAATAGAGACACACATTTAAAAGATGTACCTGGATTTAAAGAATTTAATTTAGTTAAAGGCGATACAAATAATGAGCATACTTTGTATGCTTCACATAGTATTTGGGATTCAAAAAATGATTTTATTAATTGGACTAAATCTGAGGCGTTTAGATTAGCTCATAAAAACTCAGGACAACACAAAGGTCTTTATATAGGGCATCCAAATTTTGAAGGGTTTGAAGTAGTCCTCTAAATACTAAAGATTTTCAATACCAAACCACGCAGTGGCAATAATTACTAACCAGATAAGTCCTTTAATCAAAAAGAAAAAAAAACCTCCAGCTATAATATACTTACCAATTTTTCTATTCTTAAGGAATTTTTTAAATTGATAAATCATAAATTATATTTTTTGATATATTCCCCGAAAGAGTCTTTAAGTTTCGATGTTTGGGCATCATTTAAAAAATTTTTATAGCTATCTTTTTTCCCAATATTCATAAAATATCTATCTTTGAATTTTGCTACAGGCTCATCTTTAAAAAAACCTTCAGATTTAGTTTCTTTTTCTTTTTTTTCTATGCTTTTTAATTTTGAAAAACTTGTGTTAATCTTTAAAAGTTTTAATTTTTTTTGGTCTAAACTTAAATTTAAAAAATTTGATAACTTTGATATTTCATTATCAAAATCATCAATTAAAGAGTTGTATTTGATTAAACAAATGTTTAACTTTGAATCTAGCCACTTTATTAAGTGTTCAGACCAAGAAGGATAATCAAATTTATTAAGACCAGGAAGTGTGTGGTTTTGAGCAAATTCATCTACATATCTATCTTTATTTTTATCATCTAAACCATAATAATTATATAAGGAAACAAAAACATCTAAAGGATTTCTCACAATTAGTATTATTTTGTCCATGGGAAAATTTTTCATTTGATCGAAAGTGAAGTGAGATTTTATAAATATTTTTTTATTTTTCAAATCTTCATCTAAAATCAGTTGATTATTTTTCAACTGAATTTTATGTAAATCTGGAATAAATTTTTTTATATTTAGCGAGTTATCATTTTCGTGATTTTTTGGATTAAAAAAAAGTTCATAAATTATATACCTCATCCAAGTATTGCCTGATTTTGGATATGATGTGATAATGTTTAATTTCATTAATGTTAGTCTTAAGAAATTTTTGAACTAACTCTTCCTACCTTGCTTATTTGAGCAGAATATAAACCTTTTTTGACTAGAGGCACTACTCCAACTGTAGATCCAGTAAACACATAAAAATTACTCTTAAGTAGGACTTTATCTTTTTTTAATTCATTAAGCACAAATTTTAAAGAGTTAAGCGGACTAATATATACTGAGCCTGTATTACCATCTACTGATACACCTTTACTACTATTTTTAATATTTGTTTTTAAATTACCAAAATTTAATTTTTTAAATTTTTTTTTTGTACCAACTAAGAATTTAACGTTCGCTCCAAAGTCACTAGCTAAGTCGCCCAAATATTTGATACCCTTTTTTTTCTGCCTGTACCCGACAATTTCAATACATGGCATCATATGACTAATAAATTTAGTAACATTTTTTATTGATACAGAACTTTTATGATTGAAAAAACTTTTTTTTATAAGATACCCAACTTCTAATTCTATACCTAATGTAGATTTATTTATTTTTACAGTCTTTCCATTTTTTAAGACATTGTTTTTAAATACAGCGGAGTAAAAAGGTTTTTTTTCTTTTAATTTTTTTAATACTGGTAATGCAGTACCACCAGCTTTAAAACCCACCACTTTTGTATTTATTTTAGACTCACAGAGCTTTCTAAGTTTTGTGGCATTTTCAATATTTTTTGTAAACTTAATTGGTATTGGATTTATAAGTTTATTTTTTTTGTATGCATAAACCAGCTTATCTGCAATTTTTTCAATTTCTTTTTTCATTAATTTAATACGCTTCCAGGATCTAGTTTAACATCAAACCAATTTAATCTAACATCTAAATGAGGTCCTGTAGCGCGACCAGATTTCCCAACGGTGCCAATTATATCTCCTTTTTTGACCTCTTGCCCCATTTCAACAAAAATTTCATTCATATGCATATATAAAGTTGAAATTCCATGGCCATGATCAAAAATTAATGTAGCTCCAGTATAATAAAGATCTTTTTCAGCAAGGGTAACCACTCCACTCAACATTGCTTTTATTGGAGTTCCAGTTTTTTGGGCGTAATCTAAACCATAGTGTGGCCATCTTGGTTTTCCATTCAGAATTCTTTGACTGCCATAAACTCCAGTTATTATTGCATTATCAACTGGAGTTATAAATTTATCTTTAAAATATATTAGATCGGTATCAACAGCTCTTGCTTTTCCAATAAGTTTATTTTCTCTTCTAATTCTATCGTAAACTTCTTTTGGTGGTGTTACTTTTTTTTCAGGTAAACCATCTATTCTTTGTATTTTATATTCTCTTTTTAAAACCTTCTTAACTAATTGATTTTTTACTCCATTAAGAGTTTCTGTTATAATAACATCATTTTTCCTATCTCTGCCAAGACCAAATGCAAAAAAACCATCTTTTGAAACTCTAACATTTTTTTTATCTATTTGTATTTTAGCTCCAGGATCTGTTTTACCTAATATAAAGTGTCCTTGAATGAACTTTCCCTCGAATTCAATTGCTTGGCTATTAAATTGAATAAGTAAAAAAATTATTAGATATCTTATTATTTTGAAGTCCATCCACCATCAACCAATAAAGAAGTACCAGTAATCATTGATGCCTGATCAGAGGCAAGAAATACCACAGCACTCGCAACATCAGAGAGCTCAGCAAATCTTCCTAGTGGAATATTTCCCAGAACCTCCCTCATAAATTTTTTGTCTTTTAAAAATTTACTTGTCATTGGAGTAACAACAAAAGTAGGACATACAGTATTTACTCTTATATTGTATTTAGCAAGATCTATGGACATTCCTTTTGTAAGTCCCTCAAAACCAAATTTAGTCATGTTATAAACACTTCTTATCGGCCCACCGACATGACCCATTTGTGAAGACATATTAATAATTACACCTCCAACTTTTTTTCTATTCTTTAATTCGATCATTTTTAAAGAGCACAATTGAGCAATATTAAATGTAGCCATTGTATTAACCTTAACTACGTACTCCATGTCTTTTCTTTTTACTTTTGTAAAATGTTCTGGAATATTTGTTCCTGCATTATTTACTAAAATGTCAATTCTTTTTTGAGAGTCTATTACTGATTTAATTTCAGAATATTTGGTTACGTCACAAACATACGATTTACACTTTGATCTAAATTTTTTAACAATTTTTAAAACTTGATCTAAATCTTTTTTTGTTCGACTAACAATTATTAAACTTGCCCCAGCTTCGGCAAGAGCTATAGCACAAGCTTTTCCTATACCTTTTCCAGCCCCAGTAACAAGGGCAATTTTATTTTTTAAGTTTTGTTTTTTAAGAAACATTTCAGAATAATAGTACTTTTATATCAGTATAAATCAATTCTATTGCAACTATTAGAACTGCTAGTAAACCTACCCAAGCAATCCATTTGTATTTTTTTATCCAACCAGAAATTAATGTTGCTGCAGTTGCCATTAATATAATTGATAGGGCAAGCCCAAAAACTAATAAGTAGTAGTGATCTCTCGCAGCCCCAGCAACTCCTAAAACATTGTCTAAACTCATGGTTATATCTGCTAGAATGACTGTTGTGATAGCTTTCATAAAAGATGAGTTATCTATTTTAACACTCTCTTTTTTTTCACTTTGTTTAACGACATCAACATAGAGTTTATAACAAATGTACAACAACAAAATTCCACCAACTAATCTTAATCCAGAAATTTGCAATAGATAAGCCGTGATAAGCGTAAACAGAATTCTCAAAATTACAGCTGCACCAATTCCCCAAAAGATTATTTTTTTTCTTTGTTCTGCTGGAAATTGCGAGGCGACCATTCCAATAATAATTGCATTGTCTCCAGCAAGAACTAAATCGATGAAAATGATTTGAAAAAAAATTAAAATTTGTTCTGATAACATTATGGGCTCAATATCATATCTGCACCCTTTTCAGCAATCATAATAGTAGGTGCATTAGTGTTCCCAGACGTTATATTTGGCATAATAGATGCATCAATAACTCTTAATTTATTAATTCCATGAACTTTGAGTTTATCTGAAACCACAGATGACACATCATTTCCCATTTTACATGTTCCAACTGGATGAAAAATAGTTTGGGCATAATGACTGCAAGCTTTAACTATTTCTTCTTTGTCATTCAAATGTGAACCAGGCCTGAATTCTTCTGGCTCATATTTTTTAAACTCGTTTGTTTCCATTACAATTTTCCTTATTAACTTAATTCCATCGGCAGCAACCTTTCTGTCCTCTTCAGTTGATAAATAATTCATTTTAATTTTTGGGTTAACTTTTGTGTCACTACTACTTATTGATATTTCACCTCTACTTGTTGGTCTTATATTTGCAACAGTTGGGGTGAAAGCATGGAAATCATGAAGGTTTGCACCTCCTAATTTGTCAGTACTAATTGGTTGAATATGAAATTGTAAATTTGGTGTATCTCTACTTGGATCACTTTTAGCAAAACCACAAAGTTGGCTAGCACCCATAGTCATTGGACCTCTTCTTTTAAAGACATACTCAATACCAATTAATAGTTTACCAAGCATACTATTGATTTTCTTGTTTAAAGTTTTTATGTTTTTAACTTTATAAACTGGCCTGAACATCAGATGGTCTTGAAGGTTTTTACCGACACCCTTAAGATCTTTGACAATATTAATTCCCAAATCTTTTATTTTTGAGGCTTCCCCAACACCTGAAGCCTGAAGTATATGAGGACTTCCAATTGATCCCGCACAAAGTAAAATTTCCTTCTCGGCTTTAACAGTAAAAGCCTCATTTCCCTTTAAATAAGTAACGCTATCCGCGTTATTCCCATCAAAATTTATTTTTTGAACATGACAGTTTGTTTCAATTTTTAAGTTTTTATTTTTTTTTACAGGATTTAGATATCCAACTGCAGTGCTGCATCTTAATCCATTCCTCTCTGTAACCTGAAAATAACCACATCCAAAATTATCTCCTTTATTAAAGTCATTTACTTTTGGAATACCAACTTCTTCAGCTGCATTCATAAAAACATCTAAAATATCTAATCTAATTCTTTGATCTGATACAGCTAATGGTCCCCCAACACCATGAAATTGATCTTTACCTCTTTCCTGGTCTTCAGCTTTGATAAAGTAGGGCAGAACATCTTTCCAAGCCCAACCAACATTTCCAAGTTGTCGCCATAAATCATAATCCTGCTCTTGACCCCTTATATATAAAAGTCCATTGATCGAGGAGCTGCCTCCTAACGTTTTTCCCCGTGGATAAGGAATTGAAACATTTTCCATGGTTTCATCAGGTTCAGTCTTAAAACACCAATCTGTTTTCGGATTATGCATGGTTTTGTAATACCCGACCGGTATATGTATCCAAGGATAATTATCTTTACCTCCCGCTTCAATTAACAGAACTTTGAACTTGCCAGTTTTCACTATTCGATTAGTCAATACACATCCCGCCGAGCCCGCACCAATTATAATAAAATCAAATTTTTCCATTTTGAGTTTTATAACAAAATTTTTGAGTATTTATCACTTAATTAAAGCTTTTTTTAATACCAATAAAGTCAAATGCAACTTGTATATCCTCATTTTTTTTGGTTGGATATGGCTTATTAAATTTAACTTAAGAGAGGAAATAATGAAAAAAATCATTTCATTAATGTTTGCGGCATTCTTAGTTCTTGGTTTTATATCAAATGCTAATGCTAAAACATTGAAATGTCAGACTGTTCTTAACACTAAGGCTGATGAAGTTAAAATGTTAAAAGACTTTACTGACACTGTAACAGCTCTTACTGATGGCTCACTAAAATTTGAAATTTTGCCAGCAGGTGCAGTTGTTGGAGTAAAAGAAACGTTAGATGCAGTTGACAAAGGTTTAATTGACTGTGGATTTGCTTGGACACACTATTGGTCAGGTGATCACCCTGCAGCTATGTTATTTGGTTCACCAGTAGCAGGTGGTGGAGTAGGTATCGATAACTTAGCGTTTTTATCATGGTTCCAATATGGAGGTGGTAAAGAGTTGTATGATCAATTGTGGAAAGAAATGGGAAGAGATATTAAAGGGTTTATGCTTCAACCAGTTGGCCCAGAAGCTTTAGGTTGGTTTCCAAAGCCAATTAAAGATATGGCTGACTTTAGAAAATATAAATTCAGAACTCCTCCAGGAATTCCAGGACAAACTTACAAAGATATCGGTATAGCATCTGTTGCAATGGGTGGTGGAGATATACTTCCAGCTTTAGAAGCAGGTACAATCGATGCAGCTGAGTGGTGTTGTCCAAAACCAGATTTAACATTTGGTTTCCAAAAAGTTTTAAAACATTACTACCTACAAGGATTACACCAAGTAGTAGTTAATGCTGACTTTTATATCACTGGAAAAACTTACAAAGCAATGACAGCTCACGAGAAAAAATCTCTTGAAGTTGCTGCTAATGCTTCATTAGCTAAATCTTTAAGCTACAGAATCTATGAAAATGGAAAAGCTCTACAAGAATTAACTACAAAGCATGGAGTTATTTTAGAAGATACACCTTCAGATTACTTTAAAGAGTACATGGCAGCTGCAAAAGCTACATTGAATAAAAATGCGGAACAAAACAAGTTCTTCAAAAAAGTATACGATTCAATGAAAGAGTTTGCTGATGTTGCTGTTCCATTCTGGAGTGGTGCTCAAATGTCTAATGCTAAGCTAGGAATGGCTCACGCAGCGACATTGAAGTAAAAATATAAACTTAAAATTTATTAAGAGCGGGCTTTACAGTCCGCTCTTTTTGTTTAAGATCTATATATGAATGATCAACCTCCAAAAATAGATATTTCAGATGAAATGATCGCTGAAAGGCGAGGGGGTTTAGATAAGATGCCCGATGATATGCCATCATGGATGGCGAATTCTATCGTCAAGATAGATAAGTTTAGCAAGTTAATAGGAAATATTGTTTGTTGGATATTGATGCCTTTAATATTTGCAATGACTTATGAGGTACTTGCGAGAAAATTATTTTTAGCACCAACAATTTGGGCTTATGACATTAGCAGGTTTCTTTATGGAGCCTTGTTTATGTTGGGAGCAGGTTATGCTCTATCAAAAGGAGTTCACATAAGAGCAGATTTTTTATACAGAAACTTTAAAACTAAAACGCAAGGTTTAATTGATTTCTGGTTGTACATTTTATTTTATTTCCCAGGTTTAATCGTATTTCTTTATATGACAATTGGTTTTGTTGAAGAGTCTATTAGAAGAGGTGAAAGAGGTATGGATACTACATGGATGCCATATATGTGGCCGATCAAAACTTGTTTGTTAGTTGGAATTATCTTTTTATTAGTGCAAGGTTTCTCTGAATTATTAAAGAGTTATTGGGCCGCAAAAAAAGGTGAGTGGCCTGGAGCGAAAAAATGATAGCAGAATTAATAGATCCAGCAATACTTGGTTTTATATTAGTTGGAGTAATGCTATTTGCAATATTTGTTGGTTTCCCAATTTCTTTTACACTTATATTTCTAGGATTTGTTTTTGGTTATTTAGGTTTCGGAAAATTAGTATTTTATTTAATGACCCTCCAATTCTCCATGGTAATGACCGAGCAAACTCTCGCTGCTGTTCCACTCTTTGTATTTATGGGAATAATGATGGAACAAGCTGGCTTAATGGAAAGATTATTTTCTGCTTTTCAATTGATGTTATCTAAGGTTAGAGGTGCTTTATATTATGCTGTTTTATTTGTTTCAGTAATTTTTGCAGCTGCAACTGGGATAGTTGGTGCTTCAGTAACGATTTTAGGAATAATGGCTGCTAAATCAATGAACAGATCTGGTTATGATGTAAAACTTGCTGCAGGTACTATAACAGCTGGTGGTACTTTGGGAATTTTAATTCCACCAAGTATTATGTTGGTGGTAATGGGACCAATAATGGAAATACCAGTTATTGATTTATTTGCGGCTGCAATTTTACCCGGAATATTACTTGCGTCTTTATATGCTGCTTACACAACAATTAGATGTATGATAAATCCAAAATTGGGACCTGTTTTACCTGAGGATATGAGAGCGGTCAGTATGCGAGAAGTCTGGATTGAATTTTTCCTAGGTCTTGTACCACCAGCCGCATTAGTTTTTGCCGCTCTAGGAAGTATCTTATTTGGATTTGCTACACCAACGGAAGCTGCAGGATGTGGCGCAATGGGTGCTCTACTATTATCGCTATCTTATAAAAAATTAACTTTACCAAAATTGCAAGAAGCTCTTGTAAAAACATTAGAAATTACTGCTTTAATAATGGTTTTAGTTGCTGCATCAAATTTCTTTGGGGCAGTGTTTGCAAGACTTGGCACTCCGACATTGCTTACTGAATTTTTATTAGGTTTAGAAATGAATAAATACCTAATACTAGCAATGATAATGGTAATGATTTTTTTATTAGGTTGGCCGTTAGAGTGGGTTCCGATAGTTATGATAATAATTCCAATTATCCTACCATTAGTTGAAGCTTTAGGATTTAATTTAACCTGGTTTGCGATTCTCGTGGCAGTAAATTTACAGACCGCCTGGCTATCTCCACCTGTAGCTCTGTCTGCTTATTTCTTAAAAGGAGTCGTTCCAGAGTGGGACTTAAAGGATATTTATCTTGGAATGATGCAGTTTATGGTCCTTCAGATTATTGGATTAATCATTATTATTATATTTCCTAAGATTGTCCTTTGGCTACCTACTGTCTTGTATGGACAGTAATACATATTTGTTTAATATGTAATAGTGAGCTCAGAAAAAGAAAAATTTAATCTTACTAACTGGGAAATCGTTTCAGTAAATCCTGTTGACAAAAATTGGGACTGGAAAGATATGTTTTGTTTTTGGTCAGTTGGACTTCAAAGTATAATGTCTTTTGCTTTAATAGCTTCACTATATTTTGTTTATAATTTAAATTTTTATGAAGTTTTATTTGGAAGTTTGCTAGCTTCTTTGTTGGTGATTTATTTATCCTATATTATTGGAAAACCCTCTCAAAAGCATGGAATTCCCTTTCCAGTTTTTCTAAGAGTATCAACTGGCTATCAAGGGGCAAGATTTATAAGTTTGATAAGAGGTTTAGTTGGAATATTCTTTTTTGGTGTTCAAACATACTTTATTTCAAAATCTATTGGATATTTAATTAGGATTTCTTTGTTTCAATTTGATAGCGAGATACTAAACAACGATATTTTCTTCAACTACTTTATGACCATGAATCTAATTGATTGGGTCAGTTTTGTTTTTACAATTTTAATTCAATATTTTTTATTTAGCAGAGGACAAAAATTTATAAGAAGTTTCATTAATTTCTCAGCTTTATTTGTTTATTCAGGTTTATTGCTGTTTTTTGTAGTGTTGATAGCTGATCCAGAGTTATTCGTTATGGAGACATTTGTAAGCAAAATAAATCTTGAGAGTGGATTTACTAATTTTCAATTTAAAAATATGATTGGTATAACAGGTACTTTATTTGCATATTTTTCTATTTTGATTATGAATTTTGGAGATTACTCAAGATATGTAAAAAGCTCCCAAGAACTTCTAAAAGGAAATTTAAGTTTAGTTGTAAGTACAATAATTTACTCATTTTTACTACTAGTTATTGTAATTGGTGCAGATATTTTTTTTAAAAGTAGCCTTATATCAACTCAAAACCTACTTACAAATCCGACAGATATTGTAGGAAAAATTAATAATACTTATATAACTGTAACAGTTTTAATATTTATTTTTTTTGCTTCATCATCAACTAATTTAATTGCAAATTACTTCCCTTCACAAAATATATTACTAAATTTACTTCCAAATAGTTTAACTTTAAAAAGTTCTGGATTATTGATAATTTTGTTTGGTTTCGTAGTTGGGATTTTTTGGACTCCGTTCCTCAGTCAGAATGGATCCATGTCAATAATTGATACACTTTCAGCTTTTTTTGGACCAATTTTTGGTGTGATGATTTTTGATTATTATGTAGTGAAAAATAAAGTGGTCATAAATAAAGATTTATTTTCAGCAAGAAACGATAGTGCATATCTTTATTCTGCAGGATGGCATTTAAAAGCTTATTATTCTTTTATAATAGGTTTCATATTTTCATCTGCATCAATTTGGAATCCAAAATTCATGTTTTTAGATACTTTTTCATTTATAATAGGTTTTATAATTGCAGGTATTACTTATTATTTATTAGCAAGTGATTGATGAATAAATTTGATTTAAATAACAAAAACGCAATTGTCACTGGTGGCGCACAAGGTTTTGGACTTGATATTGCAAAAAGATTTCTTCAATCAGGAGCCAAAGTCATCATTTGGGACTCTGATGACAAAGAACTTAAAAAAGCTTCAAAATTAATTAATGATCAAAATCTTTCATGTGATGTTGTAGACGTATCGGATTCTAAAAGCGTTGATGATACTGTTAACAAAATTACTTCTAAAACAAAAATTGATATTCTAATAAATAACGCTGGAATTACAGGCTCTACTGCAGAATTGTGGAATTATGATTACGAAGAATGGAAAAAAATCATTAATATTAATTTACATGGAACTTTTAACTGTTGTAAGTCAGTTGTACCACACATGATTAAGAATAATTATGGTAGAATTGTTAATATAGCATCTGTATCTGGCAAAGATGGGAACGCAAAAGCTAGTGCATATAGCTCATCTAAAGCAGGGGTAATAGCGCTAACAAAATCTTTGGGTAAAGAACTTGCAGATAAGAACATAGCAGTTAATGCAGTAACCCCAGCAGGAGCTAAAACAAGAATTCTTGATCAAATGTCAAAGGAGCATGTTCAAAGGATGCTTTCAAAAGTACCTAGAGCAAGATTTCTCGAATTAGAAGAACTTACATCAATGGTTTGTTGGTTATCTTCAGCAGAAAATTCTTTTTCAACCGCCGCTGTATTTGATATTAGCGGCGGAAGATCTACTTATTAGGTTTTTCTATAGGGATTATAATATTTGTTTCAAAATACTTACTTTTTTCGTTAGCTATAACAGGAGCTAAAATTATAACTGACCAGTAAATTAAGAGCATAAAAATGGATAAAGTTTTCAAAGCTTCTCTCCATTATTGGCACAATTTTCTTTATTTATTTTGTCATCAAATGTCTCAAGATTACCTTTATTTATGACCCATACGTATGACTTCTCATAGGTATTATCTGAAGCTAATTTTGTACATTTTTTACCCAATTTTACTGTATGAGTTGAACAGTTTGTTAACATAACCAACAAGATTAAGGAGATATATTTTTTCATATTAACTTTATAAGCCTCAATAATGAATTTTGAATGACTGAAAATTGTCAAAAGTAAGATTTTAAAAAAAATTTGAAAAAAAAATTATTTTAGTTTATATGAATTTCATGCCTAAACTATTAATTGCATTTTTAATCTTTTTATCATCTATATCTTTTAGCTACTCCCAAAATGTTGAAGTGTTTAAGTTTACTGATGAAGAGTTAAGCAACCTTAAAGTCAGAAAAGTTCGTGGAGCAAAAAATATGACTGAATACAACATTTTAACTGAAGATGGTGCAAATATATTAAAGGCCGAGGTAGAAAACGGTGGTTCAGGACTGGGCAAGGAAGCACTTATAGATCTGAATCAAACACCATTTTTAAATATTACTTGGAAGGTTGAAAAGGGGTTACCCGGTATCGATGAAAAATCAAAAAAAGGTCATGATTTTGCAGCAAGATTTTTTGTTGTTAAGAAAACAGGCATGACTCCATTATCGAACAAGGCAATAAATTATGTATTCTCAAGTAATTCATCCATAGGAGAAAATTGGCCAAGTCCATATACCAAAAGTTCTATTGATTATGTTTTATCTAGTATTGATAATAATAAAAATGAGTGGGTTACAGTCAAAACAAACGTAAAGGAAGACTACAAAAGATTCCATAATTTAAACGTTGATATTTTAGATGGTGTCGCAATTATGGTAGATACC
This sequence comes from uncultured Pelagibacteraceae bacterium, assembly GCA_902597055.1. GTDB lineage: Bacteria > Pseudomonadota > Alphaproteobacteria > Pelagibacterales > Pelagibacteraceae > Pelagibacter. The sequence goes on along the minus strand of CACJWG010000004.1, from coordinate 41,911 downwards.
GATCAATCAAAATCTCAGGCTATTTCTTACTATAAAAACATATATTTTTCTTCAGAATAAGTTAATTTAAAGAACTAATGAAAACTTTTACTTTTAAATTAAAAGTTTACTACGAAGATACTGATGCTGGTGGTGTCGTATATTATGCTAATTACCTTAAGTTCATGGAAAGAGCTAGAAGTGACGCTTTAGAATCTTTAGGCTTTACTAACAAAAAACTAATCGATGAAAACGGAACTTATATAATAGTTAAATCATGTAATATAAGTTATATGAAATCTGCCTTACTTGAAGATAATTTAGAGATAAAATCGAATATGAAAGAAATCACAAAAACTTCTTTTTTAATGTCTCAAAAAGTATTTAAAGGTAATGATCAAATTACAGAGGCGGAAATTCATTTAGTAACAATTGATAAAAAGGGTAAGCCTGTCAAAATTCCTGGAATACTAAAAGCAGAACTAGAAAAACTAATTTAATTTTAATACTCTTTTAAAAAGATTTTTCATTTTCTTTTCATTAATTCTACCAGTATTAACATTTCTCGGACTCGGGTGATAACAAGCAACTAACTTGATATTTTTTGGTAGTGAATAAATTTTTCCATGTGAAAAGTTAATTTTTTCCTTAAAACTATAATTTTGTTTAAAAAAAAGGATACAACTATCAAAAGCAATTTTGCCCAAAGCAACAATTGTCTTAAGATCCTTTAAGTTGTCAATTTCATTATTAAAGAATTGAAAACAGTTAACCAATTCATCTCGATTAGGTTTATCACCAGGTGGAACACATTTAAGCGCAGTAGTTATATATGCATCTGTAAGTTTTAATCCATCATTAATATTGTCTGAATTTGGCTGATTTGAAATTTTGACACTGTGCAAGCATTTATAAAGAAAATCTGATGATTTATCACCGGTAAATACCCTTCCAGTTCTTGTACCACCATGAGCTGCAGGTGCTAATCCCACAAAAAGAATTTTCCCTTTAGTGTCTCCAAAACCAGTAATTGGTTTGCCCCAATAAGTTTCATTTTCATATTGTTTTCTTTTTTCAACAGAAATTTTTTTTCTAAATTTTACTAACCTTGGACATTTACGACATTTGATAATAGATTGATTTAGTTTTTGAAAATTAAAGTTCATAATGAGATATTTTAAGATAATATTAATCTTTTTTCTATTTTTATTAAATAAGACAAGCTTTGCTAATGAAAATATTGTGGAAATCTTGAAAAAAGAGAACAACATAATATTCATTCGTCACGCTATTGCTCCAGGAAATGGCGATCCCCCAAATTTTGAAATTTTAGATTGTTCTACTCAAAGAAACCTTAGCAAAGAAGGTGAATTACAAGCATTGAAAATTGGTAAGTTTTTTAAAGAAAACGACATAAATTTTACAAAAGTAATATCGAGTGAGTGGTGTAGATGTAAAGATACAGCTAAAATAGCTTTTGGGAATTATGAGACAAAAAATTTTCTAAACTCTTTTTATGATGAACGATTTTCAGAAAACAAAGACAAACAAATTTTAGATTTTCAACAATTTATTAAAAATTGGAATTACTCTGGAAATTTAGCATTAGTTACTCATTATGTTGTAATTTCTGAAATTTTAGATTTAGCAACAAGCTCTGGTGAGATTGTAATTACTGATAATAATTTAAAATTTCTTGGATCATTAGAAATTAATTAATCTTCTTTTTTTTCAGCAAGAAAAAGAAAAATTAAAAATAATGCAGTCCATCCAATACCAATAAGACCTTTTTTAATACTAGTTTCAGCGCCCCATAGATCAAAAAATAATGCACCGACTACAAGACCTAGTACATAAATAATAACAACTGTTGTTGATTTACTCATTTTAAACTCTTTTTAAATAAAGATTCTCCCTCTTTAATCTTATTATCATAAGATTTTAAAAATGCATCTAATTGCCAACCTGACATTCTACTTTTTAATTCTTCTAAATTTTTCTTTTTCCATTCATCAGTAGTCTCTGGGTTTTTCCAGGCAATTTTTTCCTCATTTTTTCTAGCACAACCATAGCAATAACCTGAGACAGGATCTGTTTTACAAATACTTATACAAGGTGAAACAATCATAAATTTTTTTTAATTTTTCTCATAATTACACAATTATTCTAATTGGACAAATTCATTCTATAAGATATAAACCATTTAAAATTGGGCGAGTGGCGGAATTGGTAGACGCGTTGGTCTTAGGAACCAATATGGCAACATGTGAAGGTTCGAGTCCTTTCTCGCCTACCATATTTTTATGAAAGTAACAGTAGAAACGAAAAAAGGTCTTGAAAAAAATTTAAAAGTTTTTGTTGATAAAAAAACAATCAACAAAGAACTTGATGTTAAGTATGACCAATTAAAAAATGATGTAGTTCTCAAAGGTTTCAGACCAGGAAAAGTTCCAAGAGATTTAATAAAAAGACAATTTGGCAAAGCAATTTATGGCGAAGTGATAGATAAAATTTTAAAAGAAACTACTACTAAAGCTTTAGATGAAAAGAAAATAAAACCTGCGCTCCAACCTAAAATTGATTTGAAACAATTTGGAGAAGGGAAGGATCTTGAATATGTAATTAGCGTAACAGAAATGCCCAAAGCTAAGATTAACTCCTTAGATAGCATTAGGTACAGAGAATATAAAGTAAACTTATCCAAAGAGGAGACAGACAAAAGAATTAAAGAAATTGCCTCAAATCAAAAAAATTTTGTTGAAGTTGATGCAGCGAAAGTTGCTAACGAAGGTGATCTAGTTACATTTGATTATAAAGCAACAGTAGATGGAAAAGAATTTAAAGGTAGTGAGGGCAAAAATACACAATTAGAGTTAGGTAAAGATTTATTCATAAAAGGTTTTGATAAACAATTATTAAAAGCAAAAAAAGATGAAGAAATAAAAGTAGAAGCAGTTTTGCCAGAAATCTTTCCAGAAAAAGAATTAGTTGGAAAAAAAGCGATGTTTATGTGTAAAATTATTTCAGTAAAAAAACATAAACAATTACCTATCGATGATGAATTTGCAAAAAAACTTGGGGCTAAAGATTTAACTGATTTAAAGAATTTAGTCTCAAAACAATTAAATGATCAATATAAAAACTCTCTTGATCAAATTTCAAAAAATCAAATTTTAGAAGAGATTGAAAATTTCAAGACTGATGATATTCCAAATACTTTAATTGAACAAGAATTAAACATTCTTAATCAAGGTCTTGATAAAGAAGCGATAGAAAAAAATAAAAATAATAATTTAAAAAATGCAAAAAAAAGAATCAAACTCGGTTTAATTCTTAATCAAATTGGTGAAGAAAATAATATTAAAGTTGAAAATTTAGAAATTCAATCCGAAATTCAAAAACAAATAGGGATGATGCCCGGACAAGAGAAACTTGTAATGGATTATTATCAAAAAAATCCTGAAGCAGCAGCCTCATTAAGAGGAAACATTTATGAACAAAAGATAATAGAATTTATAAAATCAAAAGCTAAAAAAACAGTTAAAGAAATCGATAAATCGGAAGCAGAAAAAATTTTAAAAGAGGAAAACGAAAAAAATCTAAAAGCTCAATCAACTACTGATGTCACAGAAAAGAAGCCAAAGACATCTGAAAAGAAACCCAAAAAAGCCCCAATCAAAAAAAAAGCAAAAAAAGTTAGTAAAAAGTAATCGTAAGTTGTATAAGTGAGTGATTCGATATTATGAGTGAAAAAATCTTAGAACAAATGAATACCTTAATACCAATGGTTGTTGAGCAATCAAGTAGAGGTGAAAGAGCTTATGATATTTACTCAAGATTGTTAAAAGAGAGAATTGTTTTTTTAGTTGGTCCAATTAATGATAATGTTGCGTCATTAGTAACTGCACAACTTTTGTTTTTAGAGTCTGAAAATCCTAAAAAAGAAATTTCTTTATACATAAACAGTCCTGGTGGTTTAGTGACGGCTGGTTTAGGGATTTACGATACCATGCAATATATTAAACCTGATGTTTCAACATTATGTATTGGCCAAGCTGCATCAATGGGATCTTTTCTTTTGGCTGCAGGGGAAAAAGGAAAAAGATTTTCTCTTCCTAATTCAAGAATAATGGTCCATCAACCATCTGCAGGTTTTCAAGGTCAGGCAACAGACATAGAGATACATGCAAATGAAGTTCTTTCTCTTAAAAAAAGATTGAACCAAATTTACTCTAAACACACTGGAAAAAGTGAGGATGAAATTAAGATTGCTCTTGAAAGAGATAATTTTATGACTTCTGAAAACGCTAAAGAATTTGGTTTGATAGATCAAGTTGTAGAAAAAAGATCTTAGTATTCCACAAGATATAGCTCAATCTAAACACTACGCTTGCCTCAGAAACACATTTTATAATAAAGTAGATTTAGTGATTCGTTTTATAATTTAAAAAAATATGTCAGGTAGTAAAAACATTTTATATTGTTCTTTTTGTGGAAAAAGCCAACACGAAGTAAGAAAATTAATTGCAGGGCCAACAGTTTTCATTTGTGACGAATGTGTTGAGTTATGTATGGACATAATTAAAGAGGAAAACAAAGATACATTTGTAAAACATCAAGATGGGTTACCTTCTCCAAAACAAATTTGTTCAGTCTTAGATGATTATGTAATTGGACAGCAACTTGCAAAAAAAGTTTTATCTGTAGCTGTTCACAATCATTACAAAAGATTAAATTATGAAAGTAAAACTAGTAAAAATGTTGAACTAGCTAAATCAAATATTTTATTAATTGGCCCAACTGGATGTGGAAAAACCTTACTAGCACAAACATTAGCTAGAATATTAGATGTTCCTTTTACAATGGCAGATGCAACAACATTAACAGAAGCTGGATATGTAGGAGAGGATGTTGAAAATATAATTTTAAAACTTTTACAAGCCGCTGATTACAATGTTGAAAAAGCTCAACGAGGAATAGTTTACATAGATGAAGTAGACAAAATAAGTAGAAAATCAGAAAACCCTTCTATTACAAGAGATGTTTCTGGAGAAGGTGTTCAACAAGCCCTTTTAAAAATAATGGAAGGCACAATTGCAAGTGTACCACCTCAGGGAGGAAGAAAACACCCCCAACAAGAATTTTTACAAGTGGATACAACAAATATTTTATTTATTTGTGGAGGAGCTTTTGCTGGCCTTGATAAAATAATTTCTCAAAGAGACAAAGGATCATCAATAGGATTTGGAGCAGAGGTTAAAAATACAGAAGATAAGAAGACAGGTGAATGGATGAAAAGTTTGGAACCTGAGGACCTATTAAAATATGGATTGATACCAGAGTTTATAGGAAGACTTCCAATAATAGCTACTTTAGAGGACCTAGATGAAAAATCTTTGATCAAAATTTTACAAGAACCAAAGAACTCTCTGATTAAACAGTATCAGGAACTTTTTAAGTTAGAGGGAGCTAAACTTGTGTTCAAAGATAATGCAATAAAAGAAATTGCTCAAAAAGCAATTAGCAAAAAAACTGGGGCAAGAGGATTAAGATCAATTTTAGAGAGTGTTCTTTTAAAAACAATGTTTGATTTACCAAGTATGGAAAATGTCAATGAAGTTATTGTCGACTCAGGTGCGGCCAAAGGGCAAAGCCAACCAATTATTGTCCACTCCAAAAATGCTCAAAAAGATAAAGATAAAGATAAATCCAAAACCTCTGCTGCATAAATACAGTTAACAAACGATAAATAAGTATTGCAAATTTTAATTTAATATCCATATTTATATGATGGAAATGAAATTTAGTTTACCTTTATTACCCTTAAGAGACATAGTTGTTTTCCCAAATATGGTAATTCCATTATTTGTTGGGAGAGATAAGTCAATTAATGCACTTAATGAGGTAATGAAAAAGGAAAAAAAAATTATTTTAGTAACTCAAAAAAACTCAGAAGTTGACGACCCAACTAAAAATGATGTTTTTACTTATGGATGTGAAAGTAATATTCTTCAACTTTTAAAGTTACCAGATGGTACTGTTAAGGTTCTTGTCGAAGGAATTAATCGAGTAAAAATAACTGACTATAGTGATAACAAAGATTTTATAACTTGCTCATTTGAAAAAGTAAGTGATCAAATTAACAAAGATGAGGATTTAATGGCATTAGCTATATCTGCAGTTAAAAAACTTGAAAAGTTAACTTCAATTAACAAAAAAATTTCAAGTGAAACAATTAACAATATCAAAGCACTTAAAGATCCATCAAAGATTGCAGATAATATTTCATCTCACTTAAATACATCAATTTCAGAAAAACAACAAATTTTTGAAACCCAGGATGTCAAGAAGAGATTAAATCTTATAATAAAGATAATGGAAAATGAAACAAGTATCATTGGTGTCGAAAAAAGAATTAGAGGTCGGGTTAAGACTCAAATGGAAAAAACTCAGAGAGAGTACTACTTGAATGAGCAATTAAAAGCTATTCAAAAAGAGTTAGGTGAAATCGAAGATGGGAAAGATGAGACATCAAATTTAAATAAAGCAATTCTTAAAGCTAAAATGCCTAAAGACGTCGAGAAAAAATGTTTGTCTGAATTAAAAAAACTGAAAAATATGAGTCCTATGTCTGCTGAGGCCACAGTTGTAAGAAACTATTTAGACTGGATGATAGATTTACCTTGGTTTAAAAAAGATAAAATTGAGATAGATTTGAACAAAGCTCAAAAAGTTTTGGATGAGGATCATTTCGGACTAGAAAAAGTAAAAGAGAGGATAATTGAATTTTTAGCGGTTCAAAAAAGGATGAATAAATTGAAAGGTCCAATTTTATGTTTGGTTGGCCCTCCTGGAGTTGGAAAAACATCTTTAGGTAAATCAATAGCAAAAGCAACTAACAGACAATTTGTGAGAATGTCTTTAGGAGGTGTTCGGGATGAAGCAGAAGTCCGTGGTCACCGAAGAACTTATATTGGTTCTTTACCTGGAAAAATTATTCAAATGATGAAAAAAGCTGGAACAAAAAATCCTTTGTTCTTACTTGATGAAATTGACAAAGTTGGAAATGATTATAGAGGTGATCCATCTTCGGCTTTATTGGAAGCTCTTGATCCAGAACAAAATACTACTTTTAACGATCACTATTTAGAAGTGGATTATGATTTATCTGATGTTTTATTTGTAACAACTGCAAATACATTAAATATTCTGCCTCCACTATTAGATAGAATGGAAGTAATAAGAATACCTGGTTACACTGAAGATGAAAAAATTAATATTGCTAATAAATACTTGTTACCAAAACAAATTAAAGATAATGGTGTTAAAGATGGCGAAATGAATTTGTCTGACGGCACTATAAAAGATATCATTAGATATTATACAAGAGAATCAGGGGTTAGAAATCTTGAGAGAGAAATTTCTAAAATTACACGAAAGGTTGTAAAAAAAGTTGTTAACAATGAAAGCAAAGATGTAACTGTAAACGACAAAAATTTAGGTGATTTTCTTGGTGTTAAAAAATTTAAATTTGGTGAGCTAGAAGAGCAAAACAAAATTGGAATTGTTACAGGCTTAGCTTGGACAGAATTTGGTGGTGAAATTTTAAAAATTGAAACTGTGAATATGCCTGGAAAAGGTAGAATGCAAATTACAGGAAAATTAGGCGATGTAATGCAAGAGTCAGTTAAAGCAGCAAAATCCTTTGTAAGATCTAAATGTTTAGAGTTTGGAATTATTCCCCCAACATTTGAGAAAAAAGATTTTCATATTCATGTCCCAGAAGGAGCTACGCCTAAAGATGGTCCATCCGCTGGAATTGCGATGGTAACATCAATAGTTTCATCGATTACTAAAATTCCTGTTAAAAGAGAAATTGCAATGACTGGTGAAGTTACAATTACAGGTCAGGTTTTAGCAATTGGTGGATTAAAAGAGAAGCTTTTAGCAGCACACCGAGCGGGAATTAAACAAGTGCTAATTCCAAAAGATAATGAGAAAAATTTAGTTGATATCCCAAAAAAAGTAATTGATGATATAAAAATTACTCCTGTAAGTACAGCTGATGAAGTTTTAAAAATTGCACTTACCAAGGAACTAAAACCAACCGACTGGGTTGAGGTAGATAAAATTTCAGAAAACAAAAAATCTGAAAAAACACAAGCAAGTATTCAATAATTAGCAATTTACATTATCTTCTCACTGATGTATTAGTAATTCACTTTGGAGGGCGGTTAGCTCAGTTGGTAGAGCATCTCGTTTACACCGAGGGGGTCAAAGGTTCGAGTCCTTTACCGCCCACCAAAAAATATATGGGGGTGTAGCTCAGTTGGTTAGAGCGATCGCCTGTCACGCGATAGGTCGCGGGTTCGAGTCCCGTCACTCCCGCCATTTTTTGATAATAATTATCAATAACACAAATCATCCAATAAATTAGCCCCCAATAACGTGACTTAACTGCACTTTCAATTAATCAAAAAGATTATATATAAATGTATATGTACGGAGATTTTTTAAATAATTATCTAACAATCATTATATTTTTTGGAGTTGCGCTCCTTCTAAGCATCGGGTTTATTTTTTTAAATTTTATGTTTGCGCCTAAAAACCCTGATCCTGAAAAGCTATCTGCTTACGAGTGTGGCTTTGAACCTTTTAATGACTCAAGAATGGAGTTTGATGTTAGATTTTATTTAGTGGCAATACTATTTATAATATTTGATTTAGAAATAGCTTTCCTTTTTCCATGGGCAATTTCTTTAGGCAAAATTGGAATATTTGGCTTTGTATCAATGATGATATTTTTGTTTATTTTAACTGTAGGATTTATTTATGAGTGGAAGAAAGGGGCTTTGGACTGGGAATGAACTTAAAAGAAAAAGAAGATCAAATTCCAAAAGAATTTAAACAACTTGCAAAAGATTTTGCGGATAAAGGTTTTATAACAACTTCTTTAGATAATTTGGTAAACTGGGCTAGAACAGGTTCGTTGCACTGGATGACATTTGGACTAGCCTGTTGTGCAGTAGAAATGATGCAAACATCTATGCCAAGATATGACCTTGAGAGATTTGGAGCTGCTCCAAGAGCTTCACCAAGACAATCAGATGTAATGATTGTTGCTGGAACTTTAACTAATAAAATGGCTCCAGCGTTAAGAAAAGTTTATGATCAAATGCCTGAACCAAGATATGTGATATCAATGGGAAGTTGTGCAAATGGTGGTGGCTACTATCATTATTCATATTCTGTTGTTAGAGGATGCGATAGAGTTGTTCCAGTTGATGTTTATGTACCAGGATGCCCTCCCTCAGCTGAGGCTTTATTATACGGGATCATGCAATTACAAAAAAAGATAAGAGACCAAGGTTCAATAAGCAGATAATGTTAAATAATATAGATTTAGAAAAAAAAATAAATTCAGAACTTAATACTAAGGTGAGTTCATCAAAAATTGTACACGAAACATTAAATGTTTCTATAGAAAAAGATGATCTAAAAGAAGTTCTTTTATTTTTAAAATCAAATCCTGATATGAAATTTAAGCAGTTGATAGATATAACTGCAGTAGATTACCCAAATAAAAAAAATAGATTTAGAATGATTTATTTGTTGCTTAGCCATGAGTTTAACAAAAGAATAATTGTTGATTTTCCGTTAAACGAAAATGAAAAAGTTTTTTCAATCACAGGTATTTTTCCATCAGCAAATTGGATGGAACGAGAAGTTTTTGACATGTATGGTATTGATTTTCAAGATCATCCAGACCTAAGAAGAATTTTGACAGACTATGAATTTGAAGGATATCCATTAAGAAAAGATTTTCCAATTACTGGGCATAAAGAGGTTAGATATAGCGAAGAGAAAAAAAAGGTAATTTATGAACCAGTAAAATTAGAACAGGACTATAGAAATTTTGATTATAATAGTCCATGGCAAGGAACTGAATACATTAAAGAAATTAAAAAAAACAATGAGTAAACAAACAAAGACACTTAATCTTAATTTTGGACCACAACACCCGGCTGCGCATGGAGTTTTAAGATTGATATTAGAGTTAGATGGAGAGATTGTAGAAAAAGCCGACCCCCATATTGGTTTGCTTCATAGAGGTACAGAAAAATTGATCGAGAATAAAACGTATTCTCAAGCAATACCTTATTTTGATAGACTTGATTACGTGGCACCAATGAATCAAGAGCATGCTTTTGCTTTAGCTATAGAAAAAATTTTAGATATCGAAGTCCCAATTAGAGGTCAATACATTAGAGTTATATTTTGTGAGATTGGTCGAATATTAAGCCACATATTAAACATTACTACTCAAGCTTTAGATGTAGGCGCCTTAACTCCTTCATTATGGGGTTTCGAGGAGCGAGAAAAACTTATGGAATTTTATGAGAGAGTCTCAGGATCGAGATTACATGCAAATTATTTTAGACCAGGAGGTGTACACCAAGACTTACCAAGAGGTCTAGATGCTGATATTTTAAAATTTTGTAATGAGTTTCCAAAAATTATAGATGATTTAGAGACTTTACTTACTGATAACAGAATTTTTAAACAAAGAAATGTCGATATTGGAATAGTTTCAAAAGATGATGCATTAGATTATTCATTCTCAGGTGTAATGATGAGAGGTTCAGGTGTTGCTTGGGACTTAAGAAAATCTCAACCTTACGATTGTTACGAACAGTTATCATTTAAAGTGCCAATTGGAAAAAATGGAGATTGTTATGACAGATATCTTTGTAGAGTTGAAGAAATGAGAGAAAGTGTAAAAATAATTAAACAATGTTTAGAGCAGTTACCAAAAGGACCTGTAAAATCTCAAGATAACAAGATCACTCCTCCACCTAAAAAAGAAATAAAAGAGTCGATGGAAGCATTAATTCATCATTTTAAATTATTTACAGAAGGCTACAGAGTAAAAAAAGATGAGATTTATACTGCAGTAGAAGCACCCAAGGGTGAATTTGGTGTTTACTTAATTTCTGATGGTTCAAGCAAACCATATAAATGTAAAATCAGAGCACCTGGATTCTCTCATCTTCAAGCAATGGATTATTTAATTAAAGGACATATGTTAGCTGATGTACCAGCTGTATTAGGTTCATTAGATATTGTGTTCGGGGAAATAGACAGATGAGTTTAAAAAAAATTTCAAAAGATCAACCTGATAAATTTGAATTTGATCAACAAAGTTTAGAAGCTGCAAAAAAAATTTTATCAAATTATCCTAAGGGAAAGGAGAAAAGTGCCGTGATGGCTTTATTGTATATTGCTCAAAGGCAAAACAATAACTGGATACCTTTATCAGCAATTAAATATATAGCTAAGTTTTTAAATATGCCTTACATCAAAGTCTACGAAGTAGCGACTTTCTACTCAATGTATAATCTTTCACCTGTAGGGAATTTTCATGTCCAAATTTGTACTACAACTCCCTGTATGATCAGAGGAGCATACAAGATTGTAGATGTATGTAAAAAAAAGATATCTGAAAAAGAAAATGTATTATCTGAAAATGGAAATTGTTCTTGGACAGAAGTAGAATGTCTTGGTGCCTGTATTAACGCTCCAATGATGCAAATTAACAATGATTACTATGAAGATTTAGATATTAAACAAAGTGAAAAAATTATCGATGAAGTGCTTATGGGCAAAAAACCAAAACCAGGTTCATATAGAGGAAGAATTAACTCAGAGCCTGAAAATAACAGAAAAACATTATTGGATTTAAAAAATGCTTAGAGACGAAGATAGAATATTTAAAAACTTGTATAATGATTTAGGAGCTGACTTAAACTCTTCAAAAAAAAGAGGTGATTGGACAAATACTAAAGATTTATGTGAAAAAGGCAGAGATTGGATTATTGATGAAATTAAAAAATCAGAGTTAAGAGGGAGAGGTGGCGCAGGTTTCCCCACAGGGTTAAAATGGTCATTTGCACCTAAAGAAGTTGGATCAAGGCCGCACTACCTTGTAATTAACGCGGATGAGTCTGAACCTGGAACTTGTAAAGATAGGGATATTCTAAGATTTGAACCTCACAAACTTTTAGAAGGTTGTTTAATAGCAGCTTACGCTGTTAACTCACATAAATGTTATATTTACTTAAGGGGTGAATATTATAACGAGGGCATAGAATTGCAAAAAGCAATTGATGAAGCTTATAAAGATAATTTAATTGGCAAAAATGCTTCTGGAACTGGTTGGGATTTAGATATTTACATTCATTACGGAGCTGGAGCTTACATATGTGGTGAAGAGACAGCTTTGCTTGAAAGTATTGAGGGTAACAAAGGTCAACCAAGATTAAAACCACCTTTTCCTGCGCTAGTTGGATTATATGGTTGTCCAACTATAGTAAATAATGTTGAAACTGTTTCAGTTGTTCCTACAATTTTGAGAAAAGGTTCTAAATGGTTTGCATCATTAGGCAAACCAAAAAATACTGGTACTAAAATTTTTTGTATTTCTGGAAATGTAAACAAACCTTGTAATGTTGAAGAGGAAATGGGAATTCCTTTAAAAGATTTAATTGAAACCCACGCAGGTGGAGTAGTAGGTGGATGGGAAAATTTACAAGCAGTTATACCAGGCGGTTCTTCAATGCCCTTATTAAATAAAGAAATTTCAGAAAAGATAACTATGGATTTTGACTCATTGGTTGAAAATAAAAGTGGGTTAGGGACCGCAGGAATAGTCGTAATTAATAAAGATCAAGATATCATTAAATGTTTTGCAAGAATAGCGCGATTTTATAAACATGAAAGTTGTGGTCAATGTACTCCTTGTAGAGAAGGTTCAGGTTGGATGTGGAGAATTTTAGAAAGAATGGCTAAAGGAGAAGCATCGAGAGAGGAAGTTGAAATGTTATTTGATGTTACAAAACAGATTGAAGGTCATACCATTTGTGCTTTTGGAGAAGGATCTGCTTGGCCAGTTCAAGGTCTTTTAAGAAATTTCAAAAAAGAGATTATTAAAAGAAATAATTTTGATCCATTAATTAAGTCAAATAAAGATATCCCATACCTAGTAGATCAACACTTATTAGAAAAAGATAATGCCCAAAATAAAAGTTAACAATAACGAATTAGAAGTAGAAGATGGCTTAACGGTTTTGCAGGCATGTGAACAAGCTGGAGCTGAAATACCAAGATTTTGTTATCATGAAAAACTTTCAATAGCAGGAAACTGTAGAATGTGCCTAGTTGAGATTGAAAAATCCCCAAAACCGGTTGCATCTTGTGCAATGCCTGTAGCAGATGGAATGAATATTAAAACAAATACTGAATTTGTTGAAAAAGCAAGAAAAGGCGTTATGGAATTTTTATTAGCAAATCACCCGCTCGACTGTCCAGTTTGTGATCAAGGAGGTGAATGCGATCTGCAAGATCAATCAATGTTTTATGGAATTGATAAATCAAGATTTAAAGAAAATAAAAGATTTGTACCTGAAAAATATATGGGTCCATTAATCAAAACTCAAATGACAAGATGTATTCACTGCACAAGGTGTATAAGATTTGCGACCGAGGTTGCTGGTGTTTCAGAGATTGGAGCAATTGGTAGAGGAGAAGATACTCAAATAACTACATACTTGGAAAAATCCATGGAGTCAGAGCTATCAGGTAATGTTATCGATTTGTGCCCAGTTGGCGCATTAACATCGAAGCCATACGTTTTTGAAGCTAGACCATGGGAATTAAAAAAAACAGAGTCGATCGATGTTATGGACGCAGTTGGTTCGAATATAAGAATTGATACATATGGTTGGGAAGTAAAACGTATACTTCCAAAGATTAACGAAAGCATTAATGAAGAGTGGATATCAGATAAAACTCGTTATGCATGTGATGGTTTAAAATATCAAAGACTTGATACTCCTTATATTAGATCTAATGATGGTTTTAAAAAAATTTCATGGGAAGATGCTTATGGGACTTTAACTGATAAAATCAAAAGCACTAATCCTGATAAAATTGGATGTATAACTGGTGATCTTACGAATATGGAAACTCTATTTTCTGTTAAAGAGCTTTTTAATAAAATTTTGAACTGTAAAAACTTGGACTCAAGATCTGTAAAAACTTATGTAAACAATAGTTCACGAAACAATTATATTTTTAATACCCAAATTTCAAATATAGAAAAATCAGATTTTATTCTTTTGGTTGGGACTAATCCACGTCATGAAGCAACAATTTTGAATTCAAGAATACGAAAAAGTTATTTAAAGAATAATATGGAAATTTATTCTTTGAATGATGTTGGGGATCTAACATATCCATATAAAGTAATATCAAACAACACTGATGAGTTAAAAAAAATAATTTTAAATGAACACGAAGTCTCAAAAAAAATAATTTCTGCAAAAAATCCTATTGTTATTTTTGGACAATCGGCTCTTAAACTTAACTGCTCAGGGTACTTATTTGAGGGAATGAAAAAATTTTTATCAGAAAATAATAAAATAAACGATGACTGGAATGCTTTAAACGTCCTTTCTAATAATGCATCAACTGTTGGTGCATATGATTTGGATATTTTAGACAACGTAACTATAGATAATGTGTTATCAAATCAATTTGAATTAGTCTTCTTATTTGGTCAGGATAATTTGAATATCAAAAAGAAAAATGAATTTATTGTCTATATAGGAACTCATGGTGATAGAGGAGCAGAAATGGCAGACCTAATATTGCCTAGCGCGGCATATACAGAGCAAGACGGATATTACACTAATCTTGAAGGTAACTTACAATTAGCTTTTAAGGCTTCCTATCCACCTGGTGAAGCAAAGGAAGATTGGGAAATTGTTAATGAAATGTCAAAGAAACTTAAGGGTAAAAGTCTTTATACAAATAAACAAGAACTTATAGATAATCTTTTAAATTATCTTAATCAAAAAACAAAAAAAAACGGTGAAACAGTTAAAAATGATTTCACAAAAGAAGAAATTTTCGTCGATAAAATTGATTATTATTTTACTAACGTTATAGCAAGATCTTCAAAGACAATGGCAGAATGCAGAAATTTAAAACTTGTTTCTTTGAAAACTGGAACTGACGGTTAAATGGAATACATAGTTTTATTATTTTCTGAAATTTACAAAATACTTTATGTTTTAATTCCTGTTCTTGTATCAGTAGCAATGATTGTGTGGCTTGATAGAAGAATTTGGGCTTTTGTTCAAAAAAGACGAGGGCCAAATGTTGTAGGTCCTTTCGGTTTATTTCAAACTTTGGCAGATGCGCTTAAGTACATTTTCAAAGAAATTATAATACCCGCAAGTTCGAATAAAATTATATTTATTTTAGCCCCAATAGTTACGATGACTTTAGCCCTTATTGCATGGGCAGTAATTCCTTTCAGTGAAGATTATGTTTTGGCTGACATAAATGTTGGTATCCTTTATATATTTGCAATTTCATCTTTGGGTGTTTATGGAATAATAATGGGTGGCTGGGCCTCAAATTCAAAGTATCCATTTTTAGGCTCAATAAGATCTGCTGCACAAATGGTCTCTTATGAAGTTTCTATCGGAGTAATAATCATAAATGTTTTATTGTGCGTTGGTTCTTTAAACTTAAGCGATATAGTTTTAGCTCAAGAGAAAATTTGGTTTGTAATTCCTTTATTTCCAATGTTTGTGATTTTCTTTATTTCATCGCTTGCAGAGACAAATAGACCACCATTTGATTTACCTGAAGCAGAGGCTGAATTAGTTGCGGGTTATCAAACCGAGTATAGCGGCATGATGTATGCAATGTTTTGGTTGGGCGAATATGCTAATATTTTGCTGATGTGTGCACTTGGGTCAATTCTTTTTCTGGGAGGCTGGTTAGCGCCAATGAATATCCCATTGTTTGATATAGTACCTCCACCGGTATGGCTAATATTAAAAATTTTATTTTTGTTTGTTTTGTTCGCACTTATAAAAGCTATTGTGCCAAGATATAGATACGATCAACTTATGAGGCTCGGATGGAAGGTTTTTCTGCCTTTCTCTTTAATTTGGGTGGTATTAACTTCTGGTTATTTATTATATTTTGACTTATTACCTGTATATTAAACTATGAATATAATTCGAATATTTAAAACAGTATTTTTAATTGATTTTTTAACAGGCTTATTAATAGCTATTAAAGAGTCATTTAAACCAAAAAAGACTCTTAATTATCCTTTTGAAAAAGGCAAGATTTCACCACGATATAGGGGAGAGCACGCCTTAAGAAGATATCCAAACGGTGAGGAAAGATGTATAGCATGTAAACTTTGTGAAGCTGTTTGTCCAGCTCAAGCAATAACAATAGAGTCTACAGCTAGAGAAGACGGAAGTAGAAAAACGACAAGATACGATATTGATATGCTAAAATGTATCTATTGTGGTTTGTGTGAAGAGTCGTGTCCGGTTGATGCTATAGTGCAAGGTCCTAACTTTGAATTTGCAACACATACTAGGGAAGAACTTTACTACAATAAAGAAAAGCTTTTAGAAAATGGAGATAGATGGGAGAATGTTTTAGCTGCAAATATAAAAGCTGATAACCCGTATAGATAATAGCAAATGTTAGCACACGCTATATTTTTTTATTTTTTTTCATTTGTTGCAATAATCTCTGCAATAATGGTAACTGCCTCAAAGAACACTGTTCATTCTGTTTTCTTTCTTATATTAGATTTTATATCGATTTCATGCCTTTTTATTATGATAGGTGCAGAATTTTTAGGAATGATAATGTTAATTGTTTATGTTGGAGCAGTTGCAGTTTTATTTTTATTTGTAGTTATGATGTTAAACGTTGCTCAGCAAAAAAATCAATGGTTCAAATCAAGTGAAACAAGCACTCATATACCTGTAGGACTAATTGTAAGTTTGATTATTTTTTTTGAATTAATAATCGTAATTGGAGGATGGAAATACAAACCTGACATTATCAAAAACTTTTCTGATAGTCTGATTTCAAATTCTACAAATACTCATACTATAGGCAGCGTATTATATACAGAATATATTCATCTATTTCAAATTTCAGGGATGATATTACTTGTGGCAATGATTGGAGCAATCGTTCTCACATTTAGGAAAAGAGAAGGAGTTAAAAGACAAAATTATTTTAGCCAAATATCTAGAGAAAAAAATCAAGGTGTTGAGCTGGTAGAAGTTAAATCAAATGAAGGGGTTAAAATAGATGTTTGAAGTTTCCCTTGGACATTATCTGACATTAGGGGCAATCATTTTTACTATTGGTGTAATTGGAATATTTTTAAATAGAAAAAATGTAATTGTTATTTTAATGAGTATTGAATTAATATTGTTAGCAGTAAATATCAATCTAGTATCTTTCTCAATATTTCTTCAGGACTTATCTGGCCAAATATTTACTTTATTTATTTTAACTGTTGCAGCAGCAGAAGCGGCTATCGGTTTAGCAATAATAGTAGTCTATTACCGTAACGCAGGAACAATAAGAGTCGAAGAAATTGAAAATTTAAAAGGTTAATATGGAATATTTCATAGTTTTTTTACCATTGCTTGGTGCATTTATTGCTGGTTTTTTTGGTAATAAATTTGATCAAAAATATTCCCAATTAATAACAAGCGTTTTTGTCAGTATTTCTTCTATCCTTTCAATAATAGTTTTTTTAAAAGTATTAAATTATGGATACTCAAATAATTTATTAATTTCTAGTTGGATAAACTCAGGTACTTTAAATGTAAATTGGTCCATAAAAGTAGATGCACTATCCTCACTTATGATGGTTGTGGTAACGCTTGTTTCAGCGTTGGTTCATATCTACTCAATTGGTTATATGTCTCACGATCCTCACAAACCGAGGTTCATGTCTTATTTATCTTTATTTACATTTACAATGTTAGTGCTTGTTACTTCAGACAATTTTTTACAGTTATTCTTTGGATGGGAAGGAGTAGGTCTCTGTTCGTATTTTTTAATTGGTTTTTGGTTTAAAAAAAAAGCTGCTAACGCGGCCGCCATTAAAGCTTTTGTAGTTAATAGAGTTGGAGATTTTGGTTTTGCTCTTGGTATTTTTTTAATTTTTTATTTTTTTGGAACAGTTAGTTACGATGAAGTATTCAGTCAAATTCAAACCTTGAATGCAAAAAATATAAATTTTCTTGGTTTTGAATTTAAATCAATAGATCTAATTTGTATATTGTTATTTATAGGCGCGATGGGAAAATCAGCCCAGATTTTTTTACACACTTGGTTACCCGATGCAATGGAAGGACCAACACCTGTATCTGCATTAATCCATGCTGCAACAATGGTTACTGCAGGTGTTTTTTTAGTTGTAAGATGTTCTCCTATTTATGAATATTCAGAATTAGCTCTCAATATAATTACTGTTATTGGAATGAGTACAGCTTTTTTTGCTGCTACAATTGCATTAGTCCAAACCGATATAAAAAAGATAATTGCTTATTCAACATGTAGCCAGCTTGGAT
Organism: uncultured Pelagibacteraceae bacterium; assembly: GCA_902597055.1. Lineage (GTDB taxonomy): Bacteria > Pseudomonadota > Alphaproteobacteria > Pelagibacterales > Pelagibacteraceae > Pelagibacter. Next base: position 23,453 of record CACJWG010000004.1, on the reverse strand, counting down.
ATATGTTTTTTGCAACTGGTGTTGGCGCATACAACGTTGCAATGTTTCATCTATTTACTCATGCTTTTTTTAAGGCTTTGCTTTTTTTAGGAGCTGGTTCTGTAATACACTCTTTCAAAGATGAACAGGATATCGAAAAAATGGGTGGGGTATATAAAAAGATCCCTTACACTTATGCCTTAATGCTGGTAGGAACATTAGCTTTGACTGGTTTCCCTTTTTTATCTGGTTTTTATTCTAAAGATGCAATTATTGAATTTGCGTATTTAAGAGGAAACGTAACTGGTATTTATGCAGCTGGTATTGGAATTGTTACTGCTATGTTAACAGCAATTTACTCATGGAGATTATTTTTTAAAACTTTTCATGGAAATTATAATAATCAAGAGGTCAAATACGAAAAAATTCATGAGTCACCAGCAGTGATGATTTTGCCACTTATAGTTCTTGGTTTAGGGTCAATTTTTGCCGGTTTCTTTTTCAAAGATCTATTAATAGGCAATCAAAGTAGTGTTAATTTTTGGGGAGAGTCTATTAAATTTTTAGAGCCATTAAGTGAAGACCATCCACCGCTGTGGTTTATTTTGTTGACCCCGACTATAGTTACTTTAAGCATACCGATTTCTTACTACTTATTTTTGAGGGATAAGAGTATATTAGAAAATTTTACAAAAACTAATTATCCATTAATAAATTTTTTAAAAAAGAAATGGTATTTTGATGAGCTTTATTCTTATATCTTTGTAGAACCTTGCAAAAAATTAGGTCTATTTTTTTGGAAAAAGATTGACGGTTTAACAATAGATAGATTTGGACCAGATGGTATTTCAAATCTTATTAAAGGCTTGTCGATTAAGGCGGTTAAATTTCAGAACGGTTTTATTTATCAATACGCATTTATAATGTTGATTGGCTTTTCTTTAATACTAACTTACTTGATTGTTAAATGATGAATTTCCCAATTATTTCTTCACTAATCCTTTTGCCTTCAATTGGCGCATTATTTCTTTTTTTCATTAACTCAAAAAATATTACTGGTATCAAGTATGTTTCTTTATTTGTATCAATTATTAATTTTTTAATATCTATTTACTTATGGTTAATTTTTGATCAATCTAGTTATGAATTTCAGTTTGTAGAAAGTAGAGTTTGGATAAAAGATTTTATTAATTACAAAGTTGGAGTGGATGGAATTTCAATATTATTTATCATTTTAACTACTTTCATAACCCCACTTTGTATTTTGTCAGTTAACTCATCTATAAAGAATAGACTTAAAGAATTTTTAATAGCAATCTTATTAATGGAAACTCTAATGATTGGAGTTTTTTGCTCTTTAGATTTGGTAATTTTCTACTTATTTTTTGAGGGAGGTTTAATACCAATGTTTTTAATCATTGGTATTTGGGGAGGTGAAAGACGTGTGTATTCTGCATTCAAGTTTTTTTTATTTACTCTTCTTGGCTCAGTTTTAATGTTAATAGCGGTAATATCTATTTATTGGATAGCAGGCACAACCGATGTAGAAGAACTTTATAAGTTAGGCATTGATCCAAAATATCAAAACTTACTCTGGTTAGCATTCTTTTCATCTTTCGCAGTAAAAACACCAATGTGGCCAGTACATACTTGGCTGCCTGACGCTCATGTTGAAGCACCAACCGCAGGTTCAGTTTTATTAGCAGCAATCTTACTTAAAATGGCAGGATATGGATTTATAAGATTTTCAATTGGACTATTTCCTGTTGCGTCAGAATATTTTGTTCCGTTTATTTTTGTTATTAGTTTAATTGCAATTATTTATACCTCGTTAGTTGCCTTAATGCAGGACGACATGAAAAAACTAATTGCGTACTCATCTGTAGCTCACATGGGTTTTGTAACATTGGGTTTGTTTACTTTCACTCAACAAGGTGTTGAGGGAGGAATATTTCAAATGATTAGCCATGGTATTGTATCTGCCGCACTCTTTTTCTCGGTAGGTGTTGTTTATGACCGAACTCACTCGAGACGCATCAATGATTATGGGGGCTTGGTAAGTGTAATGCCAAAATATTCTATTTTGTTAATGGTGTTTGTTTTAGGTTCTTTAGGCTTACCAGGAACAACTGGTTTTATCGGTGAATTTTTAATTTTAATGGGAACATTTAAAAAAAGTTTTTTAGTGGCAGTAATAGCAAGTTTGGGTGTAATTTTAGGTGCAGCATATATGCTATGGCTTTACAAAAGAGTTGTATTTGGAGAACTAACAAATCAAAAATTATTAAAATTAATTGATTTAAATAAAGTTGAGTTATCTATTCTTACATTATTAGCATTGAGTATAATCTTTTTTGGCTTCTATCCTGATCCATTTTCAAATACATATTCTGTATCAGTTGAGAACTTTTTAAATGAATATAATGATAAACTAAATAGCTATAACTTACAAAATCAATGATAAATCTTTTTTTTATATCTACAGAAATATTCTTATCATTATCAATTCTATTTCTATTATTGATTGGTGTATTTAAAAAAAACAGTGAATCATTTATATACAATTTTTCTTGTATAATTTTACTTGTGGGACTTGCGATAAATATCAATTTAAATCCTCAATTTCCAGTAGATCTATTTAATAACAGTTATAAAATCGATTATTTCACGACTTTAATCAAGTCAGTAATATTAATTTCGGCATTCCTTGTAATGCTATGTTCATTAAATTACGTCAAACAAAATGATATTTTAAAAATTGAGTATCCAATTTTAATTTTATCTTCAATTCTTGGTATGCTCGTAATGGTAAGTTCTAACGATTTAATAGTTTTTTATGTTGGTCTGGAACTACAATCTCTAGCATTATATGTGCTCGCAGCCTTCAAAAGAGATAATATTCTTTCTTCTGAGTCAGGCTTAAAATATTTTATATTAAGTGCGCTGTCATCAGGATTATTACTGTATGGATGCTCTTTAATATATGGTTTTTCAAGCTCTACAAACTTTGATTTAATTTATCAAAACAGTGAGTCAATTGAATACGGTATAATTTTTGGAATAGTGTTTGTTTTAGTTGGGTTAGCATTTAAGATTACTGCTGTACCTTTTCACATGTGGGCCCCAGATGTTTATGATGGATCACCTACATCTGTCACAGTAATATTTGCAATTCTTCCAAAGATCGCTGCATTAACAGTGTTTATTAATTTTTTATACGGACCTTTCCTTGAAATGTTTGACCAATGGCAAGCAGTTATAATTTTTTTATCAATTGGTTCAATGGTGTTTGGGGCCGTAGCTGCGATTGGACAAAAAAAATTGAAAAGACTAATTGCTTATAGCTCAATAAGCCACATGGGGTTTGCACTCGCTGGTTTGAGTGTCGGAACAAACGAAGGTATTCAAAATTCAATAATATATTTAATTATATATTTAATAATGAATATAGCATTCTTCTGTTGTCTATTTATGCTTAAAAGAGAAAATCAATATTTCGATAAAGTTGAAGATCTTTCAGGTTTATCAAAGAATCATCCTTTATTATCACTTTCTATGATGATCATTTTATTCTCATTAGCAGGGATACCTCCATTAGCAGGTTTTTTTGCAAAGTTTTATATTTTTACGGCTGTAATTGAACAGTCTATGTATTTTTTAGCAATTGTAGGTTTGCTCTCAACGGTAATAGCAGCCTTTTATTATATAAGATTAATAAAGGTAATGTACTTCGATGAACAGAGAGAAAAATATGACTTAAATCATAGCATTGGTCTTAAAATGATACTTGTGGTCTCATCTACAATTATTCTTATTTATTTCATAAACCCAAACATAATTAATAATTTTGTCTCAAATATCACTATAATTTAATGAAGTTAAAAATTTTTAAATACAAAAAAGTAAAAAGCACTAACGATATTGCTATTAGAAAAATTAGGTCAGGTATTAAAAATGGAATAGTTACTAGTGATCTCCAAAGCTCTGGCAGAGGCAGACATGGAAATAAATGGGTTTCCTATAAGGGCAATCTTTTCGTAACTATTTTCTTTTCAATTTCAAATAATCTAAATTTAAATAAGTTTAATTATAAAAATTGCCTTATAATAAAAAAGGTTTTATCAAGATATATAAAACACGATCTAAAAATAAAAAAACCAAACGACATCTTGTTTAAACAGTATAAAATTTGTGGAATTTTACAGGAAACAATTTTTTATAAGAATTTTAAATATTTATTAGTCGGGGTAGGCTTGAACTTATTAAAGAGTCCAAAATTAAAGAATTATAAAACAACAAGTGTGTATGAGATTACTAATAAAAAAGTTAATAGAGTTAGAATCCTAAATGAAATTAAATTAAACTATGAGTCAATCTAAGAAAAATAATATTTTAGTTGGTGATATTGGTAATACTGAAACTAAAATTTTTTTTAGAAATAATAAAATTGAAAAAAAAATTGCTCTAAAAAGTAATGAAATGATTTATAGTAAGATTAAATCAAAAGTTTTGTTTTTAAAAAAATTTAATATTAAAGATAAAGCCGTTTTTTGTAGTGTAGTTCCATCTAATTTTAAAATTATTAAGAAGGTATTTGAACGAGAGTTAAAAATTAAGATAATTGAATTAAAGAATATTTATAAAAACAAAATAATTAAATTGAAAGTTGATAAAAAACAAATTGGATCAGATAGACTGGCAAATGCAATCAGTGTTTTTAATAAAAAAAACAATTTTATAGTTGTAGATTTTGGAACAGCTACTACTTTTGATGTTGTCATAAGAGATGTTTACTGGGGTGGCATAATCGCTCCAGGAGTTAATCTTTCTTTAAAAAATTTAATATCAAAGGCAGAATTAATTCCAAAAATCAATTTAAATAAAACTAATATAGTAATTGGAAAAAACACCAAACAGGCAGTAGCGTCTGGTTTTTATTGGGGATATAGCGGCCTTATAGAAAAAATAATTTTTAAAATTTCGAAAATTACTAAAAAAAATTTTAAGATTATTTTAACTGGAGGTCTTGCGCATTTATTTAAAACAAATATAAGTTTTAAAGTTTTGGTTGACAAAAATCTTACAATAAAAGGATTAATAAAAGCTCATAAAATATTAAATAAATGAAAGATGAATTATTATTTTGTCCACTAGGTGGATCAGGTGAAATTGGTATGAACTTAAATCTGTTTGCTTATGGTAAACCAGAAAATCATAAGTGGATCATTGTAGATATTGGTGTTACTTTTGCCGATGATACAGTTCCTGGAATTGACTTAATTTATCCAGACCCTGGTTTTATCGTTGATAAAAAAGAGTCATTGCTTGGTATAGTTCTTACCCACGCTCACGAAGATCACATTGGCGCGATTTCACATATCTGGCCTGATCTTAAATGTAATATATATGCTACTCCATTTACTGCAGCTTTAGTAACTGAAAAGTTTAAGGAAAAGAAAATAGACATTCATCCTTTTTTAAAGATAGTAAATTTAAGAGGTAACATAAAACTTGGACCATTTGATATAGAGCTGATAACTATGACTCACTCCATTCTAGAACCCAACGGACTAAAAATTAAAACTCCACTTGGCTGTGTATTACATACTGGTGATTGGAAGTGTGATCCAAACCCGTTAATTGGAGACGTAATAGACTCTAAAAAACTGAAGTCAATTGGTGATGAAGGAGTTTTAGCTATGATATGTGACTCAACAAACGTATTCAGTATCGGTAGATCAGGTTCGGAAATGGATGTAAGAAAAAATTTACTTAAAATATTTGAAAGGTTGAAAAAAAGAATAATAGTTACATGTTTTGCATCAAATGTTGCTAGAATGGAATCTATTTTCTTTTGTGCCCACAAAACAGGAAGACAGATTTCTTTAGTAGGAAGGTCTATGCATAGAATTTTTAAAGCTGCAAGACAATGTGGGTATCTTAAAGATGTAATTGAACCCATTGATCCAAGGGATGCCAAAAAAATTTCAAGAGATAAAATAGTCTATTTATGCACTGGAACTCAAGGAGAACCTATGGGAGCAATGAGCAGAATATCGAATTTTACCCATCCAGATGTAGCAATTGAAAATGGCGACACTGCAATTTTTTCATCTAAAATAATACCTGGAAATGAAAAAAAACTTTCTAAATTACACAATCAATTAGTTATTGAAGGCATTGAAGTAATTACGGAAGAAGATGAATTTATACATGTATCCGGTCACCCTAATAGAGAGGAATTAAAAGATATGTATAATTGGATAAGACCAAAATCAGTAATACCAGTGCATGGAGAATACAGACATATGCAGGAGCACATTAATTTTGCTAAAGAAATGAAAATACCCAATCCAGTTAAAGTTATAAATGGGGATATTGTTAAATTAGCTCCAGCTGAAAAACCTTTTGTTTATGATAAAGCACCTGCAGGAAAAGTATATTTGGATGGAAACATCTGTGTGGAAGAGGACTCAAATTCTATTAAAGAACGTAAAAACCTTTCAATAAATGGAATAATGGAAGTAACTATTCTAGTCACACCAAAAGGAAATATTCATGATAGGCCAATTGTTACAGTTAAGGGACTGCCAATAAATGATTTTGAAGACTTTAGATTTGGACTAGAAAATGAAATTGAAAAAACAGCTAGAACATTTTCTTTAACAAATAGCAGACAACAAGAAAATGCTATCGATGCTTTTAAAAGTGTTTGTAAAAAATATGCAAAAAATAAAGTAGGAAAAAGACCTTTTACGAATATTAATATAGTTCAAATTTGATGAGTTTAACTGGTTCGATTATTATATATGTTCTTATATGGTGGATAATTTTCTTTTCATTACTGCCAATAGATGTTGATCGAAATAAAAAAAATTTTGTGGAGGGTGTTGACCCTGGAGCTCCCGAAAACCCTAAATTAATAAAAAAACTAATATATACAACTTTGATTACATCAATAATTTTTATAGGTATATTACTATTAGTAAAGTATGATTATCTTAATTTAAGGAATCTAATTACGTAATGTTTTTATCAAAATCATTTATTCCATTATTAAAAAACTATCCTTCAGAGGCAAAAATTAAATCACACAAACTCATGCTGAGATTAGGAATGATTAAACAATCATCGGCAGGTATTTACTCTTGGCTTCCTCTTGGCTTTAAAGTGATGAAAAAAATTGAACAAATAGTCAGGGAGGAACAAAATAAGATAGGTGCTCAAGAAATATTAATGCCAACTATACAGTCATCTGAAATTTGGAAAGAAAGTGGAAGATATGAAGATTATGGAGAAGAGATGCTTAGAATTAAAGATAGGCAGAATAGAGAAATTTTATATGGCCCAACTAATGAAGAGTTAGTCACAGATATTTTTAGAAACAGTATAAAATCGTATAAATCACTTCCTCAATTATTGTATCATATTCAATGGAAATTTAGGGATGAGCTAAGACCAAGATTTGGGATAATGAGATGTAGAGAATTTTTTATGAAAGACGCGTATTCATTTGACCTAAGTGATGATGATGCAGAATTTTCATATAACAAATTTTTTCTATCGTATTTAAAAACTTTTAAGAGATTAGAACTATCAGCAATACCGATGACAGCTGAAACGGGACCAATTGGTGGGAGTTTGTCACATGAATTTATTATCTTAGCTGAAACTGGCGAAAGTAAAATTTATACTGACAAAAGAATTTTTGAGGTAAATCACAATAATTATAAATTAGAAAAAGAGTCTCTAAAAAAACTTAGACTTGAATATGACCAATTTTACGCTGTCACAGATGAGAAAATTGACAACAAGGAGTTCAACAACAAGGTTGATAAAAAAAATCAGTTAGAGACCAAAGGTATTGAAGTTGGTCATATTTTTTACTTTGGTGATAAATATTCAAAACCAATGAATGCTGCTGTTGATAAAGATGGTAAAAAAATTTTTGTAAAAATGGGCTCTTATGGAATTGGAGTTTCAAGATTAGTTGGTGCCTTAATTGAGGCAAATTTTGATGAGAAAAATGAAGTTATGAAATGGCCAGTATCAGTTTCTCCTTTTGAATGTGCAATTATTTGTTTTGTATCTAAAAATGATACCACAAGTATCGAAATGGGTATTAAAGTTAAAAATTTTTTGGAACAGAATGATATTGAAACAGTTTTAGACGATTCAGAAGAAAATTTTTCAGGAAAGTTAAAAAAATTTAATTTAATTGGAATACCATTTCAAATTCTAATTGGAAAAAATCCTGATAAAAACAAAATTGAGTTTAAAGAAGTGGGGAACGATAGCAAAATGATAAGTCTTGAAGAAGCCCTTAATTTCATTAAATCCAAAAAAATAAATTGATTTCAACTTTAGAAAAAAAAATAATTTTTAGATATCTTAAAACTAGAAAAAAAGATGGTTTTTTAAATATTATCACTTTATTTTCTTTCTTAGGCATAAGTTTAGGTGTGGCAGTTTTAATTATAGTTATGTCTGTAATGAATGGGTTTAGGTCAGAGTTAATAAACAAAATAACGAATTTCAACGCACATGTAATCGTAAAACCCTATGATAAGAAAATAGAGCAAAAAAAAATAGATAACGAGTTTTTACAAAATATATCTTCAAATTTGATATTAAGCAATAATGGAGAGGGAATAATTTTAAATGATGAAATTACAAAAGGTATTTTAGTAAGAGGCTATTCTGAAAATGACTTTCAAAAACTGAATATTGTAAATAATAAATATTTTAGAGGCGATAAAAAGATCTTAGAGAATAATATATCGATAGGGAGCGATTTAAGTTATGACCTCGAATTAAAAATTGGTGACCAAATTTCAATAATTTCACCTTCTGGTGAAAATACACTTATTGGATCCATACCCCGACAAAAAACTTTTAAAATAAGTTCTATATTTGATAGTAGGTTTGCTGAGTTTAATAATTCTGTTGTGTTTATTAATCTTAAAGATCTACAAGGCTTATTTGATTTAAAAAAAGGAAATAATTTCTTAGAGGTTTATTTATATAAACCTGACAAAATTGATATTTATCGTGAAAGACTAATGTCGATTTTTACCGACGAATATATATTTACCTGGTCAGATTTAAACAAACCATTATTTTCCGCCTTAAAAGTAGAAAGAAATGTTATGTTCATAATATTATCTTTAATAATCATAGTTGCTGCTTTTAACATTATTTCGGGTCTTACTATTTTAGTAAAAAATAAAACTAGAGAAATTGCTATATTAAAATCAATAGGCGTTTCTAACTTTTCTATTCGAAAAATATTTTTTTTTATTGGATTTTTAATAGGATTTTTAGCAACAATTATGGGAGTTTTCATAGGTGTAACGTTCTCTCTTTATGTTGAGGAGATAAGAATGTTAATTAGTAGTGTCTTTAATATAAGTTTATTTCCAGAAGAAATATATTTTTTAAGTACTATTCCATATCAAATAGATTTTTGGTCAATATTTTTAATTTCAAGTTGTTCAATTATAATGACATGTGTAGTTTCAATATACCCTGCAACTAAAGCAGCAAAATTAGACACAATTAAATCCTTAAAATATGAGTAATATTATAGAACTAAACAATATTTCAAAGACATTTGATAATCAAAAAAAAATTTCTGTCCTAAAAAATTTAAATTTTAAATTTAAAAAAGGAAAAATTTATTCATTGTCTGGACCCTCTGGATCTGGAAAATCAACTTTACTTAATTTATTATCTTTAATAGATAGACCATCATCAGGAAATATAAAAATTGACAATAAAAATATAAATCATAATGAAATTGAGATTAACGACAAAATTAGATCTAGTAATATTGGGATTGTTTATCAAGAGAAAAACTTATTGCCTGATTTTACGGCTATTGAAAATGTTTGTATAGCCAGCTTAGCTGCTAATAATAATCGCAAAATAGCAGAACAAGAATCATTAAAGATAATTCAAAAAGTAGGCTTAAAAGATAGAGCTGATCATTATCCATCAGAATTATCAGGTGGAGAAATGCAAAGAATTGCTATATCAAGAGCAATAGTAAATAAACCTAGAATAATACTTGCTGATGAACCGACTGGAAGTTTAGATCACGAAAACGCAAATCAAATATTTAACCTACTCTTTAAATTAAAAAATAATGATCGTGTTATAATATTTGCAACTCATAATAGATTTTTTGCTAATAAAGCAGACTATAAAATTTCCTTAAGTAATGGTAAAATCAAAACCATTAATGGAAAAATCTAAAAAAACATTTAATCACTTAAAAATACATACTCAATATTCTATTTGTGAAGGCGCAATAAAAATTGATGATCTAAGTAAATTTTGCAAAGACAATAAGGTTAAAGCAATTGGAATGTCAGATACGTCAAATTTATGTGGATCTCTAGAATTCTCAGAACAAATTTCCAAGTCAAAAACTCAGCCTATAATTGGATCCCAGATTAAGTTTAAATTTAATGATATAATTGGATCATTACCTATTATAGCCAAAAATAGCGATGGTTACAAAGAACTGATTAATTTGTCATCTAAATCTTTTCTTGAGAACTCTGAAATAAATGATCCGCATTGTAAAATAGAATTATTATTTAATTGTTCTAATAATTTAATAATTCTATCAGGAGGTATTAACAATTTATCAGGAGTTCTTTTTCAAAAAGGCAGAATTGATGAACTAGAAAAACTTTATGTTTCTTTGAATAAAAATTTTGGTGATAACTTCTATATTGAAATTCAAAGACATGGTGATTTGAATGAAAAAAATTTTGAAAACTTTAATTTGTCTGTTTCAAAAAAAATTAGTGCTCCAATAATAGCTACAAATGAGGTTTATTATTTAAACAAAGAAATGAGCGAAGCACATGATGCATTACTTTGCATTGGTTCAAAAAATTATATTAATGATAAACAAAGAATCAAGCTAACAGATAATCATTATTTTAAAAGTGACGATGAAATGAGGGAAATATTTAGTGATCTACCCGAGGCTCTAGAAAATAATTATAATTTACCATTAAGATGCAGTTTCAGACCTGAATATTCCAAACCATTATTACCAGATATTAACTCAAATAATGATATTTCATCTGATGATCAATTAAAAAGGGATGCGAATGAAGGTTTGATAAATAAATTTAAGGAAAGATTTGAAGATGAAAATTTAAATGGTGAAAAATTTCTAAAATATAAAAAAAGATTAGATCACGAAATAAACATAATATGTGAGATGAATTACTCTAGTTATTTTTTAATCGTATCCGATTACATCATATGGGCAAAAAAAAATAATATACCAGTTGGACCAGGTAGAGGGTCTGGTGCTGGTTCTTTAGTAGCATGGTGTTTACAAATTACTGACGTGGACCCAATTTATTTTGATTTAATTTTTGAAAGATTTTTAAACCCAGACCGTATTTCTATGCCTGACTTTGATATTGATTTTTGTGAGGAAAAACGAGATTTAGTTTTTGGGTATCTTAACAAAAAATACAAGGACTCAGTGGCTCATATTATTACATTTGGCAAACTAAAAGCTAGAATGGTTATAAGAGATGTAGGTAGAGTAATGGGTCTTCCATATGGTTTTGTCGATAGTATATGTAAGATGATTCCTTTCGATCCTTCAAGACCAATGAGTTTGATTGAATGCATAAATTCAGAACCAAGGTTACAAAAGATTATAAATGAAGATAAAAGAGTAGATAAGCTTATTAAACTCTCTCTGAAACTTGAAGGTTTAAACAGAAATTTTGCAACTCATGCGGCTGGCGTAGTAATTGCAGATAAAAAATTAATCGATACAGTTCCACTGTATAAAGACTCCTCATCCAATTTACTTTTACCTTCTACTCAGTTTGATATGTATTCTGCTGAAAATTCTGGTCTTATCAAATTTGATTTTTTGGGTTTAAAAACACTTACAGTGATAAATAACACAATTAAACTTCTGAATAAAAAAAAAATTGATTTCAATATAGATAAAATTAACTACGAAGATCAGACAGTTTTTGATTTATTATCTTCAGGCAAAACTGTTGGTTTGTTTCAACTTGAAAGTTCCGGAATGAGGGACGCCCTTACTCAAATGAAACCAAATAGATTAGAAGACATTATAGCATTGGTTGCTTTGTATAGACCAGGTCCTATGAGCAATATTCCAATTTATAATGATTGCAAACATGGAAAAAAATCACCAGATTATTTGCATCCAAAATTAGAAAAAATTTTAAAGTCAACATATGGTGTAATTATATATCAGGAACAAGTCATGCAAATTGCTCAAGTTTTGTCAGGCTTCACTGCAGGAGAAGCAGACATTCTTAGACGTGCAATGGGCAAAAAGAAGAGAGCAGAGTTAGAGAAACAGAAAGCAAGATTTATAGATGGTGCTTATCAAAATGGTATAGCAAAAGATGTTGCGGCTAGTATTTTTCTAAAGATAGAACCTTTTGCTGAATATGGTTTCAATAAAAGTCATGCAGCAGCCTACGCTATTATCGCTTATCAGACTGCATATTTAAAAACCCATTTTACAAATGAATTTTTTTCTGCGTCAATGTCCATGGAAATGTCAAACCAAAAAAAATTAGGAGAATTTTATGAAGAACTTAAAAGATTAAACATTAATATTATATCTCCTGATATAAATTTATGTAACAGTGATTTTTACTCTGATACAAAAAATTTTTATTATGCTTTAGGAGCTCTAAAAAATGTTGGATATGAAGCAATTTCAAACATAGTTAAAGAAAGAGAAAAAAATGGAGAATTTAAATCCTTAAATGACTTTATTGATAGAGTAAATCCCAAAGATATTAATAAACTTCAAATGGAAGCTCTCACAAAAGCAGGTGCATTTGATAATATTTCTAAAGATAGAAAATCAATTTTTGTATCAATACCTAATATAATATCAAAATCAAAAAATATTTTCGAAAATAAATCCTTAAATCAAATCGACCTGTTTGCTAATAGCGAAGGATCTAATGATACTGATGTGGTAGATAAAATTGGAGAATGGAGTTTTCAAGAAAAGATGGCAAAAGAGTTTGAAACAGTAGGTTTTTTTATATCAGATCATCCACTCAATCAATATAAAGATGTATTTAAGGAATTTAACATTCTTTCGTATAAAAATATAAATGAAGATAAAGAAATTAAAGAGGGATCAATAGCAGCCACTATTCTTAAAGTTCAAGAAAAGAAAACACAAAAAGGAACTTCATACGCTATCATTAAATTTTCTGATCAATCAAGTATTTTTGAATTATTTATTTTTTCAGACATTTTGGAGATAAATAGAAATAAAATTAAAGAGGGAAATTCGGTAATATTAACTCTACAGAAAATTGCTAATAAAAATGAGCCCCAATCTATAAGATTAAATATTAAAAAAATGATTTCATTAGATGATTTGATTAATAGACCGATTAATTCCATAAGTTTTAAAGTCAAAAATGTAGAGGAAGTAGACATACTATCGAAAATGTTAAAAAAAGGTGGAGATGTCGAGGTAAATATTAATATTGTATCAATTGACAAAGCTTATAAAGTTAAACTCAAGGATAAGCGTTTTATTGATAGAAAAACAGTGAATCTCATTAAGAATCAAGGAATATCAACAACAATTCATTGATTTACCTCTTGCCTTTACCTTTATAAATTTATAAAAAGCTTTAAAAATACGCACAAGGCTTTTGGTTAATAACCTCCGGTCCTTAAGTGGAAATAGCTTTGGTGGTACAACCGGGAAAAATTATGAAGATACCAAATTTATCAATACAGCAACTTTTAGAAGCGGGAGTACATCTTGGTCACAAAACTTTAAGATGGAACCCAAAAATGAAAAAATATATTTTTGGCAAAAGAGACTCCGTCCACATAATTGATTTAACACAAACTCTTGAACTTACTAATAAAGCGCTAGAAAAAATTTATGAAACAATTTCAAATAATGGGAAAATTTTATTTATCTCAACAAAAAAACAAGCTTCAGAAGCTATTGCAGATTTAGCAAAATCAACTGATCAGTACTTTGTTAATTATAGATGGTTGGGAGGTATGTTGACAAATTGGGGTACTATATCAAACTCAATTAAAAAACTTCAAAAAATAGATACAGACCTTAAGTCAGAAAATAGAGGATTTACAAAAAAAGAACTTCTTAAGATGAGTATTCAAAGAGATAAACTTCAAAGATCTCTTGGTGGCATATCTACTATGAAAAAAATTCCAGATTTGGTTTTTATAATTGATACAAATTATGAGTCACTTGCAATAAAAGAATCAATAAAACTTAACATACCTATAATAGCTATACTTGACACAAACTCAGATCCAGAGGGAATTGATTTTCCAATTCCAGGTAATGATGATGCCAGAAGATCAATCGATCTTTATTGTTCTTTAGTAAAAGAAACAATAGTAAATGCGAAGAAGAACATTCCAGAGGAGGCAAAAAAAAATGGTGAACAAAGAGAAATATCATCAAAAAGTCCTTCCTCATTAAAAAAAAAAATTAATTAATTAAATGAGTGACCTCGAAAGTGTTAAAAAGCTAAGAAGCACAACTGGTGCAGGTTTTAAGGACTGTAATAGTGCTTTAAAGGAAGCTTCTGGAAATTTAGAAAAAGCAATTGAAATTCTTAGAATTAAAGGTGTCTCAAAAGCATCAAAAAAAATGTCTAGAGATGCTAATGAAGGGCTCATATCTATTTGTGGCGATGAACAAAAAACATCAATAATAGAAATTAATTGCGAAACAGACTTTGTTGCAAAAAATGATGATTTTTTAAGTTTTGCAAAGGAAATAGGAGAAATAAATAATTCTGTAAATTCTGAAATAGATAAACTAAATAACAGTAAAATGAAGAATGGATTAACTGTATCTCAAAATTTAATAGATTTAATAGCAAAAATTGGAGAAAAGATTACCATAGGTAGATTAAAAACTTTAGTAAACTCCAAATCAAAAATTTTTACTTACAACCACTCTGTTGTTAAAGGTAATTTATCAAAACTAGGTGTAGTGGTTAGTTTAGAATTTGAAAAAAGCTCAAAAGAAATAGATCAATTTGGAAAACAAATTTCAATGCATATTGCTGCATCAAATCCAATGGCAATAGATAAAAAAGATATTAATGATAATATTATTGAAAAAGAAAAAGAGATTATAAATGAGGAATTAAAAAATCTTGGTAAACCACAAGAAATTGCTGAAAAAATAAGTCTTGGTAAAATTAACAAATTTAAGGAAGATAATAGTTTACTTACACAAGATTGGGTTATGGATCCTAAATTAAAAGTTAAAGATGTTTTAAATAAAGTAGACTCAAAAAATTTAAAGATAAAAGATTTTATAAGAATTAAAATTGGTGAATAATGTTTAAGGCAGAATTATATAACCAAAAAATGGTAAAAACATTTGATGTTTTTGTAAAAGAATTGGCATCTTTAAGGACTGGTCGTGCAAATGCAAGTATGTTGGATTTAATAAAAGTTGACGTGTATGGACAAAAAATGCCAATAAATCAATTAGCAACAATTACTACTCCAGAACCAAGAGTAATAAATATTCAGGTGTGGGACACTAACAATGTAGCTTTAGTTGACTCAGCTATAAAAAAATCAGAGTTGGGGCTAAATCCACAAATAGACGGTCAATTGGTAAGACTACCAATTCCAGATTTAAGCGAGGAAAGAAGAATTGAAATAAAAAAAATTATTAAAACTATGGGTGAAAAATCTAAGGTTTCAATTAGGAATATAAGACGAGAGGCAAATGATGAAATAAAAAAAAAACTTAAACTTAAGGAAATTAGTGAGGATGATGAAAAAAAATTCGAAAAAATAATTCAAACATACACTGATAATTTTGTAAAAAAAGTTGACGAAAAAGTCTCGAGTAAAGAAAAAGAAATAATGACTATATGAACCCTATAAAACATATGGCCATAATTATGGATGGTAATGGTCGCTGGGGATTAAAGCACAAAAACTCAAGAAATTTAGGACATAGAGAGGGTTTAAAAACTGTAGAGATGGTTATGAAATACTGTATTAAAAAACAGATTAAATTTTTAACATTATATGCATTTTCAACTGAGAACTGGAAAAGACCTTTAAAGGAAAGAAATTATCTCTTTAATCTTTTAGAAATTTATTTAAAAGAAAAATTAGAAAAAATAAACAGTGAAAAGATAAAAATCAAAATTTTAGGAGAAAAAATTTTCTCAAAAAGACTTAATGATTTATTAAATTTTGCTGAAAAAAAGACCTATAAAAATTCAAAACTTCAAATAAACCTAGCTTTAAATTATGGGTCTAAAAAAGAGATAGTTCATGCTTTTAATAGATTAAGGAAAAAAAAAAGAATTACAGAAAATGACATAAAAAAAAATTTATTTACAAAAAATATTCCAGATCCTGAAATTCTTATACGTACAGGAGATACTCAAAGGTTAAGTAATTTTCTTCTATGGCAGGCTGCTTATACTGAAATTTTTTTCGAAAGAAAGTTATGGCCTGATTTTATGAACAAAGATTTAAACAGAATAATTAAAAAATTTTATAATATTAAAAGAAATTTTGGAAATATCTAATGAAGTCAGAATTATTAAAAAGATCAATTTCTTCACTTTTTTTACTATGTATAATATTTTTATGTGCTTTAATAAATGACCATATTTTTTTGAGTATATTGTTTATTGCTATAATTTTAAGCTGGGTAGAGTGGGTTAAGATTATAGATAAAATCAAATTTACAAAAATAAATCGTTTGATTCATATATTATTCTTTTTAGTATATCTTTTTGTAGCATTTATAATTTGTTTCAACATTTTTATTATTGATAAATTTTTTTTTCTAACAATTTTAATGATTTGTATTTTCTCCGACGTTGGCGGTTACGTCTTTGGAAAAACTTTTGGTGGAAAAAAACTTACAAAGATAAGTCCTAACAAAACTGTATCTGGATCAATTGGCTCATTTATTTTATCTTACCTAGGTTTTTTTGTTATATATTTTTATTTTTATGATCTTTTATCTGTGAAAATAGATTTTCAAGCTTTATTTTTTATACCCTTTTTAATATCTACAATTTGTCAAATAGGTGACTTATTTATATCTTTCTATAAAAGAAAAGCAAAAATAAAAAATACTGGAAATTTAATACCTGGGCATGGAGGATTATTGGATAGAATAGATGGATCAATATTCGCTTTACCACTTGGTTTTATAATAATATCTCTTTTATAAAAAATGAAAAAAATTATAATATTAGGTTCTACTGGATCGATAGGCAAACAAACTTTAGAAATTATTAAAAAAGATAACAAAAAATTTAAAATTGTTTTGTTATCAACTGACAAAAATATCAAACTAATATCAAAGCAGGTAAAAACTTTTAAAGTAAAAAATATAGTTGTAACTAATAAAATAAAATATCTCGTATTAAAAAAAAAATTAAAGTATACAAATGTCTTTCCAGATTTTAAGAGTTTAGATAAAAGAATTAGGGGTAAAGTTGATTATACCATGTCTGCAATTTCTGGAATAGAAGGATTGAGACCAACTATCAATATTATTAAAAAGACAAAAAGAATTGCTATAGCAAATAAAGAGTCAATAATTTGTGGGTGGAGTCTTATACAAAAAGAATTAAAAAAATATAAAACTGAATTTATACCTGTTGACTCAGAACATTTTTCTATCTGGTCTGTAATTAAAAATTACCGTAAGGAAGATATTGAAAAAATTTTTCTCACTGCATCTGGCGGCCCTTTTTTGAATAAAAAAATTAAAAAAAATATTTCACCTAATGATGCTATTAAACATCCAAATTGGAAAATGGGAAAAAAAATTTCAATTGACTCAGCAACACTAATGAATAAAATTTTTGAAATAATCGAGGCAAAAAAAATATTTGATATTGAATTAAAAAAGTTTTATATCTTAATACATCCAAAGTCATATATACACGCTATTGTTAAATTTAAAAACGGCTTAATAAAGATAATTGCTCACGATACTAATATGAAAATTCCCATTTCAAATTCAGTTTATATAGGCGAAAAGAATCAAAATTTTATCAAATCAAAAAAAATTAATTTCAAGGTTTTAAACTCATTAGATTTTCAGTTAGTTGACATCAAAAAGTTTCCAGTCGTAAAACTCTTAAAAAAAATTACAAAAAAAGACAGTTTATTTGATACAGTTTTGGTGTCAGTGAATGATGAACTTGTGAATCTTTTTTTAAAAAAAGAAATAGAATTTTTAGATATATCATCAAAAATTTGGCTTTTAGTAAATTCATCATTTTTTTCAAAATTTAAGCATCAAAAACCAAAAAATTTAGCTCAAATTGAAAGATTAAATGAGTTTGTAAGATTGAAAACAAGAACTTTAAGTGTAATATCCAAAAAAAAATGAGATACTTATTTATAATATTACTAACTTTAAATATTTTTTATAATCATGCTTATTCTGATGTTATAAATAATATCGAAGTAAAAAATAATGATCGAATTACAAAAGAAAGCATAATTACTTTTAGTGGCATTGAACTTGGCAAAGACTATAGTCAAGATCAACTTAATGATATTCTTTCAGATCTTTATGAAACTAATTTTTTTGAAGATATTAAATTCAATCTTGAAGGTGATACATTAGTTGTAGAGGTTAGTGAAAGAAGAATTGTTCAATCAATAGTTTTAAATGGTATAAAAGCTGAAAAAAATAAGAAATTAATCCTTAAAAATTTACACTTAAAAGAGAAAGGTCCATATATCGAATTTTTAGCAAAGCAAGATCTCCAAAAAATTAAATCATCTTTAAATACCTCTGGTTATTACTTTAACGAAGTTGAAGTTTCAATAAAAACAAATAGCAATAATACGATTGATTTAATTTACGATATCAATCTAGGAGAAAAAGCGCTTATTAGAAATATTACATTTACTGGTGATAAATTTTATAAAGATAAAAAATTAAAAAACATTATAGTGAGTGAAGAAAGTAAATTTTGGAAAATTATTTCTAACAAAAAATATTTAAATCCCGATCAAATTAATCTTGATTTAAGACTTTTAGAAAAATTTTATTTAAACAAAGGATTCTATAATGTAAGCATCAAACATTCATCTGCCATCTTTAATGATAATTATTTTAATTTAGTTTATAACATTGAAGCTGGAAATATTTATACTATAAATGACACAAAACTTAATCTACCAGATGATTTTGATGAAAAAGATTTTAAAGATGTTGAAAAAATATTGGAAAGTTTAAAAGGTAAGAAATATTCACTAAACAAATTAAACAAAGTTGTACAACAAATTGACAAAATTTCTGTATCAAGATTATATGATTTTATTGATGCAACTATTGAAACTGAAATTGTCAATGAGAATAAATTAGACATCAGTTTTGATGTTAAAGAAAGTGAAAAATTCTATGTCAAGAGAATAAATATTCTTGGTAATAATATCACAGAGGAAAGAGTTATAAGAGACATGTTAGAAGTTGATGAAGGAGATCCTTTCAACAAGTTATTACATGCCAAATCAATAAATAATATTAAATCAAGAAATTTATTTCAAAAGGTTACTACAGAAATTAATGATACTTCAGATGGAAATCTAAAAGACATTAATATTATTGTCGAGGAAAAAGCAACAGGTGAAGTGCTTGTTGGCGCGGGTGTCGGCTCTGAGGGTGGAACAGCTCAATTCTCGATTTCAGAAAATAATTTTTTAGGTAAAGGTGTAGTGTTATCAACTGGTGCAAGAATAAGCGAAGAGCGTATAAGAGGAAATTTAAGTATTAACAATCCAAATTTTAATTATACAGGAAAAGCCCTCATTACAGATATTTTCATAACAGACACAGATAAATTATCAGAATCTGGTTATAAATCTACTGATGCAGGTTTTACTTTTGGTACAGCTTTTGAACAATATGATGATTTATATTTTAGACCTACTTTTTCTACAGTTTACGAAGAATTAACAACAAACTCTTCAGCAAGTAAAAATTTAAAAAAACAGGAAGGTACTTATTTTACATCTACATTTGGTTACAGTCTTGATTATGATAAAAGAAACCAAAGATTTCAAACATCTGATGGTTTCAGGTCCAAATTTTCCCAAAGAATACCTCTAATATCTGAGAGTAATACACTAGTAAACGGTTATCAAATAGATAGCTATTATTCGTTTAGCGATGTTACAACTAGTCTTGGTTTATATTTAAGAGCTGCAAATGGATTATCTGATGACATAAGAATATCTGAAAGATTAAAATTGCCTAGAAAAAGATTGAGAGGTTTTGAGTCCGGTAAAATTGGTCCAGTGGATTCAAAAGATTATATTGGTGGAAATTATGCTGCATCTTTAAATTTTCAATCTAATTTACCATTTATATTCCCTAGTTTTCAAAGTGTTGATTTTAATTATTTTATTGATGCAGGTAGTGTATGGGGTGTTGATTACTCAAGCTCTGTAGGTGACTCAAGACATTTAAGAAGTTCAACGGGTGTAGGCCTTGAATGGTTTTCACCTATAGGACCTTTTACATTTACATTAGCTGAACCAATATCAAAAATAGATACAGATAAAACACAGAGCTTTCAGTTTAATATTGGTACAACATTTTAAATTTAATGAAAAAAATATTAATTAGTATCATACTATTAATTTTGTTCTCAGTTCCTGGGTATTCTAGTGAAAAAATAGTATATCTTGATGTAGAGAAAATAATGCAAGAATCAATAGCAGGAAAGTCAATTGTAGCCCAACTTAAAAAAAAGAGAGAGGCATCAATATCAAAATTAAAAAAAAAAGAGAAAGAAATTATTCAGAAAGAAAAAAAACTCATATCTCAAAAAAATGTTTTAAGTAAAGAGGAGTTCGAAAGTAAACTTAAGAAATTGAGAAGTGATATTTCTAATTATCAAAAAGATAGAAATAAAACATCAAATGAAATTACCAAATCTAGAGTCAAAGCATCAACAAGTCTAATTAGTAAACTAACTCCAATTTTAGAAGAATATTCAAAGAAAAATTCTATAAGAATAATAGTTCAAAAAAAGAATATCGTGATGGGAAAAAAAGAAGATGATATTACAAAAGATATTTTAGAATTAATAAATCAAAAAGTAAAAAGTATAAAAATAGATTAATTCGATGTCAAATAGTCTAACAAAAGAACAAATTAAACAACTCTTACCTCACAGAGAACCAATGTTATTATTAGATCAACTAATAGATATAAAAAAATTACATTCTGGCACAGCCATAGTAAATGTTACTAAAGAAAGTTTTTTTGTTCAAGGACATTTCCCTGGCCAACCTGTAATGCCCGGAGTCTTGATCGTAGAGGCTTTTGGTCAAGCCGCTGCCGCACTAACAGCGCACGGTTTAGATAAATCAACTTACGAAAATAAATTAGTATTTTTAATGAATATCGAAAAGGCTAGGTTTAGAAACCCAGTAATACCTGATTGTAAGCTTGAGCTAAGGATTGAGGCTATTAGATCTCATGGGAGAGTATGGAAATATAAAGGGGATGCTTTTGTAAATGATTTAAAAATGGCAGATGCAATATGGTCTGCTACAATTGTAGACAGGAAATAATCAGCAATAAAACTTGATAAGTAAAATTAATAAGTATTTGTTATTAACCCATTAATGACAAATCCTTTTTTTAAAAATTACGGACCTATAAAATTAAAAGATATTTACAAGGTTTTAAATATTAATAATGATAATAATAATAAAACTAAAATTTTTGATATAACAGATTTAAATTCTGCGTCGATTAAAGATATTACTTTTTTCCATTCTAATAAGTATAAGTCCCAAGCATTAGTTACAAAAGCTGCTGCTTGCATAACAACAAAAAATTTACATCATTTTTTGCCAAATAAATGTGAAAAAATTATTGTAGACAACGTTTTGATTAGTACTGCTAAAGTAACAGAAGTTTTATATCCTGACTCCGTAAATGACGATTTTGACAATTCTGTAAAAGAAATATCAAAAATCAAATTTAAAAATAAAGTGAAGTTTGGAAAAAATGTTCTCATCGGTTCTAATGTAAAGATTGGAAAAAATTGCTCGATTGGTCATAACACTATTATTGAAAAAAATGTTATAATTGGAGATTATTGTTCAATCGGATCAAATACGATTATAAGAAACACAATTTTAAAGAATCATGTTAAAGTTTTAGATGGTTGTGTAGTGGGTAAAAAAGGATTTGGGTTCTTTCCTAATAATAAGAATAATTATAGATTTCCACAAATAGGAATAGTTTTAATTAATGATTATTCAGAAATTGGATGCGGATCAACAATTGACAGAGGTTCCATATCAAATACAATAATCGGTAAAAATACTTATCTTGATAATCAAATACACATAGCCCACAACGTTAAAATTGGAGATAATTGTATAATTGCAGGCCAAGTTGGTTTTGCAGGATCTTCAATCTTAGGAAATAATGTGATGATAGGTGGTCAAGCAGGCATCTCAGGACATCTTAATATAGGAAACAATATCAAAATTGGTGGAGGTAGTGGGGTTATAAAAGATATCCCAGATAACAGTAGAGTAATGGGATATCCAGCAAAAGATTTAAAAGAATTTATTAAAGAGAATAAATAAAAAAAATTTATGATTCACAAAACAGCAATTGTAGATAAAAAAGCAGAAATATCAGGAAAAACTAAAATAGGACCTTATAGTATTGTAGGTCCGAATGTTAAAATAGGCGAAGGTGCAGAAATTCAATCTCATGTTAATATCACAGGAAATACAATTATTGGTAATAATACAAAAATTTTTCCGTTTGCCTCGGTAGGAACTAACCCGCAAGATTTAAAATATAAAGGAGAGGAAACGAAATTAGAAATAGGAAGTAACAATATAATAAGAGAGCATGTAACTATAAACACAGGTACAGATGGAGGGGGCGGAATAACAAAAGTAGGTAATAACAATCTTATAATGATAGGTGCTCACATTGCACATGATTGTATGGTTGGTAATAATGTGGTTATAGCAAATAGCGCCGCTATTGCTGGACATGCACAAATTTCAGATGAAGTAATAATCGGAGGAAATTGTGGTATTCAACAATTTACAAGAATAGGCAGAATGGCAATGATAGGAGGCATGTCAGGAGTTTCTAGAGATGTAATTCCATACGGATTATCATTTGGAAATAGAAACTATCTTGAAGGAATTAATCTTATTGGTTTACGAAGAAAGAAAGTTTCAAATAAAGAAATTTTAGCTCTTTCTGAAGCTTATAAAGAAATTTTTAAAACAAATTCTTTACATGAAAATTTAGCAAAACTAAGCAAAACTCTTAAGAATAACTCTTATGTAAGGGAAGTAGTAGACTTTATTAACCATGATAAAAAAAGGCCAATTTGTACGCCATTAATTAAATAAAA
>CACJWG010000003.1 GCA_902597055.1 uncultured Pelagibacteraceae bacterium | reverse complement strand
TTACAAAAATCTACTGAACTAGGTGTAAGTAAAATAATTCCAATTGTTTCGGAGAGAACAGAAGTTAAAGAGTTAAATTATGAAAGAGCAAGAAAGATAGTGATTGAAGCTACAGAACAATCTAATCAATTAAACCCTCCAGAAATTTTAGAAGTCAAAAAACTTAAAGATTTTTTAAAAAACATCGATGGTACCACTAAATTATTATTTGCTGATGTGAATTCTCAAAATATTTTAAAAAATCATAATCTCAAAAAAGGAGAGGCTTTAAGTGTTTTGATAGGACCCGAAGGTGATTTTTCACCAGCTGAACGCGAGTCTATTTTGAAAGTTCCTGATGTGAAATCTTTTACTTTATCTAAGAATATTTTAAGGTCAGATACTGCCGTTATAACCGCTATTTCATTAGTGAATTTCGTCTATTTCAATTCATAATTGTCGCATTAATTGAATTTGTTAATTGAATTAAAAACTGTATAAAAACGAGATAAAAATGCTGAAAAAATTATTATATACTTTTGTTTTATTAATATCTTCTATCTCATATGCTAACGAGCCAAAAGATTGGCAATTAGGATTCCAGAAACCAGCTTCACAGTCTATGTACGAAATTGTAAAATTTCATGATTATATGTTATTGCCAATAATTGTTGCGATTAGTGGGTTTGTATTATTTTTGATGGCTTATACATGTATTAGATTTAGAGCTTCAAGAAATCCTAATCCGTCTAAAAGAACGCACAACGTTGCTGTTGAAATACTTTGGACACTCATTCCGTGTTTAATTCTTATTGTGATGGCGGTTCCGTCTTTTAAAATTTTATATTCACAAGACACGATACCTAAAGCTGATGTTACAATTAAAGCCATAGGTTACCAGTGGTATTGGGGCTATGAGTATCCTGATGAGAATATAATATTCGACTCTTATATGGTAGAAGAAGAAGATTTAAAACCAGGTCAACCTAGACTTTTGGCAGTTGATAATGAAGTTGTAGTGCCAGTAAATAAAGTTGTTAAAGTTCTAATAACAGCTAACGATGTTTTGCATGCTTGGGCTCTACCATCATTTGGAGTAAAAAGAGATGCTATGCCTGGAAGAGTAAATGAAACTTGGTTTAAGGCAGATAGGGTTGGAACGTATTACGGACAATGTTCAGAATTGTGTGGTATTAAACATGCATTCATGCCAATTACAGTTAGAGTTGTAACAGATGAAGAATATAACACTTGGTTAGAGGAAGCCAAAATAAAGTTTGCAAAAGAAGAAATAAATAATAATAAAACCAAATTACTAGCGAAAAATTAATATGACAACAGTTGCTTCACAAGATCATTCACATCACCATCCAACAGGATGGAAACGATGGGCATATTCAACAAATCATAAAGACATAGGTACAATGTATTTAATCTTTGCGATTATTGCTGGAATAATCGGAACTGCTTTTTCAGTTTTAATGAGAATGGAATTGATGCATCCAGGCGATGGAATACTAGGTGGCAATTATCACTTATACAATGTTTTAGTAACTGGTCATGGTTTGATAATGATTTTCTTTATGGTCATGCCGGCAATGATTGGCGGTTTTGGAAATTGGTTTGTACCAATAATGATAGGAGCGCCTGACATGGCTTTTCCAAGAATGAATAATATATCTTTTTGGTTACTGCCAGTGTCATTCATTTTATTACTTTCATCAATATTTGTAGACGGACCTCCAGGCGCACAAGGTGTTGGAGGAGGCTGGACAATCTATCCACCACTGTCATCAAAAACTGGTCAACCGGGTCCTGCAATGGATTTAGCAATACTAAGTCTTCATATAGCAGGAGCTTCTTCAATACTCGGTGCTGTAAATTTTATTACTACGATATTAAATATGAGAACTCCAGGCATGACTTTGCATAAGATGCCATTGTTTGCTTGGTCAATTCTTGTAACGGCATTTTTATTACTATTATCTTTACCAGTTTTAGCTGGAGCAATCACAATGTTACTTACTGACAGAAATTTTGGAACAGCATTTTTTGATGCGCAAACTGGTGGAGATCCACTTTTATTTCAACATTTATTTTGGTTCTTTGGTCATCCAGAAGTATACATTTTAATTTTACCAGGCTTTGGAATGATAAGTCATATTGTTTCAACTTTTTCTAAAAAACCAGTTTTTGGATATTTAGGTATGGCTTATGCGATGGTCGCGATTGGTATTGTTGGTTTTGTAGTTTGGGCACATCACATGTATACGGTAGGATTGAACACTGATACAAAAGCATATTTTCTAGCAGCAACAATGATTATTGCTGTTCCTACAGGAATAAAAATTTTCTCTTGGATAGCAACTATGTGGGGTGGCTCTATATCTTTTAAAACTCCAATGATGTGGGCTCTTGGTTTTATTTTCTTATTTACAGTTGGAGGTGTTACCGGTGTAGTTCTAGCTAACGCTGGTGTTGATACAGCCTTACACGATACATATTATGTAGTAGCACACTTTCATTATGTGTTATCACTTGGAGCAGTTTTCGCAATTTTTGCAGGGTTTTATTATTGGTTTGGAAAAATGTCTGGTTATGAATATTCAGAATGGCTAGGACAACTACATTTTTGGCTAACATTTATTGGAGTAAATTTAATATTTTTCCCTCAACATTTTTTAGGACTAGCTGGTATGCCAAGAAGATATGCTGATTATCCAGATGCTTTTGCAGATTGGAATTATATTTCTTCAATTGGCTCATATATCTCAGTAGTAGGATTAGCTGTATTTTTAGTTAATTTAGCTTACGCATTTATGAAGAAAAAAACAGTAGCTCAAAATCCTTGGGGGGAAGGCGCAACTACTTTAGAGTGGACAGTACCATCACCACCAAACTTTCATACATTTGAGGAATTACCTAAAGTAAATGAGTACGGGGAAGCTGAAAAAACAAGCACATAATTATTGGTATTAGATGACAACTTATAATTCTAGAGCAAAAAGTATTTCACTAT
Organism: uncultured Pelagibacteraceae bacterium; assembly: GCA_902597055.1. Lineage (GTDB taxonomy): Bacteria > Pseudomonadota > Alphaproteobacteria > Pelagibacterales > Pelagibacteraceae > Pelagibacter. The sequence continues at coordinate 85,115 of CACJWG010000003.1, read as the reverse complement.
TTGATACATCAATTTTCTTAGAATTGTTAAGACTGATGAAACCTAGAGTAATGTCATTAGTGATATTTACATGTGCGGTTGGTTTATTAACTGCCCCAGGTGAAATCGGTTTTATTAAATCAATAACAAATATTTTTTTTGTGACACTTGGTGCCGGAGCAGCAGGGGCTCTTAATATGTGGTATGAGGCAGATTTAGACAAACTAATGAGCAGAACATGTTTAAGGCCACTTCCAACAGGAAAGCTAAAAAAAAAATATGCACTTGTTTTTGGAATAGTCCTATCAATAGTTTCAGTTTTAGGACTTTACTATTTTTCAAACTTGCTATCTGCTTTAGTATTACTTTTTACAATTAGCTTTTATTTATTTGTTTATACAATTTGGCTTAAAAGAAGAACACCACAAAACATAGTAATTGGCGGAGCATCAGGTGCACTTCCTCCTGTAATCGGATGGACAATTGTTACTAATTCTTTAAGTTTGGAAGCGCTATCATTTTTCTTGATAATATTTTTTTGGACACCTTCCCATTTTTGGGCTTTAAGCTTATATAAAGTAGGTGACTACAAAAGAGCAAAAATTCCAATGTTACCAGTGACCAATGGTATCGAAAATACAAAAAAAAATATTTTTGTATACTCACTTTTAATGCTTCCGACATTGGCGCTACCTTACATAATAGGTTTTGTTGGAGAATTATTTCTAGTTAGCACCTTTGGTCTAACAATTTATTATATTTTATTATGCTATGCTTTATTAAAAACAAAAAAAGATTACTTTGATTTACAAAAAGCAAAAAAAGTTTTTGGTTATTCAATCTTTTACTTGTTCTTTATATTCGTTTTATTTTTAATTGATAAATTATTCTAATGGAAGTCGACAAAAAAATTAAAAAAAAGAATATATTTACTGCTATTGGACTTATAGTATTTATCTTATTGCTTTTTGTATTTACACTTTACAATGTTGGAGTTTTTGAAAGAGCCATATGATCAGTAAAAAAAGCCTAACGCCATTGATTTTATCTTTAATATTCTTTTTAATGCTAGGATTATCATTTGCTGCCGTTCCACTGTATGATTTATTCTGCCGTGTCACAGGATTTGGGGGCACCACTCAAATTTCAAAAGAAGCTCCAAAAATAGTAATTGATGAACCTGTGAGAGTAAGATTTGATACAAATGTTCAAACAGACTTGGCTTGGAATTTTAAAGCGAGTAAATCTTTATATGATATTAAACCAGGTAAAGTTTACAAAGTTGAGTTTGAAGTAGAAAACTTTGGAAAAGAACCATCAAGTGGAGTTGCAAGTTACAATGTATCCCCATCAACTTTTGGACAGTATTTCAATAAACTAGGATGTTTTTGTTTTGAAAAGCAAACTCTTAAAAGTGGAGAAAAAATGAGTTATATTTTAACTTTCTATTTAGATCCCGAGATGGTAAATGATCCTAAAACTAAAAACATTGATGATATTACAATGTCATATACATTTTTTTCTTCTGACTATTATAAACAATCAAAGGTAAATTAATTATGAGCTCTAAAGATCAAAAGCATGATTACCACTTAGTTGATCCAAGTCCGTGGCCAATCTATACATCTTTTGCTACCTTAATTACTGCTGTAGGATCAGTTTATTATTTTCACTCAAAAGTTATATGGGCTATGTTACTTGGTTTTGCTCTTTTAATTTATGGAGCATACATGTGGTTCAGAGATGTTGTGAATGAAGCCGAACATCAAGGTCACCATACTCCAGTTGTTCAGATACATCATCGTTATGGAATGACATTGTTTATAGCATCTGAAGTAATGTTTTTTGTTGCTTGGTTTTGGGCTTACTTTGATGCAAGTTTGTATCCAAGCGCTTTTGTTGGTGGAGTTTGGCCGCCTAAAGATATTGAGGTATTTAATCCATGGGATATTCCATTAATCAACACACTGGTTTTATTATTATCTGGAACAACTGTTACATGGGCTCATCACTCTTTATTAGAAGATGATAGAAAAGGTTTTATTCAAGGTTTATGGGCAACAGTTCTACTAGGTTTCTTTTTTACTCTTCTTCAAATTTATGAGTATCAACACGCAAGTTTTGATTTTTCAGGACATATTTACGGTGCAACATTTTATATGGCCACAGGCTTTCATGGATTTCATGTGGTAGTTGGAACTATCTTTTTAGCCGTTTGCTTATGGAGAGGAAAACTTGGTCATTTTAATAAGGATCATCATTTTGGATTTGAAGCTGCAGCATGGTACTGGCATTTTGTCGATGTAGTTTGGTTGTTTTTATTTGCAGCAATCTACGTTTGGGGAAGCTAATTTAATTGAGATATAAGTTACTTTTCACAATATTTGTTTCCTTTTTTATTACACTTTTTCTTGCACTTGGATTTTGGCAATTATACAGACTAAATTGGAAAAATAATCTAATTGAAGAAATTAATTCTTCTCTCATGAATGATCCAGTAAAATTTGAAGCCCAGAAAATCAAAAACTTTCAAAAAATTAAATTCAAAGGAAAAATCGATAATAAAAATTTAATTTATTTATATGGACTCAGTGAAAACGGGGAGCCAGGTTTTAATATAATTAAAGAAATTGATATTGAGGGAGAAAACTTTTTAATTAATCAAGGATGGATACCAAGAGATTTAAAAGGTAAATCTTTTGATCTCAAACAATCAGAATACCTTGGAATTACTAAAATAAAATCAGATAAAAATTATTTTAAACCTAATAATGACTTATCAAAAAATTATTGGTTTAAACTTAATGACTTGGATCTAAAAAAACATACTGGAAAAACATTTTCTCCTTTTATAATTTTTATTCAAAATGGAGAACAAACAAATTCTTATCCAATACCTAAAAAAATTTCATCAGATCTGCCTAATAATCACCTTAAATACTCTTTAACATGGTTTTCAATAGCGATATCAATTCTTTTGATATATCTGTATTTTAGAAAAAAAAATTATTAATGGAATATATAAGTACAAGAAACAGTCATAAAAAATTTTCTTTTAGCGAGATATTTCTTAAAGGTCTCGCAGAAGACGGTGGGCTCTTTGTACCTTTGAATATTAAGAAATTAGATGAGAACAAGATAAACTCTCTAAAAAAATTAAGTTATATAGATTTAGCCACTGAAATAATTTATTTATATACTGGTGATTTCCTGAGTAAAAAAGAGTTAAACGAAATTATTAAGAAATCATACTCCAAGTTTAGAGAAAAAGACGTCGTAAAAATAGTTGAGTTAAATCAACTCAAAGTCTTAGAATTATTTCATGGACCAACTCTAGCGTTTAAAGACATTGCTATGCAGCTTATAGGGAACATGTATGAGCATTTCTTAAAATCAAATAACAAAACAATAAATATAGTTGTTGCAACATCCGGGGACACTGGTGCAGCAGCTATTGATGCAATTAAAGGAAAATCAAATTTAAATATATTTGTTCTACATCCAAATAATAGAATTTCTTCTGTTCAAAGAAAGATTATGACAACTGTTAAAGAAAAAAATGTTTTCAATATTGCAGTAGATGGAAATTTTGATGATTGTCAAAATATTGTAAAACAAATGTTTTCAGATCTTGAGTTTTCAAAATCTATAAACATGTCAGGTGTAAACTCAATCAATTGGGCAAGAATAATTGCTCAAACGGTATATTATTTTTATGCATATTTTAAATTAGGAAAAGATAATATTTCATTTTCAGTTCCAACAGGAAATTTTGGAGATGTCTTTGCAGGATATATTGCAAAAAAAATGGGATTACCAATTGATAAATTAATTGTAGCAACAAATGAAAATGATATTTTACATAGAGCAATCACTAAAGGAGAATATATTTCAAAAGAGGTGAGAGAAACATTATCACCGAGTATGGATATTCAATTAGCAAGTAATTTTGAAAGATTAATTTATTATGTGAATAATTCAAATTCTGAAAAGACAGCGGAAATTATGAAAAAAGTAAAGCAGAACTCATATCTAATTGAAAAGAGTAATTTAGAAATAATTCAAAAGGATTTTTTATCAGAAAGTTGTAATGAAAAAGAAACTCTAGAAATTATCAAACAAAATTATGAAGCAAATAATATGGTACTAGATCCGCATACAGCTATTGGAGTAGGGGCTGCACAAAAACTATCTTTGAGTGATTGTGTTGTTTTATCAACTGCTCATCCATGTAAATTTCCAGATGCCACAAATAATGCTATTAATAAAAATGAAAAACTACCAAAAGAACTCCAATATGTTCTTGATGCGAAAGAAAATTTTCACATATTTAAAAACAATACAGAAGAGATAAAAAAATTTATTAAAAGTAAATAAAATTATTTTTTTATACCTTCAGGATTTTTTAAAAACTTAGGTATTTCTTCCTGTGAAGGCAATTTATCACCCGCTAGATTTTGAATTAATTTCATTCTTTGTGTAATCGGAAAAAAACTTAAGTTCAAATTATTTTTATTAAAAGGATATTTAAATTCATAGGGAGGCCGTTCATTCATTTGGTCTATCTTATTTTCACTAATAGATTTGCCCCACTTTTCTCTTATATAAATTCTATTAACAGTAATTGTATCATAAATTCTTTTGTTGATCTTCCTTGAGATTCCTAAGTTTCTTTCATTAGGTTTGTTTAAACTCTCTATTTTAATTCCACTTAAATAACATCTTTGTTTATAGTCAGCATCCTCACAATAAGCATCAATACAATTCTCATCAAATAAACCAATTTTTTTAAAAGTTTTTTTATGAATAGTAAAAGTACTAAATTCGAATGGATGTTTAAGTAAAGCAGTAATTGTATTTTCATCACATTTTTCAAGCAAATCTTTCATTTCATTTTCCTCAACAATTAAATCTTCTTGTCCTATAATAATTTTTTCAAGCCCAAGGTATTCAAAAGCAATGTAACAAATTAAATTCCAACCTCCTGCACAGCCAAGATTTTTTTTTGTTTGATAAAGCTGGTGTTCGTTTATTTTTTGATTTCCATTGTCAATTATTCTCAATATTGTATTAGGAAATTTTTCTTTATCAAATTTTTCCTTGAAATAATTAAAACCTTGGTATCCAAGAATAAAATAATTTATTTTATTTTCCATAATTTTATAAATTAGCTGCTTTTCTGGCAATTAAATCTACCTCATTGTTTAACTCGTCATTAGAGTGTGCTCTTACCCAATTCCAATTTATTTCAAATTCGTTCGCTAAAATATCGAGTTCTGTCCAAAGATCTTTATTTTTAACTTCTTGTTTATTTGCAGTTTTCCATCCATTTTTTTTCCACTTGTGAATCCACTCTGTTATTCCTGACTTAACATATTTAGAGTCTGTAAAAATCTGGACCTTACTTCCTTTAGGAATTTTTTTTAGAGCCTCAATAGGAGCAAGCAGCTCCATTTGGTTATTTGTAGTATTCTTTTTACTTCCTTTAATCTTAGTTTTTTGTCCATTGTTAATAATAATTGCTGCCCACCCACCATTTCCAGGATTTTCTAAACAGGATCCATCAGTATAAATTTTAATCATTTAAATATTCCTCGAATCTTTCTATGGAGTTATGAAATCTAAGTTTTTGAATATATTCTGAGGGATCCTTTTTTTTAATTAAAATATTTTTAGGAGTGTTTATGTAATCATAAGCCCTAGTAGCCAGATATCTTAAAGCAGATCCTTTACAAAGAATTTTCACACTCTTTTTTTCTTCTGGTTTAAGTTTTCTAATACTTTCATAACCTTTGAAAAGACCAGATGCTTTCTTTCTATCAAATTTAAATTTATTTTTGTTTTTATTAAAACAAAGTGAATTTATACAAATTGCAAGTTCATAAGCTTGAAAATCATAAGCTGAAAAATAAAAATCAATAAATCCCCCAAATTTTCCTTTGTGAAAAAAAATATTGTCAATGAATAAGTCCCCATGAATTACACTACTTGGTATTTTTTTTGGCCAATTTTTGTTGATATCACGAAAACTTTGATTCATTTCATCTTTAAGATTTTTAGGTAATTTCGAATTTTTAAAGTTAATTTTATTTATAAGACCATTTATCTTAAGAGGTGAAAAGCTGTTTTTTCTTTTTAGTTTTATTTTTGTTAATTTTTTATGCATTAAACCAATTTTTTTACCAATGACTAATAAATCTTTTTCTAAAAGTTTTTTTTTATCATTGCCTTCTAAAAAGGAAACTAGACAAGCCTTTTTTCTTTTTAGGTTAAATACATATTTTCCATATTTATTTTTAATTGGAGACGGGCATTTAATCCCTTTTTTTGAAAGTGCATCCATCAACTTCATAAAGTAAGGCAAATCCTTATTATTAACTCTACTTTCAAAAATCGTTAAAACGTATTTTTTATTCTTCGTATTAATAATATAGTTTGTATTCTCTATTCCTTTTTTAATACCCTTAAAGCTTTTGATTTTTTTAAATCCAAAAATATTTTGGACATAAGAAATGTCAGCTTGATTTAACTTTGTAAATACAGCCATTAATTGAGTTTTCCTGGAACTTTAAAAGTTACATTTTCTTTTACTATTTCGACTTCTTGAATTTCAACATTAAAATTTTCTTTAATTTTTTCTATAAAATTCTGAACTAAAATTTCAGGTGCTGATGCACCTGATGAAATACCTATACTATTACACTTAGAAATTTTTTCTAATGGAACTGAACTTTCAGAATGTATTAATTCTGAATAACTACAACCTGCCTTATCCGCTACCTCCACGAGTCTTTTTGAATTAGAAGAATTCCTACTTCCAATAACAAAAAACATATCACATTTTGAAGCAATCTTTTTGACAGCTGCCTGTCTATTAGTCGTGGCATAACAAATATCTTCTTTATTTGGTTCTTTAATTTGTGGAAATTTTTTTTTTAAAGCATCAATTATATCTTTTGTATCATCAACAGAAAGAGTTGTTTGAGTTACAAAAGCTAATTTTTTATTTGATGGAATATCAATATCCTCAACATCATTAATTGTTTCAACTAATTCTATTGACCCCTCTGGAATTTGACCCATAGTGCCAATTACTTCAGGATGATTTTCGTGACCAATTAAAAAGATATGAAAACCCGCTTTATTTAAATTTTCAGCCTCTCTATGCACTTTAGAAACCAAAGGACAAGTAGCATCTATATATTCCATTTTTAAGTCTTGAGCTTCTTTTGGAACTTTTTTTGGCACTCCATGAGCTGAAAAAATTACTGGTCTAGTTTTGTCTTTAATTTCACTAAGTTCTTCTACAAATATTGCACCAATTTTTTTTAAATTTTCTACTACATGCTTATTGTGAACTATCTCATGTCGTACATAAACTGGTGACCCAAATTTATTTATACTTTTTTTAACAATTTCTATTGCTCTATCAACTCCAGCACAAAATCCTCTAGGAGCAGCTAAATATATTTTTAAATCTTTATTTTTCATTTTTTTCTACAAGATACTCTAATAATATATGCGGAAAGGTTAAAGACGCCAAACCTATAAATATTACTTTTAAAATTGCATCATCAAAAACATAATAATTAGCTAAAAAATAAAGACTTATTATAAATAGTAATAAAGTCATTAATGTAAGCGGTAACGCTTTTCTTATAAACTTATAAAAACCAACTTTAAAATCATTATTATCAATTTCGTATATTAGAGAAAGAGAATGTCTTACAGAGTGTAAAAAACAAAAATAAATTGTGAAAGCGATTAATGGAGAAAGGAAAACATTAAGCAATATTATATTTGTCCAATCTGCAATTAAGAATCCACCGTTGTTCGATTGAACTGTTATAATAATGTTTGCGATAAAACTTACAAATATCATTAATATTAAAAATTTACTGGTCAAAAAACCCAAGTCTAAGTTCAAGATTTGAAAAATTTCATTTGTTTTTTCATTATGAAATAGAAGGGGTGCAAAAATGATTACACTTCCTTTAAATAAATATAGAAAATCGTAAACCAAACTTTTTGTGTTTTGTTCTACGCAACTATCCTCTTTACCAAAATGGTATGAAGCAACCATTAAAAAAATTATTAAAACAATTTCTGGAACTATCATCCAAGTAAAAATTACTATCAACGAGACAGCTATATAAGTTAAGTAAAAGTATGACTTATTTTCCACTTTATAGATTTTCATTAATTTATAACCTTTTAGGTGATCAAGAGCTCCATGAGAAACACCTATGATAGATATTAAAAAGAAACAGATGATAGTTTGATATTGAAATTCTATTTGCTTATTTTCAAAATATTTTGAAATTGAAATTAAAAAGATAATATTGAATAGAAGTAAAAAAAACGAATATTTTTTATTTATTTTATATAAATCCATTAATTGAATAAAGCCTTTATAAAAGGCCACTTTGGCATTTTTGATATTATTGATAAGTCTTGAAAAATATTACTTTTATTTGAGAGAAATTTTATACTTGTTTCCGAGCTAGAATTAAAGATTTCAAAAAAAATATTTGGCATTCTTTGAGCATTCTTTTTCAATACTTTTAAAAATATTTTATCAAGAATTTCATATTTTTTTCCGATATTGTAAGTTTTTAAACTGTCTAAATTTTTAACAATATATCTACAATGTTCTTGAATATTCAAAAAAGTATATCCAGTACTTAACCTTGTCATTTTACCTGCTGTTCCGATATTAATTTTTTTTTCACCGTTTAAATTTGATGGATAAAATAATGGAATCTGTCCTTTTTCTTTATAAATAATTTTGTAATTTTGAATCTTAAGAATATTTTCAATATATTCTTTAATCTGAAAATCATAGTCTTTTTCTGCAGGATCTTTCATATTTGATAACCAAGTTGTTTCAATTAAAGCTTTATTTTTGGAAAACGGAAGAGTGTAAAAAAAATGAACGCTATCTTTTTGGTCACAATCAAAATCCATTAAATTAATTATAGTATCATCAAATATATTCTTATCCGTTTCAATTTCATAACCTCCAAAATGTTGCCAAAGATCATTTTCATTTGAATTTATTTTAGGAACACTATTAAATATGTATGAATTTTCTGTATTTACATCCTCCTTATTTCTGAAGAAGTGAATATTTTTATTTGCTTTAAGTCTGTTCAAAGTTTTTTTGTAAAATAGACCACTATCAATAGATTGATAAGGTAGATCTTCACATTCAATCTGTTTTGATTTATTGGGAATATTAATTGAAAAAGAATCCCAACTTTTAATCACACAATCTTCAAAATTATGTGGAAATGTTTTCCAAAAAGACCATGTTTTATCTCTCTGGTATTCAGTTCTTGGCTCAATAATAGCTAAGGTTTTATCACTTAACTTGTTATTAATTTCAAGCTCGTAAGCTAAGGAGAGGCCAGCGCAACCGCCACCAATAATTGTATAATCAAATTCTTTCATCTATATTAATTTCTAAGCCAATTTCATTATGCTCTTCATTTCTGTAATAATTATCTGATTTAATAAATAATAATCTAAAAAAATCAAAAATACTTAAAATAGTTTGAATGATTTTGCCAGTTTTAGTAACATAAACTTTTCCAGATCGATTATATTCCTCAATGTTTCCTTTTTTAATGATTTTATAACCAATCTCTCTATAAACTCTGCGAGCGACTAATATAGCAAAACGGCACCTAATTGGAATTTCTCTGATTGAATTAAAACAACTATCATAAAACAAATCTGCAGTAGTGATTGTATTTTTAATATTTAAAAGATCATGCTTAATATATTCTCTGTTTTTTTTTCTATCTTCTATTACATCTCTAGAAATATTAGTAAGCTGCATCGCTATCCCTAGATCAATTGCAGATTTCAAAGCTGTTTTAGATTTTACTTTAAGAATTTTTGCCATCATCAAACCTACTGTTCCAGCCACTCTATAAGAATATACCAACAGCTCTCTTTTAGATTTTAATTCTATTTTTTCTTTTAAATCAGACTCAATGCCATCAAAAAGATCGAGAACAATTTTTTCTGATACATCGAAGTTTTTAATTATGCCATGTATCTTTTTTATACTATCGTTTTCAAAGTTGTGGTTAATAAAGTCATTTTTATAGTTAAGGAATTTTTTCTTTTTAATCTCTAAAGATATTTCTTCATCAGCAATATCGTCTAATATTCTACAAAAATCATATAGGTCAGATCCATTTTTATAAACATTGCTAGGCAAGAAAAATCCAGCCCAGCTAAAAGACTTTGCATGAATTGATAAAAGATTATTCGCCATTAAAGAATTTTATCTAAAACTTTTGCTGATGATAAAACTCCAGGCACACCAGCACCAGGATGTGTTCCAGCACCGACAAAATATAATCCATCATAAATTTCAGACTTATTGTGAAATCTAAAATAAGCAGATTGTGTAAATTTTGGTTGAATTGAAAAACCTGATCCAAATTTTGTGTTAAGATCTTTTTCAAAGTAGTCGGGTGTTAAGTAGAAATCTTCTATTATGTTTTCTCTTAATTTTGGAAGTAAATCCTTTTCCATTTTATCAATTACTAAATTCTTAATTTTTTCACCACTTACTGACCAATTTATATTTGATTGATTATTAGGAACTGGGACTAGAACATAGAAACAATCGCATCCATCTGGTGCCATCGAATTATCTGTTGCTGTAGGTCGATGCAGATAATAGCTAATATCATCGTTAAGTTTCTTTTTATCAAAAATATCATCCAAATGTTCTTTGTATTTGTTACCAAACTTAATTGTGTGGTGGGCAACATCCTTATAAACTTTTTTAGTTCCAAAGTAATAAACAAATAAACCCATTGAATAATCCATTCTTTTTCTTTTAAAGTTGAAAAAGAAATTCAGGTCTTTTTTATTTAATAATCTCTCATAGACATCGGGTGGATCAGCATTACAAACCACATTATTTGCAGAAATTTCATCACCGTTTTCTAATCGAATACCTTTAATTGTTTTTCCATTTGAAATAATTTTGTTTACCTCAAAGCCTTTTTTTATTTTTATATTTTCCTCATTCATTAACGTTTCAAGACCCTTAATTATATTTCCGGTTCCCCCCATCGAGTAATGAATTCCCCATTTCTTTTCTAAATATAGTATTAAGCCATAAATTGAAGTTGTAGTGAAAGGATTACCACCCACAAGAAGAGGATGCATGCTAAGAATTCTTCTTAGTTTTTCGTGTTTAACATATGATGACACAAGAGAATAAACAGATTTATAACTTTTTAACTTTAATAAAGATGGAATTTGTTTCATCATAAAAAAAGGTTTCGTAAAGGGAACATCTGAAAGTTCTAAATACCCCTTTTCAAAAATTTTTTTAGTGAAATTTACTAATTTGATATAACCTTTTAAATCATCTGGAGAAATTGCAGATATTTGCTTTTCCATCTCTTCTTCATTTCCTGAGTAATTGAATTTTGTGCCATCTTCAAAAACGAATTGATACCAAATATCTAAAGGCTTTATGTTTAAATAGTCTTTTGGATCTTTTCCAAATAGTTCGAACAACTCATATATCAGATAAGGTGCTGTAATTACTGTCGGTCCAGCATCAAATGAAAACCCATTCTTTCTAAAAATTCTTGCTCTACCACCTAAATCATTTTGTTTTTCAATTAAGGTCACCTCGTGGCCTTTTGCTCTCAGTCTAAGAGCTGCAGATATACCACCAAAACCTGAACCTATGACTATGGATTTCATAACAATAATTTATATTTTTTTTCTAAAAATGTAAGAATTTATTTTAATTTGAGCCAGCTTTTTTCAAAGCATCTTTAGCATCTTCTAAATTTTTTTGAAATAAATTGTCTAGCTTTGATTTTTCAATTGAATTTTTAATTAAATTTTCTGAAGCAGAGAATGCAACATCAACTGATGTATTTTTAATTTCTCTAACTGCTTCATCCTTCATTTGTTTAATTTTGCTTAAAGATAGTTCTTTTTTAATTTTAGCTGAGTTCTCAAACTTAAGCTCTAATTCACTTACCATTTTTTCAGAGTCACTTTTTGCTTGATCTATAATTTTTTTACTTTCCTTCACGGCTGAGCTTAATTTTGATTGAGAATCTTCTAATAATTTTTTTGTTTCTATTCTTAACTTTTCACTTTCATCTAATTCATTTTTTATCTCAGAGATTTTTGTGTCTAAAGCCTCATTTATTTTTCTTGGGATCTTAAAATAAATTAGAATTCCAAAAAAAATAACAAAAGATATAGCTACCCAAAAAGTTGAGTCAAATTCCATTTGTGCTCCTGCTCAATTTTTTAAGTTCTTGTTCAACTAAAGCAGAAACACTGCTTTCATTTACATCAGTTCCAATTAACCTTTTTATGACTTCGTTGGTTATATTTGAAGCTATTGAGTTTATCTTTTTTGGTGAAGATAATTTTAACTCAATTATTTCTTTTTCAACATTTTGAATTTCTGAAAGTAAGTCTTCATCAAGTTTCATTTTTTTTTTGGTTATTTCAGAGACAACCTTTTCTCTTGCAGCTAACATTACTTCTTTAGCTTTGTTTTTACTTTTCAAAATTATCTCATCAAATTCTTTGAGATTTTTTTCACTTTGTTCTCTTTGCTTTTCAGCTGTCTCAATATTTTCTAAAATTTGCAATCTTCTCTGTTCTAGGTTTTTACTTATTCTAGGTAAGATAAATTTAGAAAGGACTAAAAAAAGGGTACCGAAAGTTATGGTTAACCAAAAAATTTGCGATACCCAAAATTCAGGATCCAATTGAGGCATTCCTCCTTTTTCTGCACTTTTCACTGTAACAGTGCAGAATGAGAAATAAAAAATATTTAGTAAAATAATTTTTTTCACAATACTTTAAAAAGCAAATAAAATTATCAAAGCTACAACAAGTCCGAACAACCCAGTGGCCTCAGCTAATGCGAAACCTAAAAGTAAATTTGGAAATTGTTTTTGAGCTGCAGATGGATTTCTCATAGCGCCAGATAGATAGTTACCAAAAATAATACCTATTCCTACTCCTGCTCCTGCTAGAGCAATTGCCGCTAATCCTGCTCCAATCATTTTTGCTGCTTCTAACTCCATATTATCCTCCTTATGATTAATGGTGTAAATTTAATGCATCATTTAAATAAATGCATGTTAAAATTGCAAAAACATAAGCTTGAAGAAAAGCAACTAATATCTCCAAACCTGTTAATGCAACTGAAAAACTCAGTGGAAGCCATCCACCGACAATTCCAAGACTTACTACAAAGCCTCCGAATACTTTCATCATTGTATGTCCCGCCATCATATTTGCAAACAATCTTACAGATAAACTGATGGGCCTACTTAAGTAAGAAATAATTTCTATAACTACTATTAATGGTAACAAGACAGCTGGCACTCCACTTGGTACAAAAAGTTTTAAATAGCCAAATCCATGTTTAATAAATCCAATAATTGTCACTCCAATAAAAATAAATGCTGCTAAAACAAATGTCACAATTATGTGGCTCGTAACTGTAAAAGAGTAGGGGATCATACCGAACATGTTACAAAAAAGAACAAACATAAAAAGTGAAAATATAAATGAAAAATATGGTTTTGCTTTGGTACCAGCTGTATCACTTATCATTTTAGACACAAATGTATAACTAAGTTCTGAGAGCAATTGTATTTTATCTGGAATTATATTTTTCTTTTGTGCACCTAAATTAAATATTATTAATATTGCTAATGAGCTTATGACCATAAATAAACTTGCATTAGTAAAGGATAAATCTATTTCACCTATTTTTATTTCTGGACCAATTCTATAAACATTAAATTGGTACATTGGATTTGCTGCCATAAAATCAATTCTGTAGCTTTTTTGCTGACCTAATTACATTTAATATACCCGCAACTACACCAACAAAAAAAAATATTATTATTAACCATGGTTTAGTATCAAACCAATTATCTAAAATAAACCCTATAATTGTCCCTACTAACACAGCCGCCACTAACTCAGTGCTCAATTTGAAAGCTTGTCCAAAATTAGATGTTTGAGGATTTTCTTTTTCTATTTTTAACTTTTTACGTGCATTTTTAAGTCGGTCTTTAAGCTGTTCTTTACCCATCTAGGCAACCATGCTCTCAGCTTTTTCAAGGTCAACTGAAACTAGCTGGCTAATGCCTTTCTCTGGCATGGTTACACCATAAAGTCTATTCATTTTTGACATGGTAAGTGCGTGATGGGTAACAATAATAAATTTTGTTTTAGTAATTTTTATAAGTTCATCCAAGAGATTACAAAAACGAGTAACGTTCGCATCATCTAAAGGTGCATCTACTTCATCAAGAACACATATTGGTGAAGGGTTAGTTAAGAAAACTGCAAAAATTAAAGATAAAGCAGTTAGCGCTTGCTCTCCGCCTGAAAGAAGAGTTATTGACTGAAGTCTTTTTCCTGGAGGACTTACCAACATTTCTAAACCCGCATCAAGCGGATCATCAGAGTCAACTAATTCCAGTTTCGCGCTTCCACCATTAAATAATTTTGTGTAAACTTCATTAAACTTTCTATTAACCTTTTCAAAGGCCTCAAGGAGTCTTTCTCGACCTTTTTGATTAAGTTCATTAATACTTTCTTTAAGTTTGACAATAGCTGTCACTAAGTCTGATCGATCTTTTTCCATTTTTTTAATTTCAATTTCGTATTTACTTGTTTCTTCATCTGCTCTTAGATTTACTGATCCTAGTTTGTCTCTCTCTCTTTTCTTTTCATCAAGCAATTCTTCTTGTGTGAGTGCGTCCGGGAGATCACTTTGATCTTTCAAGTTTGAGAATTCAAAAACATCTTTTTCTGCAAGATTTAATTCATTTTCAATTCTCTCTAACAAATCAATTCTTCTTTTTGACAGACCATCAATTGTTGCTGTTGAACTCGCTTTTCTTTCTCTGATTTCTATAGAATTTTCTCTGATCTCTGAAAGCTCAAGATTAAGGGCGTTAGATTTTTTATCTGAAATTTCAATTAATTTTTCATTCTCTTCTTTCTCAATTTCAGAAAGTCTTAAATTTTCAGTTAGTTGCCCTTTTTTTTCTGCTTGAGTGTTTGGTTTATTTTCCAAAAGATTCAATTGACTAGATGATTTTTGTCTTCTTTCATTAAGTTGTTTTATTGATTTATCGGAATTTTCAAGTAGGTTTTTCCAACTTTCAATTTCAGTATCAATAATTTTTATTCTTTCTTTTCTTTTAATTGAATCATTTTTTATGTTTTGATTTTTGCTATAGCTTTCGGCATATTCTTCAATAACATTTTTACATTCTTCAATAGCTTTTATGGCATCATCATTTTGGTTCTGACTAATTAAAGTCTTTACGTTTTCAAGATTGTTTTTAAGTTTATCTTTAACGGAAAAAAGATCATCATTAGATTTTTTTTCAGTATCGTAGTATTTTGTATCAATATCGATTAAATCATTTTTTTCTTCTTTTAACCTTTTTTCATTTGAGTTAGCGTCAATTGTAATACTTTTTTCTCTATCTAAATCATTATCTATTTCTACAAGACTATTTTTAAAATTTTCAATCTCTCTTTGTATTCTATCATTTTCCTCATCCAAACTTTTGAGTTCTAAGTTTAATCTTTGGATTTTAGAAAGTATTTCAAAATTTTTTTCTTTAATTGGGGTGTTTGTTGCACTTTCACTTTCTATATTTTTTTCAATTTCACTAATTTTATTTGTAATATTTTCAAATTCTTGATCAGAGTCTTTATTAATTTCTTTTTCTAAGGTAATTTCCTTATCTATCTCCTGCAATTTCAGAAAATATAAACCTGCCTCGATTTTTTTAATCTCTTCTGAGATCATCTTATATTTCCCGGCTTCTTCTGCTTGTTTTTGTAAATTTGCTAGTTGTTTCTCTTGTTGTCTCCTTAATTCATCTGCTCTTTTTAAATTATTTTCTGCAGCATTTAATCTTACTTCAGCTTCATGTCTTCTAGCATGTAAACCAGAAATTCCCGCTGCCTCCTCAAGTATTGCTCGTCTATCACTTGGTTTTGCTGTAACTAACGATCCAATTCTACCTTGGCTAATTAATGATGGAGAGTGAGCCCCAGTTGAAAGGTCAGCAAAAAACATTTGAGCATCTTTTGCCCTTACTTCTTTCCCATTTATATGAAACTTTGATCCCTTATCTTTTTCAATCTTTCTTCTAATTTCTATTTCGGGAATGTGTTTATAATTGTGTGATCCTAAACTTCCATCATTCGATAGGTTTACAATTACCTCAGCTATATTTTTGGAAGGTTTGTTTGAAGTACCGGAAAAAATTACATCTTCCATACCTGAGCCTCTCATGCTTTTTGCTGATGTTTCACCCATGCACCATCTTAAAGACTCAACGATATTTGATTTACCACAACCGTTTGGACCAACTATTCCAGTTAGACCGTCCTCAATAAGTAAACTTGTTTTATCTGCAAAAGATTTAAAACCGTTTAGTTGAATTTTTTTAAATTCCATTAAGGAATTATAACAGTTTTTCTATGGCTTTTTTTAAATTTTTAAACGATAGCGTTTTTTCAAACTTTTGGTCGTTTAAAATAAGTGTAGGGGTTGAATTTATATCAAATTCTTTTACACCCTCGATTCGTTCGTTTAAGATAAAGGCCTCTAACTCAGTGTTAGAAAAACACTTTTCTTCATCTAGAGGTTTTCCAAATAATTTTATAACTGAAGACAAATTTGAATTAAGTTCTTCAATTGTTGATCCTTTAGCCCACTTTTTTTGGTTAGAATATAAAAAATGTAGTAAGTCTGATTTGCCATCATTGTTACAATGAGCAAGTTTAGATGCATTTAATGCTGCCATGTCTAATGGGAAATTTCTAAATTCAATATTTATAATACCAGTATCAATAAATTCTTTTTTTAATTCAGGATAAACTTTATTATGAAAATCTGCACAGAATGAACAAGTAAGAGACTCGTAAATTATTAGTTTAATTTTTGCATCTTCTCTTCCCTCAATTATTGGTTTGAAGGAAGATGCGTTAACATTTGTCTGAAATAGAACAAAAATTATTAGAACAAAAATTTTCTTAATCATTTTTTTCTCTATACACTTTAGCAAATTCTTTTAAAGAATTTTCAATTTTTTTATTTTTAATTTCCCCTAAATTGTATTTGGAATTACTTTTTTTAACACTTTTTATTTTTTCATCTTTCCTGTCAAAGGTATACACTTTTAATGTTGAAATTAAATCATATCCAAAAAAAGAATTGATCTTATCTATTATATTTTTTTTTGAATACTCTAACTCGACTTCGTGACCTCTCTTAACCATTACTTCCAATACGGATTTTCTAAATTTATTAGAGCTCAAATATTTTTTTGGATAACTTAAAGAAAATAGCTCATCACCAACAAACATTCTCCAATTTTCTATAAGTTCAGAATAAACCTCTCCTTTTTGTTTCAATAACTTTTTTACCTTTGTGGGCAAAGTGTCTTTAAAAGATCTTAATCCTTGAATGACTTTAAATCTCTGATTAGAATTAAATTTCATGACTAAATCAATTATATCAAAAAAAATTTTATTTTGGTACGATAATAATAAGAGAATTCTTCCATGGAGAAAAAATAATTCTAAGGAACAAAAACTTTATTTTACGTTGGTTAGTGAGTTTATGTTGCAACAAACTCAAGTTTCAACTGTAATTCCTTATTTCAAAAGATTTGTGCAAAAAATTCCAAACTTTAAAAAGTTGTCTAAAGCAAATGACCAAACACTAATGAAGTTGTGGGAAGGACTGGGTTACTACTCTAGAGCTAGAAATCTAAAAAAATCTGCGATAATGATTAATGGTAAATTTGGTGGAACTTTACCATCCAATATTGAAGATTTAAAATCTTTGCCTGGAGTTGGTGACTATACGTCTACTGCAATAATGGCTATTGCTTTCAATCAAAAATTTATTCCTTTGGACGGAAATGTTGAAAGAATTCTTAAAAGGGTTCTATACCTTAGAAGTGAAAAAGCTATATCAAAAGAAAATATGCAAATTTCAAAAAAATTTTTTGGTTTATCAGAAAGAGCAAGTGATTATGCTCAAGCTATAATGGAATTAGGTGCTTTAGTATGCAGGCCCACCTCTCCATTATGCGACAAGTGTCCAATAAGAATAAATTGTATTTCATATAAACGAAAAGATTTTTCTATAATAAAAAAAACGAAAAAAAATAAGATCAAATATTTTGAGGCAAATATTTATATGAATGAAAATAAAATGTTATTAGTTAGAAATAATAAATTTAACTTTCTTAAAAATTTATTAATCTTTCCGATGAACGAAATAGATAAGTCAAAATTTAACTCTTCACCAAAAGTAAAAACAAAAATTAAGATATCTAATATAGATATGAATATTGTAATTAATAAAAATAAAATTAAATCAACAAATAAAGGCTTAATTTTAAACCAAAAAAAAATAGTAAGTGAAGTAATACCATCTTTTACAAAAAAATTATTTAGAGTAGCTTCAAGTAATGTATGAAAAAAATTGGAATTATCGGAGCAGGGATATCAGGATTATATATAGCTAATCTTTTTAAAAAAAACCCTAAATATCAAGTATCAATTTTTGATAAAAAAAACTCTCTTAATCTAGATGAGGGGTACGGCGTACAATTATCTACAAACAGTGTCAAACTTTTAAATGAAATTGGATTTAACAAATTAGAAAAAAACGAAAAATTTAATCCAGAAAAAATAAATTTTTATTCAAAAAAAGATGAAGATAAAATATGTGAACTAGATATATCTGAATTTAACTCAAATGATTGCAAGTATACTACTTTGAAAAGATCTACTTTGATCAATTTTCTTAAAAAAGATTTAGAGGATTTGATCAAAACAAATTATAGTGTATCGAAAATTGATCAAGAGCAAGAAAAAATAAAACTTACTTTTGAAAATAAAGAAACTCACGAATTTGATAATCTAATTATTTCTGAAGGGGTTTTTTCAAAAAGTAGAAATCTTGTTTCAAATAAACAAGTTCAACCAAAATATAATAATACTTTAGCTATAAGGGGAAAGATACCGGCAAATTCAAATATAATTGATAAAAAGAATATTTTGTTATTTTTGGGCTCTGATTTTCATCATGTAATTTATCCTATTTCTCCAGGTGGAGATTTAAACTTAATAGCTATAATGAAATATAAACTTTCAGCAGACGAACAGAAAAATTACTCATTGTTTAATGATAAATTATTTATACAAAAAATTTTGGAAAATATTCCTCAAGAGAACAAAGAATTTTTTAATAATCTTAAAGAATTAAAAATATTTCCCGTGTTTGTTAGTGATAATTTTTTTGAAGTAAAAAATAAGAACATTTATTTAATAGGAGATGCTTTTTTTGCTTTCCCACCATCATTTGCTCAAGGTGCATCTCAGTCTATAGAGGGCGCACATGAACTATTTGCTAGTATAGAAAATAATTCCAATGCTAACTTTTTTAAAAATAGGGTTAATAAAACAAAAATGGTAAATAATAGATCAAAATTGAATCAGTTTGCTTTTCATCTATCAAATCCTTTAACTGTATATCTTAGAAATATTTTTTTAAAAAAATTAGTAAAAAATAAAAAGTTTTTAGAAAGTTATTTAGGAAAAATTTATAGGTAACTTTTTGACAAGAATTTTTGTCTTAAATTATCTATTGGCACGAAAGTATTTCCTAATTCGCAATGCCAATAAGTCCATCCATTGCAGCTTTCTGCTCCTAAAATTGTAGCTGCAACCTTATGAATTGAACCTTCAGTTTGAGCATGTTTGATACTCCCATCAACCATAATTTTTGCACTGATTTTCTTTTTATTATCAAAAATAATAGTGCCAGGCTTAATTATTCCCAATTCAACCAGTGAACCAAAAGGTATTCTTGGTTTGGATTTATTGTTTTTGAGTGTATCTAAATAATGATCTTCTATTGGTTTTGTATTCTTCAATCTTTGTTCGGCAGCTTTGAAATAGGATTTTTCTTTTTCTATACCGTAATAATTTCTACTCAATTTTTTTGCAACCGTTGCAGTTGTGCCTGATCCCAAAAATGGATCAAGAATTAAATCATCTTTATTTGAAGTTGCTAATAAAATTCTATGAAGTAAAGCTTCTGGTTTTTGTGTAGAATGAACCTTCTTTCCATTTTTTTTTAAACGTTCTGTTCCATTGCAAATGGGCAAATCCCAATTAGATCTCATTTGTAAATCATCATTCAAACATTTTAATGATTGATAATTAAAAGTATATTTTGAATTCTCTGATTTTGAAGCCCAAATTAAAGTTTCATGAGCATTAGTAAATCTTGTCCCTCTAAAATTTGGCATTGGATTTTTTTTGTTCCAAATTACATCATTTAAAATCCAAAACCCTAAATTTTGAATAGCTGTACCAACTCTAAATATATTATGATAACTTCCTATAACCCAGATTGCTCCATTCTTTTTTAAAATTCTTTTACACTCACTTAACCACGCATATGTGAATTCGTCATACTTCTTAAAACTTTCAAATTGATCCCATTTATCATTTACTGCATTAACTTTTGATCTATCTGGTCTAGTTAGTTTATTTTTTAGTTGAAGGTTGTAAGGCGGATCTGCAAAAACTAAATCGAAAGTCTCATCTGGAATTCTTTTCAATTCTTTAAGACTGTCTCCGTTAATAATTTTGTTTTTTAAATCTAACTCTCTCATTTTAAAAGAAACAATTAGACTCTAGGTCGGAGTCCAGGTCAACTCATGATTGAATTAATTTTGATTAATTGTGCCTTCGATTATTTAGGACTCAATATATTGTGTATTGGTTTGAATGTTTTTCTATGATGTTTTGTAATCCCAAATTTTTTAATTGCTGAAAGATGATCTCTAGTCCCATAGCCAACATTTTTATCCCACAAATAAGCTTTAAATTTTTTTGACATCTTTCTAATCAATCGGTCTCTTGAGACTTTTGCTAAAATAGACGCTGCAGAAATTTCAGGAATTTTCTGGTCACCTCTAACAACTGATTTTATATTTAAGTTATTAATATTAGGTTTTTTATTTCCATCAACTTTTACTATTTGTGGTTTGAATTTTAATTTTAAAATTGATCTTTTCATCGCCAAAAGAGATGCATTTAAAATATTAATTTTTTCAATTTCTTTTTTTGAAGCAGTCCCAATAGCCCAATAAGAATTTTTTTTTATGTAATTTTCCAAAAATTCTCTCTCCTTAGGAGATAATTTTTTTGAGTCTTTTACTCTCTTTTTATCAAAACCTTTTTTAAAAACTACTGCCGCTGCATATACAGGCCCAATAAGACTACCTCTACCGACCTCATCTACCCCAGCTACACTTTTTTGAGATTTATATTCCAATTTTCAATTCTTCAATTTTATTTCTTATTTCTTTTAAATCTGCCCAAGAAAATTTTTTTTGATCTGGCTGTCTTAACAAATAAGCAGGGTGGAAGGTAACCATAGTTAAATAAGTTTTGTTATTAACAATTAGTTCTTTCCAAAATCCTCTTGATTTAGAAATTTTCTCCTTATTTCCGAAAAAAGCCTCCATAGCAGTGCTTCCCAATAATATTATTAACTTGGGGTTTATAATTGAAATATGTTTTTTTATAAAAGGAGCATAAGTATTAATCTCAACTTCATTAGGTTTTCTATTTTCAGGTGGTCTGTAATTTACTATATTTGTTACATAAACTTTATTTCGTTTAATATTTATTGCAGCTAACATTTTATTCAAAAGTAAGCCTGCGTCGCCCACAAAAGGTTTTCCCTGTTCATCTTCTTTTTGACCAGGGCCTTCACCTATCAACATAATACTACTGTCATGATCACCATCAGCAAAAACTAAATTTTTTGAATTATTTTTTAGAGTGCAATTTTCAATATTAGAGATTTCGTCCTTAAGTTTTTTAAGTAAATCCTCCTTTTTTTCGATTTTAACAAATCTTTTAATAGGAGCATTTGAGAAGTCAAAAGTAGATTTAATAAAGTCGTATTTTTGCATTTTATTTCTTTTATTTAAAAAAAAAAATCATATTCTTTAAGTATGAAAAAAATTTGTTTTTTTTTAATAATTTTTTTATATCAAACTTTTTCCTACGCTAAAACAACTGAAAATATTGAATTCAACCACAAGTATTTATCAAATTATTTTTCAGCAATAATATCCATTAATAATCAAGACGATAAAGATTCGTTAAAATATTTAAATAACACGAAAAGTCTTGTTAAAACTCATGAGAGTTATTTGGAAAACTATCTTATCTCATTAGTTCTAAACAATAAAATTGATATCGCTTTTAATAAAGCTATTCAATTAAAAGCTAACGAAACAAATTTTTTTGAGGCAAAAGTACTGTTAGCTCTAAATTCGATAAACAAAAAAGATTTTTCAAATGCGATGTTAACCTTGGAGAAAATGGATGAAGTTCCGCTTGATACTCTTGAGATTATCATTAAAGAGACATTAAAAGACTATCTAGATACAATCATATTTAAAAAGATGGACAAAAACGAAGATGTCCAGTTCGGTGAAATAGATAAAATAAAAAAGATTTTTCAGTCTTGTTACTTAGGCAAAGAGAACACAGACCTTTTATTTGAAGAGCTTGTAATTAAAGATACTGAAGATTTTTCAAGGTATATTTTTTTTTACATTAATTATTTAGCTCAAATCAAAGATTTCAATAAAATAAACGAGTTACAAAATAAAATTGATTATACGAATAGCAGCATTTTAATTGCTCAAGCAAAACAGTGGATTGAAAACAAAAGATACGACAAAATTACTTCAGCGTTCTCATGTAAAAATGAACATCATATTATATCTGAATTCTTGTTTTTGATTTCTAATTTATATTCTTCACAAGAACTTTTTAAAAAGTCAAATTTTTATATTCATTTATCAAATTATTTGAACCCTGAATTTAATTTTAATAATAGTTTATTAGCTGAAAATTACATAATTAATAAGAAATTCGACTTAGCTTTAAAAGCTTTGAATTTTATTTCAGAGGAAGATCTTATTTTTAGTTGGTATAAAAATAAAAAAAAATCTTCAATTATCAAGAAACAAGAAAATGAAGTAGCAGCACTCAATTTTTTAGAAAAAAAATTTGATGGATTAAGAACTAATAATATAAAAATTTTGTATGACATGGGTGGAATTTACAAAAGTTTTGAAAAATATGATGAGGCGATAAAAATTTACTCTAAATTATTAGACTTGTTAGACAACAGATCAAAAGCTTATGCTGATATTTTATATAGGCGGGGAGGCAGCTTTGAAAGGATTGGAGATTACCAAACTGCTGACAAAGATTTATTAGAATCTTTAAATATTACTCGAGAGAATCCTTACGTATTAAATTACCTTGCATATAGTTGGTTGGAGAGAAACTATAAAATTGAACTTTCGATGGAAATGTTAAAAGAAGCATATGATTTAAGAAAGAATGATCCTTATATAACAGACTCTTTAGGATGGGGATATTATTTAATAAACGATTTTGAGAATGCAGAAAAATATTTGAAGAAAGCTGTGGAATTAATGCCATATGATCCGATAGTGAATGATCATTACGGGGACATACTTTGGATGTTAAATAGAAAAATACAAGCAAGATATTTTTGGAACAATGTATTAAATTTAGATGAAACAGACGATGAAATGAAAGTTGATGTTAAAAAAAAGATTATTTATGGTATAGAAAAAACCTAAATTTCACATGCACAGAAAAGTAATAAAGTCTTTTGCAAAAATTAATCTTTTTTTAAACATAGTTTCAAAAAAAAAAAAATTTCATAGAATCCAGTCTCTTTTTAGCTTTATTGACCTACATGATAGAATAGAAATATCGACAATTAATCGTAAAAAACATTTTATAAAATTTGATGGAAAATTCTCTAAAGGAATAAGTAAAAAAAATTCTATTTCTACTTTACTTAAAATTTTAGACCAGAAAGGACTAATTAAAAAAAAATACTATATCAAAGTTACAAAAAATATTCCTCAAAAGTCAGGTATGGGAGGGGGTTCTATGAATGCTGCCTCAATTCTAAATTTTTTTTTAAAAAGAAAAATTATAATTTTAAATAAAAAAAGAATTTTGGAGGTTTGTGAGATGGTAGGTAATGACGTAAAAATAGGGTTATATAAAGGTCCAATTTTTTTGAACTCAAACAATTCAATTCAATCATTAAAAAAAGGATTGAGTTATCATTTGCTTATATTTAAACCAAAAATTGGATGTTCTACAAAACATATTTTTTCAAAATTTAAAAATTTTTCAAAGAAAATACCTTCAAATAAAAAAAATTTGCTTAAATTAAATAATAAAAAGAATGATTTGGAGCCAATTGTATTAAAAAAATTTAGAAATATTAGCAAACCACTATTTTTTTTGAAAAGCTTAAAAGAGATAGAATTTGTAAGAATGACAGGGTCTGGTTCTAGCTTTGTTGCCTATTGTAAGTCTAAAAAAAACTTACTAAATGCGTCTAAATTATTCACCAATAAATACAAAAAATATTGGTCTGTAATGTCTAAAACTATATAATTTTCGATTAGTTGTGTTATAAGAATTTAATTTTGGGGCGTAGCCAAGTGGTAAGGCAGCGGTTTTTGGTACCGCCATTCCTAGGTTCGAATCCTAGCGCCCCAGCCAGTTATGTTTAAATTAATTAATAACTTTTTTAACCACAGTAAAAACGATTTATTTAAAAAGAATACATTGGATATTCAGAAAAATTTTCCAGTAAAAAAAATATTTGATGCAATTAAGTCTTTTTCAGATGAAAGTGATGTTTATTATGTAGGAGGATGTGTTAGGAAGATTTTTTGCTATGAGCTTGTGGATGATATTGATTTGGCAACAAACATAAATCCTGACGAAGTAATACTATCGTTAAAGAAAAATAATATTTCCTTTTATGAAACCGGAAAAAATCATGGGACAATAACTGCAATTATTGATGACAAGAAATTTGAAATTACATCTTTAAGGAAGGACATATCTACCGATGGAAGGCACGCGAAAGTATTATTTTCAAAAGATTGGAGAGAAGATGCGGAGAGAAGGGACTTTACTTTTAACTCAATATACTCAAACATTTATGGTGAGGTGTTTGATCCTTTTAATGGAAGAAAAGATTTAGAAAATGGTTGTGTCACGTTTATTGGAGATCCGTCAAAACGTATCAAAGAAGATTACCTTAGAATACTCAGATATATAAGATTTTTCTTAAACTATTCAAAAAAAGACCACGAGCCAAAAATAAAAAAAATTATCAAACAAAATTTAGACGGCTTGCTTAAAATCTCTAAAGAAAGATTAATAGATGAATTAAAAAAGATCATTTTTTCCAAAGGGTTCATAAATCTTAAAAAGGATGATTTTTCAAAAGAAATTCTTGAACTTGTTTTCCCAAGTTTAAATAATACTTCATTTTTAACTGACAAAAACAAACTACTTATTGAGGATATACAATTAAACAAGAATTTCATTGTATTGTTAAGTGCTATGATGATCAAAGATTTAAATAGTATTAATTATTTACTTTATAAGTTCAATTTTTCTAACCAAGATAAACAGAGACTTCTTTATATTCATGATAATTATCAAATGAGTTTAGAGAAAAGTTTTTTTGATAGAGAGTTGAAAAAAAGAATATATTTTGGTGAAAAAGAAAGTCTTTTAGATCTTATAACTTTGCAATTATTAATTTTTCACAAAAACGAGAAAGCACTTAATGATCTGATTAAAATTACTAAAAAAACTGATTTGCCAAAATTTCCTTATAATGCAGATTTTTTAATTAAAAATTTTGATTACAAACCTGGAAAAAAAATGGGAAAAAAACTTAAAGAACTAGAGACACTTTGGGTTGATAATGATTTTAAAATCTCTAAAGAAGAAATTAAGAAAATTGTTCTTAATTAAAGATATTTGACATCTTCAATTTCAAAATTTTTTTCACCAGAAGGAGTTTTTATTTCAACTAAATCGTTTTTATTTTTTCCTATTAACCCTTTTCCTATTGGTGATTGAAAAAAAATTAGGTTTTTTTTAAGATCAGCTTCATCTTTGCCAACAATTTTATATGTTAATTTTTCATTAGAATCTAAATCTTTTAGGTAAACAGTTGAACCAAATATTACCTTTCCAATATTTTCGATTTTAGTTACGTCAATAACATTTGCCCTTGCAATAATATCCTCAATCTGCTGAATACGACCTTCGTTATGTGACTGTTGTTCTTTAGCTGCATGATATTCAGCATTTTCTTTTAAATCGCCATGTGACCTAGCTTCCGAAATAGCAGATACTATTTCTGGCCTTTTTTTCTCTTTTAAAAAAACTAATTCTTCTTTAAGTTTAGTTAGTCCATTAACTGTTATCGGCTCTTTCATAAATTAATTTATTCCCAATTAGCTGTAGGAGGTAAAGACATCAAAATGGCTTCTACATTTCCTCCAGTTTGCAATCCAAATTTTGTACCTCTATCATGTAGCAAATTAAATTCAACGTACCTACCCCTTTTTTTATTTTGAATTAGTTTGTCCTTTTTTTTCCATCTTTTTTTAAATTTCTTTGCAATTATTTCTTTAAATAAATATGAAAAAACTATACCTACGTCTCTTACAAAAGCAAAATCTCTGTCCCAATTTTCCTTCTTATAATCAAAAAATATTCCTCCAATCCCTCTCGGTTCATTTCTATGATGTAAATAAAAATAATCATCACACCATTTTTTATATTTTTTGTAATAATTTTTGCCATGTTTATTGCACATCATTTTTAATTTCTTCTCAACAATTTTTTCTAGCGCTGAGTCTTTAAAGCACGGAGTAAAATCCATCCCTCCACCAAACCACCCATGATCTGTAATTATATATCTCGTATTAAAATGCATTGCTGGGATATAAGGATTTTTCATATGCATAACAATTGATATTCCTGATGCCCAAAAATCTTTACTATTGTTAAATCTAGGTATTTTTTTTTTAAATTCATTTGAAAAATTTCCGTATACTTCAGAAAAATTTACACCTACTTTCTCAAAAACTTTTCCGTTTTTAAGAAGCTTTGATTTTCCACCTCCTTCATCTTTTGTTTCGCTTCTAGACCACGCCTTCGTTTTAAAATAAGAGGATCCATTTTCAATATTCTCAATTTCGTGACAAATCAATTCTTGAATTGTTAAAAACCAATTTCGCGCTAACTTTTTTCTAATATTTTCTTCCATAGATTAATTTGATTATAATATTAATTTCGACACCACCATAGATACAGTGGTCGATAAGTTTAATGATCTTTTTTTTTTAAGAAGAGGTATTTTTATTCTTTTGTCTACTTCATGATGAATGTTCTTTGGTACACCTGCACTTTCCCTACCAAATAAAAAAGTATCATTTTTTTTTATTTTAAATGATTTTAACGAATCTTTAGCTTTGGTAGTCATCAGTACCACTCTTGAGTTTTTCTTTTCTTCAAAAAATTGATCTGAATTCTCGTAAATTTTAATCATTTTTTCATCTAAATAGTCCATTACCACTCTTCTAAAACGCTTGTCATGAAAAGTGAAGCCACATGGTTCAATAATCTCCAATTTTACACCCAAACATGAGCAAGTTCTTATTATGGATGCAGTATTTTGAGGAATGTCAGGCTGATAGAGAGCAATTTTAGCTGTTAATTTTGTCTTATTCTGTGTCATTCTTGCTATAGAAAAATTCCACTTTTATATTATATGAAATCATATAATAAATAAATTAAGTATTAATGTCAGACAAAAAAAAACCTAATAGAAGAGACTTTATTTTTACAGCTACAGCTGCTGTAGGAGCAGTTGGTGCGGGAGCTGCGGCGTGGCCTTTAATTGATCAAATGAATCCAGATGCCTCGGTTAAGGCTCTAGCCAGCACAGAAGTAGATGTAAGTAGTTTGCAGCCAGGCCAGTCAGTTACTGTTTTGTGGAGAGGCAAACCTGTATTTATAAAAAGAAGAACAGAAAATGAAATTAACGAAGCAAGAAATGTAAACATTTCTGATTTAAAACATCCTGAGAAAGATGAGGACAGAGCAAAAAATCCAGAGTGGTTAGTTATGTTAGGTGTTTGTACTCATTTAGGATGTGTGCCACTTGGTGACAAAGGTGAATATGGCGGCTGGTTTTGCCCATGTCATGGTTCACATTATGATACATCTGGAAGAATAAGAAAAGGTCCAGCCCCAACCAATTTAGAAATTCCAAAGTACGAATTTGTAAACAGTAACACGATTAAGATAGGTTAAAATGAGCGATCACAATTACACACCATCATCAAAATTTGGAAAATGGTTTAATGATAGATTACCTTTGCTTACACTAGCAAATCACTTAACAGATTACCCGACACCTAAAAATTTAAACTATTGGTGGACGTTTGGGGGTATTTTAACATTTTGTTTAATTACTCAAATTATAACAGGTCTTGTTTTGGCTATGCATTACATAGCTCATGCAGACTTAGCTTTTAGTAGTGTTGAACACATTATGAGAGACGTGAACTATGGATGGCTCATAAGATATATTCATGCAAACGGAGCTTCAATGTTTTTCCTAGCAGTTTACATTCACATATTTAGATCTTTGTTTTACGGGTCTTATAAAGCCCCAAGAGAGATTATATGGATTTTGGGAATTATGATTTATTTATTAATGATGGCCGCAGCGTTTATGGGTTATGTATTACCTTGGGGACAAATGAGTTTTTGGGGTGCTACAGTTATTACTAATCTGTTTAGTGCTATTCCTTTAGTTGGTGAAAGTATAACTACATGGTTATGGGGTGGTTACTCAGTGGACAACCCAACATTAACAAGATTTTTTACATTACACTATCTTATACCATTTTTGATTTTGGGTTTAGTTGTTTTACACATTTGGGCACTTCATGTTCCAGGTAATAATAATCCTGTAGGTATAGATATTCAAAAGCCCTCTAAAGATACTGTGCCTTTCCATCCATACATTGTAATAAAAGATTTATTTGCATTACTTTTATTTATGATTGTATTTGCCTTCTTTGTATTTTACTCTCCAAACATTCTTGGACATGCAGACAATTATATAGAAGCGAACCCGTTAGTAACCCCAGCTCATATTGTACCAGAGTGGTATTTGTTGCCATTTTACGCAATTCTAAGATCAATTCCTGATAAGCTTTTAGGAGTTGTTGCAATGTTATCAGCGATATTTATTCTAGCGGCATTACCATGGTTAGACACTTCAAAAGTAAGATCAGCAGTATTTAGACCGTTATACAAACAATTTTACTGGATACTTGTAATCGATGTTTTAATATTAGGTTATGTAGGGGCAATGCCAGCAGAGGGATTATATTTATTAATTGCAAGAGTAGCTACTGCATATTACTTTTTACACTTTTTATTGATACTTCCAATTTTGGGTAAAATTGAAAAAACAACGCCTTTACCTCTAAGTATTACTAGTCCAGTTTTAGGAGGATCGGCAGATCTTGCAATGGCAAAAAATACGGATGTAAGAAAAGAGAAGTTATAGTGCAAAGAATATTTAAAATTCTTTTTTTCCTTTTAATTTTGAATACAAATTTTGCAAATTCAATATCTGCAGAAAACACAAGTAAATTATTGACAACTGATTGGTCTTTTAAAGGTCCATTCGGTAAATTCGATAGAGCTTCACTTCAAAGAGGTTATCAAGTTTACAATGAAGTCTGTGCTTCTTGTCACTCATTAAAGTATGTTTCATATAGAAACTTGTCTGAAAAAGGTGGGCCAGAATTTTCTGTAAAAGAAGCAAAGGCAATTGCCGCAAGTTTTGAAATTACTGATGGGCCAAATCAAGATGGTGAAATGTTTACAAGACCGGCGAAACTTTCTGATAAATTTGTAATGCCATACAGTAATGAAGAGGAAGCTAAATCAGCTAATGGAGGTGCTTATCCACCAGATATGTCTGTTTTAGTGAAGGCAAGAGCAGGCGGCGCAGATTATATATACTCAGTTTTACTAGGCTATGTGGACCCACCAGAAAATATAAAACTAGATGATGGGGTTTATTACAACAAATACATGTACGGAAACAAAATCAAGATGCCTAAACAACTTTCTGATGGTCTTGTAGAATATTCTGACGGGACAAATGCTACTGAAGAACAAATGGCAAAAGATGTTACAAGCTTTCTTATGTGGACTGCAGAACCTCATTTAGAGCAAAGGCACAAAACAGGATTTAGGGCAATTGTTTATTTGATCATACTTACCGTGCTAGTCTATTTTAGTATGAAAAAAATATGGTCAAGAGTTGAAACGAATGTTTAAAATATCACCGTCTTTTACAATATAATCCTTTCCCTCTAACCTCATTTTACCATTATTTTTAGAATTGACCCAACCATCATTATCTAAAAAATCATCATACGAAATAGTTTCTGCTCTAATAAAACCTTTTTCAAAATCTGTATGAATTTTTCCTGCAGCAGTGGGCGCTAAACTATTTTTTTCAATTGTCCAAGCTCTACTTTCTTCAGGGCCTGACGTAAAAAAAGTATTTAATTCTAACAATTTATAACCTTTATTAATGAGGTTATTTAAACCTGTCGTTTTAATTCCCATAACTTTCATAAAATTTTCTTTTTCATCATTATTTAGTTGATTAATTTGGTTTTCGATATCAGCTGATATAATTAAAACATTTTCCATATTTACAGATTTTTTTACTTGTTCAGTATATTTATTACCATTTTGTATACTGTCTTCATCAACATTGCATACGTATAACTTTGGTTTTAATGAGAGAAGACCAGAAGAGGATATCTCATTTTTATCAAAATTCTGCTTTAAGTTATCAATTGGCTTATCATTATTAATTAATTCTAATGCTTGATTAAGTAATTCAAATTCTTTTTCATTTAAATTTTTTTTATTTTTTTTATCAATTCTTTTTTGAATTGACTCTAAATCTGCTAATTTCATTTCAGTCTCTATAATTTCTAAATCTCTAATTGGATTAACGTTAGGATTAACGTTTTGAATATCAGTGGAGTCGAAACATCTTAAAAGATGTATAATCGCATCAACTTCTCTTATATGGGATAAAAATTTATTTCCTAAACCTTCACCTTTCGAGGCTCCCTTTACAAGTCCTGCGATGTCCACAAAAGTAATACTTGTATAAATTTTTTTTTTGGATTTTGAAATCTGAACAAGTTTATCGAGCCTTGAGTCTACAACAGGCACCATGCCAACATTAGGTTCGATTGTGCAAAAAGGAAAATTTCCAGAAAGTGCTTTGGTAGAATTTGTTAATGCGTTAAATAAAGTTGATTTTCCAACATTAGGCAAACCTACGATACCGCATTTAAAACCCATTTAATTATTTATTGTTTACGGTACTTGAAAATAAGTCCAGTTTTTTTTCAATGAGAATTGATAAATTATCTGTGATATTTTCTTTTATTGATTCAAGTTCTGTTTTCTCATCTTCATCAAAATCTTTCAGGACGTGGTCATTTACTGCTATGTTATTTTTTGGTTTGCCAATACCAATTCGAACTCTTGAATATTCTTTTCCTATAAACTTATCAATTGAGGCAATACCATTATGTCCTGCATCTGAGCCCCCAAACTTTGCTTTAACTTTCCCAAAATCAATATCTAAATCATCATGGAAAACAATTACATCCTCTGCATCAATTTTAAAGTACTCCATTAATTCTCTGATACATATTCCTGAATTATTCATAAAGGTTAGAGGCTTTATTGCATAAACTTTTTTATTATTGATGTTTCCGGTTGTGAGAAGTCCTTTAAATTTTGGTTTTTGTTTTGATAACTTAAATTTATTATTTATTGCGTCAATAATTTTAAAACCGATGTTGTGTCTATTATTTTCAGAATTCGGTGTAGGATTTCCTAGGCCAACAAATAGTAACATTATTTAATTAAATTCTTCAATTGTAAATTATTTTTTTTCTGGCTGACCTTTTTTTGGGTCCTCTTTTTTATCAGCTTCTTTTTTCTCACCCTCAGCCCCTTTAGCATCTTTTGCATCACCAGTTTCTGCAGCTCCTTCACCAGTTGCAGCAGCTGCTTCCGCACCTTCTGCTCCTTCTTCTGTCTCTGCTGGTTTTTCTGGTTCTTTAATAACTGTTGGTGCTGCCACAGTTGCGATCACAAAGTCTCTACCACGAATAGTTGGTTCAACATTTTCAGGAAGTTTAATTGAAGAAATTTTAAAAGAATGTCCTATATCAACTCCATCTAAATCAACAACCAGTTCATTTGGAATGTTTTCAGATGGACATTTTAATTCTACTTTCCTACGAACTATATTTAATACACCACCTCTTTTCAAACCAGGAGATTTTTCTGTATTGATAAAATTTACTGGTATTTCAATTATTACACTTGAACCTTTTACAATTCTTAAAAAGTCAATATGAATTGGATCGTCAGTTAAGATATCGTAAGAAATTTCTTTAGGTAAAACATTTTCATCTTTACCGTCAATTTTTAAATTTAATATACTTGATAAAAAGTTCTCTTTCTCAATTAAATTTTTCAATAATTTTTTTGATATAGATATTTTTTGAGTTTCAGATTTTCCACCATAGACTATACCAGGAACATTACCTTCTGACCTTAGTTTATTTACTTCACCAGAAGTTTTAGTATTTCTTAAACTCGCATCAATCGTATTCATAAAGAAAAAGCGTTTTAACTCAAGTTAGTTAATAAAACAAGTAAATTATTTAAACAAAAATGAAACAGATGTAGAATTTGATATCCTTCTAATTGCTTCACCCATTAAGTTAGAAATTGACAAAATTTCAATATTTTTGGCGGATCTTACTTTATTCTCATTATTAATTGTGTCTGTAATAACAAGTTTTTTGATTGGAGAATTTTTAATAGCTTTCACAGCATCTCCACTTAAAACTCCGTGAGTAATATAAACATAAACGTCTTTTGCACCTCTTTGTTTAAGAGCCTTAGCAGCATTTATAATTGTTCCACCAGAGTCAATTATGTCATCATTTATTATGCAAGTTTTTCCTTTTACATCTCCAATTACATTCATGACTTGAGATTGGCCAGGCTTTGGTCTTCTCTTGTCAATAATTGCAAGTCCTACATTTAAATTTCTTCCCAGAGCTCTTGTTCGCTCAACTCCTCCGACGTCAGGCGCAACACAAATTATATTTTTACTTTTAATTTTTTTCTTAATATGTCTTGCAAATAACGGTGTTGTAAAAAGGTTATCTACCGGAATATCAAAAAAACCTTGAATTTGACCAGCGTGCAAATCTACAGTAACAACTCTATCTGCTCCTGCTTTTGTAATTAAATTTGAAACTAGTTTTGCAGAAATAGAAGTTCTAGGAACTACTTTTCTATCTTGTCTTGCGTAACCAAAATAAGGAATTACTGCTGTAATATTTTTAGCAGATGATCTTTTAAGAGCATCTATACAAAGTAACATTTCCATTAAATTGTCATTTGCTGGGGAAGAAACTGACTGAATGAAAAAAATATTATTACCTCTTATATTTTCGTTTATCTCTACATAAATTTCACCGTCTTTAAACTTTCTTATATTAGAATTTACAAGTTTTTCTTTTAAATATTTTGCAATTTTTGAACTGAGATTTTTATTGCTGTTTCCTGTGAGAAGTTTCATTTTTTAGAAAAAGTTATTTAAGCATAATTATAGATATATTTCTACCATAATCATTCTCTTTATTTTTTAAAGCTCTCCTTGCACTAAAGAATTCAGTCCTATTTTTGAAAGTATCTTTGTTAATTATATCTATATTATTAATCTTTAATGATTTTAACTGAGATTTGATAAATTCTTTTAAATTAAAAAAGATTCTACTTTTTTTAAAGTAAAAAAATTTACGATTTCGACTATTAAGGTTTAAAAATTTTTTCATAAAATTCCTCTTTACCTCATAGTTTTCCCTAAATATTGATGGACCTATGACTGCAGATATATTTTGGTTTTTAGAGCCTTTTTTAATCATAAATTTTATACACTTTTTTAGAATGTTTTTAAAAGCGCCCTTCCAACCAACATGGATAGCTGCAATCATTGGCAATTTTTTGTCATAAATAAGAACTGGTGCACAATCAGCAGTTAAAATACCTAAAGCTAAATTTTTTTTTGTTGTAATCAATCCATCTCCAACAAGTTTTTTTGAGGGTCTTTTCAAGATAAAGTGACACTTATTACTATGTGTTTGTTTAAGCAATATTAGGTTTTTTGGAGAAACTTTAATTTTTTTCGAGACAATTTTTAAATTTTTTTTAACATTAGAAATTTTATCATTAGAACCGGGTCCACAATTTAAGGCACTATAAATTCCATTTGATACTCCTCCTTTTTTTCCAAAAAAACCATGTGAAATATTTTTAAACTTTACTAATTTTTTAGATTTTAATGTCATTAAACCCAGTCTTAAAATTATTGTCCTTCTTGGTTACAAACATTACTTTAAATAATTCACCCATCTCATCTTTGTGTGTTAGCCTTCTTATTCTTGTGTAAAGATCTGTTTTTTTTAGGAAACTCATTTTTTTCGATACTATTTCAGCTCTTAAATCTATTCCCATGTTTTTTAAAAAATTTCCTTGATTTGTAATACCACCAACTTTTAATCCATTTAAATTAACAATTTGTTTAATAAAGTTAAAATTTACATGATGAGTTATATCAATATTTTGGTAGTCATCAAAAATATTTACTTTTTTGTGATTTTTAATCCCTTGTAAACTATCGTACATTTTTTTGTCAGAGGTACCATAATCAATTAATAAAATACCCCCTGCAGAAGATTTGATTTTTTTACAAATACTTTTTAGATATTTGACCATTAAAGGTGAAAATTCTATAAAATTTTGATTTTCGTCGATCCCTTGATTAAAAATTTTCTCCATCTTTTTTTTAGTAACTTTTTTCTTCTCAAGAGAGAATTTTCCACTTTTATTTAATAATACAAAATTTTCATGCCATTCCTCATTTATTTTAATAAACTGCTTTATTGGCAAAGCATCAAAAAATTCATTAGCCAAAAATATAGTTGGAGAATTAGGTAATTTATCAAAATTATCCAACCACTTAACACTTTTTGAAAATTTTTTTTTTTGTAATTTTTTAAGAGACGCACTTTTTTCAAAAATAAAAAATTTGAATTTATCTTTTACAATTTCTAATTTATTTAATGTATTAATTAAGACTTCTATGAGTTCCCCATTTCCTGCACCCAATTCTACTAAATTGATTTTTTCTGGTTTATTTAAATTTTCCCAAAACGATACAACCCAAATAGCAATCATTTCAGAAAAAAGTTTTGAAATTCCTGGAGAGGTAATAAAATCTCCTCTTCCACCAAATTCCATTTTTCTTTGATAATAACCTTTATTTTTTTCATAAAGAGATTTATCAATAAAATTATCTAATGATTGAGCCTTAGCGATCATTTTTTTACTAATTTAAAAAGTATTACTCCAGATATAAAAAATGCAATTGATAACATTTGCCCGTATGTAAAAATATTCATTAAGATACCCAGATGAGCATCTGGCTCCCTTGTAAACTCAATTATAAATCTAAAAAGAGAATAAAAAATTAAAAATAGTGACGATATTACTCCAGGAACTTCTGAAAATTTTTTCCAAAGGAAATTTAGAATTATGAACAAAACAATACCTTCAAAAAAACTTTCGTATAATTGCGAAGGATGTCTAAAAAGATTATCTACCTTATTAAAATTAACTGAAAAAATAAAATCAGTTTCTCTGCCGTAAAGTTCAGAATTTATAAAATTTGCAACCCTACCTAAAAAAATTCCTATCGGTGCTGCAAGGGATACAAAATCTGTATATCTAAAAAAGTTTAAGTTATATTTTTGAGTAAATATATAAGTGGTTAAGCAAACACCTAGCAGGCCACCGTGGAAAGACATACCACCTTGCCAAATAAAAAATATTTCAAAAGGATGACTTAAATAATAAAAAAAATTGTAAAAAATTACATAGCCTAGCCTTCCACCAATAATTACTCCTAAAATTAGATAAGAGATAAAATCGTCGACTAAAGTTTTTTCCCTCAAATCTTTAATTAAGAAATTTTTGATATAAAACCAACCTATTAAAAAACCAAAAATATATGCTAATGAATACCACCTTATTTGAAAGGATAAAAATTCAAATGCGACAGGATCTAGATTATTTACAAACATTATAAAAATGAAATATAAGATATACTATCGTAAAAAAAAAAAATATGTCAAAGTCTAAATTTATCATTGAAAAATTTGCAAAATTATTTGAACAAGGAATTATATCTTATAAAGATTTAAGCGAAGAAATCGTTAATATTGTAAAATCTCAAAGGGACGAGATTGTTTTGAGGATGAAGATTTCTACCAAAGAGGAAACTGAGGTACTAAAGAAACGTTTAGAAAAATTAGAAAAAGAAATCAAAGCTTTAAAGTCAAAAAAAATTAAAAAGGTAAAGAGATCTTAACCCTTAGTCCGCCAAGACTAGATTTATCCAATGTAATACTACCCCCGTGGGATCTCACTACATCTGATGAGATTGATAGACCCAAGCCAACACTAGACTTAGAATCACCTCTTCCCTTATTAATTTTGTAAAACGGTTTAAAAACATTTTCATATTCACTCTCAGCTATTCCAGGACCGTCGTCATCAACAGTAATTACCAAGCTTTTATGAATCTTTTTTAAATTTACCAAAACTTTATTTGAGTATTTAAGGGAATTATTAATTAAGTTATCTATGCATCTATTTATTAAACTTTTTCTTCCATTAAAAAAAATCTTTTCCTCTATATTTGAGGAGATGTTCTTGTTCTCATATTTCATAATTGAATGATTTAGTAATTTTGAAATATCAAAAAGTTCAGTTTTTTCAGATGATGTAGAGCTAGTAAATTGAAGGTATTCATTTAACATTTTTTCCATCTCCTCCACATCTTCAGATAATTTACGTGAAATCTTTTTGTCTTTTATTAAAGCAAGTTGAAGTTTAATTCTAGTCAGCGGTGTTCTCAAGTCATGGCTTATACCTGAAAGCATTTCAGATCTTTGGTTTAAGTGTCTCAATATTCTTTTTCTCATTCTCTCAAACTCAAAACCAGCTTGTCTTATTTCCAAAGCACCCGAAGGTCTGAACTCTTCAACATCTTCGCCTCTGCCAAATTTTTCTGATGCTTTTGCTAAATTAATTATTGGACGAGTTTGATTTTTTAAGAAGATTAGAGCGATTGTAATTAACAAAAATGCTGGGAACGTTATCCATAGTGCAAATAATCTGGCCGATGTATTAGTGACTCTATTCTTTGGAATTAAAAATTCAAAATAACCATTAAGATATTCAATCTTCAACTCAATTAATTCTTTATACTTAGTTGTATCAAACCAATAATTATTAAATTTATTTTTCAATTCTCTTCTCAGAGTTCTATCCATGGGACTAAACCATCTTTCCATGTTTGTTTCCGGAAGATCTCCAAATGTCTGAAACTTTACATTGAAATTGTGATGCTCTTTGAATAATTTAATTAAATAATCTTTT
The DNA here is from genome assembly GCA_902597055.1 of uncultured Pelagibacteraceae bacterium. Classification (GTDB taxonomy): domain Bacteria; phylum Pseudomonadota; class Alphaproteobacteria; order Pelagibacterales; family Pelagibacteraceae; genus Pelagibacter. The sequence continues at coordinate 47,435 of CACJWG010000003.1, read as the reverse complement.
TCGTATTCTTCATTTTCATAGGCATTTATAAAAAATTTTATTTCTCCTACTAAAGCCCTAGTCATTCCTTTATTAGTTTTTATCCAAAGACTATCGAAAAATACAATTGATATGATTACCTGTAATATTATTATGGGTGTAGCAACTATTAATAACGCTCTATAAAAAAGCCTCTTTGGAAGCAAACTTTTAATATAACTATTCAACCCAGAGAACATAGCCCGAACCTCTAATTGTTTGTAAGTATTTTGGATTTTTTGGATTTGTCTCAATTTTTTTTCTGAGCCTAGTAATAATTACATCAATTGATCTTTCTTTATCGATTTTAATTAAATTGCCAATATCAATTCTTGAAAATACTTTACCAGGATTATTTATCATTTTTTCTAAAATTATTTTTTCAGTATTATTAATTTTGAAATTACTATTTTGATTGGTTATCATCAACTTATTTAAATCTATTCTGATTGAGCCAAACTCAAGGACGTGTTTAAGATTAATTTTTTTCGTTTTCTTTAAGATATTATTTATTCTTAATAAAAGCTCCTTAGGTTCAAAAGGTTTGGGCAAATAATCATCTGCACCTGTTTCCAATCCTTCAACTCTTTCACTTGCCTCTCCTTTGGCTGTGAGTAAAATGATTGGCACATTTAAATTATTTTTATTTTCAGAAATAAATTCTAAACCACTTTTACCAGGCATCATTATATCCAAGACTAAAAGATCAAATTTAATAATTGAAATTTTTTCTTGAGCCTCTGATGCGTTAGATGCAGTATTTACTAGATAACCGTTTTCATTTAAAAATTGTTTAAGCAATGATCTTATTCCCTCATCATCATCAATTACTAAAATATGTGATTTAAAGCTTTCCATCAATTATTCTCTTTAAAACTAATTCAAAATTAATCACTTCTTTTGAACTTGAGTTAAGTAATGCTTTATAAATCCTTTTTTTTTGGGATAAAAAAATTTCATCAAATATTTTCTTACCTTTATCATTTAAAAAAATATGTTTTACTCTTGTGTCCTTAGTATCCTTTTTAAATTCTAGATAATTTAATTTTTTTAAATCATTAATGACTCTATTTAAACTTTGTTTTGTTACATTTAGCTTGTTAAGTAATTGAGTAATAGTTATCCCATCATAAAATGATATCAAATGCAGAGCTTTATGATGAGCAGTTCCTAAATTGTATTTTTTAAGTACTTTTTTTGAATCGTTAAATGTTTCCCTGTAACCAACAAAGATTTTTTCAATAAAACCTTTTAATTGTTCATCTTTTAGGTAAAGAAGATTTTTCATAATTGGTAAGTTATATTGACATATTATATATAGGAATATATTTTTTATAAATAAATCTTTTTAATATGATTCCTTACGATAAAAGAGACGGTAAAATATGGTACAATTCAGACTTAGTTGATTGGTCTGATGTAAAGCTACATGTTTTAAGTCATGGTTTGCATTATGGAAGTTGTGTATTTGAAGGTGAAAGAGTTTATGACGGAAATATCTTTAAACTTGAGGAACATACTTCAAGATTTTTTTATTCAGCAAAAAGAATGGGTTTTGAAATTCCTTATTCTGAGAGCGACATAAATATTGCAACAAAAAAAATTGTATCAGCTCAAAATGTAAAAAATGGCTATGTAAGACCTGTAGCTTGGAGAGGAAGTGAGATGATGGCAATCTCGGCTCAACAAACAAAAATTCATGTGGCTATTGCGACTTGGGAGTGGGGATCTTATTTTGATCCTAAACTTAAAACTGAAGGTATTAAGTTAAATATATCAAATTGGAGAAGACCTTCTCCTGATTCAATACCATGGGATACAAAAGCTTCAGGACTTTACATGATTTGCACTTTGTCAAAACACGAGGCAGAGAGACAAGGCTACACAGATTCTCTAATGTTAGATCACGAGGGAAATGTTGCAGAGGCAACTGGTGCAAATATTTTTTTCAAGGATTCTAAAGGGGAACTACATACTCCAGTACCAGACTCATTCTTAGATGGAATTACTAGAAGAACCGTGATTGAAATTGCAAAATCTAAAAATATCAAAGTTATTGAGAGAAAAATCTCACCTAACGAATTAAAGGATTTTGTAGGATGCTTCTTAACAGGAACTGCAGCAGAGGTAACACCTGTTTCGAAAATATCAAATTATTCTTATAAAGTTTGCAAAACAATAATGGATTTATCAGATAGTTATCAATCTTTCGTTAGAAAAAAAATTGCAGCTTAATTATTTGTTGTCTTCTGATATTGCGTGATCAATGCCTTTTCTCAGATAATCATAAGCTGTATACAAGGTGATAAAAGCTGAAAGCCATAACAATATAATACCAATAGTTTGTGCGTTGTAGTCTTGAAAATTAATTATTTTATTTCCAGTTTCACCAGTTAAAAGTAATGATATTGAAAACATCTGTAAGAAAGTTTTTAATTTAGCCAATCCTGATACTGGTAAATTCACTTGTCCTTTTGCTAAAAATTCTCTCAGGCCTGAAATTAAAATTTCACGAGTTAAAATAATTATTGCTGCAATTACCTCATAATTCTTTATTGTTCCATCCATTACGAGTAAAATAAGTGCTGTTGCCACAATAATTTTATCTGCTATAGGATCTAAGAGTTCTCCAAGTTTAGACTCCTCTTTGTACAATCTTGCAAGAAGGCCATCCAAAAAATCAGTAAAAGATGCAATAACAAATAAAATAAATGGAATTATATCTCCGTAAAATCCGGGTAGGTAATATGTTAAAACAAAAACTGGGACTATTATAATTCGTCCAATCGTTAGGTAATTAGGAAATTTTATTTTCATTCGTGGAAAAAATTATATATCTTTTTTGCAACTTTTTCCTCAACTCCTTCCACTGACTTAATCTCATCCAAACTAGCAGACTCCACCGCTCTTGCTGAACCAAAATGGTTAAGCAAAGCTCTTTTTCTAATTGATCCTATACCTTCTATTTGATCCAATAAAGATTTACTTATACCTTTTTTTCTTCGAGCTCTGTGAGCGCTAATCGCAAACCTGTGGGACTCATCCCTTATTCTTTGAAGAAAAAATAGAGTAGGGTCATTTTTTGAAAACTTATATTCTTTTCCATTATGAAAAAAAGTTTCATTTCCACTATTTCTAAACTTCCCTTTAGCAATCGCAATTAATGGAATATCATGAAGTCCAAGTTCATTTAATGTCTCTCTTGCCACTGAATATTGACCTTTTCCTCCATCAACAAAAATAAGATCAGGAAATGAAAGATGACCTTCTTTTTCTTGCACTGCTCTTTTAAATCTTCTTGTAAGTACTTCTTTCATCATACCATAATCGTCTTGTTCATTTTTCTTCATCTTTATATTAAATTTCCTATATCTTTTTTTAATAAATCCCTCATCCCCATAAGAAATTAATGCTCCAACACTATTTGTTCCTTGAATATGACTATTGTCGTAAACTTCAATAAGATTAATATTTGTTTCTAAATTAAATTTCGCGACAACCGACTCAAATAGCTCCCTGTTATTTTGAGTTTCATGAAGCTTTCTATTTAAACTATCTTTTGCATTTTTAATTGCCTGATTAATTACTTTTAACTTAGAACCTTTTTTGGCCACTGAAATATTCACTTGTTTACTCTCTTTTTGTGAAAGCGTCTGTTCTATCAAAATTTTCTCTTTAATTTCTTGGGATATAATAATAGAGGATGGGACACTTTTATTTTCATAAAATTGTGAAACAAAAGAATTTAAAATATTGCCTAAATTTTCATCAGGATCATGTTTTGGAAAAAAAGCTTGATTACCCCAATTTTGTTTAGATCTGTAAAAGAAAACTTGTATACAAGTTTGTCCAGACTCTTTATATGCCGCAATAACATCGGCTTCAACTAAGTTTGCTTCATTTATCCTTTGAGATGATTGAATTATGTTAAGAGATTTTATTCTATCTCTGAGAATTCCTGCTTTCTCAAAATCAAGACTCTCGCTAGCTTTTTCCATTTGATCGGATAAATTTTTTTGTATCTTTCTTGATTTACCAGAGACAAATTCAATAGCATCATCAACTGTTCTCTTGTATTCACTTTCATCAATATAACCAACACAAGGACCCGAGCATCTTTTGATCTGATATAGTATACAAGGTCGTTCTCTATTTTTAAAAACAGTGTCATCACAAACTCTAAGATGGAATATTTTTTGGATCATTTTTATAGTCCAGTTAGCAGATCCAGCAGATGCAAAAGGACCAAAATAAAAACCTTCCTTAGTTTTTTTACCTCTATGTCTTTTTATTTGAGACCACTTGTCTTTATTGCCGATAAAAATAAATGGAAAAGATTTATCATCTCTTAGTAAGATATTAAACTTTGGCTTATGTTTTTTAATAAGATTAGCTTCAAGAAGTAGTGCCTCACTTTCATTTGAGGTAGTTGTAATCTCAATTCTTCGTGTTTGAGATAGCATTCTCTCAGTTCTAATAATATGATTTTTTTCCGATACATAACTTTTGAGTCTGTTAGGAAGGTTTTTTGCTTTACCAACATAAAGAATTTGATCTTTATCACTCAGCATTTTATAAACACCTGGAAGCTTTGGAATTAAAGGCAACTCTTTCTTTATAATTTCTTTTCCAATTTCAGAACTAATCATAGCTTCTTTTTTTTGAGATTTGTATCCCAACAGAAGAGCAATCTCTCATTATTTCTAATTTTTCAATTTGAAGGCTTATTTTATCAATTCTTTTGTCTTTAAAAAGTTCATCAAAAACATCTTCTGCCAATGTTTCAAGAAAATTGTAATGTTTTTTTTTGACAAGTTTTTTAATTAATTTTACAATTTTCGCGTAATTAACGATTGATTTGATGTCTTTGTCACTTGATGGTTTTTTGTCTACATAATCAATTTCAAGTGAAAACTTTACTTTTTGTTTTTTTTCTTTTTCAAAATCGAAATATCCAATTTTAAGATCTAGCAACAATTCTTTAATAAGAACTTTTTTTTCGTAGTTAAAAAGCTTTTTTGATTTATTTATCTTTACGATCTTCAAATTACTTTTTTTCATTCCTTACCTTTCAACACATCTGGTGTTTGCCAGTTTAAGCTTTGACCACTATCAATTGCAATTACTTGCCCAGTAATAGATCTATTTTTAATAAAAAAGTCAACAGCACTACATATTTCTTCCACGTCTACTTGTTTTTTTAAAAGAGTTGAGAGATATTGCCTTCTAAAGTGACCTTTTGATTGTCTTTTATTTTGAATCGTTGGTCCAGGTGCTATTCCATTTACTCTTACACGAGGCGCAAGACTCATGGCACTAGTTTTAGTCAAAGTATAAAGACCTGTTTTACTTAAAGTATATGAAAAAAAAAACGGGGTAAGTTTAAAAACTCTTTGATCAATTATGTTTATTATGTTGTTATTTTTTCCTTTTATATTTTTTCCAAATTCTCTCGATAATATTGCTGGAGCTTTAAGGTTAATAGATAAATGTTTTTCCCAACTACTTGAATTGAAATTTTCTAGTTTATCGTTCTCAAAAATTGATGCATTATTTATTAAACAATCAAAGTATTTAAGTTTCGATTTTGCAAATTTTACTATCTTATTTAAATCTTTTTCTTTTCCTAAATCACCCTTAATAAGATAAACATTTGATCCTGTTTTTATTAGCTCTTTTTTTAAATTTTCAGCTTTCGATTTTGATTTATTATAATGAATGACTATATCTTTATTAATTCCAGATAAACTCCTAGCGATTGCAGCACCAATTCTAGTTGCTCCCCCAGTAATTATTATTTTTTGTGCTTCCACTTTTTATCTCTTTTTTTAGTTACCTTAGTTCCTGGCATTCCCAGTGTGGATCTGCCTTTAGGATAAAGCTTATTTTTCACATCATATTGTCTTATTTTTGGATTTAAAGTAATTTCAAGTTCAGTACTTTCCAATTTTCTAATTTCATCTCTTAATTTAGCCGCTTCCTCAAACTCTAAGTTAGATGCAGCGTCTTTCATTTTTTTATTTAAACCCTTCAAGTGTTTTTTTAAATTACCACCTATATTTGATCCCTCACTAATTTTTACGTAATCTTTTTCGTAAACACTTTCTAAAATATCGCTTATTTCTTTTTTAATTGATTTAGCATCAATTTTATTTTTTTTGTTATAATCTAATTGAATTTCCCTCCTTCTTTTTGTTTCCAGTATTGCTTTTTTAATACTTTTTGTTTCTTTATCTGCGTATAAGATTACTTTCCCTTCGACATTTCTTGCAGCCCTTCCAATTGTTTGAATTAGAGATGTTTCAGATCTTAGAAACCCTTCTTTATCTGCATCTAAAATACCAACCAATGCACATTCAGGTATATCAAGCCCTTCTCTTAATAAGTTAATTCCAACTAAAACATCAAAAACACCCATACGAAGATCCCGCATAATTTCTATCCTCTCAAGTGTGTCAATATCTGAATGAAGATACCTAACTTTAATTCCGTTCTCATGAAGATACTCAGTCAAATCCTCTGCCATTTTTTTTGTTAAAGTAGTAACTAGAACTCTATAATTCTTTTCAACAACTTTTTTACATTCGTGCATTAAATCATCTACCTGATTTTTTGCTGGTCTTACTTCTACCTCTGGATCAATTAATCCAGTGGGTCTAATAACTTGGTCTATATATTTGCCTTTTGTCTGCTCTAGTTCCCACGGTCCTGGGGTTGCCGAAACAAAGATGGTTTGTGTTCTCATTAAATCCCATTCTTCAAATTTTAATGGCCTATTATCCATACATGAAGGTAATCTGAATCCATATTCAGCAAGAGTACTTTTTCTTGATCTATCTCCTTTATACATTCCATTTAATTGAGGAACTGTTACATGAGACTCGTCAACAAATATAATTGCATTATCTGGAAAGTACTCGAATAGAGTCGGTGGAGGTTCACCCGGTTTTCTACCAGATAAAAATCTCGAATAGTTCTCAATTCCCGCACAAGATCCAGTAGCCTCTATCATTTCTAAGTCAAACTTTGTTCTCTCTTCTAATCTTTGTGCCTCTAATAACTTATTTTCAGATTTGTGTTTTTTAAGAGTAAGTTCTAATTCTTTTCGGATATTTATCACTGCCTGCTCTACAGTAGGCTTTGGTGTAATGTAGTGACTGTTTGCATAAACTTTTATTAAGTTTAAATCTCTGACTTTATCACCGGTCAACGGATCAAACTCTTCTATTTGTTCAAGTTTATTTCCAAAGAGACTTATTCTCCAAGCTCTATCTTCTAGATGTGAAGGAAAAATTTCAAGATTTTCACCTCTTACTCTAAAAGTGCCTCTATAAAAGTTTTGATCATTCCTTTTGTATTGTAAAGCAACAAAAGACTTAATAATTTGTTCCCTGTTATATTCATAATTTTTTTGGAGTGTCAGTGTCATTTTACTGTAAGCTTCAACAGAACCTAATCCATAAATACACGACACACTCGCAACAATAAGTACGTCATCTCTTTCTAGTAAAGATCTTGTTGCTGAGTGACGCATTCTATCAATCTGTTCATTTATTGAAGCTTCTTTTTCTATATATGTATCTGACCTTGGTACGTATGCTTCAGGAGTATAGTAGTCATAATATGAAACAAAATACTCCACAGCATTTTCAGGAAAAAAAGTTTTCATTTCGCCGTAAAGTTGAGCAGCTAATGTTTTGTTTGGAGCTAATATTAAAGCTGGTCTATTCGTAGCTTCAATAACTTTTGCCATTGTGAAAGTTTTACCTGATCCTGTAACCCCCAATAAAACTTGATTAAATTGTTCTTTATTAGCCCCAGAGACCAGTTTTTTAATTGCTTCTGGTTGATCACCCGCGGGTGTAAAATTTGAAATTATTTTAAACTTCTTACCTCCCTCAAGTTTTCCACTGATTTGTGGTTTTTTTCCCTCTAAATCGGTAATTAAATCTTGATATGTATTTTGCATATATTAAACAAAGTAATAAAATAAAATTATATTTCAATGAGCATTATATCGGATAGCTTAAAAAGAATAAAACCTTCTCCAACTATCGCCGTTACTCAAAAAGCCAAGGAATTAAAAGCTGCAGGAAAAGATGTAATAGGTTTAGGCGCTGGAGAGCCAGATTTTGATACCCCAGACAATATTAAAAAAGCTGCAATTGATGCTATTCAAGCTGGCGATACAAAATATACAGCTGTGGATGGAACCAAAGATTTAAAAGAGGCAATTGTTAAAAAATTTAAAAGAGAAAATAATCTTAATTATACAATAGATCAAATAACTGTCGGAGCAGGAGGTAAGCACGTAATTTACAATTTAATGATGGCGACCTTAAACAAAGGTGATGAGGTAATTATTCCTGCACCATATTGGGTGTCGTACCCAGATATTGTTTTATTGGCAGGAGCCAATCCCATTGTTATAGAGTGTTCCGAGGAACAGGGTTTTAAGTTAAGTGCAAAAGATTTAGAGGCGAAAATCACCAATAATACTAAATGGCTTATTCTCAATTCACCATCTAATCCAACAGGAGCTTGTTATTCAGAGCAAGAGATTAAAAATTTATCGCAGGTCTTAAAAAGAAATCCGCATGTGAATATTCTTAGTGATGATATATACGAACATATAACTTACGATAATTTTAAATTTTTTACAATTGCTCAAATACCTGAAATTAAAAATAAAGTTATTACCATGAATGGTGTTAGCAAATCATACGCAATGACTGGTTGGAGAATAGGTTATGCAGCCGGCGATAAAGATATTATTAAAGCTATAGCCAAGATACAATCTCAGTCTACAACCAATCCCTCATCTATAAGTCAAGCAGCAGCTGTTGAGGCCCTAAATGGAAAACAAGACTTTATCCCAGTTAGAGCAAAAGCTTTCCAGGAAAGAAGAGATTTTGTTGTAAACTCTTTAAATGCTATTGAAGGAATTAGTTGTTTGAAACCAGAGGGTGCTTTTTACGTTTTTCCAAACTGTACAGGATTGATAGGTAAAAAAGATAAAAGTGGAAAAAAAATAACCAACGATACAGAGTTTGTTCAGTCATTATTAGAAAATAACGATGTAGCAGTTGTCCAAGGATCAGCTTTTGGGCTAGAGGGTTTTTTTAGAATTTCGTATGCAACTTCAATGGAGAAGCTTGAGATAGCAATGAAAAGAATAAAATCTTTTTGTGAAAGTCTAAAATAATGTTTAACCTGCCAGGTATTTCTCAGCTTCTAATGCAGCCATACACCCCATACCTGCCGCTGTAACAGCTTGTCTAAAAATTTTGTCTTTCACATCGCCTGCAGCAAATATTCCTGGAACGTTTGTTTCTGTGGAGTCTGGCTTTGTAATCAAATAGCCTTCCTTATCCATTTTTAATTGATCTTTAAACAGTTGAGTTGCAGGATCATGGCCAATCGCAATAAATAGTCCATCGATTTTCAAATCACTTGTTTTGTTATTCTTTACATTCTTGATTTTTAAACCTTTAACATTTTTAGGATCATCATCTCCAATAATTTCCTCAACGACAGAATCCCAAATAATCTCAATTTTTTTATTATCCATAAGCTTTTTTTGCAGCATTTTTTCTGCTCGTAACTTATCTCTTCTATGTATTAGTTTTACCTTTGAAGCAAATTTTGTGAGAAACATTGCTTCTTCAACAGCAGCATTTCCACCACCAACTACTGCAACAGTTTTTTCTTTAAAAAAGAAACCGTCACATGTAGCACATGCAGAAACCCCAAAACCCCTAAATTTTTTTTCAGATTCAAGGTTTAGCCATCTTGCCTGAGCGCCTGTAGAAATGATAATTGAGTCTGCAGTATATTTTTTACCACTTTCACCCACAGCTTCAAAAGGCTTAGACTTAAAATTAACAGATGAGATATGATCTTCGATCATTTCAGTTCCAACAGCTTTAGCTTGATCTTTCATTTGGTCCATTAGCCAAGGTCCTTGAATTACTTTTGCAAATCCGGGATAATTTTCTACATCAGTGGTTGTAGTTAACTGTCCACCAGGTTCCATTCCATGAACTAAAATTGGATTTAACATAGCTCTTGCAGCATAAACTGCAGCTGTATATCCGGCTGGGCCAGACCCAATTATTAACACTTTTGTGTGTTTAGTTGGATTTTGATTCATATCAAAGCTATATAGTAATTTATGTCCAAATTAAAAGGGTTATTATTAACAGAGGGAATGCATGGCATGATAAGTCAAGTCGAGGGTTTGGCTAAAGCATTAGACATTGATTACACTCACCAAAAAGTTGAAATAAACATGTTTGCAAAACTTTTTCCCCCAAAAATAACTCCTATTTCAAATTTATTTTTTAAAAAATTCAAAGTACCAGAAATTGATTTGATTATTTCTTGTGGAAGAAAAAGCGTCATACCTTCTCTATACTTAAAAAAGAATTCAACTAAAAAAATTGTGAATATTCATATTCAGAATCCTAAAGTTTCATTATCAAATTTTGATTATGTGATTGTACCTGAGCATGATGGAATAAAGGGCGAAAACATTATTAGCTCCAAAGGTGCTTTACACTATCTTACTTTAGCAGAAATTGAAAAAAATCGTAATTACTTAGTTGAAAAAATTAATAAAAACAAACAACAAATACTTCTAGTTTTAGGAGGTCCCAATAAATATTATAATTATGATAAAAAAAACTTGAGTAAAATTTTTGAAAATATTAAAAATTTAGCAGAAAAAAATAATCTTCAAATTATTATTATTCCCTCCATGAGAACTCCAGCTGACGCCATTAGTTACGCGAATAAATTCTTTGGAAGTGAAAATCTTGTTATTCAAAATGTTGACAAAAAAGCTTATTTAAGCGGCCTATCGATTGCTAAATTTTTAGTAATTACTTGCGACTCGACGTCAATGATTTCTGAAGCTGCTTTAACTGGAAAACCAATATATGTAGCTCAAATACCACCAAAAAGGGACGACCACAGGTTTAGGCAATTTAGGGACTTGTTTAGTAAATTAAATATTATAAAGAATTTAGAAAATAGTTTAGATATATGGAAATATGAGAAACTTGATGAAACTAATAGAATTGCAAATTTAATAAAACAGAAATTGTAATGTCATTTTTAAATTCTTTACAAAATAAATCAAAGAAGTTTGACGATCCATTTTTGCATTGGGAATTAGACAAACCTCTTACTGAGGAACAAATTAACGAAATAGTCAAAGCCGATATTGCAAATCCTATTGAACATGATTTGAATTATGATGGGACAAGAGCTATTGATGGTGGAGCTCCAGAATTTAGAAAAGGGTTATCTCATGGCGGAAAGGCACTTAAGTTTAGATGTTTTATAACAAAAGATAATTCAAATGAATTCCCAAACTTAATGAAATTGATTAAAGAGCTTCAGAGCAAGGAAACTCATGAAAAAGTTTCAAAACTTGTTGGAAAAGATTTGTCAAATTCTTATGTAAGAGTTGAAGTCATATGTGATAGGAAAGGTTTTTGGTTAAAACCTCATTGTGATATTGAAGAAAAATTAATGTCGTGTTTGTTATTTGTAAATAAAACAAATGAAAGTGAAGACTTAGGGACTGACTTTTATAATAACGAGCTGAAAAAAGTAAAGACAATGCCTTATAAAGATAATTATGGTTATTTTTTCACTAGTGGCCCAGGCACATGGCATGGCATGGAAAAAAAAGAAATTCGTAAAGAGAGAAGATGCCTACAAGTGAATTACGTAACTTTTAAAACTGACTGGAAAGTCGATTAGATATCCTGAATAGATTTAACGCCTAACTTTTGAGTTTTCAGAGACTTAATAGCTTCTAAAAAAGAATAAGCAGTTGACATGTTTGTGCAATAGGGGATTTTGTTTGCTAATGCCCCTCTTCTTAAAGCTTTTGCATCATTAATTCTATGTTCACTGTTTCCACCTCCGGTATTAATTACCAAAGAAATTTTTTTCGAATTTAAAATATCAACGATATGTGGTCGACCACTACTTACCTTATTAATCGTTTTGCATTTTATACCATTATTATTTAAAACTTTTGAAGTTCCCTTCGTAGCTGAAATTGTAAAACCGAATTTTTTTAGTCTTTGTGCTACCCCTATGATTTCTTGTTTATGCGAGTCTTTTACAGATAGAAATGCCATACCCCCAACCGGTAGAGAATTAGATGCAGCGATTTGACTCTTTGCTACTGCCATACCAAAATCTTCATCAAAGCCCATAACTTCACCAGTTGATTTCATTTCAGGACCAAGTAAGACATCACTATCTGGAAACTTATTAAATGGAAAGACAGCTTCTTTCACAGCGTATCTTTTGTTTTTTTTATATTTTAAATTGTATTTTGAAAGTTTTTCACCCGCCATTATTCTTGATGCAATCTTTGCTAATGGAATTCCGTTAGCTTTTGAGACAAATGGCACAGTTCTGCTTGCCCGAGGGTTCACCTCTATAACAAAAATTTGATCTTTTTTAATAGCAAATTGAATGTTTAGAAAACCTTTGACTCCCATTGACAAAGCTAGTTTTCTTGTTTGAACCTTTATCTCTTTTAATACGTTCTCTTTAATTGATACTGGCGGCAAACAGCAAGCAGAGTCTCCAGAATGTATTCCTGCTTCTTCTATATGTTGCATAATACCTGCAACGTAAACATCTTTTCCATCTGCAATCGCATCAACATCAACTTCCATTGCATTATCAATAAACTTATCAATTAAAATTGGATTATTTTCAGACGCATCAAAAGCCTGTTTAATAAACTTTTTTAATTGATCCTCATCGTGAACAATTTCCATAGCTCTCCCACCCAAGACATAAGAGGGACGTACGACTACTGGAAGACCAATTTTACGAGCTATTTTAACTGCAGAGTTAAAACTTTTAGCAATTCCACTTTCTGCTTGTTTTAAATTTAATTTAATCAATAAATCTCTAAATCTGTCTCTATCTTCTGCGAGATCAATTGATGAATATTGAGTTCCGAGAATTGGCAACTTATTTTCATCAAGAAATTTTGCGAGTTTAATAGGAGTCTGTCCTCCAAATTGTGCAATTATACCTAATAGATTACCTTTTGATTTTTCTTTTAAAATTATATTTTCCACATATTCATCTATTAAAGGCTCAAAATAAAGTCTATCGCTTGTGTCATAATCGGTAGAAACTGTCTCGGGATTACAGTTTATCATTATTGTTTCATATCCTGCATCTTTAAGTGAAAAACTAGCTTGACAACAACAATAGTCAAATTCAATACCTTGCCCAATTCTGTTGGGGCCTCCACCTAATATAATGACCTTTTTTTTATTACTTGGATCAGCTTCACATTCAGAGTTTAGAGCAAAATTTCTTTGGTATGTCGAATACATATATGGAGTAAATGATTTAAATTCCGCAGCACATGTATCAACTTTTTTGAAAACCGGAACCACTCTCAAAACTTTCCTTTTTCTTTTTACAACTTCTTCCTTTAATTTTGTAAGTTTAGATAACCTTTTATCCGAAAATCCACATGATTTGACTCTATTAAATTCTATATAGCTTTTTGGTAAACCATTAACCTTAATTTTATTTTCGTCATCTACTATTTCTTTAATTTGATTTAAAAACCAAGGATCAACTTTTGATAACTTATAAATTTTATCTAAAGAAACTTTCTTTCTAAAAGCCTCCGCAATCAGTAACAATTTGTTAGGTATATTCTCTCTTAATTTTTTAATTATTTCCTTTTTTGAATAATTAAAAATATCATCAAGTCCGCTCAAACCTATCTCAAGAGACACAAGTGCTTTTTGAAATGACTCTTTGAAATTTCTGCCTATAGCCATTGCTTCCCCAACAGATCTCATTGAGGTACCTAAAATTGCTTTAGTATCTTGAAACTTTTCAAAAGTAAATCTTGGTATTTTCGTGACTACATAATCTATAGTTGGTTCAAATGACGCTGGAGTAACTTTTGTAATTTCATTTTGAAGTTCATCTAAAGTGTATCCAACAGCAAGTTTTGCCGCAACTTTAGCAATCGGAAAACCAGTTGCCTTTGATGCTAAAGCAGATGATCGAGACACTCGAGGGTTCATCTCAATAATTACCATTCTTCCATTTTTTGGATTAATTGCGAACTGAACATTTGAACCTCCAGTTTCAACACCAATTTTTCTTAAACATGCGATCGAAGCGTTTCTCATAACTTGATATTCCTTATCTGTTAGTGTTAACGCAGGAGCTATTGTAACGGAGTCACCCGTATGTATTCCCATTGGATCTATATTTTCAATTGAACAAACTATTATACAATTGTCATTTTTATCTCTAACGACCTCCATTTCAAATTCTTTCCAACCATCAAGGCATTCTTCTACGAGCACTTGGTTTTGAGGAGACTCGTGAAGTCCACCTTTTACAATCTTAAAAAAGTCTTTCTTTGTTCTTGCTATTCCACCCCCAAGTCCACCCAAGGTAAATGAAGGTCTTATGATCGCTGGTAATCCAATTTTTTTTAAACACTTTGATGCATTTTTAAAATTATTTAGTATCTCAGATTTTGGAAGATCAATACCAATGTCTGACATATTTTTTCTAAATCTTTTTCTATCCTCTGCATTAGCAATTGCTTTAGAATTTGCTCCAATTAACTCAATTTTATATTTTTTTAACAATCCATTTTTTTCTGCTTTCAACGCTAGATTCAATGCTGTTTGACCACCCATTGTCGGTAGAATAGCATTAGGTTTTTCTTTCTTGATAATTTCTTCGAGGACTTCTATGGATATTGGTTCAATGTATGTTTGATCTGCAACTTCAGGATCTGTCATTATTGTTGCAGGATTTGAATTGACTAAAACAACTTTATAGCCTTCATCTTTAAGTGCTTTACATGCTTGAGTTCCAGAGTAATCGAACTCACATGCTTGACCTATAATGATTGGACCAGCACCAATTACCAAAATTTTTTTAATGTCTTTTCTTTTTGGCATATTTTTTTACTTCCATAATAAAGTTATTAAATAAATAGTGACTGTCTTGAGGTCCAGGGTTTGACTCAGGGTGGTACTGTACTGAAAAAACTGGTTTATTTTTTAACTTGATACCCTCAATACTATTATCAAATAAAGATCTGTGTGTGATTTCAATTTTAGATGGCAAATTATTTTTGGTCACCTCAAATCCATGATTTTGACTAGTTATTTCAACTTTATTATCTTTAAGATTTTTAACAGGATGGTTCGCGCCCCTATGTCCAAGTTTCATTTTTTTTGTTTTACCACCTAGAGCAAGAGCTAATAATTGATGCCCAAGACAAATCCCAAAAATTGGTAAACCTTCTTTTATAAGATTTTTAATAATTTTAATTGCATATTTGCCTGTCGCCGCAGGATCACCAGGGCCGTTTGACAAAAAAATTCCACTTGGTTTAAGTGTCATGATGTATTCAGCTGAAGCATCACACGGCACAACTATTACATCACAATAAAAATTTGAAAAATATCTTAAAATGTTTGTTTTAATACCATAATCAATTGCAACTACTTTAAATTTCTTTTTTTTAATCTTTTTAAAACCGTCCTCTTTTGTCCATGTCTTAAGCCCTTTCCATGTAAATTTATTTTTAGTAGACACAGTCTTTGCCAAATCTAGTCCGTTCAGACCCGGCCATTTAAGAGTTGTATTAATAAGTTTTTTTAATGGGAAAACGCCATTTTTTTTGTGAGAAATAGTTCCTTTTGGCGCGCCTTTATCTCTTATAAAATTTGTTAAGCTTCTAGTGTCTAAACCAGTTAAACCAACAATTTTATTTTTTTTAAGCCACAAATCTAACTCAATGAGTGATCTATAGTTTGAGGGATTAGTTATTTCTGAATTGAAAATCACACCTCTAGTCCAGACTTTTTCAGATTCATTATCTTGCTTATTGGTTCCAACATTTCCAATGTGGGGAAAGGTAAAATTAATAATTTGTCCCGCATAAGAGGGATCTGAAATTATTTCTTGGTAACCGGTTATTGAAGTATTAAAACAAACTTCTCCTGTAGCAGTACCTTCATAACCAATACCAATTCCATTAAAAATTGATTTATTTTCAAGAACTAAAATACCCGGGGTAAAATTTGATTTTTTTTTTGAGTTTACTTTTTGTTTTTTGTTCAATTACAACTCATGAGTTAAAGGTTAATACAATAAAAGCTCGAGTTAAGCAACTGAACTAATACAAAATTTAAAAAAAAAAACAATTTTTCTTTTAAGAAAAAAATCTTTAGGCTAAATTAAATTAATATGTCCATTAAAGAAAAAATTAACGACGAGTATAAAACTGCTCTAAAATCGAAAGATAAAAACAAGATATCAACTTACAGGTTAATTCTGTCTGGGATAAAAGATTTGGATATTTCAAATAGATCAGGACCAAATAAGAAAGAGACAGATGATGAAGATATTAAAAAACTTTTAAAAAAAATGATTAAACAAAGAAACGAATCAGTTGAAATTTACAAAAAAAATAAGAGAGAGGATTTGTTAAAAATAGAGCAAGGAGAAATAGACTTACTATCAACATACCTACCCAAACAACTAAGCGAAGAAGAAACTAAAAAAATATGTTCGGAAATTGTTGCAAAAGTCGGAGCTCAAACTATTAAGGACATGGGTAAAGTAATGGGTGAACTGAAAAAGAATTATTCTGATAGCATAGATTTTTCGAAAGCCGGTTCAATGTTAAAGGAACTATTAAATAAATAATGAAATATCCAAAAGAGTATCTTGACGAGATTAAAATAAGACTGAAAGTTTCTACTATTGTTTCAAAACATGTGTCATTAAAAAAAAGAGGAAAGGAGTTTGTAGGACTATCACCTTTTAAAAATGAAAAGACACCTTCTTTCACTGTAAATGATGAGAAAGGTTTTTATCATTGTTTTAGTACTTCAGAACATGGAAATATTTTTGACTTTGTAATGAAAATGCAAAACTTTAAATTTGGGGAAGCAGTAAAATTTTTAGCTAACTTAGCTGGAATGGCACCTTATAGATTTTCTAAAGTTGATGAGCAAAGAGAAAAAGAGTGGAATGAATACACCAGTATATATTCAGACTATACTGATTATTATCACAATGAATTATTAAATAATCCAAATTCAAAGATTGCTTTAGATTATTTGAAAAAAAGAAAAATCGATAATTCAATTATCAAAGAATTTAAGGTTGGATTTGTTAACTTTAATTCAAGTATTTACGAAAAACTAAGCAAAAATTATGACGTGAAAATTTTAAATGAGTCTGGATTATTCTTTCATGATGAAAACAAAAAAAAATATGTTGAAAGATTTAGGAATAGAATAATTTTTCCAATTAACTCTCTATCAGGTAAACCAATGGCTTTTGGTGGAAGAATAATTGACACAAAAAATAAATACGCAAAATATATAAACTCTCCAGAAACAAATTTTTTTAGGAAAGGAAATAATTTATATAACTTAGATAGAGTAAGAAAAATTTCTCATAAGTTCGACGAAGTTTTTTTGGTTGAGGGTTATATGGATGTAATAGGTTTAAGCAAATTTGAAATAAAAAATTGTATTGCAAATTTAGGAACTGCGTTAACTGATAAACAAATTTATATGGTAACTCAGTTTTTTGACAATATTGTAATTTGTTTTGATGGTGACGAAAGTGGATATAAAGCTGCTATAAGAGCCGCAGAAAATTCAATTAAAAGTGTTCTTCCAGATAAACAAATATATTTTTTATTTCTTCCAGACGGAGAAGATCCAGATACCTTTGTCGAAAAAAAAGGAAAAAATGAATTCTTAGATTTTTATAAAAATAATAAAATTCCAGTGCATAAATTGATGTTTGAGCACTATAAAAAAGAAAATTCTTCATCTCCCTCAGCGTTAGCGTCTCTTGAAAAAAAATTAAGATCAATAGCAAATTCAGTTAAAGATGGTGTGGTTAAAAAATATATATTAGGATATTTCTTAGAAAGTCTGGCAAAATATTCTCCAGGCACAGTTTTTAAAAATTCAAATAAATCATTTATTGGTTTTAACAAGCCACTCGATAAAACAAAAAAACTATTTAAAGATACCGAAAATTTTTCATCAATTGATATAAAAGAATTTTGTTTAATCTATATAATGATAAATAACTTAAATTTTTTTTACCAAAGATCAGATTTACTGGAAAATATTAAATTTTACAAAAAAGAGAATGGATTAATTTTTGAT
Organism: uncultured Pelagibacteraceae bacterium; assembly: GCA_902597055.1. GTDB lineage: Bacteria > Pseudomonadota > Alphaproteobacteria > Pelagibacterales > Pelagibacteraceae > Pelagibacter. The sequence continues at coordinate 29,178 of CACJWG010000003.1, read as the reverse complement.
CAAATTTTGGAATGTGTAAAGACTGGAAATCTTGATGATTTACAAGTTGACAATCAACTTTTAGATCAAATTGAAAAATATGCAAATATCAAACATATAGTCTACAAAAATGATAAAGACGAAAGTAAGATCGTAGAAATTTTTAATGATATAAAGAATGAGCTTAAAACACATGATTTAGAACTTAGAATTCAGGAATTAGAATCAAAATTTGCTGAAGATTTTAACCAAAATACTTTTGATGAAATTAATAGGCTTAAAAAAGAGCAAAATATTAATTAATTTAATATAATTTTTCGTAGATTTTTTTAAAATAGCCATTATATAGGATCTTCCAAATACTTATAATTGTGGAAAGAATAATTACAAAATCGTTTGCAAGATTAATGGGTCGAGGAGTCCATAGAGGATTTATAACTCACGATGAATTAAACAAATCTTTGGGTAAAAGAAATTTATCTGGGGAAAATCTTGCACAGGCATTTTTACACATTTTAGATGAAAAAATTTCCTTAGTAGAAAAAAAATCTGATTTTAAAGCTCTTAAAAAGAGAGACTCAAATAACAAAGATGAGCCAAAGACAATAGAGAAAAGCGATGACCCTATAAGGATGTATTTAAGAGAAATGGGTGGAGTCGAATTATTATCCAGAGAGGGAGAAATAGCTATCGCAAAAAGGATAGAGGCTGGAAAAGATGTTATGTTGAACGCTTTGTCTCAAAGTCCGATAACTGCTTCACAGTTTTTTGAGTGGAATGAGAAGCTGCAAAAAGATGAAATTTTAGTAAGAGAAATAATTGATATTGATACGAATTATATGGAAGAAGAAAATTCATCTCAAGAGATGAAAGATAAAAAAGATAAAGATATTGAGAAAAAAAATAAGACCGAAAAAAATAATACTAAAGATGAAAAAAATGAGCAAAATACCCAAGAAGCTGAGGAAGACGAATTTAATCCTACTCTTGCAGCTATGGAAAGTGAAATTAAACCAAAAGTTTTGCAGACAATTAATAAACTTACAAAGGACTATTCTAAGCTTATTAAATACCAAAAAGAAAAACTAGATTGTGTTTTGAATAGCTCTGAGTTTACTAACTCAAAAGAAAAGAGTTATCAAAAATTAGTGACAGAAATATTAGAGAATATAAAGTCACTTCAGTTATCTCCATCGGTCCTAGAAACCCTTGTTCAGAAACATTATATTGAAAACAAAAAAATAGTCTCTTTAGAAGGAAACCTCCTGCGGTTAGCTATAAATAATAAAATTTCGAGGGAGGAATTTATAAAATTTTATGTTGGAAACGAAATTAATCCAAATTTGAAAAATTTTTTAAGTACAAATCAAGTCTGGAAATCTTTTTTTCAAAAAAATAAGGAAGAGTTTAAAAATATAAGAAATAGACTTACAGAGATAAGCCATAAACTTGGAGTGAGTGTAACTGACTTTAAAAAATTGTTAAGCAGAGTCCAAAAGGGAGAGAAAGAGTCAAGAATAGCAAAAAAAGAAATGGTTGAAGCAAACTTAAGATTGGTTATTTCAATTGCAAAAAAATACACTAATAGAGGTCTACAATTCCTTGATTTAATACAAGAAGGAAATATTGGTTTAATGAAAGCCGTTGATAAATTTGAGTACAGAAGAGGTTATAAGTTTTCCACTTATGCAACTTGGTGGATTAGACAGGCGATTACTAGGTCAATTGCAGATCAAGCTAGAACAATAAGGATACCAGTCCACATGATAGAAACAATTAATAAAATAGTTAGGACGCAGAGACTTATTTTAAGCGAGTTTGGTCGTGAGGCGACTCCAGAGGAGTTAGCAAAAAAACTTAGAATGCCATTAGAGAAAGTGAGAAAAGTTCTTAAAATTTCTAAAGAACCAGTTTCACTTGAGAAACCTGTTGGAGATGAAGAGGATAGCAGTTTAGGAGATTTTATAGAGGATACAAAAGCTTTGGCTCCTTTAGAACAAGCAATTAAATCTAATCTTAGTGAAGCAACAACTAAAATTTTATCAACTTTAACTCCTAGAGAAGAAAGAGTATTAAGAATGAGATTTGGGGTAGGAATGAACACAGATCATACATTAGAGGAAGTCGGGTTGCAATTTTCTGTGACTAGAGAACGTATAAGACAAATTGAGGCAAAAGCATTAAGAAAGCTCAAACACCCAAGTCGATCTAAACAACTTAAGAGCTTTTTAGAAAGTTAATATTTAGTTCAACTAAATGGATTTAGTTAGTGTAATAATTCCATATTATAAAAAACGTAATTTTGTTAAGAGAGCAATAATTTCAGTATTAAATCAAAGTTATAATAATTTAGAAATTTTACTTATTTTCGATGATACTAATTTAAATGATTTTGATTTTTTAAAGGAAATAGCGAAATTAGATAAAAGAATTAATCTTATAAAAAACAATAAAAGACTAGGGGCTGGCCTCTCGCGAAATGTGGGTATAGAGCAATCTAATGGAAAATATATAGCTTTTTTAGACGCTGACGATACTTGGAGCCAAGACAAACTTAAAGATCAAATATTTTTTATGAAAAAAAATAATTACCAAATATCTCATACATCTTATTATATCACTAATGAAAAAAATAAAATTATTGGTCAAAGGAAAGCGCGAGATTTGCTATCAGTCAATGATGTTTTAAAATCTTGTGACATTGGTCTATCCACAGTGATTATAGAAAAAAATATTATCTTAAAGAATGAAATAAAATTTCCTGAACTTGTAACAAAAGAAGATTTTGTTTTTTGGCTAATGTTATTCAGAAAAAACTATAAATTTTATGCATATGATAAGAATTTGACTAACTGGACGGATTCAAGGAATTCACTATCATCTTCAACAATACAAAAGCTAATTGATGGCTATAAAGTTTATAATCATTATATGAATTTTAATATGATAAAGTCCATGTATTTTTTAGTTTGTTTAAGTTTGAACTACCTAAAAAAAAAATAGTATGATTTTTTTCTACACTTATTTACTGATAGTAATCCTCTTGTCTTTAACTTTCAAAAAAAAAGGTATATTTTTAAATTATTCTGGAGATATTCATCAATCTTTTTCTAATAAAAAAAATGTACCTCTAGCTGGTGGACTGTTTATACTTATCCCACTAGTTTTTTTTTTAAATGATCTTTTTATAAATTGTTTCATAGTTTCAATTTATTTAATCGGTTATTTCTCTGACAGAAAAATTCTTGTCTCACCTAAAATAAGATTTTTAGTTCAATGTATTTTAATTTTACTATTCGTAGAAATTTTTAACATTAAAATAAATTCATCAAGAATTGAGTTATTTGATAGCATTTTAAATTATAAAATTTTTGCAATTTTTTTTTCGGCATTCTGTTTGTTGATTCTAATTAATGGAAGTAACTTTATTGACGGTTTGAATGGAATATTAATTTCTTTGACAATCCTTATTCTTCTTATGTTAAACAAATTAAATTTAATAGATAATTCAATAATTTCAGGTGAGTCAATTAATCTAATAATATTTATACTTTCACTGCTTTTATTACTTAACATCTTCAATATTTTAATGCTTGGAGATAGTGGAGCGTACTTACTTGGTTTTTTTATAGGCTATATGATAATTAGTTCCCATATTAGCAATCCTAATATTTCTCCATATTTTTTTATTTCGTTGATTTGGTATCCTTGTTTTGAAAATTTGTTTTCAATTTTAAGGAAATTAAATAGAGAATTTTCACCTTTAAAACCAGATAGTAAACATTTGCATCAGCTTGTTTTTTTCTTTTTAACAAACAAATTCAACCTTAAACAAATACTTTCTAATAATTTAAGTAGTCTAACAATATGTTTTTTTAATTTTTTAATTATTTATATTTCTACTTTAAATCCAAGTAGCACAATTTTTCAGATAAAATTGATAACAACTTCAGTTATTTTTTATAATGCTAGTTACATGCTGTTGTTTAAATTTTATAAATCAAAATTAATATCTAAAAAATAATTTAATCATTGATAGTAAAATTTTTAGACCATCTTTGAATGCATTTACTTTTTTTTTACCTGCAATCCTTGATCTTTCATACGATTTACTTGTACAAATTTTATAATTTGCCCTTTTTGCTTTTATCGGCAATTCAACACAAAATGAAAAATCTTTTGATTTTAATTCAAGTTTTTTTGCAAAAGAGGTTCTACCCATTACAAAAGTGTATAGAATATCCGTTATTTCAAGTTTGAAGAAGATTTTTCCCAAGAGAGAAAAAATAAAGTTTCCAATATAAGTGACAATTGTATCATCATCACTGCCACAGTTTTTTTCATACCTCGTTGCAAATACAAAATCATATTTATCTTTTTTGATTTTATTTATCATAGTATTCAATTCATCGGGGTTAAATGATCCGTCAGCATTGAAAATACAAAAAAGTTCTGTTTCTGCTGTTTGAATACCTTTTTTTAACGCATCTCCGTAACCAACTGAATCTTGATAAATAATTTTACAGTCATAATTTCTTATTGCTTCAACAGTTAACTTGTCTGATTTTTCTAAAATGATGTTTTTTTTAACATCAAATTTTTTTAATTCGTCTAGTACTTTTGGTAAAGACTCTTTTTCGTATTTAGCGGGTATGATTAAAGTAAGGTCGCTCATATAAATTTAACTGAATAAGTCTGAAAAAACCAAGAACAATAATAGTTCACCCGATACAAATAAGTTTTTTATATTCAATATACCTATCAATATATTATATATAGTTTAATGGTAAGCAATTATTTAATATTTTTCTTAAGCTATTTTTTAATAGTTTTATCCGTCATTGGACACGGTTTTTTGGCGATTAAATTATCAAAAATAAATATATCCAATCATGAAATTGGTTTTGTAGGTTTAGTAGGAATTTTTTTTCTTATTATATATTCGTATCTTACTCATTTTTTTATAAGCCACGGCTATCTTCATAACATATTAATTCTTTCTGTAGGTATAATCTCATTATATAACTTTAGAAATAAAGTATTTAACAAACAAAACATAACTTACATTTTTTGTGTTTTCTCGATAATTTTTTTAGCTTTTGTAATTTTCAAAACACATGATGACTTTGGATATTACCATTTTCCTTACAGTTATTATTTAAATAAATTTCCAATGATAATAGGAATCGGACCCTTAAATTTAGGATTTAGAACTCCATCATCAATATTTTATCTTAATTCATTATTTTATTTTCCATATATTGAATACTATCTTTATCATATCAGCGTTATTTTGATTATGGGATTTTCCAATATTATTTTAATTTCAAATATAAAAAATCATCTTGAAAAAGAGAAAAATAATCAATTTTTTTTCCTAAATTTTTTAACATTTATATTCATTAATATTTTTTTCTATAGAATCGCAGAACATGGAACAGATAGATCAGCTCAAATACTTATATTCTTATTCTTAATTTATATATTATCTTTAAGGGGCAATTATCAAAACTTTGGAAACATTTTACCAAAATTAATTATTCTTTTGGGCATTATAATTTCAATTAAGTCTTTTTATGTTTTATATCTAATATTTTTAATACCTTTTATTTATTATCTTATTTTGGACAAAAAAAAAAATTTGATACCAAAGATTTTTAATAACCCATTGTTTTATTTTTCAATTTTTTTAGGTCTTTGCGTTGTATTGGTTTATTTTTTTAATACAGGATGTTTACTCTACCCAATTCAACAAACTTGTATAACAGCAGTAGAGTGGTCAATTCCCAAGACAGAAGTAAGCGCACTTAATACCCATTACCAATGGTGGTCTAAAGCGGGCGGCGGCCCTGGTTATAGATCGCCAATCGAACCTGAAATATATATTCAAAATTTTAAGTGGGTATCAAACTGGATTGACCGATACTTTTTTAATAAGGTTTCAGATTTTCTTTTAAGTTTAACATTAGTATCAATTATTTTTATATTAATGTTTAAGTCAGGAAAATTAAAATTAAAGAAAAGTAGTTTTCAATATAACTCGATCTATTATTATTTGATTTTATTACTTTTTTTTGAGTGGTTTTTACAACATCCTTCCTTGAGATATGGTGGTTATATAATCATATCTCTAATTTTTTTTATACCACTTTCTTTTTTTCTATCACAATACAAAATACAAAATAATTTTAAATTAAAAGTAGTTTCTTTATGTTTACTAACTGTACTTATTTTTCTTGGAAGAAATATTGATAGGATAATTTACGAAAATAAATTTTATAAAGCCAATTTTAAAGAAAACATGCTTTTCTATACTGATAAAATACATTTTAGAATTCACGATCAACTTAACGAATTTTCAAAAAATTTCCAAGATTGTAATTTTGATAAAGATAAATGTTTGAATAATAAAGACTATATAATTAAAAGAAGTAATGGAAAATTGATTATAATCAAGATTAGGAATTAATACTTATATTTAAAAATTTAAAAGATAAAATAACTCTTAACAAATGTTTAAAAAGAATATATTAGAAAAAAGATGAAAAAAAAAGTAGCCTTAATATTTGGTATTACGGGTCAGGATGGTTCGTATTTAGCAGAATTTTTATTAAAAAAAAAATACATTGTTCACGGTGTTAAAAGGAGATCGTCATCAATTAATACATCAAGAGTAGATCATATTTATCAAGAGCCAAGCGAAAAGTCTCGTAATTTTTTTCTTCATTACGGAGATATAACAGACTCGACATCTGTATCAAAAATTATTGAAATGATTAAACCAACTGAAATATATAATTTAGCAGCCCAATCTCATGTAGCCGTATCTTTTGAGGTACCTGAGTATACAGCTAATGCAGATGCCCTTGGCGCTCTTCGAATACTTGAAGCAATAAAATTTCATAGGTTAGAAAAAAAAACAAAATTTTACCAAGCTGGAACATCTGAAATGTATGGCAAAGTTCAGGAAACACCTCAAAATGAAAAAACAAATTTTTATCCACTAAGCCCTTACGGTGTAGCAAAACTTTATGCACATTGGATTACAAAGAATTATAGAGAAGCTTATAATATATTTGGTTCTAATGGCATATTATTTAATCATGAAAGCCCAAGAAGAGGTGAGACATTTGTAACAAAAAAGATAATAAGAGCTCTTGTTAGAATAAAAATGGGGATACAAAAAAAATTAGTTCTAGGCAATTTAGACTCAAAAAGAGACTGGGGACATGCAAGAGATTATGTGGAGGCAATGTGGAAAATATTGCAACAAAAAAAACCAGATGACTATGTCATAGCTACAGGAAAACAATATAGCATAAGACAATTTATTAATATTGTATCAAAAAAGCTTAATATGAAAATTGTTTGGAAAGGAAAAGGTTTGAATGAGAGAGGATATGATACTTTGATAAAAAAAGATATAATCCTTGTTGATAAAAGTTATATAAGACCATTAGACGTAAATACTTTACTTGGAAACGCATCGAAAGCTAGACGAGAGTTAAATTGGAAACCCCAAATAAATATTCATAAATTGATCGATGAAATGATCACTGAGGAGATGAATATTTTAAGTAATGATTAATAAAAAAAGCAAAATTTATATTGCAGGACACAAGGGCATGGTTGGTTCTGCTGTATTAAGAAAACTAAAAAGCAAAGGTTTTACCAAGTTAATTTTTTCTGAAAAAAAAAAATTAGATTTGCTCAATCAAGATAAAGTTTTTAGATATTTAAAAAAAAATAAACCCGATTTAGTTATTATTGCTGCAGCAAGAGTAGGAGGAATTCTTGCTAATTCAACTTATAAACATAAGTTTATTTATGAAAATTTACAGATACAAAATAATCTAATACACGGGTCCTATCTTGCGAAAGTGAAAAACTTAATTTTCTTGGGCTCTAGCTGCATTTATCCAAAATTTTGTAAACAACCAATGAAAGAAAGTGATCTTTTAAGTGGCAAGCTTGAGGAGACAAATGATGCTTACGGAATAGCAAAAATTGCAGGTATTATGATGTGTCATAATTATTCAAAAAACTATAAATTAAATTATCAATCATTAATGCCACCTAATTTATATGGACCTGGAGATAACTATAATTTGAAAAGTTCCCATTTTTTTCCCGCTCTTTTAAAGAAGATATATTTAGCAAAAATTCAAAGAAAAAAATATCTTAGTCTTTGGGGCTCCGGCAAGCCTAGACGAGAGCTTATGTTCGTTGAAGATTTTGCAGAGGCATTGATTTACTTCATGAATAAAAAAATAAAAGAACCCTTTATAAATATTGGAAATGGAAAAGACTTTACAATCGAGTGGTATGCAAAATACATCATGAAAAGATTAAATGTAAAATTTAAAATTGTTTATAATAAAAAGAGATCTGATGGAATGCCAAAAAAGTGTTTAGATATTAGTCTTGCAAAAAAATATGGTTGGAAACCAACTAATGATTTAGACAAAGGTTTTGACGCTACATTAAAAGATTTTGTAAAAAATAGATAAATTTAACTTAAAATTATCATTTACAACTTATTAATTATGAGTATAAGTCTTATGCCTGGTGATTATTGCGAAGGTGTAATACCCGATCCCATTCCGAACTCGGTAGTCAAGCCCTTCTGCGCCGATGGTACTTTGTCTTAAGACATGGAAGAGTAGGACGTTGCCAGGCTTTAAAATTATGAAAATTAAAAGTTCCCTTAAATCATTAAAAAAAAGAGATCTTAATTCAAAGCTAGTTAAGAGGAGGGGGAGAGTTTATATAATTAATAAAAAAAACCCAAAATTTAAAGCTAGACAGAAGTAGTTTATGGATAACGAAAACCATAAAAAAACATGGGATAATTTTACAAAATTTGTTCTTTGGGGGACAATTTCAGTCATTGTTATTTTAACACTTTTAGCTATTTTCTTGCTATAATTAAAATGATAGTTGGTTCCATTAGAGAAGATCAAAAAATTGAGAGCAGGGTTGCAATTACTCCTGAAAATGTAAAAAAATTTATCAGTCTAGGTTTTAAAGTATTAATAGAAAAAAGATATGCTGAACATATTGGTTTAGATGACAATGCATATGAATCTTTAGGCGCTGAAACCACTACAGATAAGAAAAAAATTTTAACTGAATCTAATTTTGTAATTCAATTCAATTTACCGTCTGAGGATAATTTAAATTCTTTAAAAGAAAATCAAAATTTAGTTGGTGTATTTAATCCTTATTCAAATAAAGAAATTATTTCTAGCTTATCAAAAAAGAAAATTAATGTTTTTTCTTTAGAATTGTTACCAAGAATTACAAGAGCTCAATCGATGGACATTCTTTCATCACAAGCCAATCTAGCAGGATATAAAGCTGTAGTAGAAGCTTTTGCAAATTTTAAAAAAGCAGTCCCAATGATGATGACAGCTGCAGGTACAATTCCAGCAGCAAAAATTTTAGTTGTAGGCGCAGGTGTTGCCGGATTACAAGCGATTGCAACAGCAAAAAGAATGGGTGGCATAGTCTTTGCAACGGATGTAAGGATGTCTTCTAAAGAACAAGTTGAAAGTTTGGGTGGTAAATTTTTAACTGTGGAAGGAGCAGAGAATCTCGAGACTTCAGGTGGATATGCCAAGGAAACTTCTGATGAATTTAAGAAAAAGCAAGAAAATCTTCTTTCTGAAACATTAAAAAAAATAGATATTGTTATTTGTACAGCATTAATACCTGGTAAAAAAGCTCCTATAATTATTAAAGAAAGCATGATTAAAAATATGCAGCCGGGTTCTGTAATTTATGATTTGGCAGCTGTTCAAGGTGGAAACACAGCAGTAACAAAAGCTGATGAAGTTGTGGATTTAAATGGGGTAAAGATAATGGGTGAGAAAAACATATTAAATAAGCTTCCAGTTTCAGCTTCAAACTTATATTCAAAAAATATATTCAATTTTGTTTCAAATCTTTATGATAAAGAAAAAAAGAGTGTTAATATTAATTTAGAGGATGAGATTATTAAGGAAACATTAGTAAAATAATTATGGAAATAGACCCGTTTATTTTTAGATTAAGTATATTTATACTTTCAATCTTTGTTGGTTATTATGTAGTATGGAGTGTTACTCCGTCATTGCATACACCTCTAATGTCTGTAACCAATGCAATATCTTCAGTGATTATAGTTGGAGCTATTATTGCCTCATTGGCAGGTTCAAGTTTAAGTGTTTTTAATCAATCAAGTATATTTGGATTTTTAGCTATTGTATTGGCAGCAATAAACATTTTTGGTGGATTTCTGGTGACACAAAGAATGTTGGCAATGTACAAGAAAAAAAAGAAAGATAAAAAATGATCTCTGCAAACTTATTAGCAATATTCTATCTTATCTCAGGCATTTTATTTATTTTAGCATTAAGAGGCTTGTCTTCTCCGGAAACCTCAAGACAAGGAAATTTGTTTGGAATAATTGGAATGGCAATCGCTATAACTGTTACTTTTCTTTCTATAGATAATTTTTCAAGTGGATTTCTATATGTAATACTTTTCTTGCTAGTTGGAGGATCAATAGGTGCTTTCATTGCATTTAAAATACCTATGACTGCGATGCCAGAATTAGTAGCTGGCTTTCATAGTTTAGTAGGTTTAGCGGCAGTTTTTGTTGCAATATCTGCTTTTATAAGTCCTGAAGTTTTTAATCTAGGCACTTCAGGAAATATTAAACTTGCTAGTCTAATTGAGATGTCTATAGGAGCAGCAGTTGGGGCAATTACTTTTTCTGGTTCAATAATAGCATTTCTTAAATTAAGAGGAATAATGTCAGGGTCTCCAATAACTTTTCCAGGACAACACATGTTAAACTTATTAATTTTAATTTCTATTATAGTTCTTACATATTTTTTATGTTTAAATCAGTCTCCTAATTTTTTCTGGTCAGTAATTGCAATTTCTTTTCTAGTTGGATTTTTATTAATCATTCCAATAGGTGGCGCAGATATGCCAGTAGTAATTTCAATGCTTAATTCTTATTCAGGCTGGGCCGCAGCTGGAATTGGTTTTACTTTAGAAAATACTGCCTTAATAATTACTGGCGCTCTAGTAGGTTCTTCAGGTGCAATATTATCTTACATAATGTGCAAGGGTATGAACAGATCATTTTTTAATGTTATTCTCGGTGGATTTGGAGGAACGGATCAAACTTCGAGCAAAACAAGTAAAGAACAAAAACCAGTTAAAAATGGAAATGCGGATGACGCAGCTTTTTTAATGAAAAATGCTTCATCAGTTATTATTGTTCCTGGATATGGAATGGCTGTTGCTCAAGCGCAGCATGCATTAAGAGAAATGGTAGACTCTCTGAAAAAAAATGGTGTTAAAGTTTCATACGCGATTCATCCTGTTGCAGGCAGAATGCCAGGGCACATGAATGTTTTGTTAGCTGAAGCAAATGTTCCTTATGATGAAGTTTTTGAATTAGAAGAAATCAATAATGACTTTGCAAATTGCGATGTGGCCTATGTAATAGGAGCAAACGATGTTACAAACCCAGTTGCTAAAACAGATCCCCAAAGTCCAATATTTGGTATGCCCGTGCTTGACGTTGAAAAAAGTAAGTCTGTTTTGTTTGTCAAAAGAAGTCTATCGCCAGGTTATGCAGGCATAGACAACGATCTGTTTTATAGAGATAATACTTTAATGTTATTTGCGGATGCTAAAAAAATGACAGAAGATATAATTAAGAATTTATAAATTGACAAAAATATTTTGTGATATCGCCGACATAAATTTAATCAAAAAATTTGATAGAAAGAAAATTGTTAAGGGTTTTACAACAAATCCATCTTTAATGAGAAAAGCAGGAGCAAAAGACTATCAAAATTATTCAAAAAAAATTTTAGGAGTAACAAATAAACCAATTTCTTTTGAAGTATTTGCAGATAATCATGACGAAATGATTAAACAAGGAAAAAAAATTTCTAAGTGGGGAAAAAACGTTTTTGTTAAAGTTCCTTATTCGAATACAAAAGGCATGTTTTCTGGGAAAGTAATTAAAGCTTTAAATTCAAAAAAAATTAAACTTAATATTACTGCTGTTTATAATGCAACACAGACTCAAAGAATTTTAAAAAATATAGATAAAAAAACAAAGGTTATAATATCTATATTTGCTGGAAGAATGGCTGATGCAGGAAAAAATCCATTACCTGAATTTAAAAAAAGTTTAAAGATTTCAAAAAAATTTAAAAATGTTGAAATACTTTGGGCAAGCACGAGAGAAGCTTACAATCTTTTACAAGCAAAAGAATTAGGTTGTCAAATAATAACAGTGCCTCCAAAAATAATTGAAACGATTGAAAATTTTGGTAAATCTTTTGACAAACTTACTAAAGATACAGTTAAAGGTTTTCTAGTAGACAGCAAGAAGTCAAGATTTAAAATTTAATTGGTTGCGGGGGACGGATTTGAACCGCCGACCTTCAGGTTATGAGCCTGACGAGCTACCAGACTGCTCCACCCCGCGATATTAAATTCTGTTTTTAAGTTTGTTAAGTTTTTTAACTCTTTTAATATTTTCCTGCAGGATTCTTTTTTTCTTTTCAGATGGTTTTTCATAAGTATTTTTAAGTTTAACTATCTTAAAAAAACCGTCCCTTTGAAGTTTTCTTTTTAAAACTCTCAAAGCTTGTTCTACATTATTATCTTTTACGTCTATTTTAATAACATCCTCCAAAAAAAAAGTTTAAATAACACTTATAAAATTTCTTGTCTATCAGTTTTTTAAGAATTTTGACTTTGACTTGCTTTTAAAGCCTTCTCTTTCAATTTCTTCTCTCTCTTTATACGTCTTTCTGCTTTCTCACTTGCTTCCTGAAGGTCTTTTTGGGTGAATAAATTCATTGCAACAGGGTCTTTTGCATTTAAATTATTATAATTCCAATAACTTTTATTTCTAATAGATACAACAGAGTTTTTTGTTATACCAACAAGTTTAGCTATTTGAGAGTCCTTCAATTGAGGATAACTTTTAATCAGCCACAAAACAGAGTCTGGTTTATCTTGCCTTTTAGATAGTGGAACATATTTTTTAATTTTCTTTTCATCAGATGTTATTTCCACATCACCGCTAGTAATATTTAAAGCTCTGTTTTGATCCTTACTTGATAATTCAATTTCTTCTTTAGTCAGCTGTCCAGAAGTAATAGGATTATAAGCTTTGATACCTTTTGCCACCTCACCATCCGCAATACCTTGAACTTCTACCTCGTGAAGGTTACAAAAATCAGCAATTTGTTTGAATGTTAAAGTTGTGTTTTCTACAAGCCAAACAGCAGTTGCCATCGGCATTAATGGCGTTAGTGTCATTTTATTTACTCTTAGATTTGAAGTTTTGGAATTTCTTATTGAATCTACTTACTCTTCCTTTATCGAGCAACTTTTGCTTACCACCTGTCCACGCTGAATGAGACTTTGGATCAATTTCTAATTTTAAAACCTCTCCTTCAGAGCCCCATGTAGATTTGGTTTCGAATTGAGATCCATCTGTCATCTCTACTTTGATGGTATGATAGTTTGGGTGAATTTTTTTCTTCATAGATGAATTTATAGCAAATGAAAATTATAAAACAATTAAAACATAGAAATTTTGTTATTAATTTCCTTTTCAATACTTTGGTTGGATGTAATTAGGCTGATATTTTCAGTTTTTTTTAAATCAATGTCACTTAAAACTCCACCAGCCTCTCTTACTAATATTGAGCCTGCTGCAATATCCCATAAACTTAAGTTTTTGTGAAAACTTCCATCAAATCTTCCACATGAAACATATGCAAGATCTAAAGCTGCACTACCTGTAATTCGAATTGTCAAACCATCTGAAGAAATTTTTTTACTGTTGGATGAAAATAAACATTCAGAAATTTCTCTTTTTCTTGAAACCCTTATACTTTTATTGTTCATGTATGCACCAGAATTTTTCTCTGCATAATAGATTTCATCTTTTATAGGATCAAATATTACACCAGAAACAATTTCATTATCTAAAACTAAGCCAACTGAAATACAGAAATGAGGTATGCCATTTATAAAATTTGTTGTGCCATCTATTGGGTCTATAACCCAAAAGTTTTCTTTATCCTCATTTTTAATAAAACCACTCTCCTCAGTTAAAAAAGAATATTTTTTTTTTGATTTAGACAGCTCATTAACTAACATATCTTCAACTTTTTTATCTGAATTTGTTACAAAATTTTTTGGCCCCTTTACTGAAACTTGAAGTTTTTCAACTTCTCCAAAGTCTCTTATCAATACTTTGGAAACTTTTTCACAAGACTTTATCATCAAATTTAGGATTGGAGAAATCGAGTTCATTTTTATATTTTTTTAATGTATTCAATTGTTCTTGTATCTACTAATATTTCATCTCCACTTTCTACAAAAGGAGGAACTTGTATCTTAATATCATTTTCTAAAATTGCAGGTTTGTAAGATGATGAGACTGTTTGACCTTTTAATGCGACATCAGTTGATTTTATTTTAAACTGCACTTGATTTGGTAAATCAATACCTATAGCTTTATCTTCATGAAATATCAGATCTACATTTAAGTTTTCTTTTAACAGTTTGCCTTTTTCTCCAATTATGTCTTTTTTAACATCTATTTGTTCGAAGTTTTTTTGATTCATAAAGTAGTAATTTATTTCATCACTATACAAATAATTAAATTCAATATTCTCTATACTTGCTTTTTCTATCGTATCGTTAGACCTGAACCTCTCGTTAAGCTTTGTATTTTTATTTATACTTTTCATCTCAACTTGGCAAAAGGCTCCACCCTTACCAGGTTTGACGTGTTGAGTTTTTAAGATTTCCCATAGATCATCTTTGTATTCAATTAACATTCCAACTTTAATTTCATTAGCGTTTATTTTCATACAAATTTTTTAATTGCTTTAACTGGTTTTTTATTCCAAATGCCTCCTGAGATAGCTAAAAAGTCTGGTTTATGCAACAGAAGTTTTCTGAAATTTTTATTATTTATACCTCCAATTACAACAACGGGTATTTTTGTGAATCTTTTTACCCAAGATATTAAACCTGGTTTTGCAATGTAATTTATTTTTTTCGTTTTTGATTTGAAAAAAGCGCCTATCGCAATATAATTTGTACCATCTTTAACCGCCTGTTTAATCAATTTTTTTGAATTATGACACGTAATACCAATGATTTTTTTTTTTAAAATTTTCCTTGCAAGTTTAATATTCATGTCACTTTGACCTAAATGACAACCATCTGCACTAATTTCCTTTGCTAGGTTTGGATCGTCATTTACTATTAATTTTACCTTATACTTTTTACAAATTCTTTTGATTTTTATTCCAATTTCTTTTCTCTCAATCAAAGAGTATTGTTTTAGTCTTAATTGAAAAAAACTAATTAAATTTGAACTGAGAACTACGTTTAAATTATTATAAAAGCCCTTCTTTATTTTGTTTGGTGAAATTAAATAAATAAATCTTTTTTTACTGACTCTCAATTTCTTTAGACCATTTTCCTTGAGCAGCAAGAGTATTCATTTTTGCTCTGTGGTTAAATACTTTTTGAGTTCCTTCAATATCTTTTATATTTTTCGACCAAAATTTAAGAGCACTTTGCTGCAATGCTCTTCCGTAGGAGTAACTCATTATAAAACCAGTCTTATTCAATTTATTTATCAAATTTAAATTTTCTGTCGCTTCCAGCTCTGATTGTCCACCAGATAAAAAAGCTATACCAGGAACTTCCGAGGGGACAGAACTTTTCAAGCAGTCCAAGGTTAATTTTGCAACCTCTTCATTAGAGATTTTTTCCTTTGATTTATTTCCAGCTAGAATCATATTTGGTTTTAATATTACTCCTTTTAAATCAACTTTATGAAGAATAAGCTCCTCAAAACATTTCTTAATGACCTCGGAGGTTTTTTGAAAACACTCTTTGGCGGAATGGTCTCCATCCATTAAAACCTCTGGTTCAACAATTGGAACCATATTACATTCTTGAACTAATGCGGAATATCTAGCTAACGCGTGTGCATTAGAGTGAATAGATAATTTGCTCGGGAAATCTTTTGATATATTGTAAACACCTCTCCATTTAGTGAACTTTGCTCCTTGTTTATAGTATTCTTTTAGTCTATCCCTTAAACCATCTAACCCCTCTGTAATTTTTTCATTTGGTGACCCAGCTAAAACTTTTGCACCGGTATCTACTTTTATTCCTGCACAAGATCCCATACCCTCAATTAATTCTGGTATCTTGTTTTTTTTTGAAGATGTCTGCTTAATTGTTTCGTCATACAAAATAACTCCACCAATACAATTTTTCATTTCTGATGAACAAAAAAGAGTTTCTCTAAAAAGCAATCTATTTTCTGGGGTTGAGGGCACACCTACACCATCTAGCCTTTTAGTCATTGTTCCTGTGCTTTCATCTGCAGCCAGGATTCCTTTACCACTTTCAAGAATTTTATTTACAATATTATTTAGTTCAGACATATTAACTTAGAGCTTTTATACCAGGAAGTTCTTTGCCTTCAAGATATTCTAAAAAAGCTCCACCAGCAGTTGAAACAAAATTAAAATCACTTATTGCGTTTATCTGATTTAACACTGCAATTGTATCTCCACCTCCTGCAACAGAAAAAATTGAATTATCTTTATTTTTTTTAATAATCATTTTTGCTATTTCATAACTACCTAAAGCAAAATTTGGATTTTCAAAATAACCTGCCGGACCATTCCACAAAACAGTTTTACTATTTTCGATAATATCTTCAATTTCCTTTAAAGTTTTCGGGCCAATATCAAGAATAAAATCATCGGCTGATATTTCGGTTAAGTCTTTAATTTGAGACTTGTCATCCATGCTTTTTCCAATTTTGACATCTTTTGGATAAATTATCGAACATGAGTGATCATTAGAGTTTTTAAAAATATTTTCTATTTCTTTTTCACAATTCTCTTCTTTAATTGACTTTCCAATTAAATTTCCTTTATAGCTCAAGATATTATTTGCCATTCCTCCAACAACAATAATGTTATCAAATTTTGGTATTAGATTTTTAATTAAATTAATCTTAGTTGAAATTTTTGATCCTCCAATAATACATGTAACTGGTCTTTTTATTTCACTCGTTACTTTCTTGAGAGCATTTATTTCAGTTTCTAGTTGCAACCCAGCAAATGACGGCAAAAATTCAGTAATTTTACTTATTGAGGCATGAGCTCTGTGTGAGCAAGAAAAAGCATCATTTACATAAAGATCCGCAAGACTCGCCAATTGTTTTGAAAAATTTATGTCATTTTTTTCTTCCTCTTCATAAAACCTGATATTCTCTAAAAATATAATTTGGCCATCGAAATTTTTAAATAATCTATCTTTTTTAATCTTAAAGATATTTTCATTAATGAGTTTGATTTTTTGATTTATTTTACTTTCTAAATTTTCACAAATCGGTTTCAAAGAAAGTTCTTTGTTTACTTTTCCTTTAGGTCTCCCGACGTGTGAAATTATAACTATCTTGCAATTTTTTTTTATTAAAAAATTAATTACAGGTAAAATCTTATCAATTCTTGTTTGATCTGTGATAACTCCATTTTTTAATGGAACATTCAAATCCAATCTTAATAATATTACCTTTTGATTAATATTTTCTTGATCTTTAATATTGTTCATTAAGAAATTTTATGAAGATACGCCGCAATATCACACATTCTATTTGAAAAACCCCACTCATTGTCATACCAAGCAGAAATTTTACCCATATTTTTACCTATAACATTTGTTAATGATGCATCCACTATAGAGGAAGCTGGGTTGTGATTAAAATCAATTGAAACAAGTTTTTCTTCTGTAATTTCTAAAATTTTAATTTTCTGTTTCTTGCTGAAGTTTTTAAAGGCGGAGTTAATTTTTTCAACAGATAGATCTTTTTTGGAGCAAAATATTAATTCAATTAAAGAAACGTTTGGGGTTGGTATTCTCATTGCTACACCCTCCAGCTTTCCTTTTAAAGAAGGTATAATTTCACCAATCGCTTTTGAGGCACCAGTTGAGGTTGGTACTATTGATTGACTAGCTGTTCTTGCTCTTCTTATATCTTTATGTGAATTATCTAAAATCCTTTGATCAGTTGTAAAAGAATGAATTGTAGTCATAAAACCTTTTTCAATTTCAAAATTTTCATTTAAAACGTGAGCGACAGGCGCAAGACAATTAGTTGTACAAGATGCGGCAGATATAATTTTATCTTCCTTCTTAATTTCTTTTTCGTTAACTCCAAATACTATTGTTTTATCAGCATTCTTGCATGGAGCAGAAACAATAACTTTTTTTGCTCCATTACTTAAATGTGGGATTAGTTTTTCCTTAGAATTAAATTTACCAGTGCACTCAAGTACAAAATTAACATCATTGTCTTTCCAATTAATTTCTTCCAGCTTATCTATTTGTGAATAATAAATTTTATTGCCATTAATATTTATATAGCTTTTTTCTATTGATATATCCGCGTTGAATTTTCCGTGAATACTATCTCTTTTCAGTAAAGCACAAGCAGTCTCAATGTCAGCTCTATTATTTATATGTTGAATTTTTAGGTTAGAATGATCCTCTTCAAATATTGATCGAACCACCATTCTACCAATTCTACCTAAACCGTTTATCCCAATTTTAGTTTTCATAAATTTTTCTTTATTTTTTGTACAATATTTTCAACATCTAATTCAAAGTGTTTATAAATATCTTTATAAGGTGCGCTCTTACCAAAATTATCTATTCCTAAATTTAATCCATTGGTTCCTGTATACTTTTTCCAATAACTAGTTTCCGATGCTTCTATAGAAACTTTAAGCGTATCTTCTTGCAAAATATCTTTTTTATAGTCGTGGTTTTGACTATCAAATATTTCATGACATGGCATTGATATAACTTTTGAATAGATATTTTCTGTGGCTAATTTATGACTTACTTTTATTGCAAGATCAGTTTCAGAGCCTGTCGCTAATAGTGTTACCTTAAGATTATCTCCATTTCTTAAAATTTCATAAGCTCCTTTTGAGCAAAGATTGTTAGTGATCACCTCTTTTCTTACGGGTTCTATTTTTTGTCTTGTTAGAGCGATTACACTTGGTTTATTTTTACTTTCTAAAGCCAACTGCCAACATTCAAAAGTTTCAATGGTATCGGATGGTCTGAATACATTTAAGTTTGGTATAGATCTCAACATTGCGAGCTGTTCAACAGGTTGATGGGTTGGACCGTCTTCTCCAAGACCAATTGAGTCATGGGTTAAAACATAAATAACCCTTTGGCCCATCATTGCAGCCAATCTGATAGAAGGCTTGCAATAATCACTAAATATTAAAAAAGTTCCACCATATGGAATAAGATTACTATGCAATGAGATTCCATTCATAATTCCACACATTGCGTGTTCTCTTACTCCATAATGAATATAATTTCCCCCAAAATTTCCTGGCTTAATTATTTTATGATTTTTTGTTTTTGTGTTATTTGAACCTGCAAGATCAGCCGAGCCACCAATTAAATTTGGTAGTTTTGAAACTATATCTAAAAATTTTTCTGAGGATTTCCTAGTTGCAATTGGTTCTAGTGATTTTAAATAATCATTTTTTACTTGCTCTATTTCACTTGTAGTCTCATCGTTAAAAATATTGAACTCAGGTTCGTATGATTTATTTTTTTCTGCTTTTGAAGAGGCGCTTTCCCCTATTTTTCTCCACTCACTTAAAATTTTTTCAGGGATCTTAAAAGGCTCATAATTCCATTTTAATTTTTTTCTTACTAGCTTTACCTCATCGGTACCTAGCGGGCTTCCATGCGATGATGCTTTCCCACTTTTATTTGGTGAGCCATAACCAATTGTAGTCTTACAAGAAATAGCAAATGGTTTTTTTGAATTTTGAGCTTTTTTTAATGCGGTAAAAATTTGTTTATCATTATGACCGTCTATTTCTAAATAGCTCCAACCATAACTCTCAAATCTTTTTTTTGTATTATCAGAGACAGCAAGATTAGTAGGGCCATCAATCGAGATTGAATTATTATCAAATAGAAGTATTAAATTTTTTAATTTTATATGACCCGCAAAACTTAAGGCTTCATGGCTTATTCCTTCCATAAGGCATCCATCACCTGCCAAGACATAAGTTTTATGATCTATCTTTTTTTTTCCTAACCTCTTTTTTAAGATTTCTTCAGCAAGCGCAAAACCCACAGCATTTGATATACCTTGTCCTAATGGTCCAGTCGTAGTCTCTATCCCTGAATTAGAGTGATATTCAGGATGTCCGGCACAAATACAATCAAGTTTTCTAAAGTTTTTAATGTCATCTATAGAAACACTTTTGTAACCGGTTAAATATAAAAGTGAGTAAAGAAGCATAGACCCATGACCAGCAGAAAGAACAAATCTATCTCTATTAAACCAACTAGGATCTTTAGGATTAAATCGTAAAAAGTTTTTAAATAAAACTGTAGCAACATCAGCCATTCCCATTGGCATTCCAGGATGACCAGAATTTGCTGCTTCAACAGCATCTAAAGATAGAAATCTTACAGCATTAGCTAAATCTTTATGTTTTATTTTCAAAAATATTCCTATCTAGACTAAGAGACTCATTAATATATAATTATATATATATGAAATATATCAGCGAAAAAGAAAAAAAACTTGAAGACGCACTTAAGAAATTAAAAAAACTTGATCTAAAAAATGACCAGATATCTGGAGACATTAAAGAATTAGTTGATCAAAAAAATCAATTAGAAATTGAAAAAAATGAATTGGAAAAAAAATACAAAAATTTAAGTGATGAACACGGCAATCTTCAAGTCAAAATCAAACAAATGATGGTTGAAAAAAAAGAAGATAGAGTGAAAAGATTAGAGTTTGACGAAAAAATTGATGAATTAAATCAAGAAACAGATACTTTACTTGATGAGATTGAAAAATGGCAAATGTAAATATTAAATTTAATGGAAAAGACTTTCTTCTTTCATGTGAAGATGGTCAAGAGGATCATCTTGAAGAGTTAGCAGCCAATTTAAATCATAAATTTGAAAAATTAAAAAATGACTTAGGAAACATAGGTGAAAATAAATTATTATTGATCACTGCTATTAAAGTGATGGATGAGTATTTTGATACCAAAAAAAATGTTGAGAAAAAAAAGGTAGAATTAACTAATCTCGCTGAAAAATTTAAAGAACTGAAATCTCTTGTCTACGGCTACAAGGATGAAAAAGAAGTTGAAGCAACTAAATTGAACAATGATATCAACAACTTGCAAAAAGAGCTTGATAAAATAAACAATAATTATGATCAATTAATTTCTAACACTGCAAAAGAAATAGAGGAATTTGTTGAACGAGTTAATCTTAAAAATTAGATTTAGTAGTGAACAAATTTCAATTAAGAAAAAAAATATCTAAAATTCGATCAAAATTCGCCAAAAAAAAAATCACTGTAAATTCTGAGACAATAATCAAATTGATTGAGCAGAAATCTCCCAACAAAAGAGTTGGATTGTATTATCCGTTTGGTGATGAGTTATCTACTTTAGAATTAATGTATCGATTAATTAGGAAAAAATTTATAATTTCTTTACCAATAATTAATAATAAATTTGAGATGTCTTTTTATAGCTGGAGTCCAAATGAGCCTTTAACAATAAATAGATTTGGTATCTTAGAGCCTTTTAAGGGAAAAAAAATAACTCCTTCTACATTAATAATTCCGATGTTAGCTTTTGACTCTAACTTAAATAGACTTGGTTATGGAGGAGGTTTCTATGACAGATTTATTCAAAAAATTGAGAAACAAAATAACTGTGTTAAAATCGGACTTGCTCTTTCTTGTCAAAAAATTAATAAAGTGCCAGTTGATAAATATGATAAAAAAATGGATTTCATAGTTACTGAAAAAAGAATTTATAAATGAAAATTTTATTTTTAGGTGACATTGTAGGACCATCGGGTTGCATGGTTGTAAAAAAACACCTTAAAAAAATAGTTGAGGAAAATAAAATAAATTTTGTGATAGCAAATGGTGAAAACGCAGCTCATAACGGAGTAGGTATTACAAAAGATGTTTTAGACAATTTAATTAAATTTGGAGTAAATGTACTCACAACTGGAAATCATGTCTGGGATCATAAAGAAACTTTAAAACTCGTTGAGGATGATAATAGACTTCTTAGACCATTTAATTTAATTGGAGTCTCACCAGGAAAAGGATTTGAAATTTATCAAACATCAAAAAATCTTAAAATAGGTGTACTAAATTTAATGGGAAATGTTTTCATGAGAAAAAGTGAAGATGTTTTTAAAACAGCTGAAAATTTTCAAAAAAAATACCAACTAAAAAAAGATTATGACTTTTTAGTAGTCGACTTGCATTGTGAAACTACCTCAGAAAAAATGGCAATGGGACACTTGTTTGATAGTAAAGCAACTTTAGTTACTGGTACTCACACGCACATTCCAACAAATGACGCAAGAGTTTTAAAAGGTGGGACTGCGTATATCACAGACTCCGGAATGTGTGGTGACTACGACTCAGTAATTGGGATGAACAAAGAAAACTCATTAAAAAGATTCTTTAAACAAGATTCTGAAAAACATTATCCATCTTTGGGGGATGGTTCTTTATCGGGTGTTATGGTAGATTGTGATGAAACTTCAGGACTAGCTAAAGATATTAATAGTATAATTGTTGGGGGTGTTTTAAATAATTCAAAATAATATGGCAGGACATTCTCATTGGGCTGGTATAAAACATAAAAAAGGTAGAGCAGATAAAGAAAGGTCGAAGATTTTCTCGAAACTTTCTAGAGAGATTACAGTAGCTGCTAAACTTGGAGATAAAGATCCTTTAATGAACCCGAGACTTAGATCTGCTATTCAAGCAGCAAGATCTTCAAACATGCCAAAAGATAACATCGAGAGAGCCATTGATAAATCAAAATCATTAAATCAATCAAATTTTGAAAAGATAAGATACGAGGGTTTTGGTAAAGATAAAGTTGCTATAATTGTTGAGGCACTTACAGATAACAAAAATAGAACTGCCTCAAAATTAAGAACAATTTTTCAAAAAAATGGTGGTAATTTGGGTACCCAAGGTTCTGCAGCGCACAATTTTAAACAAATTGGCGTAATTAGAATAGACATAAATGAAATTAAAGACGATAAAATTTTTGAACTAGCAATTGATGCTGGTGCAGATGAATGCTTTTCCTTGAAAAATTTTCATGAAATACATTGTAGTTTTGAAGATATTTATTCTGTAAAAAAAAAAATTGAGTCTCATGTTGAAAATTTTATATCTACAGATATTGAGTGGATTCCACTTAACAAGGTTTACAGCGAAGGTGACAATAAAGAAGACATAAAAAAACTTATAGAATTATTAGATGATGACGATGATGTTCAAAGGGTTTACTCGAATTTTGGGGAAGAAGATTAAGCAATGTTAATAATTGGAATAGATCCTGGTATTAATGGCGCTATATGCTTATTTAAAGATGGAAAGATAGTGGATGTATTTGAAATGCCAAAAATGGCTGTAGGAAAAAAAAATAAATCCCAAGTTAACGCTTCTCAAATATTTAATGAAATCCAAAAAGCTGTAGAAGGAGAAGATAAGACGAAAGTAATAGCTGTGATCGAACAAGTTTCTGCAATGCCAGGACAAGGAGTTACTAGCATGTTTAATTTTGGACAGTCTTTTGGAGTTTTGAAAGGAATTTTTTCTGCAATGCAAATTCCAATGGATTTTGTTTCGCCAGTTAAATGGAAAAAATTCTTTAATTTGATAAATACAAATAAAGACGCTAGCAGGACAAAAGCTATTGAAATTTATCCATACTTTTCGTCAAAATTGTCAAAAAAAAAAGATGCTAATAAAGCGGATGCGATACTAATTTCTAGTTTTTATTACCAAAACGCTAAATATTAGATTTATTTGATCTCCCAGGTCAAATTGATGACACATTTTAGTGTGAAAGATTTTTTATGGAAGCCGATATAGCATCACAATCTGTAGGACTAGGAAGTTCTGTAGACTTCTCTTTATGGAGCCTATTTCTAAGAGCAGACATAATTGTAAAATCAGTTATTGTCTTGTTAATTGCAGCATCAATTTATACTTGGGCGATAATTATAGAAAAATTCAAGTTATTTAAGAAAATAAATTTATCAACCCAAGAGTTTGAAGAAAAATTTTGGAAATCAAGATCTGCCGAAAGTTTCTATAATAATTTACCAGCAAATATTGATGACCCAATGTCAAATGTTTTTAAAAAGACCATGCAAGTTGTTCTTAAATCAAGATCTAGAAGTAATTTAAATGAAAAGCTTTCAGGTTTATTAGAGTCTAATATAGAAAATGAAGTTAACAAGCTTGAAAAAAATTATTCATTTTTAGCAACTGTAGGTTCAACGGCACCGTTTATTGGTTTGTTCGGAACAGTTTGGGGAATTATGAATTCGTTTCAGTCAATTGCAGTTTCAAGAAACACAAGTTTAGCTATTGTCGCGCCAGGTATTGCAGAAGCATTATTCGCAACAGCTCTCGGCCTTTTAGCAGCTATACCTGCGGTTGTAGCTTATAACAAATTTAATAACGACTCGAAAAAATATTCTCAAAGATTAGAAAATTTTGCCAAAAGATTCATCTCCACTATTTAACTAATGGCTTTTAATTTAAAAAATAAATCTAAAGATCCAATAAGTGAAATAAATGTAACACCATTTGTTGATGTTATGTTGGTTCTTTTAATTGTTTTTATGGTCACAGCACCATTATTGACAGTTGGTGTTCAAGTAGATCTACCAGAAAGTTCAGCCGACTCTCTTCCTGAAGAACAAGAGCCACTAACTTTAAGTATAAATTCAAAAGGAGAGATTTTTATTCAAGAGTCAAAAGTTGAATTCGATAATGTGATTGCCAAAATATTAGCTGTTTCGAAAAATAGAACAGATACAAGAATATATGTAAGAGGCGACAAGACAATTAATTATGGGAGAGTTCTAGAAGTTATGGGGATGCTTTCTGGTTCAGGATTTACAAAAGTAGCACTAATTTCAGAACCTTATAAAGAGAGGTGATCGTTAGTGGCTAACAATATTATTATATCATCTTTACTTCATTTATTTCTTATAATTATAACAGCATTGAGCCTTCCTTTTTTAGCAAAAAAACCAATAGATCTTCCGCCGATTATTTCAATAGAACTTATTCAGATAACTGACAAAACATCTATACCTTATGCTCCTAAAGCGAAAAAGATTATTGAAGAAATAAAGAAGAAAGAAAAAGAAAAACTTGTTTCTGAGCAAGCACCCCCCAAAAAAGTTAAAAAAGAAAAACCAGATGCAATACCATTGCCGGATCAACAAAAAAATATTGTAAAAAAACCAGAAGAGGATAAACAAAACCCAGAAAAAATTGATGATGAAATTAAACAAGTTTCAGAATTTGAAAAAAAAGAATTATTTGATCCAAACAATATTGCTGCGTTAATTGATAAGTCAAAAGAAGAAACTGCAGAGATGATTAAAAGTGATAATAAGATAACTCAATCACAGAGAAAAAGTGTTATTTCTTCTGGATTGACCTTAAATGAGGAAGATGCTCTTAAAGCCCAAATTTTTGGATGCTGGAGTATCCCATTGGGCTTACCTTATAATGAAAATCTTCTTGTAAGAATTAAACTTAATTTAAAACCCGATGGAACAATTATTAATTCCGAAATACTTGACCATGCTAGAATGAACAAACCAGGACAAGGTTTCTATAAAGTTTTGGCAGAAAGTGCTCTTAGAGCAATTAGATTATGTCAACCTTTGAGAGTTCCAACTACTGGTTATGAGAGATGGAAAGAAATACAACTAAATTTTGATGCTAGGGAGATGCTTCAAGGATGAAAAAATTTGTTTTTTTAATTTACGTTTGCTTATTTGTTTTTAACTGGGGCAAAGCTTGGTCTCTTATAGAAGTAGATATTACCAGAGGTAATCTAAATCCTTTGCCACTAGCAGTATCGCCATTATCTGTTGATCAAAATTCCAAAGAAAAATTTAAAGATTTATTAAAACTTGAAGATATAGGTGTTGAAATATCAAAAGTTGTTGAGAATAATTTAAGACAATCAGGTTTATTTAATCCGTTAGATCCAAAAGCTTTTCTACAAAAACCAGATATTGCTCATGTTAAACCAAGATTTGAGGATTGGGCGTTAATTAAAGCTCAAGCATTAATTACTGGAGAGGTAAAGATAGTTGATGAAAAGCTTAGAGTCGAATTTAGGTTATGGGATGTATTAGCTGGCAAAGAAATTATGGCATTAGCGTTTACTACCGTTTCAGAAAACTGGAGAAGAGTTGGTCATATAATCACTGATAAAGTTTATCAAAGATTAACTGGTGAAAAAGGTTATTTTGATACTAGAATTATTTATGTAGCTGAAGAGGGACTAAAAACAAGTCGTATTAAGAAGTTAGCAATTATGGATCAAGATGGATTTAATACGAAGTACTTAACTCTAGGAAATGAATTAGTATTAACACCAAGGTTTAATCCAACAAATCAAATGGTTACTTATTTATCTTATTTTAAAAATCTACCTAGAGTGTATTTGCTAGATATTGAAACAGGTATTCAGGAAGTTGTTGGTGATTTTCCAGGTATGACATTTGCTCCACGTTTCTCCCCCGATGGAAAAAAAATTATCATGAGTTTTGCTAAAGATGGAAATTCAGATATTTATACTATGGACCTCGAAAGTAGAGAGGTTGAAAAAATAACAAATCATCCATCAATTGATACATCTCCATCATATTCCCCTGATGGCAAATATATCTGCTTCAATTCAGATAGAAGTGGATATCAGCAAATTTATGTAATGAGAAGCGATGGTTCAAAAGTCAAAAGGATTTCTTTTGGAAATGGTCTTTACGGAACACCTGTATGGTCTCCTAGGGGCGATTTAATAGCTTTCACAAAGCTTCATAAGGGAAAGTTTTATATTGGTGTAATGAGAACAGATGGAACTGGCGAAAGGTTGCTTACAGAAAACTATTATCAAGAAGCTCCTTCTTGGTCCCCTAATGGAAGAGTTTTAATTTTCTATAGAGAGACAAAATCAGACTCAGCAGGAAAAGGCTTTTCGGCTAAACTTTGGTCTATAGATCTTACTGGATATAACGAAAGAATGGTTAAAACCGAGACTGATGCTTCAGACCCATCTTGGTCGTCATTATTAACCGATTAATTATGGTATTTTCGAAAAAAATTAATAATTCCTTGATTTTTGAGCTTGAAAGATCTATTTAGTTGTGAAAAAGTACAAAATTAACTTTTAAGGAGCAGTAATGAGTTTAAACAAAATTTTTAGAAATACTTTGCTAGTAATCTCTGCGAGTATTCTATTGTCTGCATGTGCCGTAAAAACTACAGGTAAAATGCAAGGTGACGTATACACTGGCAAAGACACAGTTGAGTATTTAGCTTCTGGTGTGCCAGACAGAGTTTTCTTCGCAACTAATGAAACAGTTTTAACTACTGCTTCAAGAGAAACATTAAGAAAACAAGCATCATGGTTAAGAAAAAATTCAAAAATAAATGTAGTTCTTGAAGGTCACGCTGACGAAAGAGGTACAAGAGAATATAACTTAGCTTTAGGTGAGAGAAGAGCTAATGCAGCTAAAGATTATCTAATGACTTACGGAATATCTGGAAACAGAATTTCAGTGATAAGTTATGGAAAAGAAAGACCAGTAGACTCTGGTTCAAATCCATTAGCTTGGTCAAAAAACAGAAGATCAGTTACAGTAAAAGCTAACTAATAAATTATTAATTAGACCCCAATAACCATACGTTGTTGGGGTCTTTTTTTTGCCATCATTATAGATAGAAATCAACTAATGAAATTTTTAGAGTATTTAAATAAAAGTATATTGGTTTTAATAATATTTCTTTTTTCAACTATTTCTTTTGCCAAGGCAGAAGAAACTGAAACTTTAGAGGTAATAAAAACATTACAAAAAGATTTAAAAACTTTAGAAAAAGCGGTTTACTCACAGTCTTCAGATATAATTACAACTAGCAAAACAAAATTAAGTTCAAATGATGAAGATGTGCTTACAAGACATTTATTAAAGTTGTCTGAGATAGAAAAACAATTTCAAGATTTGACAAATAAATTTGAGGAAATAAATTTTAAAATCGATAAATTATCAAGCAGATTATCAAAAGTTCAAGCAGATAATCAATTGAGGTTTCAAAATTTAGAGGGCGAGGACATTGATAAAAAAAAAACATCTAAGAAAAAAGTTTTACCTGGCTCTTCTCAACCACAAGATCTTGGTGCAGTATCTTACAAGTCATCAGAAACAAATGAATTAACACAACAAACTCAATCAATAGATACAACTGGTACAGTCATAACAGAAAAATTTGTGTCAGAGGAAAAAATCTTACCTAATGATAAACCAGACAAACAATACGAGTTTGCCACTAGTTTTTTAAAACAAGGAGACTACACGACTGCAGAGAGAGCGCTTAGAGAATTTGTAATGACAAATCCTGAACATAAAATGGCAGGTAGCGCACAATATTGGTATGCAGAAACATTTAGAATTAGACAACTTTATACAGATGCTGCCTCTGCTTATTTAGAGGGTTATCAAAAATATCCTAAAAGTGAAAAAGCAGCTATAAATTTACTTAAGCTTGGAGTATCATTAGTGCAAATTGGAGAAAAAGATCAAGGGTGTTTAATGATTACAGGTGTTAAAAAAGAATATCCTGATGCAAAACAATCAGTTCTTCAAAAAGCAAAATATGAAGAAAAAAAGTTCGAGTGTAAAAAGAAAAAATCTTAAAAATTCAATTTTTAGTCCTCAAATAAAAGATAAAAGAATAAAAAAAATCTATCAAAGATTTGAATTTTTAATTAAACAGAAAGAATTCAAAGGGTACTTAGTTGCAGTATCTGGTGGTGCAGATAGTCTTGCTTTAGCATATCTTTCAAAATGTTATCAAATTAAAAATAAAGATAATAATTTTCACTATGTTCATGTAGATCACAAACTAAGAGAGAAATCCTCGAAAGAGGCTGGGACCTTAAAAAAAATCTTAAGAAAATTTAGAATTGA
>CACJWG010000002.1 GCA_902597055.1 uncultured Pelagibacteraceae bacterium | reverse complement strand
ACTCAACCGGAGAAACGTTGGAAAGAATATTTCTTGCAATCAAAGCTCAGTTTAAAAACTTTAAATATAAAACTCATTTTTATTCTTTTACGAGGACAGAAAACCAAATCTCTAAAATTCTTGAGGTCTCGGGAAAAACCAACAATGCTATAGTTTTATATACAATAGTTGATAATAAATTAGCTAGACATTTATCAAACGAGTGCAGTTCAAAAAATATTCCATGCTTTGGTATTCTAGGAGATCTAATTATTAGTTTTTCTAAGCTCTTAGATCAAAAAGCACTAAATGTTCCAAGTAGACAACATATTATGGATGATGAATATTATAAAAAAATTGAAGCAATACAATTCACAATGAATCATGATGACGGAAACTCTGCAGACGATATAGAGAAATCCGATGTAATTCTTTTAGGGGTAAGCAGAACCAGCAAAACCCCAACTTCAATTTATCTTGCGAATAAAGGAATGAAGATATCAAACATTCCATTAGTTAATGAAAACTCTGTGCCCGATATATTAAAAGAAAATCCTCAAAAAAAATGTGTGGTGGGGTTAACAGCTGAGCCTGAGAGACTTGTAGATTTACGTAAAAACAGAGTGCAATCAATTAAAGATAATGAAAACACAGAGTATACGAATTTAGATATTGTACAAAAAGAAATGGATGAGGCTCGAAAACTTTTTATGAAATATAAATGGCCGAGTATTGATGTAACAAGGAAATCTGTTGAAGAAACAGCAGCCTCAGTTCTAAAAATACACGATATTTTTAATCAAAAATGAAATCAATAATTCTTGCATCTAAAAGCGAAGTGAGAAAAAAAATTTTAGATGATAATAAAATAAAATGTTCTGTTGAACCCTCTAATTTAGATGAAGATGAGGTAAAGAAATCTCTACTAAATCAGGGAGCGAATCCAGAGCTAATATCAAAAAACTTAGCTGAACTTAAGGCAAATAAAGTAAGTCAAAAAAAATTAGGAGAAATAGTTTTGGGCGCGGATAGTGTAATTGATTTGGAAGGTAAATTAATTTCAAAACCAACTAACAGAACAGAAGCAATTAATATTTTAAATTCATTAAATGGGAGATCTCATTTTCTTATAAGCTCCGTTTGTATATCGCTAGACGGAAAAATGATTTGGAATTATACAGAGAAAGCCGAGATGATAATGAAAAATTTTACTCAAAAAGAACTTGAAAAGTATCTAAGTAAAATCTCAGATAAAAACTTATACTCTTATAATGTTTATCAAATAGAAGGGGAAGGTAAAAAATTATTCAGTGAAATTAAGGGAAACGTTGATACAATAATGGGTCTTCCAATAAAAAGTATTAAACAATATTTGGAAAATATTAAATGAAAAAATTTTGTGTTATAGGAAATCCAATTGAACACTCTTTATCTCCAAAACTCCATAACTTTTGGTTAAAAAAAAATAAAATTAATGCAATCTATGAAAAAAAACTTCTTAAAGAAAATGAAATTCCTAAACTAATAGAAAGTATAAGGAAGTCAGAAATAAATGGAGTAAACGTAACAGTTCCATTTAAAAACTCTGTAATACAATTCTTGGATGACTTAAGCTCTGATGCCAAAAAAACCAATTCTGTGAATACTATCTGCAAGGAAAAAGACAAAATAATCGGTCATAATACAGATATTGCCGGGTTCGAGTTGGCTTTGAGATATATTAATTATGATGTAAAAAGAAAAAAGGCACTTATCATAGGAGCTGGAGGTGTTAGTCCCTCAATTATTTTTGCCTTGAAAAATATGGGATGTGAAAACATTTATTTAACTAATAGAACATTAGAAAAAGCAGAAAAAATTAAAAAAACTTTCAATGACATTGTTATTCAAAAATGGGGTGATATTCCTGATTTTGATATAGTTATTAACGCAACAAGCGTAGGCCTAAATAACGATAATTTTGATTTGAAGCTCAATAAAGTTGGAAATAATAAATTATTTTATGATGTAATTTATAATCCAAGCGAGACTAATTTTTTAAAAGATGCAAAACTTAATGGTAACAAAGCAGAAAATGGAAAGATGATGTTTGTGTACCAAGCACATCAATCATTTGCACTATGGAATAAAATCTTGCCAAAAATTGATGAGGACACAATAGAAATTTTAAAATGAGAAGAATTGCATTAGTTGGTGATATAGGTTCAGGAAAAACCTTTTTTTCTAAATTATTTGGATATCCAGTTTTTAATGCAGACCTAGTAGTTTCAAATCTTTATAAAAAAGACAAATTTTTATTTAAAAAAATAAAAAAAAAATTTTCAAAAAATGTGAGTGGTTTTCCTTTAAAAAAAGAAGAACTTTTAAAAATAATTCTACAAAAAAACAGTAACTTAAAAGTTCTTGGAAAAATAATTCACCCAATAGTAAGAAAAAAAATGAAAGATTTCATTAAAACTAATAAAAAAAAAAAATTTGTTATTCTAGATATACCTTTATTTTTAGAAAATAAATTAGAAACAAAAAAGGATATTATTATTTTCATTGAGGCTGATAAAAAAAAAATTTGGCGAAAAATTAATAGTAGGAAAAATATCAATCTTAAGTTGATAAAGATACTTAGAAAAAATCAAATTCCAACAAGATTAAAGAAAAAAAAATCAAAATTTGTTATAAAAAATAATTTTATTAGAAACGTTGCAAAGAAAGATATAAAATTGATCTTAAAGAGAATAAGAAAATGAAAGAAATTGTATTAGATACTGAGACCACCGGCCTCTCAGTCGAAAATGGACATAGAATAGTTGAGATAGGCTGTATAGAACTTGATAATCAAATAATAACTTCAAATCATTTTCATTGTTACTTAAACCCTCAAAGAAAAGTATCTGATGAAGCTTTTAAGGTGCATGGTTATTCAGATGAATTTCTGTCTGACAAAAAAAAGTTTCAAGAAATTGCTGATGAATTCACAAATTTTATTAAAGATAAGAAATTAATAATACACAATGCCAAGTTTGATTTATCTCATTTAAATAACGAATTAAAATTAGTAGGAAAAAAACCAATTTCTGAAGATCAAGTTGTTGATACTTTGGATATAGCAAGAGAAAAATTTCCTGGTTCTCAAATAAGTTTGGACGCTTTATGTAAAAGGTTCAGAATTGATAATTCCAAAAGGAAATTACATACTGCACTAATTGACTGTGAGCTACTATCTAAAGTTTATGTAAATTTAATTGATCAAAAAGAACCAAAATTAAATTTCTCAGAAAAAATTAATAATGTATCTAACAATAAAAAATCTCAGATCAATTTTTGTAAAAGTATAATTCAACCAACATCTAAGGAGCTTAAAGAACACCAGGATTTTCTTAAAAAATCTCTAAAAAAGAATTACTTCTGATCCTTTTCAAATAGTTCTTTAAAATTTATTTTCTTATCTAAACCAATTGGTGGATAGCCAATCGTTTTAGTTATTTCTAGAAATTTTCTTTCCATTTCAGGGTACATTTCAGTGGGAACGTCACATAAAAAAATTTTTCTTAAATCATTTTTATTAACTGCCGACTCTTCGACTCTTATTACAGTAGTGTGTATAATTTCTAATAGTGCTTTTTTATCATTTTTACTTTTATCATCAAATTTTAGTTTAACATTGACTTCAGCCATGTTATTTTTAAGTGGTATTGAATTTATATCTATCCCCAATGAATGTTTTGGAATATTTTCTTTTAAATATATGAATTCCTCCGTATTTGGTATTTCTGATGTAATATTTTTTATATAAGATAAAAGAATTTTATAATTTTTGGTCATTTTCATTATCCTTATCTTCATATTCTCCTTCAATCAAATGTTCTTTATTGTGAACCCCTTTTTTTCTTTTATTAGCAAAAGAATTGAAAATGATTTTTCTAGTTAGGGGAAATATCATTAAAAAACCTAATGTGTCAGTAGCAAACCCTGGTATTATAAGAAGTAGTGCTGCGATTGCTAATGCAGCTCCGGACATTAATTCAAATAATGGCATTTGATTTTTATGAAGTTGAGACATACCAGATTTCAATGTGTTCAAACCTTCATACCTTGCGTAAAAAACACCAATTATAGCTGTAACAAAAATTAGGGAGATTGTTGTGATAGCTCCAATTTGGCTTCCAATTTTGATAAATAAATAAATTTCCAGTATTGGGACCAAAATTATCAATAAAAGTACTGTGTTCATTTGTCTTTAATCTAAATTGCTTGTTGAAATTAAGCAATAGAGTAAATATTATTTAAATATGAATTATAGTTTTGAATATTTAGATATTATTTTGTTGGCTATGATAGCAGGCTTTATTTTTCTAAGGTTAAGAGGAATTTTAGGTAAGAGATCAGGTTATGAGGAAGACATTTCAAATAGCTTCCCACATGAAATGCCAGAAATGAAGACTGTAAAAAAACCGAATTACCGAAATTTTGATGAAAATGCGAAGAAAGATTTTATTGAAGGGGCAAAAGTAGCTTATGAGACAATTATCACAAATTTTTCAAAAGGATCAATTAAAGATATTAAAAATTTATTAGACAAAAAAGTTTTAAATCAATTTCAGGAAGCCATTTCTAATAGAGAAAAAAATGGCATAAAATCAGAGACAACTTTTATTGGAATAAACTCAGCAGAAATAAAAAATCATGAGCAAAAAGACAATGTTCTTGAAGTAACAGTAGATTTTATAAGCGAAATTATATCATGCAATAGAGATAAGAATTCTAAAATTTTAACAGGCGACCCAGAAAAAGTTAAGAAAGTATATGATACTTGGAGATTTTCAAGAAACTTAAACTCTAATGATCCAAATTGGATTTTGGTTGAGACTAATACTTAATATTTGAGCAAAAAATTATCAGATAAAGATCTTAAAGATTGGAAAAATTTTGTTAAGAGTAAAGATAGGATTATTCCAAAAGATATTAATAGCCCTGCAACCAGTAAAAATTCATCAATATTTGCTATAGATTTGCACGGTTTAAGTCTTGATCAAGCCAACAAATTTGTTGAAAAAACAATTAATGAGTGTTTTGAGAAACAAATTTCAAAAATAAATATAATTACTGGCAAAGGTATGAGATCTAAATCAGTCGAAGATCCTTACAAATCGTCTGAATTAAGCATATTAAAACATTCTGTACCTGAGTTTATTAGTTCTAATGATGAACTTATGAAAAAAATTAAAAATATAGAAAATACTGATGAAAAAAATTCGGGATCTTTTAATGTTTATTTAAAATCAAAGAATAAATTTAGATAAATCGTTATCTTTTACTAATTGCCCAAGATTTTCTTTTACATATTTTGAATCAATCACAATTTTTTCACCTGATCTATCTGTTGCTGTGAAACTAATTTCATCCAAAACTCTTTCAATTATAGTATGAAGTCTTCTTGCACCAATATTTTCAACAGATGAGTTTACTTCGCTTGCTAGATTAGCAATAGTATCAATTCCATCTTCTGAAAATTCTAGATCAACATTCTCAGTTTTTAATAAAGCTTTATACTGTTTAATTAAACTGTTATCTGGTTCTTTCAGTATTCTCTTAAAGTCTGAACTATTCAATGCATCTAATTCTACTCTTATTGGCAATCTTCCTTGTAACTCTGGAAGCAAATCTGAAGGTTTAGCAAGTTGGAAAGCTCCTGAAGCTATAAATAAAATATGATCTGTTTTAACAGGACCATATTTTGTACTTACAGTCGTACCCTCTATCAAAGGTAATAAATCTCTTTGTACACCTTCTCTTGACACATCACCACCAACCCTATCAGTTCTCGCAGAAATTTTATCAATTTCATCTAAGAAAACAATTCCGTTATTTTCAGTTACATTTTTTGCAGATTTAATAATCTTATCTTGTTCAATTAGTTTATCAGCCTCTTCATTCAATAAAATTTCATGAGACTCTTTTACAGTCATCTTTTTCTTTTTTGATTTATTGCCCATTGATTTACCGAGCATGT
The DNA here is from genome assembly GCA_902597055.1 of uncultured Pelagibacteraceae bacterium. Lineage (GTDB taxonomy): Bacteria > Pseudomonadota > Alphaproteobacteria > Pelagibacterales > Pelagibacteraceae > Pelagibacter. The sequence continues at coordinate 84,975 of CACJWG010000002.1, read as the reverse complement.
CCCCAATATTTATCATTCCAATGTTTGCTCCAGGCATTCCAGGTATTTCAAAACTTGGCATGTTTCCACTTTCATTAACTGGAACTTCAATTTCGTTGTCGTCCAAATCTCCGTTTCTAAGTCTCTTTCTAAAACTTTCTCTTGTTGCTACACTTGCTTTGTTTCCTACTAAAGCATCTAAAACTCTTTCTTCCGCAAGTTTTTGCGCTTTAGCATGAACTTCTTTTCTTTTCTTAACTTTTTCCATTGCAATTGCAATTTCTAGTAAGTCTCTTATGATTTGTTCTACGTCTCTTCCAACGTAACCAACCTCTGTAAATCTTGTGGCTTCAACTTTTACAAAAGGGGCCTCTGCTAATTTAGATAACCTTCTTGATATCTCAGTTTTACCGACCCCAGTTGGCCCAATCATTAATATATTTTTAGGCAAAACTTCATCTCTCATTTCGCCTTTTAAAGCTTGTCTTCTCCATCTATTTCTTAGAGCAATAGCAACAGCTCTTTTGGCTTTGTTTTGACCAACTACGTATCTATCTAATTCAGATACAATTTCTCTTGGCGAAAGAGAATCTATGTGATTCTTCTTTTCCTCAGAATTTTTTTTTGGAAATGATTTAATATTTGATTTTTCCATTATATTTTCTCAATTCTAATATTATCATTTGTAAATACACAAATATCAGCTGCAACTTTAATTGCTTTTTTTGCCACTTCTTCAGCATTCAATTCTGTATCCATTAAAACCTTTGCAGCTGCAAGAGCATAGTTTCCACCTGATCCAATTCCAATAACATCTCCTTCAGGTTCTAAAACGTCACCGGTTCCTGAAATAATAAAACTTTTTTCTTTATCTCCAATTGCCATTAATGCTTCAAGTCTCCTTAAATATTTGTCAGTTCTCCAATCTTTAGCAAGTTCGACTGCGGCTCGGGTTAAATTTCCAGCATGTTTTTCAAGTTTAGCTTCTAGTCTCTCAAAAAGAGTTAACGCGTCTGCTGTTGAACCAGCAAAACCTGCAATCACATTTCGTTTCTCAATTTTACGAACTTTGTTAGCATTGCTTTTAATTACTGTATTTCCCATACTGACCTGGCCATCACTTGCCACAACTACGTCATTTTTTTTTCTTACTAATACAATCGTTGTCATGAGGTATAGATGGATATGAATTTCTATTCTTCAAGTGGCAAATTAGTTTTGTTGATATGACTAAATAATATAGATATACGTAGGTATATATGAAGCGAAAAGCATCAATAACAAGAAAAACAAAAGAAACAAAAATTGACGTTGAATTAAATATTGACGGTAAAGGTCAATACAAAATCGATACGGGAATAGGTTTTCTCGATCATATGCTTGAACAACTTTCTAAACATTCATCAATTGATTTAAAGGTTAAAGCAAAAGGAGATACACACATAGATCTCCATCACACAACAGAAGATACTGGTATTGCTATTGGTGAATGTCTTAAAAAAGCATCAAAAAAATTCATTGGAATTAAAAGATATGCTCACGCAATGATACCAATGGATGAAACTTTAACCAGAGTTGCATTAGACGTTTCAAATAGACCGTACTTAATTTGGAAAGTGGATTTGAAAATAGAAAAACTTGGAGAAATGGACACAGAACTTTTTAAGGAATGGTTTCAAGCTTTTTCACAATCTGCAGGAATTACATTACATATTGAGAATTTATATGGAGACAATAGTCACCACAAAGTAGAGTCGTGTTTTAAAGGTTTAGCAAGATCACTTAGAGCTGCGTTAGAAATAGATCCAAAAAATAAAAAAGTCGTGCCATCTACTAAGGGCTCTTTATAAAAATTAATGAACGTAACAATTGTTGATTACAAATCAGGGAACATAAGCTCTGTTATTAACTCATTTAAAGAAGTAGCTGAAAATAAAGTTAAAATTGAAGTAACTTCTGATGTAAGTAAAATTAAATCTACTGACAAAGTTGTGTTACCGGGCCAGGGATCGTTTAAAAGTTGTGTGGATGCATTACAATCTATTAAAGGACTCGTCGACTGCCTAAATGAATTTGTAATGAATAAGAAAAAACCTCTTCTTGGAATATGTGTTGGATTACAAATGTTCGCTGATGTTGGATACGAAGAGTCAGAGACAAAGGGATTAGGCTGGATCTCAGGCAAAGTTACAAAAATAGATAATCAAAATGGTATATATAAGCTTCCCCACATTGGATGGAACCAAATAAACATAGTTAAAGGTAGTAAAATTTTTAAAGATATAAAAGATAAATCACACATGTATTTTGTTCACAGTTATGAGTTTGTCCCAACTGACAAAAATTCAATATCAGCAACAACTGACTATTCGTCAAAACATGTTTGTGCAGTTGAAAAAGAAAATATTTTTGGCACCCAATTTCATCCAGAAAAAAGTGATAAAACTGGATTAAAAATAATCAATAACTTTATAAATTTATAAATGAAGATATTTCCAGCAATTGATATTAAAGATAAAAAGTGTGTAAGATTAATTAAAGGTGATTTTAGTCAAAAGACAGAATACCAAATATCACCAGTCGAACAGGCAACACAATTTATTGATAAAGGGTTTAAAAATTTACACATTGTTGATCTTGATGGAGCTTTGGCGGGAGAAACAGTTAATCTTGATATCATTAAAGAGATCGTGAGTAAATTTGATTTTAAAGTAGAAGTAGGAGGAGGCGTGAGAGATTTTGATAGTATTCAAGAATATGCTGATATAGGTGTAGATAAAATAATCTTAGGAAGTGCGGCCATTAAAGATAAAAATTTTTTGAAAAAGGCTTGTAAGAAATTTCCAAAAAAAATTGCATTAGGTTTGGATGCAAAAGATGGAAAACTCTCTTTATCAGGTTGGAAAGAAAGTTCAGGCATATCAACTTTAAATTTTTTAAACGAAGTAAATGACTACGGTATTAGTAGATTAATTTTTACTGATATTAATAAAGATGGTACAAAAGAAAGTCCAAATTTTGAGGAAACATTAAAGGTTGCTGAAATTTCCAATTGTCCTGTAGTAATTTCTGGTGGTGTATCATCAATAGAGGATATCAAAAAAGCTAAGACATTAAAAAATATTGAAGGTGTTATAGTTGGCAAAGCAATATATGATGGTGATATTAAACTAGAGGAGCTGGCTAAAGAAGATGCTTAAAAATAGAATTATACCTTGCTTAGATGTTAAAAATGGTCGTGTTGTCAAAGGTATAAACTTTGTTGATCTAAAAGATGCCGGTGACCCGGTTGAGCAAGCAAAAATCTATAGTGATGGTGGAGCAGATGAAATTTGTTTCTTGGATATTACAGCTTCAAATGAGAATAGAGATACTATTTATGAGGTTGTTGAAAAGACATCAAAGAAATGTTTTGTGCCTTTAACTGTAGGTGGTGGAGTAAGAAGTGTTGATGATATTAATAAATTATTAAACTGTGGTGCTGACAAAGTTTCAATTAATACTGCTGCAGTAGAGAATTCCAAAGTGGTAGTCGATAGTTCTAAAAAATTTGGCTCACAATGTATTGTTGTTGCAATAGATGCAAAAAAAAACGGAAATAAGTGGGAAGTTTTTACTCATGGAGGAAGAAATAATAGTGGAATTGATGCATTGGAATATGCGAAAAAAATGGAAGATTGTGGAGCTGGTGAGTTGTTGGTTACTTCAATGGATAGGGATGGAACCCAGGTTGGTTACGACATTGATTTAATGTCAAAAATATCTTCAAAAGTAAATATTCCATTAATAGCATCCGGTGGTGTTGGAAATCTAGATCACTTAGTAGAGGGTATTAAATCAGGTAAAGCTAGTGCAGTTCTTGCAGCATCAATATTTCATTATGGTAAATACTCTGTGAAAGAAGCAAAGCAATATTTGGAGTCTAAAGGAATTCCTGTTAGAACTTAATATGCTTAAAACTCTGGAAGATATAATTTTAATGGTAAGGGAGAGAAAGACTAAACCTCAAAGTGAATCTTATACAAATAAATTACTAGCTAACAAAGAATTGTCGGTAGAAAAGGTGAAAGAGGAAGTCAAAGAATTAATTGAGGCTGTGGAAAATAATACAAATAAAGTTCATGAGACAGCCGATGTATTGTATCATCTGATTGTTTATCTCGAAGCAAATAACGTTAAAATAGAAGATGTTATGAAAGAACTAGATAAAAGAAAAAAATGAGCTACGACGACAATAACATTTTTGCAAAAATCCTGAGAGGCGAAATACCATGCAAAAAAATCTATGAGGACGAATTTGTTTTATCTTTTCATGATATAAATCCACAAAAAAAAGTTCATGCTTTGGTAATTCCAAAAGGCAAATATGTGAATTTAGAGGATTTTACTTCTAAAGCAAGTTCAGACGAAATAGTTGGACTTATGAAAGGAATTTCAACTGTTGCAAAAAAGATTGGTATATCGAGCATCGATAATGAAGGATTTAGAACTTTATCAAACGTAGGAGATAATGGTGGCCAAGAAGTGCCACATTTACACTTTCATTTGTTTGGTGGTGAAAAAGTAGGGAGAATGGTTCAATGATAATTAGTGTAAAAAGAAATTTTTTAGAATTAAAAAATATTAATGATCTAATTAAAAAAGATAAGCCAGAAGATAATTATTCCGTGGAAAAAACAAAACCAGATTTCCAACTGAACAAGTTTTTCTACAAACAAATAGGTAAGAAATATCGATGGACTGATAGATTGATTTGGACTGATCTTCAGTGGGCAAATTATGTCTCAAATAAAAATCTAGAAACTTACGTAATTAAGAATGATAAAGATTTAGTTGGATATTTTGAACTTATACATCACCCAGAAAAAAATGAGACTGAACTTGCATACTTAGGTTTATTCGAAGATTATTTTGGTAAAGGGGTTGGTGGCTATGCTTTAACAACTGCAATTTTAAAATCCTTTGAAAAAAAAATTAAAAGAATGTGGGTTCATACTTGTACATTAGATCATCCTAATGCGATAAAAAATTATTTAGCAAGAGGGATGAAAATTTTTAAAGAAGAAAACCTTAATATCAGAGCTAGCTAGTTATAAAGATTAAGATCGAAAATATTATCAGACAATTCTTGATTAATATTTTTAACGATAATATTGGACCTTACTCTGTTGCCATACAAATCAATAGTTTCCCATCCTTTAATTAAGTAATTTTTTTTATCAAAAAAAATACTTAATTGATTACTTTGATCATTAATTAATAGGAGAAAATTTTGTTCTTTTTCGACTAAATTTCCCACGATTTTCGAGATTAAAAATTCTTTATTAAGAAAATATTTAAAGTAAGTATTTTCAGTTTTATAAATATTTGCAAAATTTGAGCTTTTGTTTTTGATTAAAAGTGTCTTTCCATTAGATACGATTAACTTCCCAGTCTCATCGTATTTGCACATCATTTTATTATTGAATGAAATAATGCAGTTACCAGTTTCTTTTTTATCGTTAATTAGTTGTTCAAAATCAAATGTAAAATTTTCAATCTCAGAAATTTTTTTAATAATTTTAGGTTCTGTGTAAGCATTTTTTTGAGTAAATATAAAAAAAATGATTAAAATCAGAAAAATTGTTCTCATTACAACAATTCTCTTTTGCCAACATGATTAGCTTTACTGACAATGCCTCTACTTTCCATAATATCTATTATTCTCGCAGCCCTATTGTAACCTATTTGAAGTTTTCTTTGCAAAAAGGAGGTTGATGCTTTTCCCTCAGATTTGACTATCTCAAGGGCTTTATTGTAAAGCTCATCATCTTGATCTGAGTCGTCAGATCCATCATCAGATGGACTTTCAGAGGATAAATTTAAAATTTCATCAACATATTCCGGATCTCCTTGTGATTTAAGATAAGAATTAATTTTTTCAATTTCATTATCCGAAACAAATGGCGCATGGATTCTTGTAATTCGATTAGCAGAAGACATGAAAAGCATATCCCCTTTCCCTAATAATTGTTCAGCACCCTGTTCTCCGAGAATTGTTCTACTATCAATTTTCGAAGACACTTGAAAAGATATACGAGTTGGGAAATTTGCTTTGATAGTACCTGTAATTACATCAACACTAGGTCTTTGCGTTGCCATGATTATATGTATACCTGCGGCCCTTGCCATTTGAGAAAGTTTCTGAATACAATTTTCAATGTCCTTACTAGCAACCAACATAAGATCTGACATTTCGTCTACTATAACTACAATGTACGGCATAGAGATTTTGTGTTTAGCGTTGTAACTATCAATATTTCTAACACCAACTTTTGTCATTAACTTGTATCTATTTTCCATTTCTTTTACTACCCAACCTAAAACTGAAGCAGCTTTTTTTGCCTCAGTTATCACAGGACATAATAGATGGGGAATTCCTTCATATGTCGAAAGCTCTAACATCTTAGGATCAATTAAGATGAACTTACAAATTTCCGGTTTATGTCTATATAACAATGAAAGAATAATTGTATTTATACATACAGATTTTCCAGAGCCGGTGGTACCGGCAATTAGAAGATGTGGCATTGAAGTTAAATCTCCAATTAATGGTTGACCAGAAATACTCTTACCAAGGGCTATTGGTAATTTTAAATCCTTATTGTTAAATTTTGAACTAGATATTATTTCTCTCAACATAACATTGTCTCGAGATGAATTTGGGAGCTCAATACCGATAGTACTAGAACCTGGAATTGTAGAAATTCTTGCAGACTCAGAGCTTGTATTTCTCGCTATATCTTCAGAGAGGTTTACGATTTTTGAGACTTTAACTCCTGCTGCAGGCTCAAACTCATTAAGAGTGACAACTGGACCCGTGCTTATTTTTGTTATTTTTCCTTGTACACCAAAATCTAACAATACTTTTTCCAAAAAATCAGCATCAACTTTTTTTTCTTCTTTTGCATTTTTAACTTTCTTTTCTGGAACTTTAAGGAAATCAAGTGAAGGAAGTTTGAAAGCTCCTACTTTTTTTGGCTCAGAAATGGACTCACTGAGATTAAAAGTTTCTTGAACAGTTTCTTTTTCTTTAAATTGCGAATCTCGACTTATGATTTGATCTTTAACTTGATCATCTTTTTTCTTTCTAATGAATATTTTAATCCAATAAGAATTTGGATTTAAACTCAATACAAATAAAAGAATAAAAGTTATTAAAGAAATATAATAAGTAATTTTACTATCCAAGAACTCAAGTTTTAAAAAAACTGACTCATTTAAAAAATTACCAACAAATCCACCATTTCCGTTAACGTAAAGAAAGTAGGGTGATGTTAAAAAAACACTTAAAAAGAAAGTCCCGATTAAACTATAGCAAACTACTAAAAAAATATTATTTACAATAATACTGGGAGTCTTTTTAAAAAAAATATTAATTGCTGAAAAGATAATTGTTATAGGTATGAAATAACTTATTAATCCAACCGATTGAAAAAAAAAGTCTGATATTATGCTTCCATTAATTCCGAGCAAGTTTTTAACTTTTTGTCCTTCAGAAAATATGAAATTTGGATCATCCGGTGTATAAGTTACCACTGCCAAAGACAGTAAAATTGCTAACAGAAACAGCCCAATTGCAAAAATTTCAATTAAGCGATTAAATATAAATGCTCTTAGATCGATATTCTTAATTTTTAAATTCATAAAGAATCAAATTTATCACTTTGTATCATTTAATATTTATTGTTAAAATTAAAAATATTTATGAAAATTTGCTTATTTGGAAAAAACTTAACGAACTTAATTTTATCTCAAGTATTAATTAAAAAAGGGATATCAGTTCATATGTACCATCAAAAAAAAAACAAGTTAGCAAAAATTAACTATAATAGGACTATTGGATTATCACTCGAAAATATTAAGTTTTTAAAAAAGTACGACATAGATGTTGAAAAAATTGGTCAAAAAATAAGTAAAATATTTCTTTATAAAAACGATTCTAAAGAAACTTTTTTAAAATTTGATAACCGAAATTCGCTTTTCTTTATAGTGAAAAATCACTTGTTGTTTGACAGGGTATATAAAAAATTAAAGAAAAGAAAAGATTTCAAAGAAAGCAATATCAAAAAGGATTCTGATTATTTAAAATTATTAAAGAAAAAAGATTTTCAATTTTTTGTTAATTCAGAAACAAATAACATTATTAATAAAAAATTCTTTTTTCAAAACATAAAAAAAGATTACAAAAGCACATCCTATATTTCCGTGATTGACCATCAAAAATTAAAAAATAATACATCAGTTCAGATTTTTACAAAAAGGGGTCCTTTAGCTTTCTTACCAATTTCTAATTCTAAAACTTCCCTAGTTTATTCGGTAAACGATAAGTTAGATATAAATGAAAATGAATTTAGAGAACTTGTTAAAAAATATAACAAATTTTATAAAATTAAAAAATTTTTCAATGTGGATAAATTTAAGTTAAATTTCTTTTTATCGAAAAAATATACTTATAAAAATATTTTATCCTTTGGAGACACTCTTCATAAAGTCCATCCTTTAGCAGGGCAGGGATTTAACATGACAGTAAGAGATATAAAATCTTTAACTGATCAAATTCAAAAAAATATAGATCTAGGTTTAGAGCTATCAACTGCTATTTTCTCTTTTGAAAAAGAGAGGAAACATAATAATTTCTTTTTTGCGTATGGCATTGATTTTCTTCACAATTTTTTTCAAAAAGAAAACAGATTTAAAATACTAGATAACAAAAAAATTTCAGATACTTTAGATAACAGTTTTTTCTTAAAGAAAATTTCAGAGAAATTTGCAAATAAGGGATTTAATTTTTAATTACTGAATAGTTTTATTACTAAAGTTATCTTTAAGATAGGTGTTAATTATTTGTTCTAATTTTTCTTTTCTATAATTAAGATTCTTTGTTTCTAGAAGCATTTGTTTTTCTTCAAGCGTAAAAGGTGAAGCCATCGCTAAAGTATTAATTGTTTGACTTAAGTCTTGTTTTTCAAATTCTTTCCAATTAATCAAATAACCCTGCTTTTCAAATAATGATCTTAAATTATCAAAGATAAGTCTTAAATCTGAAAATTTAATAGGTTCCTTTTTCTCACTAAGGTCTTGTTCAAAATCTTTATGATCAACTTCACACATTCTATATGATTTATCACTTTCAATTTCATTGATAATTTTAAATCTTATTATACCATTTAAGATAACTATATACCTACCATCATCAGTCTCATTAAAACTTGTAATTTTTCCCATACACCCAATTTTAAATAGATCAGGTTTTTTTGTATTCCCAGATTTTTTTGGCTGTATCATTCCAATAATCCTGTCACTCTTCATACTGTCGTCTATCATTTGAATATATCTTGGTTCAAAAATATTTAGAGGAGCGCTTGTATTTGGAAAAAATATAAAATTTGATAAAGGAAAAACTGGTATTTTTTTTGGTAATTTTGTTTCGTTATTCATAAGTAAATTGTAGCAAAGAGTTTAAATAATATCTATACCAAAGCCTAAAGAATTCTTAATTTAGACTAATCAATTTGTCGCTTGCTTAATTTTTAAAAAGCCTTTAACTTCAATTTAATTAAATAGGCGGGCATAGCTCAGTGGTAGAGCGTCTCGTTGCCAACGAGAAGGTCGTGGGTTCAAGTCCCATTGCCCGCTCCATTTTAAGTATTATGAGTGATTTAGCAGAAAAAAAATGTATTCCCTGCGAAGGTGGAATTCCAAGTTTTAAGATTGATGAGATACATAAATATCTTAAAAAAGTTGACGGTTGGGATGTTAAACCTGATGAAAATAAAAACTATTATTTAATTAAAGAATTTAAATTTAAAAATTTTCTTGAAAGCCAGGAATTTGTCAACAAAGTTGGAGGCATTGCTGAAACTGAAGGTCATCATCCTGATATTTGGTTTGGTTGGGGATATGCAAAAATTAAAATTTTTACTCACGCCATAAACGGTCTTGCCGAAAGTGACTTCATTCTTGCAGCTAAAATAGATAAAATTTCTTAATGTTTAAAATGTCTTGTCTTGGAAAAGACAAGAATAGTATTTGTTTTATTTGCAAAATTAATAATTTCTTTATCTCTAATAGATCCACTTGGTTGAATTATAGCCTCAACACCAGCTTGGACTAAAGTTTCAATTCCATCTACAAAAGGAAAAAAAGCGTCAGATGCAGCTACAACTTTTTCTTTACTATCTATTTTTCTTAATTTTTTCATTTTACTAACAGCAATCTTGCAGCTATCTAGTCTACTTGGTTGCCCTGATCCTATCCCAATAGTTGCATTATTTTGCGAGATTACAATTGCATTTGATTTTACAAATCTGCAAACATTAAACGTAAATAAAAGATTGTTAAGGATTTCATTTGAAGGTTTGGCTTCTGAAACAATCTTAAAATCACTTCTAATAAACATCTTAGTATCAGAAGATTGTGAAAGAAAATTGTTCATAATTGATGTATTTTGTTCAAAATTAAGTTCTTTCAATGAACTAGAGTCAATCAACCTTAAATTTTTTTTCCTTTTTAATATTTTTAAAGCACCACTCTCAAAGCCGTTTGCAACAACTACTTCATAGAACTTGCTTGAAATTTCTTTTGCAACAGTTTTATCAACTTTATAATTACATGAAATAATACCTCCAAAAGCACTTGTAGGGTCACACTCATATGCTTTAAGATAGCTATTGATTTTTCTTTTATCTAATGCAACTCCACAAGGGTTTGCATGTTTGATAATTACTGTCGAATAATCTTTAGTAAATGATTTTGATAAGGATATACCCGTAAATATATCGTTATAATTGTTGTAACTTAATTTTTTTCCATTTAGTTGTTTTATATTTATTTCTTTGTTTATAGAATAAACACTTGCATCTTGGTGAGGATTTTCCCCATACCTTAAATTTTCAACTAAATTTCCACCAATTAGTTTCTTTTTTGGTGGTGGAGAGTCATTGTTAGCTTTATTCAAATATTCAGTAATTTTTGTATCGTAATATCCAGTTTCAAGAAAAGCGTCTCTTGATAATATTTTTCTAAAATTAAGACTTGTTGATCCTCTATATTTGTTCATTTCATTTTGAAGTGCAGTATATTGACTTGTGTCTGTAATGACCGTCACATCCTCATAATTTTTTGCTGCTGCTCTAACCAAAGTTGGTCCACCAATATCGATATTTTCAATTATTTTTTTATCATTTCCTGTTTTAACTGCTTCTTCAAAAGGGTAGAAATTTACAATAACTAAATCTATCTTTTTTATATCAATTTTTTTAATTTGTTTTTGGTGCTTCTTATTTTTCCTTTTGAATAAGATTCCCCCATAAAGTTTTGGATGTAAAGTTTTTACTCTTCCATCTAATATTTCTGGAGAACTAGTAAAATCACTTATTTCAATACTCTTATAACCAAGTCTCTTAATTTTTTTATAAGTACCTCCAGAACTTAATATTTCAACTTTAAATTTTTTAAGAATTTTTAAAATTATTGTAAGCTCAGATTTGTCAGAAATTGAAATTAGGGCTCGATTAATTTTCTTTAAATTCATATTTTTTCAATCGACCAATTTATTTCTTCCTCTTCATTCGAGATAAATCCATTAATAAAAATATTTAGATTTTCTGAAAAAGAGTTTTTTCTTCCAAAATAAAGACCTTTTTCGATATCAAATATTTCTTTATCACAAGTAAATTTCCAACCAGATTTATTCAGCTGTATTAATATAGATTTTTGATCTTGTGTTTTAATTGCATTTGTTCCGGGCATAAGATGAAATCGAATTTCATATTGTAAATTTTGAAAGCCTCTTTTGGATATAATTTTATCAGTTCCAACTAATTTGTTTTCATTTTTGAAAAAAAGAAGATCTCTTTGAATATTAAGGCCATATTTTTTTTGGTAACCATCATGTCTAGCTGAGATATGCCACTTATCCTGATCGTCCTCTATTTTTTTATCGAATATTTTTAGGTTACTTTTGAGAAAATTTTGACCATTAGGATTTTTTGAAAAAGAACATGAAGAACTGTCATCAATTGAAATAGTTGAATGAGATGCCGTTGATTTTGAAATAATATTTAATTTATGTTTAAAATCTTGATAGTACCCGCAATTAGTAATGAGTTTTTCATTGTCATAAAAAAATTCAAAAGATAATGCCCCAGATTGATATTCCGATGAATTTTTCTTTTCTGGGGATGAGCCAACATCCATTGCTAAACAATTTTTTTTATGTGAGAGAATTGCGTAACCACCTAAATTATTTAAATTATTTTTAAATTTATAATCATGGATTTTAAGAAAATTTTGAAAATCTCGGTTATTTATTTCTTGATTACCATTAAATAATAATTTCTTTTCATTTTCTTTAAAGAAAAATGCATAACATTTTCCTAAGTAATAGATAATTTCATTTAGATATTCAGGAATCTCATTCTGTGAGTCTCTGAGAAGTTCCCTTATAAATATCAAATACTTCATGTAAAAAAGCAATTGCCTCGGACTTCTTGATTTTGGAAATCCATCTAATTCAAAAGATGAATTAATAATTTTCTTCAATAAATTTAATCCAAAGTCCAGGTATTTAGTTTGACCATTAAAAGATAAACTGGCAAGAATTATCGCAGCACACCCCAACATTTTGTCGTTTAAAGTTGAAGAGTTATCAATCTCATTAATTAAATGATTTACTTGTTTTTTAATGTTTCTAGAAAATAAAATTTTATAATTTTCTGTCGCGTTTTCATAAGTAATCTGGCTATTAGCAATCCATGAAATAATTCTTTTTGCCAAGGTATCTGTTTCCCAACTTTTAGGTGAATAGCTTTCATAATTTCCAATCCAGTTCGATATTATATTTTGAGTAATTTTTTTTGATGATTTTAAGTTAATTGTAAACAACCAATAAAAACTATGAATCTTTTTAAAATCTTTTTCATTAAGATCAATTTTGTTCCAAACATCTTCAAGACTAAAATCTTCAATCCTAAAATTCCTCTCTTTCGATTTAATAATACAATTTAGTAAACTCAAATTTGGAACATAATTCAAGCCGCCGTCAAATACTCTAGATATCTTCCGGTTATAAATATTTGAGTTGAGATATATTTTTCTAATTTGTTTATAAAGATAAGAAAGAGAATTATTTAAAAATTTTTCTTTAGCTATCATGATAAATCAAATTGATTTTAGAAAATCTATATTCTTTTTTATATCTCCATTGTTCTCTTTAAAAATTGTAGTCCCTGATACCAAGACATTTGCACCAGCATCAATTACTGATTTGAAATTTGAAAAATTAATTCCACCATCAACTTCAATGTCAAAATTTAATTTTTTTTTATCTTTTAAATTTTTTAAGCTTTTAATTTTTTCTAAAACATCAGATATAAATTTTTGACCACCAAAACCCGGATAAACACTCATGATAAGTATTAAGTCGACTTTATCTAGATAATCTTCAACAATGTCAATTTTAGTATCTGGATTTAAAGATATACCTACTTTTTTTTTAAAACTTCTTATTTCATCAATGGACTCTTGTAAATTAGGAGTAGCCTCTGGATGAATTGTAATAATATCTGCTCCTGCATTTGCAAAATCCTTTATATATTTATGAACTGGACTAATCATTAAATGAACGTCAAATGGAAGTGAAGTTTTACTTCTAAGAGCTTTTATAACAGGTGGTCCAATAGTTATATTTGGTACAAAGTGACCATCCATAACATCAACGTGAATCATGTCTGCACCCGCCGTTTCGAGCTTTTTAATATCTTTTTCCAAATTGCTGAAATCAGCTGAAAGAATTGATGGAGATATTTGAATTTTTTTCATTGATACTTAGAATACTAGTATCAATTTTTGTTTTTTTTTTGAATCAATTTTTACCGAAAATTTGATATATCTGAATAGCAATTTCACTTTCTAATGGAAATGATAACATTCCCATTACAGAATAGCCTAATAGATAAGGCATTAAGTAAAATCTAAACATATAGAAGAACCAAGCAACATAAAGTGGTACCAAAGGCTTTATAATGAAGGATGGAGTAATAAATGCAAACATCCGAAGAAATGGATCAGTCATCTTCACAAATATCTTCATAAAGAAGAAATTTGAGTCTTCTCTTTGAAATATATTCATCGCAACTCTTCCAATAAGCGTCCACATAATTACGCCCATGACGTAATCGATTAAATAAACCATTGGATGAAAGTTTGCGTACATGAGTTTAAAAAGATTGAAGGGGCGAAAATTCGCCCCTTCGAAAGTAATTATTTAGTGTTGTTTACCAAGTATCGCTTTACCGCTAGGTATTCGTACTTCGTCAACCATTCTTTGAGTAGCAGCATCAGGTGCTTTAGTCATCAAGCTGACTACCACCATTAATACTAAGCTTACTAAAGATCCAACAATACCAAATGTTAATTGAGTAACTCCCCAGAATCCAGGGTAACCACTTCTTACAGCAATTAGATATGCTGAACCAGCGATTAAACCACCTAACATTCCAGCGACTGCTCCTTGAGCGTTAGCTCTCTTCCACCATACTCCTAATACAAGTGGGAAGAACAATCCTGACATTGCAAAGTCGAAAGCCCAGATGACTGAACCTAAGATACCTTGAATCTCAAGAGCTGCAATTGTTGCTCCTGCAAAACCAATTAATACAAGTAATATCCTTGCAACGATAAGTCTTTTCGCTGTCTCTGCTTTAGGGTTAATCATCTTGTAGTAAATGTCGTGCGATAGAGCATTTGATATCGCTAACACTAATCCGTCAGCTGTTGACATGGCAGCAGCCATACCTCCAGCAGCAACTAGACCAGAAATTACATAAGGTAATCCTGCTATCTCTGGAGTAGCCAATACAACGGCTTTACCACCCATGAAAAACTCGTTTAATTCAAGTGTTCCATTTCCGTTAAAGTCGCTTACAAACATTAAGTTTGCTTGGTTCCAGTTTTGATACCAGTCAATCGCTTGAACTTCAGAGATTGATTTACCAATAATTCCAGTAGCTAAGTTTGGATCCATTAGTGATAGTTTAGACAAAGTCGCTAACATTGGTGCTGAAGAGTAAAGTAGGAATATAAAGAATAGTGACCAACCTACTGATCTTCTTGCAGCTTTCACACTTGGAGTTGTGAAATATCTCATCATAACGTGTGGTAATGAAGCTGTTCCAGCCATCATACAAACCGCTAATGAAATAAATTTCCAAGGTGTTGTGTTAACTTCTGCGTGTGCTTTAGTTATACCTGATAAGCCTTTTGGTACCTGTTTTAGGTCAGCTGCAGAGTTTTTAATTTCACCAAGACCGAACTGAGCTTCTAACTCAGCGATCCTCGCTACTTCATCTGCTAACATAAAGTGTGGAAATACTCCCGCACCCATTTTGTTACTGATCCAGAAAACTGGTAACAAGTATGCTATAATCAGTACGATGTACTGTGCAACTTGCGTCCAAGTAACTGCTCTCATTCCACCAAGCATTGAACACATCAATATACTTGCAAGACCAACATACACAGCAATCTCGAAAGGAATATCAAGTGCAACTGATGCAATTGTTCCTGTCGCGTTTATCTGTGCAGTCACGTATGTGAATGATGCAACTGTTAAGACTATTACCGCAGATAGTCTAGCCATGTTTCCGCCATATCTAGTTCCGATAAAATCTGGAACTGTGTAGCAACCAAACTTTCTTAAGTAAGGTGCTAATAGCGAAGCAACTAGTACGTATCCACCCGTCCAACCAACAAGCAATGCCATATAGCCGTAACCTTTGAAGTAAATTCCTCCAGCCATCGCAACGAATGAAGCACCAGACATCCAGTCTGCTGCAGTAGCCATTCCGTTGAATACTGTTGGAACCTGTCTTCCAGCTACGTAATATGCATCTGTTTGCATTGTACGTGATAGGTAACCAATCAACGCATAAATTAAAACTGTGAACGAAACAAAGAAAATACCAATTAACTTCGCTGACATTCCAGCTTGTTCAGCAATCGCCATTAAGATTATGAAAACAATAAACCCGCCGGTATATGTTCCATAAATCTTAGGAAGATTGTCTATAAATTTACCTTTAAACATTAGTCATCCTCTCTTTCAGTGTAGCCGAACTCTTCGTCAATTTTTTCTTGTCTATTCGCAAACCAAAAAATTAGTATTACGAAAATTCCAAGAGAACCTTGACATGTCATGTAATAAGACAACGGATATCCTAGTGGTCTTATTGATGACGCTTCCATCTCGGCGCCGAAGAAAAAGATGCCAATAGAGAAAACAAACCAGATTGCTAATGTTATAAATAGCAACATTCTAGTTTTTTCCCAGTGTTGTTGTTGTTTTGACATTTTTTTTCCCTCCCTATAGGTTAAAAGACGAAACATTACCCAAAATGACATAGATTGGAACCCCTAAAAATGTTACAATTGAGTGTGTTTTTACACAATTAGACAACTTGTAGTAGAAAATAATGCTAAAATACAAATTCAATCTAAAAGATATAAGTCTTGCTGATTTTAAAGTCTATTTAGGAGCAATGTTCAAAGCAGTGCTCCCTAAGAGCAAATTAAGGAATTTGGACGACCTAAAAAAATTTATTCAAGAGAAATCAGCTTGGGTAACACAGGTTACTCTTTATAATTATTTAAAAACCAGAATGGGAACAAGATACGTTTTGCATTTTGATAATGAAGAATTTTTATCTTCAATAAATAAAGCAAAATGGAATATTTATTATGTAGCTCTTCAAGATCTTACTTTCTATAGCTTCTCTTATCTAAATTATTTCTTTAAATACGAAGACATAGCTAAATCCAAAATGATTTATGAAGAAATCTTGCACGATGAACTTAAGAATGGAATGCCAGATGATATTATTGCAAAAGGAAAAACAACTTTTGACAAAAGATTAGAAGAAATTGATTGGAAAAAATATTTTAGCTCTTTGCCATTTAATAAAAGTGCTTTGGCTTTGTATGAGTGGGCGCCGATTGCTGAAGAACTAAAAACTTTGGATAGAAAAATTGTTTTGAACTCTATGATACTGAAGTGGGATAATATCAAAGAAGAATTCGAAAAGAGAATTAATTTTTAAATATTTTTTCTTTCATCAACAAGGCTTTTAACAACACTAGGATCTGCTAACGTCGTAGTGTCACCAAGTTGATCATGTTCATTTGCTGCAATCTTTCGTAAAATTCTTCTCATTATTTTTCCAGATCTAGTTTTTGGAAGCCCTGGTGAAAAATGAATTATATCAGGTGTAGCTATTGGTCCAATTTGTTTTCTTACCCAAAGTTTTAAATCTCTTTCTAAATCACCATCAGGATTTTCACCCACATTAAGAGTCACATAGCAATACAAACCATTTCCTTTAATATCATGAGGATACCCTACAACTGCAGCTTCAGCCACTTTTGGATGCGCCACGAAAGCACTTTCTATCTCAGCTGTGCCCAAGTTGTGACCTGATACAATTATGACATCGTCAACTCTTCCTGTAATCCAATAGTAACCATCTTTATCTCTTCGACATCCATCACCAGTAAAATATTTTCCATCAAATTGAGAAAAGTATGTTTCAATAAATCTATTGTGATCTCCGTAAACTGTTCTCATTTGTCCAGGCCATGATTGAGCGATACATAATCTTCCTTGTGTCTCACCTTTTAAAACATTTCCATCTTTGTCAACTATTACAGGTTTTATTCCATAGAAAGGTTTAGTCGCTGAACCTGGTTTAAGATCTATTGCTCCAGTCTGTGGACTAATCAATATACCTCCTGTTTCTGTTTGCCACCAAGTATCAACAATTGGACATTTACTATCACCTACAGTTTTGTAATACCATTCCCACGCTTCAGGATTAATTGGTTCTCCTACAGTTCCTAAAAGTTTTAAACTTTTTCTTGAAGTCTTTTTAACAGGTCCTTCACCTTCTCTCATTAAAGCTCTGATCGCGGTAGGAGCTGTATAAAAAATGTTAACTTTATATTTATCAACAATTTGCCACCATCTTGAGCTATCGGGATAAGTTGGAATTCCTTCAAACATAACTGTTGTTGCTCCGTTAGCTAAAGGTCCATAAATGATATAGCTATGTCCTGTGATCCAACCTATGTCTGCGGTACACCAATAAATATCTTTTTGTTTATAATTGAATATGTACTGATGAGTCATCGAGGCATACACCATATAACCGCCCGTAGTATGAAGCACGCCTTTAGGCTTACCTGTTGAACCAGATGTGTATAAAATAAAAAGAGGATCTTCTGCATTCATCTCCTCAGGTTCACACACAGCAGGGACATTTTTTGTTATGTCATGGTACCAGACATCTCTGTCTTCATTCCAATTAATTCTATTTCCTGTTCTTTTAACAACAACACATTTTTTTACGTTCGTGCAACTTAACAAGGCTTCATCTGTAATTTCTTTCAATGGAATTGTTTTTCCACCCCTGACCCCCTCATCAGCAGTCACAACATAATCTGAGTTACAGTCATTAATTCTACCTGCGATACTGTCGGGTGAAAATCCGCCAAAAATTATAGAGTGTATTGCACCAATTCTCGCACATGCAAGCATTGTGTATGCAAGTTCCGGTATCATAGTCAAATAAATCGTTACCCTGTCACCTTTTTTAACGCCAATATTTTTTAGTCCATTTGCAATTTTAGATACTTCCAAGTGGAGTTGTTTGTAACTTATTTTTTTTTGAACTTTTGGATCATCTCCAACCCAAATTATTGCAGTTTTGTCTTTATTGTTTTTAAGATGTCTATCTATACAGTTTGCAGAGGCATTAAGAGTCCCATCATAGAACCACTTAATATGTACATCAGATTTACTATACTTAACGTCCTTAATCTTAGAATAGGGCTTGATCCAACTTATTCTCTTACCTTCTTTCCTCCAAAAAGTGTCATTTTCTTTTAAAGATTGATTATATTTTTTCTCATACAAATTTTTTGTTACTAACGCTTTTTTAATCCATTCGGATTTAGTTTTATAAATTTTTTCACTATCACCTATTGTTTTACTGATCGATGATTTCGATTTTCTTTTTGTAGATTTTGAGGATTTTTTCTTTTTAGACTTTCTTAAAACCTTTTTCCTCTTTTTGGTAGATTTTCTTTTTTTAATTTTTTTACCTTTTTTCTTTTTTTTAGATTTTTTTGGCATACCAAATATTACCCATTTTATTTAAAATTTTCCAGCTTTTAGAGTCAATTGGCATGACTGATAATCTGCTTTGTTTAATAAGGAGAATTTCACTCAATGAGCTATTTTTTTTAATATCCTCTAATTTTATTGGATTTTTAAATTTTTGCTTAAATCTTACCTTGACCGCAACGAACGTCTTTTTTTTATCTGTTGGATCTAAGAAAGCTTCTTTTATAACTTCTACTATACCAACGATTTCTTTTCCGATATTTGAGTGGTAAAAAAAACAAAGATCACCATTTTTCATATTTTTTAAATTATTTCTCGCTTGATAATTTCTTACACCGTCCCAAACAGCCCCTTTGTGACCAACTTTTTCTTGTTGATCAATCGACCATACGTCTGGCTCAGATTTAAGTAACCAGTAATTCATTTATTTCCTCTATTCATTTACGTTAATTTATAATTAATATATATCTTTTTACAAATGCAACTTTTAAAATATTATCAAAAAATAGATGATGCAATTTCATACCTTCTGTCTTCAGTAAGTAATGAGAAAAAATTACTTAAAGACGTTTTAGGCAAAAAAGAAATTACCTACATAGATATTGGTACAAATGTGGGAAATTATTTAGACTATGTAAAAAAACACTTTAAAATAAAACAAGTGTATTGTTTTGAGCCAATTGAAAGTCTCGCCAAAGATTTAGAGAATGAAATCTTAGACATTAAAAAAGGTAAAATTTTTAATTGCGCACTTTCAAACAAAATTAATAAAAAAAATTTTTATCTTTATGATATTACTTCTCAATCAAGCTTTTATAAACAGAATGACACATACGCATCTGTCCAAAAAATTAAAAAGAAAATAAAAGTAAATATAAAAATATTTGATATGATATTTAATAAAAGTTTGAAAATTGATTTTTGCAAAATTGATGCACAAGGTGAAGAATATAATATTTTAAGGGGAATGGAAAAAAATTTAAAAAAAGGTAATATAAAATTATTAAAAGTTGAGTTAGGTTTTCCACTAATGCACAAGAACGTCAACTACACTTATTTAGATATGTTAAATTATCTTAATAGATTTGGTTATAACTTGTTTTCAATCTCAAAAATCAAATATAAAAATAATGAAATTTTATTTATGGATGTTTTTTTTAGAAAAGGAAGATAATTTTAAATTTTTACTCCAGGACCTTTCATAAATTTTGCTTTACTGTCCAGTTGCCATCTTGGGTTTACCTCAAAATTCTGATTATTAAATTTTTTTTTCTTGTACCTTTCTAAACCTGCAAGTGCTATCATTGCTGCGTTATCTGTACAAAAATTTAAATCAGGGAAATAAATTTGGAAATTTTCTTCTTGGCACAATTTTTTCAAAGTTAAACGAATTTGCTTATTAGCAGCAACTCCACCTGCAACTATCAAGGCTCTATTTTTTGGATAAAGTTTTAAATATTGTTCAAAAGCGTTTTTTGTTTTTTTATATAAAATTTCAAGAATTGTTTTTTGAAAACTCGCTGCAAGATCTTTTCTATCCTCATCCGTTTTAATATATTCTTTAATTCTAAGTATTGCAGTTTTCAAACCAGCGAAAGATAAATTTGAACCTCCTCTATTAAAAATAGGTTTCGGAAGTGCAAATCTATTTTCATTTCCCGTTTTTGCTAACTCTTCAATTTTAGGTCCACCCGGATAACCAAGATTTAAAAGTTTTGCAGTTTTATCGAATACTTCCCCAAGAGCATCATCTATTGTAGTACCAAGTCTTTTGTAATTACCTAATTTATTCACAGTTAAATATTGCGTATGTCCACCCGATATTAAAAAAAGAAGATATGGATATTTTATGTTAAAATTTAATTTTGGACTCAATGCATGTCCCTCTAAATGATTAATTGCTATTAAAGGTTTTTTTAGAGATAAAGATAAAGCCTTGGCAAAATTTAAACCAACCGACAGACAAACAACCAAACCGGGTCCAGCTGTCGCCGCTACAGCGTCTATATTTTTTAAACTTACCTTACTAATCTTTAAAGCTTTTTTTGTCATAATGTCAATTTTGTCAAGATGCGCCCTTGCAGCTAAATCTGGTACTACTCCACCAAAATTTTTATGAACTTCGAATTGACTCGAAACAACACTTGATAAAATTTCAGGTCTATTTTTTCCATTATCTCTCAATATTGATACAGCTGTCTCATCACAACTAGTTTCTATGCCAATAATGATTATTTTTTTTTTCATAAAAGGTTTTTATTAATATAATTTATTCTAAAAATAAAAAAAATTAAATAAATGGAAAAACTTATAATTGGTTCTCGAGGAAGTAAATTGGCATTGAAATATGCTGAAATCGCAAAAAAAGCTTTTCTTAAAGAACTTGATATAGAAATAGAAATAAAAAAGATCACAACAGAGGGTGATTTAGTTTTAGATAGAAGAACTAGTGAGATCGGTGGCAAAGGGGAATTCATAAAAAATATTGAAAAGGAACTTTTAAATAAAAATATTGATTTAGCTGTTCACTCTTTAAAAGATGTTCCATCCGTTAAAACCCAAGGTCTAAGGATTGAGTGTTTTCTTAAGAGAAATGATCCTGAAGAGGTTTTAATAAATAAAGAAAACTTAACACTTAATAAAATTAAAAAAAATTCAGTAATTGGTACCTCTTCATTAAGAAGAGAATTTCAGTTAAGACATTTAAGACCAGACTTAAAATTTAAATTAATCAGAGGAAATATTGATACCAGAATAAAAAAATTAGATGAAGATCAATATGACTCGATTATTTTAGCAAAGGCTGGTCTATTTTCTCTATCTATAGAAAACAGAATATCAGAAGTTTTTGAATGTAAGAAAATAGTTCCTCCAGCTGGCCAAGGAACAATTGTTATACAGTCTAGAGAAAAAGATGATAAATTAAATAGCATCCTTTCAAAAATTAACCATTTTGAAACTTCAATTGAAGCTAAAGTTGAAAGAAAAATTTTAAGTGTTTTAGAGGGTGACTGCAACACTGCAGCAGGTATATATGCTAATGTAAAAGATAAGAATGTAAACATTATAGCTGAATTATTTTCTGATGATGGAAATAAAAAATTTACTTATAAAGACGAATGTAAAATTGAAGAAGCGATGAAAATTGCTAAAAAAGCCGGTGATGATTTAAAAAAACAGTTCGAGATGGATAAATAAATGCATGTTTTGTTAACTAGACCTTTAGAGGATTCAATAGAACTTATAAAGAGATTTAAAGATAAGGGTTTTACTGTGTCTCATCTCCCTTTAATTAAAATAAATAAACTAAACTATCCTAAACTTAATGCTTCAGAATATAAAATCCTCGTTTTTACAAGCTCAAATGCAATTAGAAATTTAGATACCAAGGATTTTGATAAAAATATTTTATGTTTTTGTGTTGGAGATGCAACAGAAAAAACTGCAAAACAAAAAGGTTTTCATAATACATTTTCGGCCGGTGGAAACGTAAAGAATTTGAGGGAATTAATTTTGCAAAATTTAGAAAAAAAAACTGAGAAGATTTTATATATTAGTGGTGAAGTAGTTTCATACGATCTGGATAAAGACCTTATTAAAGAAGGTTTGAATGTTCAAAGATTAATTAGTTATAGCGTTTCTCACATCGAGAGTTTAAGTTCTGATTTTTTAAGTGAACTTAAAAAAAAAATTCCTGATATTGTCTATATTTATTCTCAAAATAGTGCAGTAAGTTTTTTAAATTTGATTAAAAAGTACGAGCTGGACGATTATTGGATGAAAACCAATTTAATGTGCATAGGTGAAAAATCTTCATCAGTATTAAATGAGCTAAAATGGAAGAAAATCTTCTTATTTAATCCTGGTGAAGAAGAATTTTTATTATATAAAATTTAGTTATGGAAGTTTTTATAAATTTTAAAGATCTATTTATTTCGGTTTGGGACCAGGGAATTCTTGGAATTGATATTGGTCAAATTCTTATTGGTTTAGGAATTTTTTTAGTATTCTTAATTTTCAGAGGCCTTATTAGCAAACTAATTCTTAAAAAATTGGAAGTTATATCAAAAAAAACAACTAATAAATTAGATGATACATTCGTTAAATCTTTAGTTGGCCCAGCAAGATTTTTGCCAATAGTGTTAGGTTTCTTTTTTGCAAGTTATTATATGACATTTAGTGATGAAACTAGTTCATTCGTTGATACTGTTAATAGAACATTGATTACCATATTATTGTTCTGGATTATTCATCAGATAATAGAACCAATTTCTTATATCTTAAGTGGACTAGATAGAATTTTAACACGTGAATTAATTGGCTGGATAATTAAATCTTTAAAAATACTTATTTTTATACTTGGAGCTGCCGCTGTATTAGAATTATGGGGAATTAAGATCGGTCCAATTATAGCAGGACTAGGTTTATTCGGTGTTGCGGTAGCACTCGGTGCACAAGACTTATTTAAAAACTTGATTTCAGGGATTTTAGTACTTGTTGAAAAAAGATTTAAAATGGGTGACTGGATTTTAGTTGAAGGCACAATAGAAGGCATTGTTGAAAAAATTGGATTTAGATCAACTACTATAAGAAAGTTTGATAAATCATTGGCTATAATACCCAATTTTCAATTTGCTGAAAACGCTGTAATAAACATAAGCCAAACCACAAACTGGCTTATAAGCTGGACAATAACACTTCAGTACGACACTACCATCGAGCAATTAAAAAATGTACGGGACCAAATTGAAAATTTTATTAAAGAAAGCAAAGATTTTGACACAAAAGTTGGCTTAGCTGTAAGAGTAGATAAATTTTCGGATAGCTCAATAGACATGTATGTGAGATGTTTTACACAAACAGATAGCTGGATTGAGTGGCTTAAAGTTAAGGAAAGATTAGCAATTGGTATAAAGGAAATTGTAGAAACTAATAAAGCATCGTTTGCGTTTCCTAGTCAATCAATTTACGTAGAAAAAAAATGATTATAATTTACATAGTCGTTATGACAATTCTCAAGTATTACTCATATGTAGTAATTGCAAATGTCATTTTAAGTTGGTTAGTTGCTTTTAATATAATTAATACCGGAAATAGATTTGTTTATTCACTTTTAGACTTTACTTATCGGATGACCGAACCTTTCCTTAATAGAATAAGAACCTTTTTACCAAATCTTGGAGCATTTGATATTTCACCTGTAATATTACTTATGTTGATATGGATTATGCAAATGTGTATGGAATACTATATAAGACCAATTTTATAAAATGATTTTAATTGATGGAAAAAAAGAGGCAGCCTCACTTAGACTAAAACTTAAAGATGAAGTTATTGAATTAAAAAAAAAGTTTAATAATGTACCTGGTTTAACCGTAATATTAATAGGTGAGCTTGCACCGAGCCAAATCTATGTTCGAAATAAAGAAAAATCTGCTAATGAAGTTGGTTTAAATTCTCATGTTATAAGGTATCCAAATGATGTTGATGAAAAAACTATTTTACAAAAAATAAATGATTTAAATAGGGATAACTCAGTATCTGGGATCCTTGTTCAGTTGCCCCTTCCAAAGCATATTAACAAAAAAAAAGTGATCGAAGCAATCATACCTAGTAAAGATGTTGACGGTTTTCATCCTATTAACGTAGGAAATTTATCATCTGGTTATGAAAGCTCAATACCCTGCACACCGCTCGGGTGTTATCTTTTATTAAAAAAAATTGAACCAAATTTAAGTGGTAAAAAAGCTGTAATTATTGGCAGATCTAACTTAAATGGAAAACCAATGGCACAATTACTTCTTAAAGAAAATTGTACTGTTACAATCACTCATTCTAAAACAAAAAATCTTAAATCAGAATGCCTTATGGCAGATATAATTATTGCCGCTGTAGGTATTCCAAAATTGGTAAAAGGTGATTGGATAAAAAAAGATGCCATAATTATTGATGTCGGTATAAATAAAACTGACGAAGGTATAGTTGGAGATGTGGATTTTGAACAAGTTTCAAAAAAGGCTAAAGCATTAACGCCAGTTCCTGGTGGAGTTGGTCCGATGACAATTGCATGCTTGATAAAAAATACAATAGATTGTTTTAAGAGAGTTAAAACTATTTAAATAAATTTAATAAAATCCTATTGAACTCCTCACCTGCTTCTTTTGTATTAAACAATTTTTTTTCTGCAGCTTCTTGATAAATTTTTTTTAATTTACCGATGTCATCTCTGTTCGCATAATGAACAGCTAAATCAACATAATTCTTAATATCTTTTGCAATTGGAGGATCTGCGATTTCCATTTGTTTATAGGCACCCAACACTAATCTTGATTTAATATGATCGGTTGGAAATGTGATAGTAGGAGTACCAAAAAGCATTGACTCAAAAAAAGAATTTCCTGCTCCATAATAAATTGGATCGAGTAGAACAGAGGCCTTTCCAATATGTAGAAGATAATCCTCGTAATTTAGAGGATCTAGAAATATTATTCTTGTTGGGTCATATTTGTTGTTGTTACTTAATCGGTTTATTAATTTTTTATACCATACTTTGTTTCTATCTTTAATCAAATATACAATCGCTTTTTTATCCATTTCAATTATATCAAAAATTATTTGATCAAAATCTGGATGAATTTTAAATAAAGTTTGTGGACAAGAATAAATGTTTTTCCTTTGAAGATCATTTTTAGAAAGTTTTTTTTTAACTATTGGCTTAGGGTAAACCATTGGCAGATAATTCATCAAAAGTAATTTTTCAGAGTAGTGTTTTTGAGTATTTTTATTGACACAGTTTTTAGAGATCAAATAATAATCAATAGATTTACTACCAGTTGTTTCTGGGTGTCCAAAAGTAGTAATTTGATATCTTGCCAATCTCATTAGAGCAAGATAATAAAACTCTATAGAAAGACCTATGTCTGGATAAAAAATTATGTCAAACTCAAAATTTTTTATAACATTTATTTTTTCAAAAAGCTTTATTGGAAGTAACTCATTTTTTAAAATGCCCTCTTCTTCTTTTTTTTTGAATTCATTAAATATTTCACCAGGATAAGTTTTTTGAGAATGAAAAATAAAAGTTTCAAACTTATTTTTATCAAGACTGAAAATAATATCTTTATAGAGTTTACCAATTGTATGATCAGTAAAAAATTCTGATATCACTCCAATTCTTATTTTTCCTTGAATTTTTCTTTTAGAGAAATATTCATCATTTAGTACTCCAAACAATTTCTTAAAGGCTAGCACGTTTTTTTTATTCAATTCTAGATTATCATGATCACTATAGGATAGATCAACATGAGGTGGGACAATTATCTGATCTTTGTCGTAATCTAGTTTTGTCTGGAAATTTATATTTAATATTTTTTCAATTTCCTCTTTTATTTTTTGTCTATATTTTTTAATTTCATTCCTATTGAATGGAATTTTAGGAAAAAAAAAATTTTTTTGAATTTCCCATTTTTCATTAATTAATTTATTTTTTAAACCCTGATTAATAACTAATTCTGCTTCTTCCAATTTATCTTGATCTTTTAAGACAGATGCAAGAGTTTGATATACATAAGGTTCATCCGGTTTAATAATAATCAGCTTTTTTATGTAAGTTTCCGCTTTTTCAAATTGCCCCAATTGCATATAACAATTAATTAAATTTCTAAGTATAGATAAATTTTCTGGATAAACACTTATGAGTTTCTCAAAAAGACCTGCGGATTTTCCAAAATTTTTTTTTTGGAGATGGTCAAAAGCTATTTTAAAAATTTTATCTGCTGAATATTTGTTCACAATACCAAAAAGAATATATTATTTTTACAAAAATGGTATTTTAATAATTTAGATCAAGTTAATTTTGATCTTCCACCGTCCACACCTATTATTTGACCTGTTATCCAGGAACTTTCATCAGTTAGTAAAAACTTTGCCATTGCTGCAGCATCTTTACCTTCACCTATTCTTTTCATTGGGTGTGCTTTTGCTATACCTTCAGCAATTAATTTATTCTTAAGCATTGGTTCAGCAATTTTGGATTTAGTTAAACTAGGCGCAATACAATTTACTCTTATATTTGGAGCAAACTCTGCGGCTAAAGATACAGTCAATCCCTCCAAAGCCCCTTTTACAGATGCAATGATACTGTGATTTGTGAACCCTCTTCTGACAGCAACTGTTGAAAAAATTACTACAGAGCCTTTATTCTTTTTTAAACTTTCTTGAAAATTTTTGATTGTTTCTACGATTGGGTAAAAGTTTAAATCAAAACACTTTTGAAAGTCTTCTTTTTTTACCATTCTAATTGGCTTAAGGTCTATTGAACCTACACAATATGCAATTCCTTTAATTTCTTCATTAGCAAACTCATTTTTTAAACTTTCAATTTTTGTAGTGTCAAGAACGTCCACAACGGTATATTTGCAACCTGTTTCAGAAGAAATATTTTTTAAGCTTTCTTCATCTCTTCCAATTAGCTGAACATCTTCATTATTTTCAGCCATCATTTTTGATAAATTTGAGCCGATAGAACCTGTCGCACCGAATATTAAATATTTTCCTGACATATCTTATAATAATATTTATAAATGAATTATGAAATTGTTTATTACACTTGGAAACCAATTATTTCCATTAAAATACTTAAGCCGCTTCAAAAATGACCATCTTTTTTTTATGGCAGAAGATTATGGCTTATGCACTTATGAAAAACATCATAAATTAAAAATATTACTATTTTTATCTTCAATGCGATCATATGCAGACAATTTAAAGAAAAATAGTTTTAAATTAATTTATTCAAGGATTGATAGTGCTGATTTTAAAAGTGACTATTTAACAAAAATACAAAAGGTCGTTAAAAACAGCAAAATAAAAGAAATTTCTATTTTTGAAATAGAAGACAAACTATTTGAGAAGAAAATTTTAGATTTTGTTAAAAAACATAAAATAAAATTAAATATAATCAAAACCCCAATGTTTTTAAATTCTAGAGATGATTTTAAAAAATATTTATCTAAATCCAAAAAACCTTTCATGGCAGTGTTTTATAAAGAGACAAGAAAAAAAATGAATATTTTAATGAATGGTGAAGATCCAGTTGGAGGAAAATGGAGTTTTGATGAAGATAATAGAAAAAAACTTCCTAAAGGAACTAAAATTCCAGCTTTTCCAAAAATAAATGAAACTTCTCACACGAAAAATTTAAAAGAGATTATAGAAAAAAATTTTGCAAAACATCCTGGTTCAACAAAAAATTTCTGGTTTGCAACCGAATTTAAAGATGTAATGAGATTATTGGATTTTTTTATCAAAGAGAAATCAAATTTATTTGGGGATTATGAAGATGCTGTTGATCAGAGTAATAATATATTATTTCACAGTGCACTCAGTCCTTATTTGAACTTAGGGATAATTACACCTGAAATAATATTAGATAGAATTTTAACCAGTCACAAAAAGAAAAAAATAAGAATTAATTCTTTGGAAGGTTACATACGACAGGTAATAGGTTGGCGTGAGTTTATGAGAGGAATTTATCAAAATTTTGATAATAAATTAGAAACTGGGAATTTTTTTAAACATAACCGAAAAATGAAACCTTCTTGGTATGAAGGAAACACAGGTTTACCTCCTTTAGATTATGCAATTAAAAATGCTAATGATCATGGTTGGTCTCACCATATTGAAAGATTAATGATTTTATCTAATATAATGAATCTTTGCGAGATTAAGCCAATCTTTGTCTACAAATGGTTTATGGAAATGTTTGTTGACTCATCTGACTGGGTAATGTCACCAAACGTTTACGGTATGGGACTCTTCAGCGATGGGGGGATATTTGCAACCAAACCATATATCTGTGGTTCAAGCTATTTTTTAAAAATGATGGATTTTAAAAAGGGTGATTGGTGTAATATTATGGATGGTCTTTATTGGAGATTTATCAATAAAAATAGAAAATTTTTTTTAAAAAATCCAAGACTATCGATGATGGTCAGAATTTATGATAAAATGAACGCTCCTAGAAAAAAAATGATTCTGGCTGCAGCAGATAAATTTATTAAAGAAAATACAAATGCCAATTAAGGTTTTTTTCAATAACTCTTGTAACATTTGTAAAATGGAAATTGATCATTATAAAAAAAATTCTGATGAAAACTTAGAGTGGGTTGATATTACAAATAATCAGGAAGCAATTAATTTGACTTCAAAATCCCAAGCAGAGCTTCTACGAAGATTGCATGTCATCGAAAATGGAGAAGTAATAGGCGGTGCAAAAGCATTTGTGATTATTTGGTCTAAAATTCCAAAATATAAATTTTTAGCTAAAATATTTAGTTTCAAACCTTTATTTATAATTTTTCATTATCTTTATGAATTTGTTGCCTACTTTCTTTTTTTGAAAAACAAACATCAACTTAATGAAGAAACAAAACCTTCCAACTAAAATTTGTCCAGTTTGTCAAAGGCCATTTAAATGGAGAAAAAAATGGAGATTGAATTGGGATAAAGTCAAATACTGTTCAAAAAGATGTTCGTCTAAGTGAACATTGTAATAATTTTTGGAATATAATTTTTAAAATTAAAAAAACCTTTATTGCAATACTGCCAGGAATATTGATCAAGCTTTCTGTATAAAAAATCAAATGTAATATCATTCGAATTTAAATAATCTAAATTTTCACCAACTGTTGGATATAAACCAATAATATTTTCACCTATTTTTTTGACCTCACTTATATCTATAATCTCACACTCTAGTGATTGATTATTTATTCTTTGTTCTTGGTCTTTGATTAAATGGGATTTAAATTCGATTACTTTATTACTTAATTTGATGGACCTGTTTTCATTTTTGTTTGATACTAAATAAATCTTTTTAAATTCAAAATCTTTAAAATCAGTGATTTCAAAAGATAGGTTATTTTCAAAAATTAATAAATTATCAGAATTGATATCTTGAGGATTAGCAAAATTTTGTTTTACAATTGAGTATGTCTTTCCAGAAACTTTTGGTGGCGCGTTTTCATTCAATTTAATATTGTTAAATCTATTATTAGTAAATTTTTTGATATTCCATTCACTTGCTAAATAATGTTTTCCTTGAGTTTGCTCTCCAGCAACCCATCTCCATCCAAGTGTATTTGATGCAGCATCACCATCATAAAGATGTTGCATAAAAAATTCTGCGCCTAGTTGCCAAGGTAAATCCAATGTGAATATCCAGATACTTGCAAACCACATTCTGGTGTGATTATGAAGATAATTATTTTCTTTTAATTCTTTTACCCACTCATTGAAGCATTCGATATTAGTATTTCCCTCTATCGCATTTAAGTATTTTTTATTATTCCCAAATTTTTCTCTTATATTGTTTAAACTTACCAAATAATCGGTCCATACGTTCGGTCTTAACTCAAGCCAACCTTTCCAATAAGTTCTCCAAAGAACTTCCTGGATAAATTTTTCATTTTTTGAAAAAGAAAACTTCGAAAGTGATTTTTTAATAATTTCAATTTCGTTAAGAATCCCATGAGTAACATAAGGCGATAAGCACGAAACATTATTTCTTTTATCAGGCCCAAAATCGAAGTTTCTCAATTTTGAATAATCTGAAAGATTTTTTTCTACAAAATTATTTAGTTTATCAATAGCTTTCGCTCTAGATGTTTCGAAATTCATTTTTTTACTTTAATTTTTTTTTATGGAAATTTATAAATCTTTCAACATTCGATTTGTTAAAAGTTTTATTTTCCTCAAAAGAAACTTTTTTCATTGAGTAAGCACTGCTTGTTGTAATTCTTGATTGAATTGTAACATTTCCTTTATAAAGTTTTAACTTAACACTTCCATTTACTTTACTTTTTTTTAGATCCACAATTTTTTGTAATTTAAATCTTTCTTTTGAAAACCAATAACCATTATAAATCAATTCTGCATATCTTGGCATAATAGAATCTTTTTTATGCATAGTATCTTTATCTAATGTCACAGACTCTATAGCTCTATGGGCGATTAAAAGTAACGTCCCACCTGGTGTTTCATAAACACCTCTTGATTTAATTCCGATAAATCTATTTTCAACTAAATCAACTCTTCCAACTCCATTCTTTCCACCAATCTGATTTAATTTTTCTAAAAGTTTTTCTGGATTTAATTTTTTTCCATTGATACTTACTGGATCACTGTTTTTGAAACTAATAGTAACATAAGTAGGTTTATTAGGTGCTTTTTCAGGAGAAGTTGTTCTTTGAAAAATAAATTCAGGGGCTGAATTTTTTGGATTTTCTAAAACTTTACCTTCAGTAGACGTGTGAAATAAATTATCGTCTACTGAAAAAGGTGGTGCACCTTTTTTATCTTTTGGAATAGGTATGTTATTTTTTTTGGCATAATTAATTAAATCAGTTCTTGATTTTAACTTCCAAATTCTCCAAGGAGCTATCACTTTTATTTTAGGACCAAAGTAATGATATCCAAGTTCAAATCTAACTTGGTCATTTCCTTTACCTGTTGAACCATGCGAAACAGCGAATGCTTTAAATTTTTTAGCAACTTTAATTTGATCTTTTGCAATTAATGGTCTTGCAATTGATGTTCCAAGAAGGTAAACCCCTTCATAAATTGCATGACCCCTAATCATTGGGAAGACATATTCTTTTACAAATGTGTTTTTTAAATTGTTAATTATTATTTTTTTAACACCAAGTTTTTTTGCATTTTTAATAATTTTCTTTCGGTCCATTTCTTGACCGATATCTGCAGTGTAGGCAATTACTTCACAATCATAATTCTCTTGTAACCATTTTAGAATTATGGATGTGTCAAGTCCGCCTGAGTAGGCTAAAACAATTTTTTTGTTTTTTTTCATTTAAGATATTAAGCGCAGCTTTTTTTTGCAGTATTGTAAGCCTTTGTGAAACCCATTAAAGAATAGTGGTCAATCGTTTGGGATCCAGATTGATTATAACCTGTAATCATAATTCTTGATCCTTTTTTCATTACATTTACCATCTTTCTTTCTAAACCTGTGTCACCTATCCAAGCAAAGTTTTCTTTTTTAACATCAAACTTAATTTTATTTTTTCCAGATTTAGCTGTAATTGAATTTTGTGTGTTATATTGGTAACCAGATGTAATACTTACTTCATCCTTAATTTTATCCGCTGGTCTAAAACTAATAAATAATCTTGCTTCTCTTGGATTTTTTTTCGGTGATTGTAAAACTGGTTTCGATTGTGCAAAACATAGTTTCTTTGCTCCATCAGTAACTACTATCGTTTCCCAGTCTTTAAATTTACCGACCTTTTTAATCTCTTGTGCTGAGGCCTCAGAAACAATTAAAATACAAAATAATAATACTGTTATTTTATTTATTAAGGACATGGATTTGGATATATTTTTTGAACTTCGTTAATTTCATTAATAATTTCATTATTTAATTTTACATTTACACTTTCTACATTTGTTTTCAACTGTTGCATAGTCGTAGCACCTATTATTACACTAGTAACAAAAGGCTGTATTTCACAAAATTTTATGGACATTTGAGCAAAATCCAAATTAAATTTTTGAGAAATTTTATAGTATTTTTCGATAGCTTTAATGCTATTTTCATTATTGTAGCGAGTGAAATCTTTAAAAAGATCGATCCTTGAACCTTTTGGCATATTATTATTTCTATATTTTCCTGTGAGGTAACCAAAAGCTAATGGAGAATAAGCCAGCAAACCACTTTGTTCTCTAACCGAGATTTCTGCAAGACCAACTTCATAAGTTCTATTGAGTAAGTTGTAAGGATTTTGAACAGCCATCATTTTTGGCAAATTTTTTAATTTTGAAAGCTCTAGGCATTTTGCTAATCCCCATGCTGTTTCGTTTGAAAGGCCCACATATCGAATTTTACCTGCATCCACAAATTTTTTTAAATTTTCTAAAATTTCCTCAAAAGCAATCCAATTTTTTTCATTTGAGTCGTGTTCATATCCCTGCTTACCAAAAAAATTAGTATTTCTTTCAGGCCAATGTAATTGATATAAATCTATATAATCAGTTTGCATTCTTTTCAAACTTTTCTCTAATGCCTCTGACATACTTTTTTTATCATAACTGCATCCACCACCCCTTATATATTCTTTACTAGTTGGACCCGAAACCTTTGTAGCTAAAATGACTTTATCTCTCTTTTTTGTTTTTTTGAACCATTCACCTATGATGTTTTCAGTCTCACCATAAGTTTCTTCTCTCATTGGTATTGCATAGATTTCTGCTGTGTCCCAAAAATTTACCCCATTATCGATTGCATAATCCATTTGCTCAAAACCATCTGCCTTTGAGTTTTGCTCCCCCCAAGTCATGGTTCCGAGACAAATTGTACTTACATCGACGTCTGTACTGCCTAGTTTCTTATAATTCATAAAAATATAATATTTTGGTACCTTTAGACCATTGAAAATTTTTGTAAAATTAATATATTCAAACTATGGATTTTAACAGACAAAATATTTTCCAAGCAACTTCTGCAAAAACTGCAGTCTGGGATGCCGGCTTAAGAGCTTATATGTTGAAAGTATATAACTACATGGCAACTGGAGTGCTTTTAACTGGAATTATTTCACTAATATCTTTTAAACTATCGGCTGACATTAGTGCGACAGGTCAAATTATTGCTTTAAAGCCATATGGAAATGCTATTTTTAACTCGGGTTTGAAATGGATTATCATGCTTGCTCCTTTGGCAGTAATTTTTTACATGAGTTTTGGAATTAATAAAATGAGTACAAGTAAAGCTCAAACTGTATTTTGGATTTTTACTATTTTAATGGGTCTTTCTCTTTCATGGGTGCTGATTGTTTTTACAGAGATAAGTGTTGCGAGAGTATTCTTTATTACATCAGCAACTTTTGGAGCGATGAGTATTTACGGTTACACAACTAAAAGAGATTTAACAAAATTAGGTTCATTTTTAATGATGGGTTTAATTGGAATTATAATCGCCTCACTTGTAAATATCTTTTTAAAATCGACAATGATGCATTTCGTAATTTCAATTTTAGGAGTTTTAATTTTTGTAGGTCTGACAGCATATGATACACAGAAAATTAAAAATATGTACTCAGCTTCAGATACTATCGAAGTGTCTGGTAAAAAAGCAATAATGGGTGCATTAACACTTTACTTAGACTTTATAAATCTTTTCATCATGCTTTTAAGACTTTTCGGTCAAAGAAGATAATTAAAGTTTTTTCCAATTTATTTTATTAATCAAATTTTCAAGGTCATGAGAATTTTTTAATATACGGCCCCTACTATCAGTAATACAATACTTTAAGTTTTTGCTATTTGGTTTGAAATTTTTACAAATATTATAAATTGCGTTTTCAGCAGCATTTTTAAAAACACTAAAACTCACTTGTTTGTTTGAAATATTAAGACCATAATCTTTCCAAGAACCGTTTGAAACCATTTTTGCGTATAAATCTAAAATTATCTTAAGTTCAGCCTTTTCGAAAAAAAATTTTTCTTCGTATTTTTTAATAGAATTATTAATAACTAGTTTTAAATTTCTATTCATTCTGAGAGTATTTTTTAATTAATGGAATTTGAAAAGCTGTAAAGATAAAAGTAATTGGTAGCATACCCCAAACCTTAAAATTTACCCAAAATTCCTCAGTTTGTGTCCGCCATACAAGTTCATTCAAAATGGCTAATGCGAAAAAAAACCATATCCATCTAAAATTTAAAATATTCCATCCTTCATCATTTAAAGGTAATGATTTTCCCAAAATTAATTTTAAAAGAGGCTCTTTGGTAAAATATTTTCCGAAGAAAAGTGACAAACCAAATAAGATGTTGATTATTGTTGGTTTCATGTAAATAAAAATTGGATTATTGAAGTAGATAGTTAATCCTCCAAAAAGAGTTATAAGAATACCTCCTGTAAGGGGCACCATAGGAATTTTTTTTTCGAAAAACCAAACAATTAAAATAGAAATTATTGTCGCAATTATAAGAGGAGGTATAGCTACCTGAAGATCTTTTCCAGAATTATAGTAAAAGTAAAAGAAAATTACTAAGGGACCAAAGTCAGTTAAAAATTTTATTAGCGACTTATTCACAACTTAATATTATCAGATTTATAAACTTTTAATAATTTTTTTATTGATTTTTTATCTCAAATACCCATATTATTTAATGTGAGTATTCAAAAAGCAAAATTTTCAATCGGCGACGTTGTAAAGCATAAGCACTTTGATTTCAGAGGTGTTATTTACGATGTTGACTTTGAGTTTAATAATTCTGAAGAATGGTATGAATCTATCCCAAAGAATGTAAGACCTAGAAAAGACCAACCATTTTATCACCTGTTAGCTGAAAATGAGGATGTGACTTATGAAGCATACGTTTCCGAACAAAATCTTCTTAAAGATGATTCAAAAGAACCAATTAAACATCCATTAATTAACGAGATATTTTCTGGAAAAAAAGGCTCTTCATACTTTAAACAGTCAAATTAATTGGTAGGGTCATCATTTAAACACAATTCTCTCAAATCTTAGACATACCTTTGGTCTACATTATGATTACTGATCAAGGATGTTAAATATTTCCCAACATTATCTCCCTCAACGTTCTTGATCAGTTAATTTCTTTATAATAAAATCTTTTCAATTACATAAATGCTGAACAAAATTTTTGAAATACTAAAAATGATTTCACTTTCGAAATTAACGAGAATTATTGTATTCTCACTTTTCGTTATTTTTCTTACTTTAGGTCTTTTGGAATCTTTATTTCTTTCACCAGAAGATTATATTCAAAGTGATGCAGTGAGAATCATGTATGTTCATGTTCCGGCAGCATGGATTTCTTTAGGAATATTTTCATTCATAGCTTTCCTATCATTAGGTATTTTCATTTTTAAAAATAAAAATTTTGCAATCATTGCGAAAAGTTTTGCACCATCGGGTTTGGTTTTTAACCTCATTGCTTTAGTGACTGGATCTATTTGGGGTAAACCAACTTGGGGAACATGGTGGGCTTGGGATCCTAGAATTACTTCGATGTTGGTGCTATTTTTGTTTTATATCCTTTATATCGCATCGTGGAGATTATTTGAAAATGATAAAGCCGCAAAAATTTCTAGTTTAGTGGCCATCGCTGGTTTTGTGAATGTGCCTATAATTAAATTTTCTGTAGATTGGTGGGCGAGTCTTCATCAACCGTCTTCAGTCAAAATTCTTTCCGAAACTACAATTCATTCATCGATGTTGACACCATTATTGCTAATGACTGCGGCATTTGCACTATTCTCAATATTAATTTTTTTAATGAAATATAATATAGAATTGATAAAGATTAAGACTAAAGGATTAGATAGATTGTGATTAACTTATTAATAATGAATGGTTACGGATTGTTTGTATGGTCGGCGTTTGCATTTACGCTAATCAACTTTTTTGCACTATACATAATAATCAATCGACAATTAATAAAAGAAAACAAAAAATTTGAATTAAAATTTAATCATTTAGAAAAAATTAAATACACAGAGGCATACAAACAAAGAACTAACCAGGTATTAGTTTCAAGTAACGCTGCACAAAAAATCTAATTTAAACTAATGTACAGCAAAAAAGTTAAGTTTAGATTTTTATTCATTTTCGTATTTTTAACATTAATAGTGCTTACAACCTTCGCAGTTCTAAAAGTTTTGAAAGATAATGTCGTATATTTTAAATCTCCAAGTGAAATTAATCTATTGACAGAAATTTCAAGCAAAAAAATTAGAGTCGGAGGCATGGTAAAAAAAGACTCAGTAATAATGAATAATAATAAAATTAACTTCATAATTACTGATTTTAAAAATGAGCTTTATGTAACTTTTTCTGGAACAGTTCCAAATTTGTTTGAAGAAGAAAAAGGAGTTGTTGCAGAAGGATTTCTTAATGATAAAAAATTTCTGGTAGCAGATAAAATTTTGGCTAAGCATGATGAAAATTATATGCCACCAGAGGTTAAAAAATCTTTAGGAGAATAAATTGATTATTTCACAATTAGGATATTATTCATTAATTTTTGGCTTGTTGACATCAATATTTATTTTTTTTAATTCCTCAATTCAATTAAAAAAAAACAACCCAATTATTTCTGATAAAATAACTGGCTTAATTGGTTTCCAGTTTTTTTTTGTTTTTATCTCTTTTATTTCCTTAATTTATTCTTTTATAATTTCAGATTTTAGCAACGAGACTGTTTATAACAACTCTCACACTACAAAACCTCTGTTTTATAAAATTACAGGGACCTGGGGAAATCATGAAGGAAGTTTACTTTTATGGTTATTGGTACTAAGCGGAGTGTTGCTAGGATTCATTTTTAAATCTAGAAATGAACCTACTAATTACAGACTGTTAACTACATTATTGCATCAAATTATTGTAATCGGTTTTTTTGTCTTTGTTTTAAAAACATCAAATCCTTTTAATGAAATCTTTCCAGTTCAACAAGAGGGACTCGGACTTAATCCTATATTACAAGATCCAGCATTAGGTATTCATCCTCCAATTTTATATTTAGGTTATGTTGGAACATCGATAATTTTTTCAGCTGCATTAGCTTCAATGATTTCAAATTATTTAAACAAAAGCTGGGCTAAAAATATAAAGTTTTGGATTTTATTTTCTTGGATATTCCTAACAGGTGGAATTTTACTAGGCTCGGTTTGGGCGTATTATGAACTTGGCTGGGGTGGATTTTGGTTTTGGGACCCAGTTGAAAATGTATCTTTAATGCCATGGTTAAGTTTAACTGCATTGCTTCACTGTATTGTAACTTTAGAAAAAAGAGAGCTTTTCAAAAAATGGACAATTGTTTTATGCATAATTACATTTACATTGAGTATGGTTGGAACTTTTTTGGTAAGATCTGGAATTCTAAATTCGGTTCATACTTTTGCGAATGATCCATCTAGAGGAATCTATATATTAACATTTTTATTAGTTTTAGTTTTATTATCATTTGTAATATTTATGATTTATGAAAATAAAAACTTTACTCAAGAGAGTGGAATTTTTACATTAAGCAAAGAAACTGCAATTCTAATTAATAATTGGTTTATATTATATTTTTTAAGTGTAGTTTTAATTGGTACGATTTACCCAATATTTCTTGACGTAATATTAGATGAGCAAATTTCGGTGGGGCCACCATTTTATAATAAACTCATTTTACCTTTCCTAATTCCATTCGTCCTTTTTATGTCTATTGGCCCTAGCATGAAATGGATTAAAACAAACTTTAAAATTAAAGCTAAAAGTTTTCTTGTAATCATATTTACACTGATTTTATCTTTCTTTACTGTTTATTTTGTCGGAGAAAAAAATATATTCATTCTTTTATTATTTATAGGGTTTTTTTATTTGCTTCTAAAAAGTTTAGATCAATTAAGAGAGAAAACAAAAAATTTTGCACAAATATTTTCACATACTGGATTTTCATTACTTTTAATTTCCATATTATTAAATAGTTTTTCATCAAAAGAGATCATTAAGAATATTCAAGTTGGGGAGAGTTTTACTTTAAAAAATGAAAAGATAATTTTTAAAAAAATCGCAATAGAAAAAGAAAAAAATTATGAGTCAATTGTTGGTTTTTTTGAAATACTTGATGACAAAAATAGAATTATTAATCTTCAACCTGAGATACGAATTTATAATGAACCAGAAACAGCTACTAGTGAAGCATCAATAAAAACAACATTATTTAAAGATAGATTTATTACAATTAACATAATTAAAGATCAAAATTTTTTTAACGTAAGATATCAGCATAAGCCTTTTATGATTTGGATCTGGATTTCAACTTTAATAATAATGCTGGGAGGGATGTTTGCAATTTTTAGAAAAAATAAAGAAGTCAATATTTAGTTTAATTATATTAATTCTTTTAATAATATCATTTTTTGTTTTTAAATTTGCTCTTCAAAAAGAAAAAATTTATACCCCAAAAATTACCGATAACCAAATTTTTACTGATTTTAAGGTTCAGTTTTTGATTGATGAAAAGCAAGTAAATTTTAACAAAGTGCTTACAGGAAAAAATTTTTATTTGATTAACATTTGGTCTTCATGGTGCGAACCCTGTAAAGATGAAAGTAAATATCTTTTAGAATTGAAAAATAATACTCCAATTATGATGATTGGAATAAATTATAAAGATAAAAAAAAAAATGCCTTAAACTTTTTAAAATTATATGGAGATCCATTTGAAAAAATTTTTGTTGATAAACAAGGATTGATATCAATTAATTTTGGTGCTTACGGTGTTCCAGAAACATTTTTAATTAATAATGATAATAAAGTGTTGAAAAAATATATTGGTCCATTAAATGATGAGGATGTTTATGAAATCAAAAAAATTACTAAAAATTAAAATCTTAATAATTCTTATTTTAACCTTTTTAAGTTTTAAAAATACCGCAGTATCATCTTCTTTTTCTGAAGAACAAACTGTAAATATTACTAAAAATTTACGATGTTTAATTTGTCAAGGTCAAACTATTCACGAGTCTAATTCAGATTTTGCTGAAAGTATGAAAAAATATATTAAAAGCGAATTAGAGAATGGAAAAACAAATGATGAAGTATTTTCATCCCTCATTGAAAAATATGGTCAGTGGATAGTATATGACCCTGGTATATCCCGAAATACCCTTTTATTGTGGGCTTTGCCCTTGTTGTTATTTTTAATTGGAGGTGTCATAATAGCAAAAAAAATTTTTAGAAAAATATGAATAATACAATAATGAAAATTTTATCAATTTTTTTAATACTTGTCGGATTGACAAAAAGCATTAATGCTGATGAACTGAAACCTTCTGACAGTCATCAATTTAATTTTTTTTCAGGAGTGTTTGACATCAACACTAGTCCTAAAAAAAGTTCAGAACTATTCGGTGTACAACATACAAATGAAGATTTGTTTAGAGATACCTTTTTAGGAAAATTAAGTCCAATAACAGGCTTTATGATGACAGCGGATTCGGCATCTTACTTTTATACTGGAGTCCAAGCGGAATATAAAATTGGTAAATTAAATTTAACTCCAAGTTTCTCACCTGGCATATATTCCATGGGAGATGGAAAAGATTTAGGTTCACCCTTAGAATTTAAATCTGAACTTCAACTATCTGTAGATCTTCTACCTGGCACTAAACTGGGCTATTCACAAAGTCACTTATCCAACGCTGATTTAGGGGATAAAAATCCTGGGGCAGATAGTTACATGTTTAATTTCATGAAAAGTTTTTAAAATAGCCTTATGAAACTTTCAAATTGTCATAATTTTCGTGATTTTAGAAAACTAGCAAAGAAAAAGCTTCCTTCACCGATATTTCACTATATTGATGGGGCTGCAGATGACGAAATCACTTACGCAAGAAATACAAGTGCGTTTGATGATGTTGATTTAGTTCCAAATGTATTGAGGGGTGTAGAGAACGTTGATCTATCAACAACAATATTTGGAAAAAAACTTGACCTACCTTTTTATTGTTCACCAACAGCATTACAAAGACTTTTCCATTACGACGGAGAAAGAGCAGTAGGAAAGGCGGCACAAAAATTTAATACAATGTTTGGAGTTTCAGCTTTAGCTACAGTTAGTGTAGAAGAAATATCGTCTATGATAGATACTCCTAAGATGTTTCAATTTTATTTTCACAAAGATAGAGGATTAAATACTTCATGTTTGGAAAGAGCAAAAGCTGCAAAGTTTGATGTTATGGCTTTGACAGTTGATACTATAACTGGAGGAAACCGTGAAAGGGATTTAAGAACTGGTTTTACATCTCCGCCTAAATTAACTTTATCAAGTTTATTTAGTTTTGCCACTAAACCAATGTGGGGAATTAACTACTTAACAAAAGGAAAGTTTGAATTACCTCATCTTCAAGATTTCGTTAAGGAAGGTACAAGCACGAATTCTTCAATCGGAAATTATTTTTCTACTATGTTAGATCAATCTATGAATTGGAAAGATGCAGAAAAACTTTGTTCTCAATGGGGAGGTCACTTTGCATTAAAAGGAATTATGAGCGTAGAAGACGCAAAAAAGGCTGTCGATATTGGATGTACAGGCATAATGGTTTCGAACCACGGGGGAAGACAACTTGATGGATCTAGATCACCTTTCGATCAACTTGCAGAAATTGTAGATGCAGTTGGAGACAAATTAGATGTTATCTGTGAGGGTGGATTTCAAAGAGGAACACATATGTTAAAAGCTTTATCTCTTGGTGCTAAGGCCTGTGCAGGAGGAAGATTATATCTTTATGCTTTAGCTGCAGCTGGTCAAGCAGGTGTTGAAAGAGCTTTAGGACAATATAAAGCAGAATTACAAAGAAATATGAAATTAA
The DNA here is from genome assembly GCA_902597055.1 of uncultured Pelagibacteraceae bacterium. GTDB lineage: Bacteria > Pseudomonadota > Alphaproteobacteria > Pelagibacterales > Pelagibacteraceae > Pelagibacter. The sequence continues at coordinate 43,363 of CACJWG010000002.1, read as the reverse complement.
TGGGATGTACAAAAATTTCAGATCTCAATAGAAACAATTTAAGATTTAGAAGATAAAGAGTTGAATAGTTTAAAATTAATTTATAGAATAATTTTATGAAATTGGCTAGAAGCCTAGATAGGTTGGGAACTGAGTCTGCATTTACCGTCCTTGCAGAGGCAAAAAAATTGGAGGCTCAAGGTAAACCCATGATCCATTTAGGATTAGGTCAACCAGATTTTAAAACTCCAAAACATGTTGTTGAAGCAGCAAAGAAAGCACTTGATGATGGACATCATGGATATGTAATGTCAAATGGTATTCCTGAATGTCGTCAGGCAGTCACAAGGTGGATAAAAAGACGTTACAATGTTGATATTGATTTCAACAGAATTCTCATCATGCCAGGTGGAAAACCTACTATGAGCTATGCTATCCAATGTTTTGGTGAACCAGGGGCAGAAATAATACATCCTACACCTGCGTTTCCAATATATGAGTCGATGATAAATTATACTGGCTCAACATCTGTACCTTATGATTTAACAGAGGATAAAGATTTAAAATTTAACCCGGATAAAATATTATCTTTAATTACTGACAAAACTAGATTGTTAGTCTTAATTAATCCAAACAATCCGACAGGAAGCTTTGTTGAAAAAAAAGATATTGATTTCTTAGCTGATGGTTTAAAAAAATATCCTCACGTAACAATATTAAGTGACGAAATTTATAGCAGACAAATTTTTGATAATAAAGAAATGCCATCATTTTTCCATTATCCAGAATTAAGAGAAAGATTAATTGTTTTAGAGGGATGGAGTAAAGCTTATTCTATGACAGGTTGGAGGCTTGGTTGGAGTTTTTGGCCTCAACATTTAATCGAGCACGTTAATAAATTATTAATCAATAGTGTTTCATGTGTTAATGCTGCAGCTCAGTTTGCAGGTATTGCTGCACTAGATGGACCAGATGATTCGATCAACGCAATGATGGAAAAATTTACTCAAAGGAGAGATTTAATTCATAAAGGGTTAAATGATTTACCAGGTGTCGAATGTAGCTTACCAGGTGGAGCTTTTTATGCATTTCCAAAAGTAATTGGGACTGGCATGAACGGTGCTGAATTTGCAAGGAAGGCTATGCATGAAGCTGGAGTAGCAATAGTTCCTGGATCAGCTTTTGGCGAAACTTGCCAAAATTATGTTAGATTCAGTTTTGCTGCATCAAGAGATAATATTTCTCAAGCATTAGAAAATATCAAAAAAATGCTGAAATAGTTTTAATAGTATTTCCAAAAAATATTAGATAATATCAAATCTTATGAACACCATTCTTCAACAAGAATTAAAAAAAATTTTGAATGGCAGATTTTCTCAATCAGAGTCTACACGCTTAAATTATTCTAGAGGAGAAGATACTTACGATCCGATTTTATCTAAAGCAGTAGTTTTCCCAGAAACAAATGAAGAGGTGTCCAAAATACTTAAACTTTGCAACGAACACAAGGTACCGGTCGTTCCTTTTGGTACCGGTACGTCCCTTGAAGGAAATGTAGTCGGTAATGATAAAGGCATAACAATTTCGCTAGAAAAAATGAATAAGATTTTGAGTGTAAATAACCAAGATTTTGACTGCAGAGTTCAAGCATGCGTAACAAGAGAACAACTAAATGATTATTTAAGAGAGGATGGAGTCTTTTTTCCAATTGACCCTGGTGCAAACGCCGCAATAGGAGGTATGGCTTCAACTTCTGCTTCTGGAACAATGGCAGTGAAATACGGTACAATGAAAACCGTTATAACTGGTTTAACCGTTGTCCTTCCTAATGGAGAAATAATGAATACAGGAGGAAGAACAAAAAAAACTTCTGCTGGATATAATTTAACAAATTTATTTGTAGGATCAGAAGGTACTTTAGGAATTATAACTGAAATTCAATTAAGATTATCTCCTATTCCAGAAAGTATAATGAGTGCTGTTTGTCATTTTTCAACTTTAGAAGATGCAGTGAAAACTGCACAAGAAGTTATTCAATATGGTATCCAAATTGCTCGAATTGAGATGCTTAATAAAGATCAAATGGAAATAAGTATTAATTATTCAAAATTGGAGGATGTTAAAGCGCTCCCAACATTATTTTTTGAATTTCACGGTTCAGAGGTATCAAATAAAGAATCTATCAAAATAGTGGAAGAATTATCAAAAAATAATAATGGAAGTTCATTCAAGTGGGCAAAAAGTTTAGAGGAAAGAAATAAATTATGGAAAGCAAGATGGGATGTATATTATTCAGTTAAAGCTTTAATAGATAATGGTAGGGTTTATTCAACAGATGTTTGTTTGCCAATCTCAAAAATAACTGAATGTGTAAAATTCGCGGAAGAAGAGGTTAAAAAATTTGGATTAAGAGCCCCAATGGTAGGTCACTTAGGAGATGGAAATTTTCATGTTTTACTCCCTTACAATCCTGAAAAAAAAGAAACTTACGAAAAGATAAGAAAATTCAGTGACATTTTAATTGAGAAAACATTAGAACTTGAGGGAACAATTACCGGTGAGCACGGAGTGGGATTACATAAAAAAGAGTATCTTAAAAAAGAACACGCGGATAATCTTCCAACAATGAAATTAATTAAAAGAACTATGGATCCAAACAACATAATGAATCCTGGTAAAATTTTTGACCTTAATTAGTTAAACTATGAAAAAAATATTAGTTACTAGAAAATTACTTGACTCGAATGAGGAAAAATTAAAAAAACTTTATGATGTGAAACTAAATTCAAATGATGAATTATATTCTCAAAAAAAATTAATAGAAATGAGCCAAGGTTGTGATGGTATTCTTTCTGCATTGACTGATAAATTAGACAAAGAAACTATAAATTTGTTACCGGAAAGTGTGAAAATTCTTTCCAACTTTGCTGTTGGATTTGGTAATATTGACCTTGATGCTGCAAAAAAAAGAAATATTACCGTTACAAATACACCAGAAGTTTTGACAGATGCTACAGCAGAAATAGGCATTCTTTTAATTCTTGGGGCATGCAGAAGAGCTTCAGAGGGCATAGAGGGAGCAAGAGCTGGAGATTGGAAGTGGTCAGCAGACTACTTGATTGGAAAACAGCTGACAGGATCAAGATTGGGTATTTTGGGAATGGGAAGAATTGGTCAAAAAATTGCTAAAATCGCAAAATCTTTAGGAATGATTATTCATTATCATAACAGATCAAAATTAAATTCTGAGAAAGAGCAAGGGGCCATCTATCATGAAAAATTAGAAAGCTTGTTGTCTGTTTCAGATGTACTTTCAGTTTGTTGTCCAGCTTCAAAAGAAACAATTAATTTAATTAATAAGGATAGTTTAGAGCTTTTACCAAAAGGCGCAGTTGTCACCAATGTTGCAAGGGGAGATATCGTAGATGATGAAGCTTTAATTGATGCATTAAATAGAAGAAAAGTTTACGCAGTTGGATTAGATGTTTATAAAAATGAACCAAATCTAAATCCTGGTTATTTAAAACACAAAAGTGCTTTTATTCTTCCCCATTTAGGAAGTGCTACGAAAGAAACGAGAACTGCAATGGCAAATTTAGCGATAGATAATATCAGTGAATTTTTTGAGACAGGTTCGTGCAAAAATAAAGTAAATTAATAAAATAATACCACTTAAAGTTGTAAATAAATTACCTGAGCGCGAATTAACACTAGGACTCTCTTTCATTATTGTGCTTAAATAGTTGTAAGTTAATTAACTTAATAAGAGGAGAAAATAATGATTAAAGAAAAAAAATCGTTGAAGGGAAAAATTCCTTCAAGACGTAAGTTCTTTAAGGCAGCGGCAGCAACTGGTGCAGCAGCAACAGCAGCGGTAGCAATGCCAAACATTGCATTCGGAGCTCCACAAACTCTAAAAATGCAAGCTGCTTGGCCAAGTGGTGCTAACATCTTTTTTGAAATGGCAGGAGACTATTGCAAAATGGTTAGCGACATGTCTGGCGGTTCTTTAAAAATCGATCTTCAACCAGTTGGAGCAGTTGTAAAGACTAGTGAGATCGGTCAAGCTGTAAGCTCAGGTGCTGTTGATATGGGACACTGGGTAACTGCTTATTGGTATGGTAAAAATCCAGCCGCATCTTTATTCGGAACTGGACCATCATACGGAATGTCATCTCAAGAAGTTATGGGATGGATGGAGTACGGTGGAGGAAGAAAACTGTATGAAGAAACTTTAAGAAAAGTAGGTTTCGACTACACAGGTGTTTTCCATATGCCTATGCCAGCTCAACCTTTCGGTTGGTTTAAAAAGAACGTAACAAAAGTATCTGATGTTAAAGGTATGAAGTACAGAACAGTTGGTCTTGCTACTAACGTTCTTACTGCAATGGGAATGGTCGTAAGACAGTTACCAGGTGGTGAAATCCAGCCAGCTATGAAGACTGGTTTGATTGAAGCAGCTGAGTTTAACAACCCAACTTCAGACTCTCAGTTTGGTATGCAAGATGTTTCTAAGCATTATCACTTAGGAAGCTTCCACCAATCACAAGAGATGTTTGAAATACCAATTAACAATAAAACGTTTAACGGTCTGTCTCCAGCAAACCAAGCAATATTGAAAAATGCTGCTTATGCTGCGAACACAGATAACTACTTTAAAGCATTAGTAAGATATTCAGCAGATTTATCTAAACTAATGAACCAACATAAAGTAAACGTTTACCAAACGTCTGATGAAATTTTAGCTCAACAATTAAAAGGTTGGGATAAAGTTATCGGTGATTTCAATAAGAAAGATGCTTTCTTTAAGAAAATCGTCGATTCTCAAAAAGCATATGCTAAGAGAGTAATGAAGTACTTGCTGATGAATCAGCCTAATTACAGACTAGCTTATGAAAATGAGTTCGGACCTTTAGGAAAAGTTAAAATCTAAAGATTTATCTTAATTAAATTAAGGGGGCCCTTTGGCCCCCTTTTTTTTGTTTGATTAATAGGTAGAATTTAACATAAAGTAGTACTATGAAATCTTTCATAAAATTTGCAGACACTTTAAGTGCATCAATGGGAAAAGCTTTTTCATGGTGCATAGTAATTTTAATGGGTGGAACGTGTTATGAAGTAATAATGGCCTATGCTTTTAACAGCCCAACTTTATGGAATTTTGATTTTAGTTTGCAAATGTATGGAGCAATTTTCATGATGGCAGGCGCTTATTGTTTATCAACTGAAGCGCACGTTAGAGGAGATGTTATTTACAGATTATTTCCAACAAGAGTTCAAGGTTGGATTGATTTAGTTTTATATTTTATTTTTTTCTTTCCAGGTATTTTAGCTTTAGTATTTTACGGATATGAATATGCAGCATTGGCTTGGAAAATAAAAGAAACTAGCTGGAATAGTCCAGCACAAATACAAATTTATATGGCAAAATCTATAATACCTTTGTCTGGATTGTTATTAGCAATTCAGGGTATCAGCGAAGTGTGTAGAGCGATTATATGTATTAAAACAGGTCACTGGCCAGAAAGATTATCAGCAGACGCTGAAGAAACAGAAAAAGTATTAATGAGAACTTCACAAAAGGACGATCAAGCAGATGTTATTTGAACTTACAAATCCTGAGATAGCAATTTTAATGATGAGCTTATTTCTATTTGCTGTCTTACTAGGTTTTCCAATTGCATTCACTTTATTAGCGATGGGAGTTGGATTTGGTTATTATGCTTACTTTGATCCAAGTAGGATGGATCATTTACTCGATAATCGGATATTTTCTTTATTAGTTCAAAATACTTATACAATAATGGATAACACCGTTTTAACTGCAGTCCCCTTGTTTCTTTTTATGGGTTATCTCGTTGAAAGAGCAGGAATTGTAGCAAAATTATTTTTTGCGATAAGATTAGCATCTCATCGACTGCCAGCATCAATGGCTGTTGCAGCACTTGTAACTTGTGCTTTATTTTCGACAGCAACAGGTATAATTGGTGCTGTTGTAACTTTAATGGGACTTCTAGCTTGGCCGGCAATGATAAGAGCTGGGTATGATAAAAAATTTGCATCAGGTGTGATTTGTTCTGGAGGTTGTTTAGGAATACTAATTCCACCAAGCATTATGTTGATTGTTTACGCTGTTATAGCTCAGCTGTCGCCTTTAAGACTTTTTGCAGCTGCAATATTTCCAGGCTTAATGTTAGCTGGATTGTACATTCTTTATGTAATCATAAGAGCATATTTCAATCCATCTTTAGCACCTAGACCTGCCGCTGAGGAAATACCTCCTAGAGCGGAAATTTTAAAAGAGGTTTTAGTATCTTTTGTTCCATTATTTTCTTTGATAATTTTAGTACTCGGTACAATTTTGGCAGGACTTGCCACTCCAGCTGAGGCTGCTGCAGTTGGTGCTTTTGGAGCTTTAGTACTTTCATATTTTTATAAATCTTTAAAATGGAAAAATTTTAAAGAGTCAGTTTTTCTAACTGCAAAAACAAGTGCGATGATAATGTGGTTATTTGTGGGTTCATGGACCTTCGCTTCTGTGTTTTCATACCTTGGAGGACACGAGGTTTTTGAAACTTTTTTCAAGGCAATGGATATTCAACCATGGCAATTTTTAGTAATTACCCAAATAATAATCTTCTTGTTAGGATGGCCTCTTGAATGGACAGAAATCTTAATTATTTTTGTTCCAATATTCTTGCCACTTGTTGAGTTTTTCGGGGTAAATCCTTACTTCTTTGCAATGCTAATTGCTTTAAATTTACAAACTTCTTTTTTAACACCACCAATGGCAATGTCTGCTTATTACTTAAAAGGTGTTCAGAGTAGAAATGTAGAGCTTATGCAAATATTCACTGGAATAATGCCTTTCTTAGCAATAGTAATTCTTGCAATGGTTTTGATGTACATATTTCCTGGTATAGCTTTATGGCTACCTGATGTTTTATTTGCAGAGTAAATTTAATGTCCAATATCTTTACATTATCAGTTTCCGAAATTGCGGAAAAAATTAGAAATTCAGATTTAAACTCTGTTGATTTATGTAAATCATATATTGAGCAAATAAATAAATTTGAAAAAGATGTAAAGGCATGGGCTCATTTTGATAAAAAACTTCTTTTAGAAAAAGCTGAAGAGGCGGATGAGCATAGAAGATCTGGAAAGTCGGTTGGACCTCTTCATGGCATTCCAGTAGCACTTAAAGATATAATTGGAACCTACGATATGCCAACTGAATGTGGAACTGTTTTAAGAAAAGGTAAAACCGAGTCTCAAAATGCTGAAATAGTAGACTTATTAAAATCTGCTGGAGCCCTTATAATGGGTAAAACTAATACATCGGAACTAGCATTTCTTGCTCCTCCAGAAACTAGAAACCCTCATGATTATTCTAGAACACCAGGTGGATCCTCAAGTGGTTCTGCTGCTGTTATAGCATCCCACATGGCACCACTATCAATTGGATCACAAACTGGAGGTTCGGTAATAAGACCTGCATCTTACTGTGGGGTAGTGGGTTATAAACCAAGTTATGGTTTAATTTCACGAAATGGAGTTTTAAGAACATCCTATCATTTGGACCATATTGGAGTTTTTGGAAAAACTGTAGAAGATGTTGCTTTATTAGCTAAAGTTTTAATTAAAAAAGACTCATACGATAAAGCAACTATTCATTATTCATCCGAATTTATGTTGGAGGAATGTAAAAAAGGCCCAATGTTTGATCCAAAATTTATATTTTATAAAACTGAAAGTTGGAAAAAAATTGATAAAAAATCGAGAGAGTCTTTTGAATTTTTTATAAAATCTTTTAAAAAAAATATAGAAGTATTTGATACACCCTCTTATTTTAAAGATATTGATAAATACCATCGGATTATTCATGAAACTGATTTAGCAAATAATTTTCAAGTTTATTATAAGAAATCTAAAAATAAACTTTCAAAAGAAATGCAAACGGCAATTTCTCGAGGAATGAAACATTCAGCAAAAGAATATCTCGATGCAGTTGATTTTATGAGCAGAAGTTATGAGTCATATAAAGAAGTTTTTGAGGACTATCATGGAGTATTAAGTCCATGTAGCACGGGTGTGGCTGATAAAGGTTTGAAAAGCACTGGAAGTGCTGATTTCAACAGAGTTTGGTCTTATATGCACACACCTGCAATTTCTCTTCCTTTACTTCAGGGAGAAAATAATTTACCATTAGGACTTCAGTTAATTGGTGACAAATATGATGATCAAAGATTTTTAGGTGTTGCTAATTGGCTAGAAAAAGAAAGTAAAAAATTTAATGAATAAAATTACTACACTAGTTGGATTATCTTTTGCGATCTTCTTTTTAATAGGACTAGCTACTACATTAACAAGATCAATGATGATTGGTTTTCTTGATGTATTGCCTGTTTACATATTAATGGGCTGTGCAATTGTCATGATGATTTACGAAGCTTTTTTTGACAAGTCTAAGTAACTAAGTGAAAAAAAAGGATTTTTTACCTTACACACTTCTTTTTATTCAACCTATTTTTATGGCTAGCAATCTTGTAGTTGCAAGAGGGGGTGTAGAATTTGTTCCTCCTATCTCCCTAGCTTTTTGGAGATGGTTATCAGTATTCCTTTTATTGATGCTGTTCAATTACGGAATTTTATCCAAAAAAAAAATTTTATTAAAAGAATATAAAGAACTTTTCTTTTTAGGATTAATGGGTTGTGGAGTTTGTGGAGCTTTTCCATTTATAGCTGGTCAGACAACTACAATAATAAACATGGGAATTATTTATACTTCCTCACCTATTTTTATAATTTTAATTTCTTATTTTTTTTTTAAAGAAAAAATGAATTTTTTCAAATTCATTGGCCTTTCATCATGCCTTCTAGGAGTTTTAATTATTATTGTAAGAGGTGAATATTCTACTTTGATATCTTTAAAATTTACAAAGGGAGATTTATGGATGTTGGGAGCTTCAATTGGCTGGGCATTATATTCTATATTTCTTTTTAATTGGAAATCTTCCCTAAATGTTTTTGAAAGGTTTACAGCCATTTCTTTTTTTGGAGCATTAAGCTTATTACCATTTTATATATTTGAACAAAATTTTATTAACGTAACTACATTTGATTTGAAATTTTTCTTTTGGGTTATATTTGCTGCAATTTCACCAGGAATAATTGCTTTTATATTGTATACTTACACTCAAAAATATCTCGGTGCTACAACGACAGGATTTACTTTGTATTTATTTACAGTTTATGGAGCATTTTATGGCATATTATTTTTTGGTGAGACATTAGAACTTTTCCATTTATATGGAACATTTCTTGTTTTCCTTGGAGTTTATCTGGTAAGAAAAAAGGCTTAGAATGTTTAATAAAAAAATTATGCTTATCTTCAATATTTTAATTAGTTTAATCACTATTTATGTAATTGTTTGTTTGGTAATTTTTCTGTTGCAGAGAAAATTATTATATCATCCTAACGAAAATAACTATTTAGATGAGAACAAACTGACACATAAGATTGAAAAGGTGTTCGTTAAGTCAGATAATAAATTAATTGGTTGGCACCATTTTAAAGACAAGAAATATAAGACATTGCTGTTTTTTCATGGGAATGCAGGAAATCTACAAAATAGAATTTACAAACTAAACGAGATAGCTGAACTAGAGGTAAATTATTTAATTATTGCTTACAGAGGTTTCAGTGGAAATGAGGGAAAACCAACAGAGGAAGGTTTGTACAACGACTCAATGGCAGCGAAGAGGTGGTTAAATTCAAACAACATTGGTGATAACAATATCATTCTTTACGGAGAATCTCTAGGAACAGCTGTTGCAGTGGACCTTGGTTCTAAATTTCCATTTGCGGGAATAATATTAGAGTCCCCTTTTACCTCAATGGTAGAACTTTCAAAAATTTATTATCCTTATTTACCAGTGAACTTATTGTTGAAAGATAGATATGACTCCATTAATAAAATTAGCAAAATAACTTCCCCTAAACTAGTTATGCACGGAGATAAAGATAACATTGTTCCATTTAGTATGGGAAAAAGAATGTTTGAAAGTTTTTCAGAGCCAAAATTTAGTTATTTTAAGTCAGGGGATGATCACATGATGGATTTTGATCAAGAACTTTTAGGGAATATTAAAAATTTTATTAATGAATTAAATTGATTTTTCTTAACTTAAAAAATTTTCTGCAAAAGTTACAGCATCAAAAGATTGTAAATCATCCTCTTTTTCACCAAGACCTATTGCAATTATTGGAAGTTTAAATTTTTTTGCAGCAGCAATTAGTATTCCTCCTTTTGCAGTGCCATCAAGTTTTGTCATAACTAGGCCAGTTAAAGGGATAATATTATTAAATTCTGTCACTTGATTTATTACATTTTGTCCTGAGGTTGCATCCAAGATTAGAACAACATCATGAGGCGCATTGTTGTCAACTTTTTTAACAACTTTTGCAATTTTTTTATACTCATCCATCAAGTTTTTCTTGTTCTGCAATCTACCAGCTGTATCTATCAAAACTGTATGAATTTTATTTTTTTTTGAATATTCCATTGCCTTAAAAGCAACAGACGCAGGATCACTTCCTGCCTCTGATTTTATTATTTCGCTTCCAACTTTTTTTGACCAGTTTTCTAATTGATCTATTGCTGCAGCTCTAAAGGTGTCACAAGCAGCTAGCACTGTTTTATTATTATTATTTTGAAATATTTTAGACATTTTCCCAATTGTAGTTGTTTTTCCTACTCCATTAACACCTGAAACTAAAATTGTTCTATTTTCATTAGATTGATGAAAAAAATTTTTATTTTCTAAAGGTTTCATTAATGAGAGAATATATTCTTTAAGAATTTTATTAATCTCATCCAGTTTATTTTTACTTGGATCAATTCTACTATTAGCTATTTGTTGTCTAATCTCTGATGAAGCCTCAACTCCAACGTCTGATTGAATTAAAAATTCCTCAATTTCTTCTAAAGTTTTATCGTCAATTTCTTTGTTAACTACAATGTCTTTTATACCTTTTGAAAAATTTGACGTAGTTTTTTTTAAGCCATCCTTAAATTTTTGAAAAATATTAATCATAAATTTATATCAATATGCTCAACTTCTGAGACCAAACCTTCCATAATAACGTTTCCTTGTTCATCTTTATTGATTTTAATTTTTCCTAATTTAAATTCTATTTCAGTTGGAAATTTTGAAATACCATTAATTTCACCAGCTACAGCGGTTGCACATGCTGCAGTTCCACATGCTTTTGTAAGACCAGCTCCCCTTTCCCAGTGTAATACTTTAAAATGGTTTTTACTTTGCTCTTTTGCAAAAGTAACATTAACTTTTTCAGGAAATAATTCATGATTTTCTACGATCGGTCCAACTTTTTCAATTTCGATTTTTTCTAATTCGTTTATAAAAAAAATAATGTGAGGATTTCCAACATTAATTGCTGTTCCTAAAAACCCAATATCACCAACCATAACTTTAATTTTTTTTGTATCAATTTTCTCGCTTAGAGGTATTTGATCCCAATTAGTTTTTGGTTTTCCAATGTTTGTTTGAATCAAATTATTTTTTAATATTTTCGACTCTAATTTTCCTGAAGAAGTTTCAACAGTAATAAAGTTTTTTGAACTTTCTTTTGATAACAAGCTAGCTACACATCTAGTTCCATTTCCACATGCTGCGGAGTCTGAGCCATCTGAATTTTTAAAAGTAAGAAATGCATCAAATTTATCACTTTTATCTATAAGAATTAGTTGATCACAACCAATATTGCTTCTGTCACAAATTTTTTTTATTTGAGAATTGTTTAGATCATATTTTTTTTCACGTTGATCAATTATGACGAAGTCATTTCCAAGTCCATCCATTTTATAAGCTTTAAAATCCATATAATAATACTTAACTTATTTATTGACTTTTTGAACCTCTATTATAGTTTCTCACAACTTCCGCAAAAACAGCATTTTGCGGTGTCTTTGGAAACAAAGAGATCGACACCAGTCAGCGAGGGTTCGCCCACTGGTGCGATTGCTGCTGGAAGAAATTATGTTTGAAAATTTGACAAATAAATTCGAGGGAATACTCGATACATTTAAAAAGGCGCCATCCCTAAATGAAAAACAGGTTGATGAGGGTCTTAAGCTTATTAGACAAGCTTTACTAGAAGCAGATGTATCGCTAGAGGTAGTAAAAGACTTTGAAACAAAAGTTAAACCAAAATTATTAGGAAAAGAAATAATAAGATCCACAGCTCCAGGACAAATGGTTGTTAAAATTGTTCACGATGAGCTTGTTTCATTTTTAGGTGATAGCAATCAAGAAATTAATTTAAAGTCCAATCCACCGGTAACAATAATGATGGTTGGTTTACAAGGTTCAGGAAAAACAACCACAACTGCAAAACTCTCAAAATTTTTAGAAAAAAATAATAAGAAAAAAATTATGATGGTAAGTTTAGATATTTATAGACCAGCTGCTCAGGAACAACTAAAAATTTTGGGCGAGCAAAATAATATCCAAACCTTGCCAGTTATAAAAGATCAAATTCCAGCTGACATTTGCAGAAGAGCCCTATCTGCAGCTAATTTAAATGGGTCAGATGTAATTATTTTTGATACTGCTGGAAGAACTCAAATAGATCTACAGATGATGTCTGAGATAAAACAAATCGAAGAAGTAATTAAACCAACAGAGACTATACTTGTTGCAGACTCATTAACTGGACAAGTAGCTGCGAGTGTTGCTAAAGAATTTTCTAATACAGTAAAGGTTACTGGAATAATATTAACTCGAGCTGACGGTGATGGTAGAGGTGGAGCTGCATTAAGCATGAAACATATTGCAAATGTTCCAATAAAATTTTTAGGTATTGGAGAAAAAATAGAAAATTTTGAAAGTTTTCATCCTGATAGAATTGCTAACAGAATTTTGGGAATGGGGGATATTGTATCCCTTGTAGAAAAAGCAGCTGACGAAATTGACGAGGAAAAACTCAAAGAAACTGAGGAGAGTTTAAGGAAAGGTCAGTTTTCTTTAGAGGACTATCTTTCACAATTAAGACAAATGAAAAAAATGGGAGGACTAGAGGGTGTTATGTCTTTTTTACCTGGAGTTTCAAAAATAAAATCGCAAATGGACCAAGCTGGTGTTGACGAAAAAATAATTACACAAAATGAAGCGGTAATACTTTCAATGACTAAAAAAGAAAGGGAAAATCCAAAAATTATCGATGGTTCAAGAAAAAAAAGAATTGCTAATGGCTCTGGAACAGATATTGCCACTATCAATAAATTGTTAAAACAATTTAAAATGATGTCTGACATGATGAAAAAGATGTCAAAAGGAAATACAAAAGGCTTAATGGAAAAAGGAATTCCACCTGAGCTATTCAATCAACTTAAATAAAAAGGAGAAACAAATGTTAAAGTTAAGATTATCAATGGGAGGAACAAAAAAAAGACCAGTTTATAAAATTGTGGTTGCAGACAGCAGATTCCCAAGAGATGGGAGATTTATAGAAAAATTAGGTTTTTTTAATCCCCTTATGCCAAAAGAAAAAAAGGAAAGAGTTGGATTGCAGTCAGAAAGAATAAAATATTGGCTTAGCCAAGGAGCAAAACCGACAACTAGAGTTGCTCGATTACTTGGAGAAAATAATTTAATGGAAATGCCTAAACCAGGAAATAATCCAAATAAAGCTGTTCCGAAAAAAGACAGAAAGAAAGATGCTTCTGAAGCACCAAAAGAGGACAAGAAAGCAGAGGCCCCTAAGGAAGAGAAAAAAGCTGATGCACCAAAAGCAGAAAAGAAAGCGGATGCACCTAAGGAGGAGAAAAAAAAATAACTATGTTTCAAGCGAAAATTTTTACTTTGTATCCTGAATATTTTCCAGGACCTTTCGAAATAGGTATTTGCAAAAAAGCTTTTGAAAAAAAGCTTTGGGATTTAAAACTTATAAATATTAGGGATTACGCAGATGATAAACATAAAACTGTTGATGATACTCCATATGGCGGTGGTGTAGGCATGTTAATGAGACCGGATGTAGTAGCAAAATCTTTGGACGCAAATTTGGATGAAAAAGAAACAGTTTATTATCTAACACCAAAAGGTAAAATTTTTAATCAAGATATTGCAAAGGGTATTGTTAAAAAAAACAAAGTTAATATTTTATGTGGGCACTTCGAGGGAGTTGATCAACGAGTTCTAGACTCAAGAAATGTAGAGGAGATAAGTATAGGTGACTTTATCCTTTCTGGAGGAGAGATGGCTTCTTTTGTTGTTTTAGACACAGTTTTAAGATTAGTGCCTGGAGTGTTAGGAAATCTAAATTCTACAAAAGATGAAAGCTTTGAAAATGGGCTTTTGGAGTATCCACAATATACCAAACCTCAAATATGGGAGAAATTAAGTGTTCCCGACATACTTTTATCCGGAGATCATAACAAAATTAAAAGCTGGCGTTTGTCACAATCTGAGGCTATAACACGGCACCGAAGACCTGATTTATGGCAAAAATATAAAAAGGATTAAAATTGCAAAATTTAAACATGAAAAATATAGAAGACATAAATAAAGCAAATGTTAAAAAAATTTCAGCTGAAAAAAAACTCCCAGAGTTTTTTCCAGGAGATATTATAAAAGTTGGTGTTAAAATTACCGAAGGAAAAAGAGATAGAATTCAGTATTTTGAGGGTGTTTGCATAGCAAAGAAAAACAGAGACTTAAATTCATCCTTTACAGTCAGAAAAATTTCTTTTGGAGAAGGTGTTGAAAGAACTTTTGCACTTTATAGTCCAATAGTTGATACAATCAAAGTTATAAGATCTGGTAAAGTAAGACGTGCAAAATTGTACTATTTAAGAGAAAGAACCGGTAAATCAGCAAGAATTGCAGAAAAGATAAAAAAGAAAATTGGTATTGATATTGAGGCCAAACCTGAGCAGGTTACAGAAGAAAATGTGTTACCAGCAACAGAACAAAAGAATACTGAGGAAAAAACCGAGACAAAAGTCGCTGAGACACCCAAAAAACTTGAAGAGAAAAAAGAAGATAGTAAGATTTCTACTGAATTAAAAAAATAATCTTTTTTTAAATGCCAAAGACTTTATACGATAAAATCTGGAGTGATCACTTAGTCCACCAACAAGATGATGGAACATCTTTGCTATTTGTGGACAGACATTTGATACATGAGGTGACTAGCCCACAAGCTTTTGAAGGACTTAGAAATAGTAAAAGAGATGTAAGACATCCAAACTTAACCCTTGCTGTTGTTGATCATAATATACCTACAACTGATAGATCTAAAGGAATTGATGACAACGACTCTAGAATTCAAGTAGAAACACTTGAAAAAAATTGCAAAGACTTTGACATCAAACTTTTTGGAATGAATGATAAAAGACAAGGAATAGTTCATATAGTAGGACCCGAGCAAGGATTTACTCAACCAGGAACAGTTATTGTTTGCGGAGACAGTCACACGGCAACTCATGGCGCTTTTGGGGCCTTAGCGTTTGGAATAGGAACCTCAGAAGTTGAACACGTTTTAGCAACACAAACTCTTGTTCAGAAAAAAGCAAAAAATTTTAGAATTAATGTTAATGGAAAACTTCCTTTAGGAGTAACATCAAAAGATGTAATTCTTCAAATCATTGGCAAAATAGGAACTGCTGGAGGAACGGGATGTGTGTTAGAATATGCTGGTTCAGTCATATCTAATCTTTCTGTCGAACAGAGAATGACTATTTGTAATATGTCTATAGAAGGTGGAGCTAGAGCAGGATTAATCCAACCTGATGAAAAGATTTTTAATTATTTAAAAGATAGACCAATGTCTCCAAAAAAAGAAAACTGGGAAAAAGCACTTGATTATTGGAGTAAATTAAAAAGTGATAGCGATGCAAAATTTGATAAAGAAATTAATTTAAAAGGTGATGAAATAGCGCCTATGGTTACATGGGGAACTTCGCCTGAGGACGTAGTTTCAATTAATGGGAAAATCCCCAATCCAGAAAATGAAAAAAATATTGATAAAAAGAATTCGATAAATAGATCTCTTGATTATATGGGGCTTAAACCTGATGTGAAAGTTCAAGACATTAAAATTGATAAAGTTTTTATAGGAAGTTGTACGAATGGAAGAATTGAGGACTTAAGAGAGGCTGCACAAATATTAAAAAATAAGAAAAAGGCTTCACATGTACATGGAATGGTGGTCCCTGGTTCTGGTTTAGTTAAAGAACAAGCTGAGCAAGAAGGTCTTGATAAAATATTTATAGAGTCCGGTTTCGAATGGAGAGAACCTGGATGTTCAATGTGTTTAGCAATGAATGCCGATAAATTAAAACCTCAAGAAAGATGCGCATCTACTTCGAATAGAAACTTTGAAGGAAGACAGGGAAGAGGAGGAAGAACCCACTTAGTAAGCCCAGGTATGGCAGCTGCTGCAGCTATTGCTGGAAATCTAGATGATGTTAGAAAATATCAAAACTAATGAAAAAATTCACCTCACTTAAAAGCATTCCAGCTTATTTACCGATTGTAAATATAGACACGGACATGATTATTCCTAAACAGTTTTTAAAGACTATTAAAAGAACAGGATTAGGAAAAAACTTATTTCATGAAATGAGGTACGATGATGATGGAAAAAATATCGATAATTTCATATTAAATAAATCCCCGTACAATTATTCAAAAATTTTAATAGCTGGAAATAATTTTGGCTGTGGATCATCGAGAGAACATGCTCCGTGGGCACTTTTAGACTTCGGAATAACATGTGTAATAAGCTCAAGCTATGCAGACATTTTTTATAATAATTGTTTTAAAAATGGTATTTTGCCGATAATTCTTGATGAGGAAAAAATAAAAGAGTTAGCTGAATATTCAAAGAGAAAAGAAGAAATTGAAATTGATTTAAAAGAAGAAAAAATTCTTTTTGGAAATAATGAATTAAAATTTAAAATAGATCCATTTAAAAAGAAATGCTTGATTGAAGGTCTAGATGATATTGCTTTATCTTTAGAAAAATCATCACATATTAACGAATTTGAAAAAAAGGTTAAGTCAGCAAGGCCTTGGATTTTTAATGATTAAAGTTAAAAAAAGAAAAATTCTTCTTTTACCAGGAGATGGAATAGGTCCAGAGGTTATCGCGGAAGTTAAAAAGATTATTCAGTGGTTTAACAAAAACAAATCCTTAGATTTTGAAATTGACGAAGATCTTGTTGGTGGAGCAGCATATGATAAATACAAGACACCCATAACAGATGAAGTGTTTTACAAAGCTTTAGAGAGTGAAGCAGTAATACTTGGTGCTGTAGGAGGACCTAAATGGGACAAGCTTGAATTCTCAAAAAAACCTGAAAGAGCACTTCTTAAACTTAGAAAAGAATTAAAACTTTTTGCTAATTTAAGACCTGCCATTTGCTTTAAGCAATTAGTGGACGCTTCAAGTTTAAAACCAGAAATTGTTTCAGGTTTAGATATTATGATAGTAAGAGAATTGACAGGCGGAATATATTTCGGGGAGCCGAGAGGGATCAAACCGATAGATAATGGTGAACGAAAAGGAATTAATACCCATACTTATACTACAAAAGAAATTGAAAGAGTTGCGCGAGTTGCTTTTGATTTAGCAAAAAAAAGAGGCAATAAAGTTACATCTTGTGAAAAATCTAATGTGATGGAAGCAGGTCAGCTTTGGAAAGAAGAAGTTCAAATTTTACATGACAAAGAATATAAAGATGTAGAGCTAACTCATATGTTAGCAGATAATTGTGCTATGCAATTATTAAGAAATCCAAAGCAATTTGATGTAATCGTAACTGATAATTTATTTGGAGATATCCTATCAGACGAAGCTGCAATGTTGACAGGCTCTTTAGGTTTATTACCATCTGCATCATTAGGAGCTAAAGACAAAGATGGAAATATGAGATCGATGTATGAACCTGTGCATGGTTCAGCTCCTGATATAACTGGTAAAGGAATTGCAAATCCTATTGCAACTATACTAAGTTTCTCAATGGCATTAAAATATTCATTAAATTTAGATAAAGAATCTAAAGCCTTAGATAACGCTGTTCAAAAGGTATTGGATGATGGATTAAGGACAAAAGATATTATTTCTAAGGGAAAAAAAGAAGTTTCTACTTCAGAGATGGGAGATGCGATTATTGCGTGTTTGCAAAAATAAATAAATTAACTTACCCTAGATAATTAGAAAAAATATGACTATTTATACTGCACCAGTTGAAGAAATGATGTTCCTCTTTGATAATCTTAAAGATAATCAAAGATATAAAGAAATTGAAAAATACAAAGAAATTAATTCGGAACTTGTTAAAGGAATTTTAGAGGAAGCAGCAAAAATAAACCAAGAGCTTATTTTACCACTAGCTAAAGCAGGAGATGAAAATCCTTGCGTGTATGAAAATGGTGTTGTGAGAACACCCCCAGGCTATAAAGAAGTCTATAAAAAGTTTATAGAAGATGGCTGGACTTCCCTTTCTTGTGACCCAAAATATGGTGGTCAAGGTATCCCAAAAACTGTAAGCACTTTTTTTGAGGAAATGCTGTCATCGTCAAGTTTAGCATTTAAATTATATAGTGAACTTAGTATTGGCGCTTATAATTGTATACTTACTCATGCTGAGCAAAGCATAAAAGATAAATTTCTTCCAAAAATAGTAGAGGGAAAATGGAGCGGAACAATGTGCTTAACAGAACCACAGTGTGGAACTGATTTAGGCTTATTAAAAACAAAAGCAGTTCCAAAAGGCAATGGAACCTATGAAATAACTGGACAAAAAATTTTTATTACTTCTGGGGACCATGATTTAACGGAAAATATAATTCATTTAGTTTTAGCAAGAACAACAGATGCACCAAAAGGAACAAAGGGAATAAGCTTATTTCTTGTACCAAAATTTGAGGTCAGTGACGATGGAGTTGTAGGTTCTAGAAACGGTGTCAGCACAAACTCAATTGAGAGCAAGATGGGAATTAAAGGTTCACCAACTTGTGTTCTAAATTTTGAAAATTCGAAAGGTATTATGATTGGACCTGAAAACAAAGGTTTGAACGCCATGTTCACAATGATGAATTTAGAAAGAATTGTAGTTGGTGTACAAGGTTTAGGAATTGCTGAAACTGCTTACCAAAACGCTGTTGCATATTCAAAAGAGAGAAAGCAAGGAAAAGCAAATAACAGCAAAAATGGAGAAACAGATTTAATTATCAAACATGCAGATATAAGACGAAGTCTAATGAATATGAAATCAATTATTGAGGGCCAAAGATCTTTTGCCTTTTGGTTGTCACAGCAAATTGATGTAAGTTTATCTCACGATGATAAAAATGTAAGAGGCGATGCATCAAATATGGTTGCATTGCTCACTCCAGTTATTAAATCATTTTTTACAGATAATGGTGTAGAAATTACCAACGATGCAATTCAGGTATTTGGTGGCTATGGTTATACAAAAGATCAAGGGATCGAACAATTATTCAGAGATAATAGAATAACACCAATATACGAAGGCACAAATTCTGTTCAGGCAATTGACCTTGTGTACCGAAAAATTTCTTCAGAAGGCATATTTGAAAACTTTATAAAATCAATGGATAATGAAATCAAAAATTATAACAACGAAAAAAATTTAGAAAGTTTTTTAAACATTTTTGAAAAATATAAAGAAATCTTGGTATCTTTTACGAAGTGGATGAGAGAAAAAATCAACTCAAATAAGGATGATGCAAGTGCAGCATGCAATGATTATTTAAAAGTATTAGGTTACACAGCATTAGCCTTTGCTTGGATTAAGACTTTAAAAATAAGTTTTGAAAAACAAAATTCAAATAAAGAATTTTATGAAGATAAAATTAATACAGGAAAGTATTATTTTGAAAAAATTTTACCAAGAGCACAGTCTCATTATGTTGTTGGAACAAGTGGCAGCCACACAACCATGAATGCTAAATTTAATTAATGAACAAATATAATCAAAATTTAGATAAAAATAATGCTAATTTTGTACCTTTAACTCCTTTAAGTTTTCTTGAAAGAGCAAAAGATATATATCCAAATTATGAAGCACTAGTATACGAAAATCGTTCTTACACCTGGTCACAAATTTACAATCGCTGTATTAAGTTTGCTAGTGCATTAGAGAAGATTGGAATTAAGGAGGGTGATACTGTTTCAGTGATGGCGTTTAATACTCCTGAAATATTTGAGGCTCACTATTCTGTTCCAATGACTGGAGCAGTTCTAAATACCATCAACACAAGATTAGACGCAAAAACAGTCTCTTATATTTTGGACCACGCTGAGGCAAAAGTTCTTATAGTCGATAGACAACTTCATTCAGTAGTAAATAAAGCTTTAGAAAATGTAAAATCTAAGCCTTTGATCATTGATATTCAAGACGATAATGCAGATCAGTCTTTGCTTAAAAAAATTGGTGATAAAGAATACGAAGATTTTTTGAATACAGGAGATGAAAATTATGTTTGGAAAAAACCAAAAGATGAATGGCAAGCAATTTCGTTAAGTTATACTTCAGGTACAACAGGCAATCCAAAAGGCGTAGTATATCACCATAGAGGTTCTTATCTTATGTCAACTGGAAGTGCAGTTGCATGGAATATGCCTAATAGATTAAATTTTTTAACAGTTGTTCCAATGTTTCACTGTAATGGATGGGGATACCCTTGGACAATTCCAATGTTAAATGGAAAAACTATATGTTTAAGAGCCATAGACATTAAAAAAATTTTTGAATTAATTGAAAAACATGACATCAGTCACTTTGGTGGTGCACCAATAGTTCTTAATATGATTACAGGTGCTTCAGAATCTGAAAGAAAAAAGCTAAAGAAAAAAGTTTTTGTTTTAACCGCTGGTGCTCCACCACCAAGTATAATTTTTAAAAAGATGGAAAATTTAGGTTTTGAAGTTATGCATGTTTACGGATTAACTGAAACTTATGGTCATATTTTACAATGCGCGTGGAATGACGAATGGAATTCATTTGATGATGACAAAAAAAATGAAATCAAAGCTAGACAAGGTGTTAGATATCCAAATACAGAAGATACAAAAGTAATAGATCCAGAAACTATGAAACCTGTGCCAAGAGATGGCAAAACAATTGGAGAAATTATGATTAAAGGAAACATCGTGATGAAAGGTTATTTTAAAGATAAAGATGCAACTGATAAAGCTATGGCTCATGGCTGGTTTCATTCTGGGGATTTAGCTGTAGTACACCCGGATGGTTACATAAAGATCAAGGATAGATCAAAAGATATAATAATTTCTGGTGGTGAGAACATATCTTCTATTGAAATAGAGAATACATTAGCCAAACACCCTAGTGTTTCAATAGCAGCAGTTGTTGCTAAACCAGATGAAAAATGGGGCGAAGTTCCATGTGCCTTTATTGAAAAAGCAAAGGATAAAGAAACAACTGAGAAAGAACTTATTGATTTTTGTAGAGAAACATTAGCAGGCTTCAAAATTCCAAAAAAGATTGCATTTTGTGAATTGCCAAAAACTTCAACAGGAAAAATTCAGAAATTTGAGTTAAGAAAAAAGGCCAAGGAATTAACTTGAATTTTGAAATAGATAAGAAGCAGGTATTTGCGTCTACAGCAGGGAAAGATTTTGATCAAGCAAAGCAAACAGTCTTTCTTTTGCATGGAAGTGGTTTATCTCATATTGTGTGGTCTCTTACCGAACAATTTTTATCTAACAAAGATCTAAATATTTTATCTTTAGATTTACCTGGTCATGGAAATTCAGAAGGTCCTTGTATTGACTCAATTGAAAAAATTGCAGATTGGATTGAAAGTGTAAGACTTTTTTTAAAAACTGAGAAGGTTTCAATAGTAGGACATTCACAAGGATGTTTAGAGGCTTTAGAATATGGTTCTCGTTTTAAAAAAAGTATACACAAATTAGTTTTTTTAGCTGGTTCATATAAAATGCCAGTGAACCAAGATTTAATTGATCTCGCAGACTCCGGAGATAAAAAAGCTGTACATTTAATGATGAAATGGGGTTATGAAGGTTCAAGGAAATTTATAGGAGGTAACCCTGTTGAAAAAATTATAAATTCTTCAAGAGAGGTTAAAGAAATATTAGCTACAGACTTAAAAGCATGCAATAACTATAAAAATGGCAAAGAAGCCTCTGCAGCAATTGACTGTCCAACTTTACTAATTTTTGGGGCCCTTGATAAAATGGTTCCCTCTGAGAATGGAAAAAAATTCGCAAATTTAATTAAAAATTCAGAGACCCAAATAATTAATGAGTGCGGACATATGATTATGTTTGAAAAAGCTTTTGAAATGAGAGAAAAGGTAGCAGAATTTTTAAAAAAATGAAAAATTTTCCAATTATAAGATCACGAAGACTTAGAAGTACACCTTATACGGAAAGAATAGAAGCACATGGTGTAAGCGGATATACAGTCTATAATCATATGTTATTA
Organism: uncultured Pelagibacteraceae bacterium; assembly: GCA_902597055.1. Classification (GTDB taxonomy): domain Bacteria; phylum Pseudomonadota; class Alphaproteobacteria; order Pelagibacterales; family Pelagibacteraceae; genus Pelagibacter. The sequence continues at coordinate 20,858 of CACJWG010000002.1, read as the reverse complement.
CCAGTATCCTTCAAATCTATTGAAGATGACTATAATCATTTAAAAAAATATGTTCAAGTTTGGGATGTTGCTGCAGAAAGACAAGTAGAAATATCAGGTAAAGACTCAGCAGAACTTGTCCAATTAATGACATGTAGGGATTTGTCAAAATCTAAAATTGGAAAATGTTACTACGCTCCATTAATTGATCATGAAGGACGTTTAGTAAATGATCCAGTAATAAACAAATTGGAAAATGATAGATGGTGGCTTTCGATTGCTGACTCTGATGTTATTTTTTTTGCAAAAGGCTTAGCCGCAGGACACAATTTTGACGTCAAAATTCATGAGCCGAATGTTAATATACTTGCAATTCAAGGCCCTCTTTCAGATGACCTAATGGCTAAATTGTTTGGTGATGAAATAAGACAACTAAAATTTTTCAATTTTAATTACTTTGAATTTAAACAAGATAAATACTTCATAGCAAGATCTGGTTGGTCAAAACAAGGAGGATTTGAGGTATACGTTGAAAATGATTCTGCTGGTCAAAAATTATATGATAGCTTATTTGAATACGGCAAAGACCTTAATGTTAAAGCCGGTTGCCCAAATTTAATTGAAAGAATTGAGTCAGCGCTTTTATCTTATGGAAACGATTTTGATAATGGAGATAACCCATTTGAAGCAAATTTCGATAAGTATATAAACTTAGATACCGATGTTAAGTTTCTAGGAAAAGAAAAGTTAAAAAAAATTAAAAAAGATGGAGTGTCTAGAAAATTAATGGGTGTTAAGATTGATCATAACAAAATCGATATGAACAAAGAAAAGGAATTGTTCGATGAAAAGAATAATATTGTTGGATATTTAAGATCAGCCGCTTATTCGCCAAATTTTAAAAAGATTATTGGTATTGCTATGATTAATAAACCTTATTGGGATAGCAAAAATCAATTTAAGATCGAAATTAACGATAAAACATATTTAGGAACAGTTTGCGATTTACCCTTCATCTAGTATAAGTAAAACATCATGAATATTGCAATTGTAGGTGCCACAGGAAATGTTGGTAGGAAAATAATTGAAGTTTTACATAATAAAAAAATTTCGATTGATAATTTATATTTTGTAGCGTCGTCTAATAGCGCAGGATCTACTCTTAAATTTGGTGGTAAAGAAATCAAAGTTGAAAATTTGGAAAATTTTGATTTTTCTAAAGTGAATATTTCTTTTTTTTCAGCTGGAAAAACAATCTCTGAAAAATATGTTCCTCTAGCAGCAAAACATTCAGTTGTAATTGATAACTCAAGTTTTTTCAGAATGGACCCTGACGTACCTTTGATAGTTCCTCAAGTTAATAAAGACCATTTAAAAAACATTAAAAAAAATATAATTGCAAATCCTAATTGTTCAACTGCACAGCTAGTTATTGTTTTAAAATCACTTAATGATAACTTCAAAATTAAAAGAATAGTGATTTCCACTTATCAGTCTACTTCTGGGGCTGGAAAAAAACCTATGGATGAGTTAATTGATCAAACAAAATCGATATTGAATAATAAAAGTTTTGAGGTAAAAAATTTTACAAAACAAATTGCGTTTAATGCAATACCTCATATAGATAGTTTTTCTGACGATGGTTACACTAAAGAAGAACTAAAAATGATTAAAGAAACTAATAAAATATTAGGTACTAAAATTGATATTACTGCAACATGTGTAAGAATTCCTGTTCTCGTTTCACATGCAGAATCAGTAAATATTGAATTTGAAAATGATTTCTCTATTAAAAAAGTAAAAGAATTATTAAATACTGCAGAGGGCTGTAAAGTAGTCGATGAGAATTCTGATGGTGGTTATATCACACCAGTAGATGCAGAGGGTAAAAACGAGACTTTTATTTCAAGAATTAGAAAAGATAATAGTAAGAAAAATTCTTTAAATATGTGGATTGTTTCTGACAATTTATTGAGGGGCGCAGCTTTAAATGCTGTTGAAATTGCTGAAGCTTATATTAAAAGATAAATATGAAAGAAAACAATCCATTATCTCCTCATATTCAGATATACAATTGGCATGTGTCATCCCTTGTGTCTATTTCACATAGGATTACAGGTATTTTAAATTATTTTTTGTTAATTTTTATCTGTATTTGGGCTGGAAGTATATTTTTTGGTGAAGACGCATATGGTATTTTCAAACTATTTTTAAATTCATTATTTGGAAAATTTTTTGTCATTGGTTTTATATGGTCTTACCTTTTTCAAATTTTGAGTGAAATAAGACATTGGTTTTGGGATGTTGGTTTAGGTTTTGAATTAAAAACTTCAAAAATAACAGGGCTTTTAGTTATCTTTGGTTCTTTTCTATTAACAATATTAATATATTCTTCTAGGGGTTTTTTACAATTATGATTAAAGCAACAAAGAAATGGCTTTTTTTAAAAATATCTTCTTTAATAATGGTGCCCCTAATGCTGTGGTTCTTAGTGAATTTTGTTTCACTTTATGACTCTAGCTATAATGAAATCTTAGCCTTTTTATCTTCCCAACCTTCAAAATTATTTTTTTCTTTATTCCTTGTCTCAATGTTTTTTTATTCAGCTTTGAGCATAAGTGAAGTCTTTGAGGACTATATTCACGTAGAGAGCACAAAAAAGCTTCTAAACATTGGTGTTTTTTTGTCATCTTTGATTATTCCATTATTTACAATAATACTTATATCTAACTTATAAAATATGAAATCTTACAAAATTATCGACCACGAATATGATGTAGTTGTTTTAGGCGCAGGAGGCTCAGGTTTAAGAGCTGCGGTTGGATTAAGCGAAGCAGGATTAAAAACTGCATGCGTTTCTAAAGTTTTCCCAACAAGAAGTCATACTTCTGCAGCACAAGGCGGCATCTCTGCAGCTCTTGGTAATATGGGTGAAGATGATTGGAGATGGCATATGTACGATACAGTTAAAGGTTCAGATTGGTTAGGTGATCAAGATTGTATCGAGTATTTGTGTAAAGAAGCTCCAAGAGCAGTTTTAGAATTAGAAAAATACGGTGTTCCTTTCAGCAGGACTGAAGATGGAAAAATATATCAGCGTCCTTTTGGAGGAATGACAAAGAATTATGGTAACGAGCCTGTTCAAAGAACTTGTGCCGCCGCAGACAGAACTGGCCATGCTATTTTGCACACCTTATATGGTCAAGCTTTAAAACATAACACAGAATTTTTCATTGAGTATTTTGCGTTGGATCTTTTAATGAAAGATGGTCAGTGCAAAGGATTAATTGCTTGGAATTTGAATGATGGAACTATCCATAGATTTAGATCTCACATAACGATAATTGCAACAGGTGGTTACGGAAAAGTTTATTACTCTGCAACCTCTGCACATACATGTACTGGAGATGGAAATGCTATGGTACTTAGAGCGGGCTTACCTTTACAAGACATGGAGTTTGTCCAATTTCATCCAACAGGAATTTATGGTCATGGAACTTTAATTTCAGAAGGTGTAAGGGGTGAAGGAGGTTATTTAGTAAATTCTAAAGGTGAAAGATTTATGGAAAGATATGCTCCAAAAGCTAAAGATCTCGCTTCAAGAGATGTGGTAAGCAGATCAATAGCGGTTGAAATTAATGAGGGAAGAGGTGTTGGAAAAGAAAAAGATCATGTACATTTACACTTAAACCATTTAGATCCAAAAGTTATAGAAGAAAGATTGCCAGGTATATCAGAGTCTTCAAGATTATTTGCTAATGTAGATGTAACAAAAGAACCTATACCAGTAGTTCCAACTGTTCACTATAATATGGGAGGTATTCCCACAAATTATAAAGCTGAAGTTTTAACTTTAAACGGATCAGAAAAAACTGTTCCGGGGTTGATGGCAATTGGTGAAGCAGCGTGTGTGTCAGTTCATGGAGCTAACAGGCTAGGATCAAATTCTTTAATTGATCTAGTAGTTTTTGGAAGAGCTGCCGCTAAGCGAGCAGCAGAGTTAGTAAAACCAGGCACACCTCATGAAGAAATCTCACAATCTGAGACTGACAAATGCCTAGAGAGATTTGATAGACTAAGGAATGCATCTGGATCAAATAGTACTGCAGATTTAAGATTGGCAATGCAAAAAACAATGCAGTCTAAGTGTGCTGTTTTCAGAACTGAAAAAACTTTAAAAGAGGGCGTAAATGAAATTAGAAAACCTTTTGAGGGCATGGATGATCTTTCTGTAAAAGATAAATCTCTAATTTTTAATACGGATCTTGTAGAAACATTGGAATTCGACAATTTGATTAGACAAGCGATCACAACAATGGATTCTGCTTATCATAGGAAAGAAAGCAGAGGTGCTCACGCTAGAGAAGATTTTCCAAAACGTAATGACGAAAAATTCATGCAGCATACATTATCATGGTGTGATGGTAAAAAGACTAAAATTGACTATAGACCTGTTCACAGATCAACGCTTTCAAATGATGTTCAATACTTTCCACCACAAGAAAGAGTTTATTGATGGTCCAAATAAACTTACCACAAAATTCCAAAGTTGAAAAAGGTAAGTATTTTAAAGATAAGACTGGCTCAAAAAACATTCGTAAAGTAAATATTTATAGATGGGATCCATCTACTGGAGATAATCCAAGGATTGATACATACGAAGTAGACATGGATAATTGTCCTTCGAAAGTTTTGGATTTACTAAATAAAATTAAAAATGAGATAGATCCATCAATTGCCTACAGAAGGTCCTGTGCACATGGAGTATGTGGTTCTTGTGCTATGAATATGGATGGTAAAAATGGATTAGCTTGTACAAAGCCACACGCTGAAATTAAAGGAGATATAAATATTTATCCATTACCACATTTAAAAGTTTTAAAAGATTTGATTGGGGACCTCAGCACCTTATATAAACAATATGAGTCTGTGGAACCGTGGTTAAAAACAACCTCAAAAACTGAAAAAGAGAATATTCAATCCAAAGAAGACAGAGCAAAACTAGATGGGCTTTACGAGTGTATAATGTGTGCATGCTGTTCAACTTCTTGTCCAAGTTATTGGTGGAACGGTGATAAATATTTAGGGCCTGCCGTTCTTTTACAGGCTTACAGATGGATAATTGATTCAAGAGATGAAGATAGAAAAGAGAGATTAAAAAAAGTTGCAGATGAACTCAAGTTATATAGGTGCCATACCATTATGAATTGTACTAATGCTTGCCCCAAAGGTTTAAATCCAGCAAAAGCAATAGCCTCAATTAAGAAAATGCTTGCAACTAGCTAATTACTTAATTAAATAATTTCGCCGATGAATTTAATTCAACATTATATAAACGGTAAGATTTACAAAGGATCGTCGTCAAGGAAAGGTAAAGTTTTCAACCCGGCGACGGGCGCTCAAGAGTCAGAAGTAATACTTGGAACAAAATCTGATTTGGACCATGCTGTAGAAAATGCAAAAGAAGCTTTTGAAAAATGGTCTCAAGTTACTCCCCTTCAAAGAGCTAGGATAATTTTTAAATACAAAGAATTAATTGAAAAAAATTATGATGAATTGACTAAACTGATTGTTTCAGAACATGGAAAAGTTTATGAGGATGCAAAAGGTTCTCTTACAAGAGGTCTTGAAATAGTTGAGTTTGCATGTGGTATTCCTCAAATGCTTAAAGGAGAATTTACTGAGAATGTTGGAACAAACATAGATAGCTGGTCTATGAGACAGCCTTTAGGTGTTTGTGCAGGAATCACACCTTTTAATTTCCCTGCGATGGTTCCAATGTGGATGTTTCCAATGGCAATTGCCTGTGGAAATACTTTTATTTTAAAACCCTCTGAAAAAGATCCATCATGCTCTATTCGTCTCGCTCAACTTTTTTCAGAAGCTGGTTTACCCGATGGGGTTTTAAATGTTGTAAATGGTGATAAAGAGGTAGTTGATTCAATATTAACAAATAAAGATATAAAAGCTGTAAGTTTTGTAGGTTCAACACCAATAGCAAAATATATTTATGAAAATGCTGCGAAAAATGAAAAAAGGGTGCAAGCATTGGGTGGAGCAAAAAATCATTGTGTAGTAATGCCAGATTGCGATTTGGATCAAGCTGTCAACGGTCTTATGGGAGCAGCTTATGGTTCTGCAGGAGAAAGATGTATGGCTCAATCTGTTGCAGTAGCAGTAGGAGGGATTGGGGACAAACTTGTAGAAAAATTATCAAAAAAAGTTGAAGCTTTAAAGGTTGGTCCGGGCCTAGATAAAAATTCTGAAATGGGACCTTTGGTTACAAAAGAGCATTTAGAAAAAGTTAAGGGTTATGTTGATTTAGGAGTAAAAGAAGGTGCAAAATTAGTCGTGGATGGTCGAGACATTAAACTTCAAGGATATGAGAATGGTTTTTTCATTGGTGGTTGCTTATTTGATAATGTCACAAAAAATATGAGAATTTATAATGAAGAAATTTTCGGTCCTGTGCTTTCTGTCGTAAGAGTTAAAGATTTTAATGATGCGATTAAATTGATTAACGATCATGAATTCGGTAATGGGACAAGCGTTTATACCAGAGATGGAGATGTAGGAAGAACTTTTGCAAATAAAATTAAAGTTGGGATGGTAGGCATAAATATACCTATTCCTGTCCCTGTTGCATTCCACAGTTTTGGAGGATGGAAAAGATCTTTGTTTGGGGACTTGCATATGCATGGACCTGAAGGTGTAAAGTTTTACACTAAACTAAAAACTATCACATCACGTTGGCCGTCAGGAATTGGTTCAGATCCCGAGTTCATAATGCCAACAATGAAATAACATAAAGGAAGATATGAAAAAAATAAGTTTGATTGGAGCAGGACAAATTGGTGGAACTTTAGCTCACTTGATAGGGGTTAAAGAATTAGTAAATGAAGTAGTTCTTTTTGATGTAGCTAGTGGTATTGCTAAAGGAAAAGCTCTTGATATTGCCCAATCATCATCAGTTGATGGTTTCAATGTAAAATTTTCAGGGACGGATAAATACGAAGATATTAAAAACTCTGATGTCATAATTATAACAGCTGGAGTCCCAAGAAAACCTGGCATGAGTAGAGACGATTTACTAGGTATCAATCTTAAAATAATTAAACAAGTTGCAGAAGGAATTAAAAAAAATTCTCCGGAAGCTTTTATAATATGTATAACAAATCCTCTCGATGTTATGGTAATGGCTTTCCAAAAATATTCTCAGCTTGATGCCAAAAAGGTCGTTGGTATGGCGGGAATATTAGATAGCTCGAGATTTAAACTTTTTTTATCAGAAGAGCTAAAGGTTCCCGTAAAAGAGATAGATGCAATGGTCATGGGGGGCCATGGAGATACGATGGTACCTATGCCAAGATTCACTAAAGTATCTGGAAAACCTTTATTAGATCTTGTCAATTCAGGTGTTATTTCAAAAGAAAAACTCGAAAGCATTAATCAAAGAACAAGAGATGGTGGAGCTGAAATTGTAAAATTTTTAGAAAAAGGCTCCGCATATTATGCGCCAGCTGCTTCAGGAGTACAAATGGCCGAAGCATTCTTGGGTGATAAGAAACTGCAACTACCTTGCGCCGCGCACTTAGAGGGTCAATATGGCTTTAAAGGAGTTTACGCAGGTGTTCCAGTCGTTATAGGAAAAAATGGAGTAGAAAAAATAGTTGAAATTGAACTTGACGAAAAAGAAAAAACAGAATTTGTTAATTCTGTCAATGCTGTGAATAAACTTTGGGAGGCAGCACTAAAAATTGACCCTAGCTTGAAAAAGTAATGAATATTCACGAACACCAGGCTAAACAATTATTAAAAAAATTTGGCGCAATTGTTCCTAATGGAGAAGCTTGTTTTACTGTTCAAGAAGTTTTAGAAAAAGCAAAAAAACTCAATCTTAAAAAATATGTTCTAAAAGCACAAATACATGCAGGTGGGAGAGGTAAAGCGGGCGGAGTTAAAATATTAGACAATTTATCTGATCTAGAAAAAGCTGCAAAGGATTTGTTAGGAAAAAAATTAATTACACATCAGACAGGGCCAAGTGGCAAAGAAGTTAAAAGACTTTATCTAGAGGAGCCATCCAACATAAAAAAAGAATTCTATTTATCTTGTCTTATTGATAGGGCAAGTTCTAAAATTGCTTTTATTTCTAGCGATCAGGGCGGGATGGACATCGAAGAGGTTGCAAAAAGCAATCCTAATAAAATCAATACTGTAAAAATTAGTTTCAAGGCAGATATTGAAGATGAGGATTGTAAAAAAATTATTCGTAATTTCAATCTAGATGATGATGCTAATCTAAAATGTATCAAGATTATTAAATCAATTTACAAAACATTTGTTTCTACCGATGCAAGCTTAATTGAAATCAATCCACTAATACTTACAAAGGAAAACAATATTGTGTGTTTGGATGCAAAAATTAGCTTTGATGACAATGCAATTTTCAAACATCCAGAATTACTGGAATTAAGAGATTTGAATGAAGAGGATCCTACAGAAATAGAGGCAAGCAAACACGATTTAGCTTACATAAAATTAGATGGATCTATTGGATGTATGGTAAACGGAGCAGGATTAGCAATGGCTACAATGGATATAATTAAACTGCATGGTCAAGAACCTGCAAATTTTTTAGATGTAGGAGGCGGCGCATCTAAAGAAAAAGTTGCAGCTGCGTTTAAGATAATTTTATCAGATAAAAATGTAAAAGGAATACTGATAAATATTTTTGGAGGTATTATGAGGTGTGATGTCCTTGCCCAAGGAATTGTAGAGGCTGCAAAAGAAACTAAAATAAATATTCCTCTTGTAGTAAGACTTGCAGGAACCAATTCAAAAGAAGGAAAAAAAATATTAGATGAATCTGGATTAAAAATAATCTCTGCTAGCGATTTAGGAGATGCAGCAAAAAAAATTGTAAAACAAGTGGAATAAAATGTCAGTTTTAATAAATAAAAATACTAAACTTATATGCCAAGGGTTCACAGGCTCTCATGGAACCTTTCATTCTGAACAGTCAATAAAATATGGAACAAATCTAGTTGGAGGCGTAACTCCAGGCAAGGGTGGACAAATACATTTAAATAAACCCGTTTTTAATTCTGTAAAAGAAGCAAAAGATAAGACTAATGCAAATGCAACAATGATTTATGTCCCTGCAAAATTTGCTGCTGCAGCAATAATCGAGGCAATTGAGGCTAAGATCGAATTGATAGTTTGTATAACTGAAGGGATTCCAATCTTGGATATGTTAAAAGTAAAAGAAAAATTATCAAACTCAGCTTCAAGATTGATTGGACCAAATTGTCCAGGAATTATCACTCCAGACGAATGTAAAATTGGTATCATGCCAGGAAATATTCATAAGAAGGGATCCGTTGGTATAGTCTCAAGATCAGGAACTTTAACTTATGAGGCTGTCGCACAAACAACTGAAAACGGATTAGGTCAGTCAACATGTATCGGAATAGGAGGAGATCCAATTAATGGTACCAATTTTATAGATTGTTTAGACTTGTTTTTAAACGATCCAGAAACTGAGTCTATTTTGATGATTGGTGAAATTGGGGGAAATGCAGAGGAAGAAGCAGCAGAATTTATTAAAAATCATAAAATCAAAAAGCCTATGGTAGGATTTATTGCTGGTATAACAGCACCTCCTGGACGACGAATGGGACATGCAGGGGCGATAATTTCTGGTGGCAAAGGTGGAGCTTCAGATAAAATTGATACAATGACAGACGCAGGTATTACCATTGCAAAATCTCCTGCAGAAATGGGAATTACATTAAAAAATAAATTGGGCCTTTAATAATTTAATGTTAATACTATAATAATCGTAAATGAGCTCTTCAAAAAATTTAGAATTTAAGCAGCAATCTTTTCTTAATAAATCTAACAGTCAGTTCATAGAAGAAATGTATGTGAGATTTATAGAAAATGACCCGAAATTACCAGATAGTTGGAAAAAATACTTTAGTGATTTAAATGAAGATCTAAATTCAGTTTCAAAAGAAATATCAGGCCCTTCATGGAGTCCAAAAAAGATATCGATAGATCCAAAAAAAAATAAAAAACTTGAGGAAAATCTAAATGGTTCTGAGAGGGAAAAAATAGACTCTATTAAAGCGATCGCATTGATAAGGGCATATAGAATCAGAGGCCACCTTATAGCAAACCTTGATCCTCTTGGTTTAATGAAAAGAGAATATCTTTATGAATTACATCCAAATGACTATGGTTTCAAAACTGAGGACTTTGACAGAAAAATCTATCTTAATTCATATATGGATGTGGGTTATGCCTCAATAAATGAAATTATCACAAAATTAAGAAAAGTATATTGCTCATCAATAGGTGCTGAATATATGCATATAACAAATCCGACGGAGAAAGTTTGGTTTAGAGAAAGAATGGAAAAAGAGGAGAACCAAATAAATTTTACTGAAAAAGGAAAAGACGCAATATTAAATAAGATTATTCAAGCTGAAGGTTTTGAAAAGTTTTTAGCAAAAAAATATGTTGGCACAAAAAGATTTGGTCTTGATGGTGCAGAGTCTTTAATTCCAGCATTAGAACAAATTATAAAACGTGGAGGCCAGTTAGGGGTAAAAGAAATTAAAATTGGAATGTCACATAGAGGTAGATTAAATGTTTTAGCAAATGTTCTTCAAAAGTCTTATAAAAGAATTTTTAACGAATTTGCTGGTGAATTTGCTTCCTCAAGCGAAGACTCTACAGGTGATGTAAAATATCATTTAGGTGCTTCATCAGATAGAACTTTTGATGGAAACTCTGTACATGTTAGTCTTACGGATAACCCTTCTCATTTGGAAGCAGTAAACCCTGTAGTTCTTGGTCAAACTAGAGCAAAACAATATTTTCATAAAGATACAGAAAGAAAAAAAGTAATACCTTTGCTTATTCATGGGGACGCAGCATTTGCAGGTCAAGGAGTTGTTGCAGAGTGTTTTGCGATGTCAGGTTTAAAAGGTCACAATACAGGTGGAACAATTCATATAATTGTAAATAACCAAATTGGTTTTACCACTAGCCCAAGGTTTGCCAGATCAAGCCCATACCCATCTGATTTAGGAAAAATTGTAGAGGCTCCTATTCTTCATTGTAATGGAGATGATCCAGAGGCAGTTGTTCATTGTGCTAAAATCGCAATTGAGTTTAGACAAAAATTTAACAAAGATGTTGTGATTGACATGATTTGCTACAGAAGATTTGGTCATAATGAAGGAGATGAACCATCTTTTACTCAGCCTTTAATGTATAAAAAAATAAGATCACATCCATCTACTTTAAATATATATGGGAAAAAACTTATTAAAAATAAAAGTATAACTGAAGATCAATTCAAAAATAAAGTAAACGACTTTAAAAAACTTTTGGATGATCAATTTAAAACTGCAAATGATTACAAACCGAAACTGAATTGGTTTGAAGGGACCTGGTCAAGATATCAACCAAAGAAAGGTAAGGATAAAAGAGGACAGACAGGAGTTGATACGACGAAATTAAAGAAGCTCTCTGCAAAAATAAATTTTTTAAAACCAGAGCTTAATATTCATAAAACTATACAAAAAGTTTTTGAAAATAGAGATAAGTGTGTACAAGATGAAAAAAATATTGATTGGGCTAATGCAGAAACTCTAGCATTTGCAACATTACTCGAAGAGGGATTTCCTGTGAGATTAGTTGGTCAAGATAGTGGTCGTGGCACATTTAGCCAAAGACACTCAGTTTTACGAAATCAAATAGATAACTCAAGATACTTGCCGTTAGATCATGTATCTACAAAACAGAAAAAATTTGAGATTGTAGATAGTTTTTTATCTGAACTAGCAGTACTAGGATTTGAGTATGGATACAGCTTAGTAGAGCCAGAAACCTTAACGATCTGGGAGGCGCAATTTGGAGATTTTGCAAACGGAGCTCAAGTCGTAATTGATCAATTCATTGCCTCTGGAGAGAGAAAATGGTTTAGAGCCTCAGGATTAGTTCTATTGCTTCCTCATGGTTATGAGGGACAAGGTCCTGAACACTCTTCAGCAAGACTTGAAAGATTTTTACAACTTTGTGCTCAAGAAAATATGCAAGTGCTTAATTGTACAACTCCAGCAAATTATTTTCATGCTCTTAGAAGACAGATTCACAGAGAATTCAGAAAGCCACTTGTTATAATGACTCCAAAATCTTTGTTGAGAAACAAATACTGTGTTTCAAATATAGAGGACTTTGATAAAAATAATTCATTTCATAGAGTTTTAGAGGATCAAGCCTTAAATAAAAAGAACAAATTAATTGAATTAAAAAAACCAAAAAAGATAAGAAAAGTCATTCTTTGTTCTGGAAAAATATATTTTGATCTTTTGGCTGCGAGAGAAAAAGAGAAAATTGATGATGTTGTTTTTATAAGAATAGAACAACTTTATCCTTTCCCAGTAAGGTCTTTGACAAAAGCTATTAAACCATATGCTGAATATGCTAAGTTTATTTGGTGTCAAGAAGAACCTAAAAATATGGGTGCTTGGTTTTCAGTAAGAGATTATATTCAATGGACTTTAGATAATTTAGAGGTTAAAAAGAAATTAAAGTTTATTGGCAGAAATCCTTCAGCTTCACCAGCTACTGGATATGCGAAAAGACATGCAAAACAACAAAAAGAAATTATAGATAAAATTTTAGAATAATGTCAGATAAAATTGTAGTTCCAGTTTTAGGAGAAAGTATAACAGAAGCAACTGTAGCTAAATGGTTAAAAAATAAAGGTGATAGTGTTGAAGCCGATGAACCTGTTGTTGAACTTGAAACTGATAAAGTAAATTTAGAGGTTCCATCCCCTTCAGATGGTGTATTAAGTGAAATAAATGCTCAAAACGGCTCAACGGTTGAGGTAGGAGCCGTTCTCGGATCAATAATTGGAGGAAGCTCAAAAAAAGATGAAACTGAGAATGAACCTAAAGAAGAGAAAAAAGTAGTACACAACGAAGATAATATTATTAGTTTAAAAAAAGAAGTTGAAACAAAAGAAGTTGAGACAAAACTGTTCGATAAGGAAGAAAAAATTTCAGAACCTAATGAAAATACAAGTGAGGAAGAACCATTAATCCTCACAGAAGAAGTATCCTATAAAAAAGAGAAATCTAAAAAAACAAAAGATGTATCTGTTTCTCCTGCTGTGAGAAAGATTGCTGCAGATAATAAAATTGACTTAAAAAAAATTCAAGGAACTGGCAGAGGTGGAAGAGTTTCAAAAGGTGATCTACTAAGTTTAATGAACATTAAACCTGGACCTTCTGAGCGGAAAATAAAGTTTGGCCAAGAAGAAAAAATAAAAATGACAAGACTAAGACAAACAATTGCTAAAAGACTCAAACAAGCTCAAGATAATGCAGCAATGCTTACAACTTTTAATGAAGTTGATATGAGCGGTATAATTGACATGAGAAAAGAAAATCAAAGTGATTTTCAAGATAGGTTTGGCATAAAACTAGGTTTTATGTCCTTTTTTGTTAAAGCTTGCATTGAAAGTCTAAAACTTTTTCCAGCAATTAATGCTGAAATCGAGGGAGAGAACATAATTTATAAGAACTACTATAATATAAGTTTTGCAGTAGGCACCGAAAAAGGTCTTGTGGTTCCAGTTCTAAAAAATGCAGATGAAATGTCTTTTGCAGACATAGAAAAGAAAATTAAAGAATTGTCTGATAAAGCAAGAGATGGAAAGATTACAATTGACGATCTTCAAGGCGGGACATTTACTATCAGCAACGGTGGTGTCTATGGGTCAATGTTATCAACACCTATTTTAAATTTACCTCAATCTGGAGTTTTAGGAATGCATAATATTGTAGAAAGGCCGCATGTGGTAAATGGTGAAATTAAAATAAGACCAATAATGTATATAGCTTTATCATATGATCATAGAATAATTGATGGGAAAGAAGCGGTTTCTTTTTTAAAAAATACAAAAGATAATTTAGAAGATCCAAGAAGATTATTTTTAAATTTATAGTTTATGATAGAAAAATTTGACTCAGTAGTGATCGGTGGCGGACCTGGTGGATATGTTTGTGCTATAAGGTTAGCTCAATTAGGTCAAAAAACTGCTTGTATAGAAGCTAGAGGTTCTCTGGGTGGAACTTGTTTAAACATTGGATGTATTCCTTCAAAAAGCTTATTAAATTTGTCTGAGAATTTTAAAAAAGCTAAAAATTTTTCTAAACTTGGAATTGAAACAGGAGACGTAAAACTTAATTTAGACAAGATGATGAAAAATAAGGACAAAGCAGTTTCAATCTTGACCAAAGGTGTTGAATTTTTATTCAAAAAAAACAAAGTAACTTACCTAAAAGGTTTTGGCAGTTTTATTTCTGACAAGAAAATATCAGTAAAAGCTGAAGATGGTAAAAAAAGAGAAATTGAGGCAAAAAATATTATTATTGCAACTGGATCTGAGGCAATGCCTATGCCCAACGCAGAATTTGATGAAAAAACAATCGTCTCTTCGACTGGCGCCCTATCTTTAAAAGAAGTTCCGAAAAGTCTAGTTGTTGTTGGTGGGGGTTATATAGGTTTAGAAATGGGTTCTGTCTGGTCTCGTTTAGGGGCTGAAGTAAATGTAATCGAATTTTTAGATCATATCACACCTGGGATGGATAGAGAGATTTCAGAAGAGTTTATGAAAATATTGAAGAAACAAAATATAAAGTTTCACTTAAATAGAAAAGTAACTAGCATTAAAAAAACTAACAATGGGGTACAAATTTCAACGTCAGATAAGAATGGAGACAGCAAAGAATTTAATTGTGACGTAGCCCTAATATCAATTGGAAGAAAACCGTTTACATCTAATTTAAATTTGAGTTCTGCAGGAGTAAAATCAGACGAAAAAGGAAGGATTAAAATCGACAAAAAATTTCAAACTTCAGCAAAAAATATTTACGCTATTGGAGATGTAATTGATGGGCCAATGTTAGCTCACAAAGCTGAAGAGGAAGGGATCGCAGTTGCAGAAATAATTGCGGGCCAATCTGGTCATGTAAACTACGATTTAATTCCAGGGGTAATTTACACTACTCCCGAGGTAGCAAGTATAGGTTTAACGGAAGAGCAACTTAAAGAAAAGAATAAGTCTTATAAAATTGGAAAGTTTCCTTTTATGGCCAACTCAAGAGCTAAAGCAATTGATGAGCCTGAAGGATTCGTAAAAATCTTAGCCGATAAAGATACTGATAAAGTTTTAGGAGTACATATGATAGGGCCTCATGTAGGAGAAATGATAGCAGAAATGGCAGTTGCAATGGAATTTGGAGCAAGCTCTGAGGATATCGCACGAACGTGCCATGCTCATCCAACATTTTCTGAGGCAATAAAAGAGGCGGCTTTATCTGTTGAAAAAAGACAAATACACTCTTAATTGTCCCTTTGAATATGCATCTAGCTTCTCATTTCATTTCAACTGTTTACCAACACTTATTATTAATATAAATTAAGTTATGGCTAGAAAAAAAAATAACAATTTCTTTGTAGATTTTTGGAATGGAGATGTTTCTTTAGTAAAATCTTATTGGCTTGTAGGTGTGCTATTGAGTTACGCTTTTGGTTTTGTTAGTGCTCTCATAATCTTAAGTATTGGACTTCATTTTCATGCAGTCTATGGTTTGATAATACCTTGGGCAATATATACGTCTGTTGGTATATGGAGATCGTCAGATAAATATAAAGGCCCAAAACATTGGGCGGTATTAGCAAAAGTTGCAATTGTTTTAGGAATAATAATTCAGTTTAGAGATATCCTTACTGGCGCTGTATAGATTTTGCCCCCTTCAAAATTATTTAAAGGGGGCATAAAACTAGAATGCATATTCGCTATACACACATGTCTGACCGCCATAGATATTAGGCTTACAAACATAACCAGCAGCGTTTGCGCTAGTTGCTAAGATTGATACTATACCAATCACTAAAGCTAACTTTTTCATACAACCTCCTTTCTATTTACTTCGACCAAATTAAGACCATCATTAATCTGAATTGGTTTAAAAGATGTAAAGTTATTCATTTTTTTCCTTTCGTTACAAAATTAAGATAATAACGATTAAAATTTCTTGTATGTGAAAAGAGGCTGGTAATATTGGACAAATCCATGTTTTATTAGTTTTTATTTGTCCAAAATTTGTATTAGAATTTCATTTTATGGCAAAGCTTAGACAAATATCGTCAATTGAACATGGACTTTTAGAAGCAATTAAAAATCTTAAATCAAAGGTTATTGAGGAGGTAACTGGAAAAAGTGAGTCATTTTTAAGAAAATGTAGCGATCCTGATTTAGACCAACAATTAGATCATAAAGATGCCATTAAAATTGATAAAGCTTGCGTTGAGAGAGGATTAACACCCTATCTTTTAAGAGCTCACGAATACATCATCTTAAAAGAGATAAAAAATACCAAAGGATCTCAGCAAGATTTAAACGAACTTCTCATAAAATTTACAATTTTGCATGGGCAATTAATGGATGTTATAAATACCGCAAAAAATCCAGAGGGTCATAAAGGTGAACAAATTTCTGGAGTAGAAAAAAAGGAAATCTTCGATGCCTTTGAGGCACTGGAGAATAAAATTTTAAAAATTAAAACAACAATTGAAAAAAGTTAATGATTCTACTGTTAGCAACAATTTTACCATCAGTACTTATAGTGGTATTCTTTGTTCTATCAGATAAGTTTAAAGAACCTAATTCTGAGATAATTAAAGTATTCTTTTATGGAATTTTGATAACTATACCTGCTTTTATTATTAACACTTATCTTGGTGGAATTTGGGCCTCAACACAAATGGACGAGGGTCTTAGTTCCTCTTTTTTCACGGCAGCACCAGTTGAAGAAGGTCTAAAGCTGGCTGTTTTATATTTTCTTGTTTACAAAATGAAAGATTTTAATGAACCTATCGACGGCATAGTATATGGGGTTACAGTCTCACTTGGTTTTGCAACTTTAGAAAACTTTTATTATGTGTATGTTTTGGCTGACTATTATGAAACAACGCCAATTTACATGGCATTCCTGAGGTCTTTTTCAGCTGTACCTGCACACGGGATATTTGGAGTTTTCATGGGTTACTTTTTTATGAAATATACTTTTGTAAAAAGAGGCGATAATCTAGTCTTTGCTTTTTTAGTCCCTTTCACGTTACATGGATGCTACAATTTATTTACCGCGTCTAACTTTTTAATATCACTTATTCTTGTAATAGTTTCGTGGGTTGTAGCTTTACAAATGTTTTCAAAATTAAAAAAGACTCAGAGAAAAAAAGAAAAAGAAAATGAGAAAAAAATTACTTAATAATTTATTAAAATTAAAATTCATTTTTATTTTTTTATTTTTATCAAATATAAATACAACATTAGCTGAAACAGATTGTGAGACATTTAATAATGATTTGGCTCAATTAGATTATAATTTTATAAATTCAGTTCCATTTGATAATTTTGGTTTTGATTTGATGGAAAAATACAATAAAAAATCTGGTAGTTGGGAATTTGTTAAAGAAGATGGAAATTTTTTAGTTGGAAGAATTTACGATAGTAATATTTTAAAAGATTTAAAAACAGGTGATCAAATTCTAAAAGCAAATCAAAAAAATTTTAATCCTAAAATACTTAACGAAAATGACATAGTTGAATTTGAAATATTGACTATAGGCGGGATAATAAAAAAAAAAATTAATAAGTCCAAATATTATTCTTTTGATCCAACACTAGATATAAAATATTTGGACTTCAATAAAATTGATACCAAAAATGGCACCGTCGAATTTTCCATTAAGTATGATATTTTTTCAAATTATAGTGCAGCAGGTCACCCTGAACTTTGGAATGCAGTAGAGAAAAATATAATTCCTAAAAAAGATGATGGGTCGTATACTTATTTTATTTGTGACTATACGGAAAAACAATTTAATGAAATAAAATTATACCCTCCAGAAAAAGGATTTAAAATTCTTAATGTTGTTAAGTCTGATAAAGATTTAATTGATGATAAAACATATAAACTGACTCCGTACTCACAAAAAATTGGAAACCCAAATGACTCTTTACTTATTTCTTCTGAATTAGGGGGCACATATACTATAAAAAATAAATTTAACTTAAAAACATTTCCATTTGATAAGCAAACTGTAGCAATCAAAATTATTGATGACTATCAAAAAATTCCAAATACTATGTTGTATGAAAGTGGTCTTTCATCCTTATCATTATCAAATATAAAAGATAAGAACGATATTTCTGGATGGAATATAAAATCTTTTGATTTTAATATTTTAAGTTATCAAAATCCATTTTTTATGAAAGATGACTACGCTACCGGATTAGAGTTATCAATGGTTATTGAGCGTAAACATAGCTATTATTTGTACAAAGTGATTCTACCTATAGTACTAATTTTGTCCGTGTGTTGGTTAGTAGTTTGGATTGATCCAAAAGAGCTTGAAGCTAGGCTGACTGTCACAATAGTATGTCTACTGTCTTTAATTGCTTATAATTTTGTAATCGATTCAGAATTACCTAAATTAGAGTATTTAACAGTTTTGGATTGGATTATTTTGACATCATACATTTATGCAGTAATTCCAAATATCTTAAGTGTTGTCTCTTTTAGATTACTTACAATAAATCAACTTTTAGGAAAAAAAGTTGAAAAAATAAGTACACGTTATGGAGTTTTGTCCTATTTTTTTGTAATTTTGGTAATTATATTAATTAATGCTAGCATTAACCCAAATAATTCAACTGCGATAATTTCTTGGATGGCGTTAAGATAAATTTATTTGCCAATCGATATAATAAACAGAAAAATGAAAGTACCAGTACTATTACCAAACATTTTTGATTACCCATTTACATACACTTCAAAAGAAAAACTTAAAATCGGCGATTATGTAGAAGTGCCTTTTGGTAAAAAAAAAATGATAGGTATTATCTGGGATGATTTTGAGGAAGGGCCTAAAAAAAAATTTAAAATCAAAGATATTATTAAAAAATTTACAAAAGATCCTTTAGAAAATAAAACAATTAAATTTTTAAACTGGTTTTCTGATTATAATATTGTTCCAAAAGGGATGGCGTTAAAGCTTCATTTAGCAAATAATTCTTTAGAAGAAGATTATAAAGCAGACACTTACGATCAGTTCAATAAAAAACACCCAACCAAAGATTACAGTCTTAGTATTCAGCAAAAAAAAAGTTTATTAGAAATAGAAAAGGGGGATAAAAATTTTAGAGTTCATGTATTACAAGGGACTACAGGTTCAGGAAAAACAATAGTTTATTTTAATGCAATTAAAAAAAAACTAAATGAAGGTTATCAATCTTTAATTTTACTTCCTGAAATTGGCCTCACAAAAGAATTTGAAAAAAATTTCATTTCTTTTTTTGGTTTTAAACCAGCTATTTGGCATTCATCAGTTACAAAGAAAAATAAAAAGATAATTTGGAGCGGTTTGAAATCAGGAAAGATTAAAGTTGTCATAGGGGCTAGGTCGGCTTTATTTTTACCTTTTAAAAAGTTAGGTCTTATTACAATAGATGAAGAACACGACCAATCCTACAAACAAGATGAGGGTGTAAACTATCATGCTAGAGATATGGCAATATCCAGAGCATCTTTTGAAAATATACCTATAAATTTGATCTCTGCTGTTCCATCTATAGAAACTTATAAAAATATTAAAGCAAAAAAGTTTCATTCATCTAGATTAACTGAGCGATTTAGAGATGCAAAGTTACCAGATTATGAAATTATAAAAATAAAAAAAAGTGAAAAAAAACAAACATTTATTTCAGAGGAATTGATTGAAAAAGTAAAAGATAATTTATCTAGGAATAATCAGGTTCTATTTTTTGTAAATAGAAGAGGTTACTCACCATTTGTATTATGTAAAAATTGTTTAAAAACTTTTGACTGTCCTTTTTGTTCAATTAATCTTGTTTATCATAAGATAAAGAATAAAGTTTTATGTCATTATTGTGGTTATTCCGCAGAGATGAAACGAGACTGCTCTTCAAAAGACCTCCAATGTGATTTTAGCTTTAGTGGTCCAGGTGTGGAAAAAATACTTGAGGAAATTAAAAAGATTTTTCCTGATAAAAACACTTTAATTTTCTCAAGTGACACCATGAATAAAAAGGACTCATCTTCTAAAATCCAAGAGATAATAGATAATAAGATAAATATTTTAATTGGCACTCAACTGATTTCAAAAGGTTTTCATTTTCCTAATCTGAACTGTATTATTGTATTGGATATTGATTATTCTTCTAGAGGTTACGATTTAAGAAGTGCTGAAAAAACTGTACAGCTTTATCACCAACTATCAGGTAGAGCCGGTCGAGAAGGAAAGCCTTCAACTGTTTATTTTCAAACAATGAATTTAAACTCAGATTACATATCACAAATCGTAAATCCTGATCCTTATATTTTTTTGGATAAAGAATTAATTCTGAGGGAAAAGAATTTATTGCCTCCTTTTGAGAGATTTATATCAATAATAGTTAGTGCTCAAAATAGCAAAAAATCAGACCAGGCATCATTTGAATTGTCAGAATTTTTAAAAAAAAACCTTAAAGTCAAGATTCTCGGACCAGTAAATGCTCCGATCTATAAAGTAAGAGGAAATTATAGAAATAGGATTTTATTAAGATCTGCAAAGAATATTTCAGCTCAGAAAAACTTAAAAATTGCTCTTAAAAGATTTAAAATCCCAAAAGGAATAAAACTTTCAGTTGATGTTGATCCAATAAATTTCAATTAACTGTTATTTTTGTGGCTTTTTTTAAAGCTCATGCTTGATCGTTACTT
>CACJWG010000001.1 GCA_902597055.1 uncultured Pelagibacteraceae bacterium | reverse complement strand
AAACAAGGTTTTTTCTAAAAAAGAAAAACATTATTGGTAATGTAAATGCTACTGTAAAGAAGTATCGTGCCCACGTAATTTGTAAAACTGGAAGATCAGAACTTAGATATTTTGCAAAACCATCCATTATAGGGAGCATTACCCACGCTAACAGATTAAAAATTATAGCTTTCATTAAAAAAAGTATTTTAATGAAAGAAATACAATAATTGGAATAGTTATAAAAGATAATAAAGTTGAAACAACTATCATGCTTGCTATGTTATCAACAACTTTTTTTGGTGAATACATTGATCCAACAAGATAATTTAATACAGCACTGGGCATAGAACACTGAATTAACAGAACTCCAGCAGCATAACCAGAAAGATTGAAATAAAGTATTATTAAATAACCTATTATAGGACCAATTATCACTCTAGCTATAGAGCCAACTAAGGAGGTATAAAAAGAAAAAACTTTTAATCTTGTTAGAGC
Source organism: uncultured Pelagibacteraceae bacterium (assembly GCA_902597055.1). Lineage (GTDB taxonomy): Bacteria > Pseudomonadota > Alphaproteobacteria > Pelagibacterales > Pelagibacteraceae > Pelagibacter. Next base: position 167,274 of record CACJWG010000001.1, on the reverse strand, counting down.
AATACCTAGTGACATTAGAATTAAAAATATAGTTGCATAAGTTAGCAACATTGTTGTGTTTACAACAAAATTAGGTACTGGTATTTCAAAATAAAGAAAAATAATTGAAATAATTACTGAGTAAAATGCGGGACTTTTTGTTATAACCTCAAGATTAAATTTCTTACTAGCCAAAAAAACTCCTAGTGTAAAATGAAATAGTATTATTAATGATGAGATAGCACCAGCAACACCCAACCCGTTAGCTCCATATGCAAATAAACAAATTGGCAGTCCCATATTTCCTGTATTTGGAAGTATGTATGGAGGTAACTCCATTATTACATCTTTTTTAAAAAAGAATAAAAAAATTACACCAATAATACTAAAGCCAATTATAGCTAATAAGTAATATATGAAATAATTTGTAAATACACTAAATGTAAGTCCTGTTGTTGTTACAGAGTAGAAAACAATTGCGGGTGAACCGATGTTTCCTCCAAAATTGGTTATAAAAGTAGTATCAATTTTAGGATTTTTTTTTCCTAAATAATAACCAATACCAACTACAAAAAAGACTGGAAATATTACCTCAAAAAGCTTTAGATATATTTCCATTACTAAAAAAGCCTCAATAACACTGGCTTTTTAATCACATTTTTGTTTTTTTGTAATGATTTTAAACATTTATCTGAGTTTATTTGTTTAGTTGTGTGAGTAATAATAACAATTGAAGCAGTTTTGTTTTTATTATTTGGAATTTGAATTAATCTTTGAATAGAAATTTTATTATTAGCTAAGTTTTTTGTGATTTGAGATAATACACCTTGTTTGTCTTTAACTTCAAATCGAATATACAGAGAATTTTCATAATTATTTAGATCATAACTTTTAATTTTATTCCTTTTTGCATTAGGAATGCCAAAAGGGTATTTAATGTTTCCTCTCAAAATCGACATTAAATCTGACATTAGTGCCGATGATGTAGGTTCAGGCCCTGCCCCTTCACCTTGTAAAACACTTTCTCCGACTGGTTTTCCCTCTAATATTACTGCGTTCATTACACCTCCAACATTTCCAATATATGTGTTCTTTTTGACCAAACACGGGTGTACCCTTTCAAAAAGCTTATTATTGATGATTTCTGTAATACCTAATAATTTTATTCTAAGATTTAATTGATCTGCTATTTCAAAATCCTTTGGTTCGACATTTTCTATTCCTTCCATTAAAGAAACTGAATTTGATAAACGTTTATTAAATGCTAAAGCAGATAGAATTTTAACTTTAGCAAGAGCGTCATACCCATTTAAATCTAATTTTGGATTACCTGGTTCTGCATACCCCAATTTTTGGGCTTTGGTTAGGACATTTTTAAAATTATCTTTTGTTTTTTCCATCTCAGACAATATGTAATTACATGTTCCGTTCAATATTCCATAAACTTTTGTAATGTGATTGGTTGCAAGACTATCTTTTATTGTTCTAAGAATTGGAATACCACCTCCAACAGAAGCTTCGAACTCTAAATTTACTCTTTTATTTTCAGCAATTGAAGAAAGTTTGTCACCATGTTTTGATATTAAGGCTTTGTTGGGTGTAACAACATGGATTTTCTTATTTAATGCAAACTCAACACATCTCTTTGACATTCCATCTGATAATCCAATACATTCAAACAAAATATCAACTTGTTTACTCTTAAGCATTTTAATTGGATCTTTAAAAAAGATCTTTTTATTAATTGGGTATCTTCTTTTTTTATTTTTATTTCTTGCTGATAAACCAACAATTTTAATTTTTTTTCCTGTTAAAAGTTGAATAGTTTTTTGATTTCTTTTGAGTTCATTATAAAGAAAAATACCTATTTGTCCTAATCCTACAATCGCAATATTAAATTCTTTTTTCATTGGTCTATATTTGGGTAATCTTTAATGTTTCCATTATTTTCAATCAAAACTCTAAATTCTTCAAAAGTCATTTTTTTATTAATATCGATAACCTCTGTCTTAATATCTTTTTTGCTACATGAAATTAAAATGAAAAATATTATGAATAAAAAATTTCTCATCTTAAACCCTCATTAAACCTAAAATTATAGATAAAATTTAAATTTTGAACCGCTTGCCCTGCCCCACCTTTTATCAAATTATCTATACTGCTGAGAATAATTAATTTTTTTTTATCCTTAGATTTACAAACTGATATTTGACAATTATTTGTGTTAATAACATCATTCGTGCTCAGAGGTTTATTCTTCAATATTTTTATAAATTTATCTTTCATATAATATCTTCTTAATTCATTGTATATTTTATTCAAATTAGATTTACTTTTATAATTTAAATAAATAGTTGATAAAATCCCTCGAAACATAGGTAGTATATGAGGAGTAAAAGTAAATTCTATGTTCTTTTTAATATAGCTCAATTCCTGCTGAATTTCTGCATTATGTCTATGAGAACCTATTCCATAAGCACTTGTTGAACCATATAAATTCTTATTCTTGAATTTTTTATGAACGCCACGGCCAGCTCCAGAAAAACCTGATTTTGAGTCAATAACAATATTTTTAAAATCAATTAAATTTTTTTTGATTAAAGGGATTAACGGTAAAAGTATAGATGTAGGATAACAGCCCGGACAAGCTATAATTTTACCTTTTGATAAATTTTTCTTGTTAATTTCAGTTAAGCCATAAATACTTTTTTTTAGATTATTTAAAGATATATGTTTTATCCCATAATATTTGTTATATATTTTTTCATTCGTTAATCTAAAATCAGCTGATAGATCAATCATAATATTTTTTTTTAATAGTTTGTTAGCAATTTTTTGAGACTCGCCATTAGGCAAGGATGTAAATATAACATCTACATCTTTAAATAGTTTATAATTAATCTTGATTATCTTTGGTAGCTTATATTTCTTTAAATCTTTATCATAGGATGAAATATTCTTACCAACAGATGTATTGCCACAAAGATATTTTATTTTCACATTTTTGTGTTTACAGAGGAGTTTTACCAACTGAGTTCCAATATAACCCGTTGAGCCCGCAATTAATACGTTAAGTTTGTCCATAAATTATTATAACAGTTGATTGTAAAAAAGTAATTATCTTTTAGAAAACTGAAAGCTTCTTCTTGCTTTTCTATGACCGTATTTTTTACGCTCAACAGAACGAGAATCTCTCGTGGTAAGTTTTTCTTTTTTTAAAGGAGCTTTGAATGAAGCGTCGAATAACAATAAAGCTTTTGAAATACCATGAATCATAGCTCCAACTTGGCCACTATGTCCGCCGCCCTTCACAGAACATCTTACGTCGTAAGAAGTTGATTGTTCAATAAGCTCAAAAGGACGTAACAATTGATTCACATGATTAGATCTTTTAAAATATTCGTCATATTTCTTACCATTAACAAAAATATTACCACTACCCTTTTTAAGCCAAACTTTAGCAATTGACTTTTTTCGTCTTCCAGTAGCGTATTTACCGTCTGTGAAATTACCCATGTTTTGTATATTTTCTGTAGCCATAATTAATTTCTGACAATATTTTTATTATTTAATTTTGACACATCAATCAATTCTGGACTTTGAGACTCATGAGGATGTTTTTCTCCAACATAAACTTTAAGTTTTGATAATTGTTTTTTTCCTAAAGCTCCACCTGGTAACATTCTTTTTACTGCCAATTTTAATACTTCCTCAGGTTTTTTTTGATGTAATTTTTCAGGTGTTGTTTCTTTTATACCCCCAGGATAACCTGTGTGTCGGTAGTATTTTTTATTTTCAAATTTATTTCCAGTAAACTTTATATGTTCTATATTTTTTACCACTACAAAATCACCATGATCCATGTGAGGTGAAAATTTAGGGCTATTTTTACCTCTAATTATTTTTGTAATTATAGTAGCTAATCTACCTACAACTGCATTTTTGGCATCAATTTCATACCACTTACAGTTTATTTCACTTTTTTTAACGAATTTAGTCATGTTTGCGGGGATTAATACTTAGAAATAGCCTATTGTCAAATTATTATATTTATCTTGTTTTTTCCAATTATCTTATGATAGCCTAAATAATTATATGAAAGTAGTGCATAATTCACAATTTCTACTGATCAAAAAACACAAATCATCAACGAAGGGAGAAAAAAATGAGTAAATCAAAGAATCCAGAAACTATAGCTCTACATGGTGGTGAATATAGAAGTGATCCAGCAACTACAGCAGTTGCCGTTCCAATTTATAGAACAACATCATATCAGTTTAATAATACTGGACATGCAGCAAATCTATTTGCGCTCAAGGAGTTTGGAAATATCTATACAAGGATCATGAACCCAACAAATGATGTTTTAGAAAAAAGAGTTGCGGCTATTGAAAACGGACTAGCTTGTGTCACTGTTGGCTCTGGTCAAGCAGCTTCTACTTTTGCAATTCTAAACGTATGTCAGTCAGGTGATAACTTTGTTAGTTCAACAGATCTATATGGTGGAACAGTAAACTTATTTACACATACATTAAAAAAACTTGGTATTGAAGTAAGGTACGCTGATCCATCTGATCCAAAAAATTTTGAAAAAGCAATAGATGACAGAACAAGATGTTTCTATGCAGAAACATTACCTAATCCTGCTTTAAGAGTTTTCCCAATTAAAGAAGTTTCTGATATTGGAAGAAAGCACAATATACCTCTAATAATGGATAATACTGCAGCACCAGTTATATGTAAGCCATTAGATCATGGCGCAGCTGTTGTTGTTCATTCTTTAACTAAATTCATTGGAGGTCATGGTACAGTAATAGGTGGATGTTTAGTCGATGGGGGAAATTTTGACTGGACAGCTGATCCAAAAAGACAACCTTTATTTAATGAACCAGATATGAGTTACGGTGGAGCAAAATGGGGTGAAGTTGTACCTCAATTGACTGGAGCCAATGTATCCTTTGCAGTAAGAGCGAGGGTATGTCTATTAAGGGACTTAGGAGCACCTTTGGCACCCGACAACGCTTGGGGTATCATACAAGGTTTAGAAACAGCACCTTTAAGGATGAAACAACACTGTTCAAATGCTGAAAAGGCTGTTGATTTTTTAACTAAGCACAAAAATGTTGAGAGAGTTATATATCCAACACTTCACAAAGGAGCAGTTGGCGATAGAACTAAAAAATATTTTTCTGGAGGTAACGGTGCTCTAGTTGGTATTGAAGTTAAAGGTGGTGTAGAAGCTGGTAAAAAGTTTATTGAGGCTTTAAAAATGTTTTATCATGTAGCAAATATTGGAGATGCAAGAAGTTTAGCTATACACCCTGCTACAACTACACATAGTCAGCTTACTGAAGAAGAATTATTAGCGGCTGGTGTTACACCTGGATACATAAGACTATCAATAGGTATTGAGCATCCAGATGATATTATTGCAGACTTGAAACAAGCACTTGATGCTTCAGGTAAACCAAGTCTGAAAGCTGTAAGTTAATTTTTCTTAGTGTTTATAAATAAAAAATAAACACTGAAGCTTACAAGTAAAATTGAACTAATTTGGTGCATAGATGCAATAAACATTTGTGCACCACTAGTTACTGTCAAAATTCCTAGAACTATTTGAAGCAATAATATTAAACCTAAAACTGTAACTGTTTTATTAAACTTTATTAATCTATTTGAAATTACCCAATAAAGAGTAATTAAATATACAAGCATTATAATGTAGGCAAGATTTCGATGCATAAATTGAACAAGAGACGGTTCACTAAAAGCTGAAATCTTAAACAAGTTGTAGAAGTAATTGTCATTTGGAAAAAACGTTGATCCCATTAATGGCCATGAATTATAAATTTTTCCAGCGTCCATACCCGAAACAAAAGCACCAATAATTATTTGTAAAAAAATCAAGAAAATAAAGATCTCAGGTAATTTAAATTTTATATATCCATAATTAGAGTTTAATTTTATTTTAAGATTGAAAATTTGCCAAAGTATGAGTGTTAAGATAATAAAGGCAGTTGTTAGGTGAAGAGATAATCTAAAATGGCTTACATCAACTTTATTAACTAATCCGCTCATAACCATATACCAACCTATAAACCCTTGAACACATATCAGTATAAATATAAATATATATGGTTTAGTTCTTTTGAAACCTAGTCTGAAAATAAAGTATATTAATGGTATTAGAAAAAATAAACCAATCATTCTACCCAAAAATCTATGAGCCCACTCCCACCAGAAAATTACTTTAAATTCATCCAGTGACATATTGAAGTTTTGTAATTTATATTCAGGTATTTCCTTATATAAATTAAAATAAGCAACCCATTCAGAATTTGAAAAAGGTGGTAAAAATCCTTTAAATAATTCCCATTCAGTAATTGATAGACCTGAGTCAGTTAATCTTGTAAGTCCACCAACAACGATTATTGATGAAACTAAGACAAACATAATAATTAACCAAAAAGACAGTAAATTTTCGATACTTTTATTTATGTACATATATGAATAAATATAATAATTATAATTAAATCCAAAAGATTAAATGTCGCCTAATAATAAAAAAAAATTAATTGTTTTAAGAAAAAAACTAGATTTACTTGATAATCAACTAATCAAAATATTAAAAAAGAGATTTAATCTTGTTCAAAACGTTTTGAAGCTTAAAGAAAAAAAGAGTGAAATAATTGATAGAAAAAGAATTAATGTAATTTTAAATAATATTAAGAAAAAATCTAAAAAGAATAAAATAGATACTAGGATTACTCTTAATGTATGGAAAAGTATGATTAACGCTTTTATTCAATATGAATTTAGAAATTTTAAGAAAAAAAGATAATTAATTATTTACTATGCGGCGGAAGTTTTTTTTCGACAAAAACTTCATGTTTTCTTGTAGAAGGATTGTATTTTTTTGCCTTTAGCTTGATCTTAGCCTTTTCACCACCAGCTGGTTTCTTTACATAATAGAAAAATGGACTATCAGGTTTAGCCTCTGGTACTAATCTTACTTTAACGTGTGTTTTTTTTGCCATTTGAGGTTTTTAAATTTTTTATTAATTTATTTATTTTGTTAAGCTTTAATTTTAAATCTAAAGCATTTATAGTTTTATTTTCATTAGCGTCAATATTAAAAAAATCTTCATTTAATTGTTTTTTTGCACCAGAAATAGTCATTCCTTTATCCTTAAGTAAGAACTTAATTTTCTTTAGAACATCTATATTTTTATCGTCATAATGTCTTCTTTTATTAATTATAATTGGTTTTATTTGTTTAAACTCACTTTCCCAGTAGCGAATTGTATGAGTATTCTTTTTATTTCCAAAAGAGTTTAATTCTAATATTTCAGCAACTTCACCAATTGTTTTATAGGCTTTTGAGCTTTTTTTCATTATTCTCGTTAATAAAGTTTTTAAAATCTTTAGATGGTTTAAATAATACTACATTTCTCTCTTTAATAATTTTTTCCTCTTTTGTTTTAGGGTTCCTCCCAACACGACTCTTTTTAAAACGTATATGAAAAGTTCCAAAATTAGATATCTTTACAACTTTATATTTTTTAAGATTTTTAACAATATCAGACAAAATATCCTCAAGAATACTCTCTGACATTTTTTTTGAAAAACCTATTTGCATAAATACAGAATTGATGATTTCTTTTTTTGTAAGATTTACTCTCATTAATTAATGATATTATCTTTAATTTTCTCTATCAAGTTTCCATTAACAATTTTTTCACAGACTTTTAATGAGTTAGAAAATCCAATGTAATCGGTTGAGCCATGACTTTTAACCACTGGGGAATTTAAACCAATAAGTATTGCTCCATTATAAAGTCTAGGGTCTAATTTATCCTTGACCTTTTTTATATTCTTAATATTTAAAAATGAGAGAACTTTTCCATATAAATTTGATGTCATCGAATTCTTGACCTCTTTCATTATAAAATTTGCTGTCCCTTCCGCCGTTTTTAGTGCAATGTTTCCAGTAAAACCATCTGTCACAATAACATTTACATCACCTGACATAATATTATTACCTTCAATATACCCAGCAAAATTAAATTCATTACTTTTTTTTTCACTTAAAATCTTGTGAGCGCTTTTTATTATTTCATTACCCTTTATGTCTTCAGATCCAATATTTAATAGCGCTACTTTTGGTTGCTCTTTAGGAAAAAGCGATTTAAACAAAGATGAACCCATTATTGCAAAATCAGTTAAATTTTTTTCACTGCACTCAATGTTTGCTCCAAGATCGAGAACAACATTCATTCCTGATTTATTCGGCCATAAAGCTGATAAAGCCGGTTTATCGATATTTTCTATCATTTCTAAATTCATTTTTGCAATAACGAATAATGCACCGGTGTTTCCTGCTGATATTACTATATCTGATTCTTTCGATTTAACACTTTCTATTGCTTTCCACATACTCGAGTTTTTTCCTTTTCTAGCAGCTGTTAATGGAGAATCCGTATCGAGTATTTTATCTTTTGTGTCAAAAATCTTATATGAGTTGTTTCTTAAATCTTTTAACAATTCTTTAATTTCGGTTTCATCGCCAAATATATTGTAATTTATATTTTTCGATGAATTAGAGTGATGTATTATTCCATCTATAGCTTTTTTTGGTGAACCTTCCCCACCCATTGCATCAACTGCAATATTTAAGATTTTGGTCATATAGAAAATTTATTCCTTAGGATCTAGTACCTGTCTACCTTTATAAGTACCAGTTTTTAAATCCAAATGATGTGAAAGACGATATTCACCTGATTTTTTATCTTCAATAACATTTTTTGTATTGAATTGTATATGAGATCTTCTTTTTCCAGCTCTTGATTTAGTTGTTTTACGTTTTGGTACAGCCATAATTTAAAATTTATGATTTATTACACTCTTTGTAAATGATTTTAAAGAGGTTTTCGATAAATATATCTCAAAGTTATTAAAATATTCAACAATTCTTAGCTGATTGCTATTTATTTTGAAGTAAAAACCTAAAATTAGACCCTTTTTTTGATTATCTATGTTGTTCCAATCATTTATTTTATCCAAAATTGAATAAAAAATATTTATGTAGTCTTTCATTTTCTTATTAATTGATACATCCCCATAACCAATTTCTCTTAAATTTAGCTCAATTTGTCTGAAAAAATAATCGAAAAACTTTTGTAAATATTCTTTGTCAGTATTTTTTTTATATTCTCTCAAAAAAAAGGCAAAATGAAACATCAAAATTAATATTCGATCTGAAAAAGTGTCTTTATCAGTAAATAAAGAAAAAAGACTTTTATTTCTAGAGAGATTTACTAAACTATTATATAAATTGACAAATGCTTTAATCATGAAAATAATACTTCTTATATCTTTATTCATCGTAATTTCAAATTGTTCTTTAAATCTTGTTGATGATCATCATGGTGTCTATTTTATTGAGAAAAAAATGAAAAAAATTCAAGTTAATTCTACAAATAAAAATGATATTGTAAAAATTTTCGGTGAGCCATCAACTAAAAGCACTTTTGATAACGATGTTTGGATATATATTGAAAGGAAAATTACTAATACTCACATTTTTGGCAGACGAGAGTTAGTTGTAAACAATGTTCTTGTTCTTGAAATTGATCAAATGGGATTATTAGCAAAAATTGATTTTTACGATATTGAGGATATGAATAAATTAAAGTTTGATAAAGACAGTACAGAAATAACATATGGTAAAAGAAGTTTTATTTATGACTTTTTATCAAGTATGAGGCAAAAAATTAATGACCCCCTAGGAGTTAGAAAGAAAAGACAAGAAGGTGGTCAATAACCTTTTATCCAGCAATTACAGCCAAAAGTAATAATGCAACTATGTTAGTTATCTTTATCATTGGATTAACTGCTGGTCCTGCTGTATCTTTATAAGGATCACCAACTGTATCACCAGTTACTGCAGCTTTGTGAGCCTCAGATCCTTTTCCACCATGATTACCGTCTTCTATATATTTTTTTGCGTTGTCCCATGCGCCGCCACCTGCGGTCATTGAGATTGCAACAAAGAGACCTGTGATTATAACCCCAAGCAACATTGCACCTACAGATGATAATGCAGCAACCTGACCACCAATTTGATAAATAATTAGATACAAAACTATTGGAGATAAAACCGGTAATAGAGAAGGTATAATCATTTCTTTAATTGCAGCTTTTGTAAGTAAATCAACTAATTTACCATAATCAGGTTTAGCTTTTCTTTTCATTATACCGGGAATTTTTTTAAACTGTCTTCTAACTTCAATCACAACAGCACCCCCTGCTCTTCCAACAGCTTGCATACCCATTGATCCAAAAAGATATGGCAACATACCACCAACTAATAAACCAACAACTACGAAAGGATTGGAAAGATCAAAGCTTACAACAACATTTTCTAGTTTCGACCCTGGAAGATCTGAGAAAAACTTAATATCTTCAGTGTATGCTGCAAATAAGACCAAGGCTCCTAATCCTGCAGAACCAATTGCATAACCTTTGGTAACAGCTTTAGTGGTGTTACCAACTGCGTCCAAAGCATCGGTAGTTTTTCTAATATTTTTAGGTAAGTTTGACATTTCAGCAATTCCACCAGCGTTATCTGTTACCGGTCCATACGCATCTAATGCTACTACCATTCCTGCAAGAGCTAACATTGCAGTTACAGCAATGGCTATTCCATATAATCCAGCTATATAATTCGTTAATAAGATTCCACCAACAATAATTAGCGCTGGTATTGCTGTCGCTTCCATAGAAACAGCAAGTCCTTGTATTACATTTGTACCATGTCCAGTAGTAGATGAGGATGCCACACTTTTTACTGGTCTATAATTTGTACCAGTATAATATTCCGTTACCCATATGATTAGACCTGTAATCACTAATCCAATTACACTGCAGTAATAAAGACTTAAACCAGAAAATTGTTTATTACCTACTGAATAAACTTTTTCTAAACCTAAAACATAATCAGTAAGTGGATATAGAACTAGTAAAGATGTAATTGCAGTAACAACAAACCCTTTATAAAGAGCAAGCATTATATTTCTTGATGAACCTAATCTTACAAAAAACGTGCCAAGAATTGAAGTAACTATACAAGCGCCTCCAATAGTAAGAGGATAAACCATCATCATTAAATCATTTTGAAAAAAAATTGAGGATAAAACCATTGTAGCAACTATCGTTACTGCATAAGTTTCAAATAAATCAGCTGCCATTCCAGCGCAATCACCAACGTTGTCACCAACGTTATCTGCTATTACTGCTGGGTTTCTCGGATCATCTTCTGGAATCCCTGCCTCTACTTTTCCAACTAAATCTGCACCGACATCAGCTCCTTTTGTAAAAATTCCACCACCTAATCGTGCAAATATAGAAATAAGTGAAGCACCAAATCCTAATGCAATAAGTGCATTGATTAATTCTCTTTTATCAACATTAAATTTTAAAAGTAAATAATAGTAAACTGCTATTGATAATAGAGCTAATCCAGCAACCAACATTCCTGTAACTGCACCAGATTTAAATGCAATTGACAAACCATTTGATAAACCTTTTCTAGATGCTTCTGCCGTTCTAACATTAGCCTGAACTGAAACTAACATTCCCACATAACCGGCAATACCAGATAATGCAGCACCAATTAAGTAACCTAAACCCACTAAGAAGCTGAATGAAAAACTTATAATAACAAGAACCACCAAACCAACAATTGCAATAGTCTTATACTGTCTGTTTAAATAAGCTTTTGCTCCAATTTGAATTGCAGATGCAATTTCTTGCATCTTAGAGTTTCCTGTACTTGCAGCTAAAATATTTTTTCCTGTAAAATATCCGTAAACTATTGATAAGATACCAGCTAGAATTGTGTAGATTAAAATTGTTTCAACATTATAGTTCATAAATTCCTTATGTATTAAAAGTTTCTATTTAAAAAAACGGACATTACAAAAATAAGTATAAAAGGCAATATAATATTAGTTAAAATTGATGAATATAACCAAGGTTTTTATTTATTCTAAACTTGTTGTTACCTTTTAAAATACAGGAATCTTGGTGTTTTTTTAAGATTTTACCGATTCTTTGAATTTTAAGTTTTTTACTTTTGGCGTACTTATTGATTAAAGATCGGTTTTTTTTATGAGAAGTGAAAATAATTTCATAATCATCACCATTAAAAATTATATTTTCAATTTTAAACCTTTTATTTCTACTTAATACCTTTTTGAGTTGATTTGATAATTTAATGTCATCTAATCTAAGTGAAAAACCATGTTTCTGTTGTCTTATCATTTTTTTCAAATCAATCAACAACCCATCAGATATATCAATAGAAGTATTTGCAAATTTTTGTAAGAAATTTACCATCTTTAAATTTATAGATGGCATATAAAATTTAGAAATGAAATATTTTTTCAAACGTTTTGGTATTGAAATTTTTTTTTTCAAAATTTGAAGACCTATGAAACTATCGCCTAAGTGACCAGTAATGTATATATCATCTCCAATCATTGAGTTATGTCTTTTTACTATCTTATTGGAAAATCCTATAACACAACATGTAAAAGAGTTGGTATTAGAATAAACTGTATCACCACCAGATAATTCAATATCAAATTTTTTCTGTTCTAAGGATAAAGAGTTTGAAATCTTTTTTAAATTTTTGTTTGAGAAAGATTTTGAGTTACCACTCGCTGATATAAAATAATATTTTGGTTTAACACCCTTACAAATTAAATCCGATAGTGATGATCTTAAAATCTTTTTAATTATAAGATCAGGTGCTTTAAAATTAGGAAAGTGTACTTTTTCAACATAAGTATCAACAGATACTGCTAATTTGTTGGATTTATCAAAAAAAATATCATCGTTTAGACCTTGAGATGAACTTTTTTTTTTGGTTAATCTTTTAAGAAATTTGTCAATTAATTGAACTTCGTTCATTTAAGCTCTGATTTTATTTGATATTTTATCTAATAATGCATTAAGATATTTCGTTTGTGATAAGTCTATAAAATAATTAGATGCATTTAGATATTCTTTGATAATTATTTTTGAAGAAACATTCGGTTTGTATAAAAATTCAAAAATAGCACTTTTAATTATTATTATAAAAATTTTATCAAGTTTTTTAAGTTTAATGTCATTTTCTAAATGTATTTGAATTTCATTATCAATTACTTCATTTCGTTCAATTGTACCCTTTACAACGTCCTTTATAAATTTTTTAAATCTGTGTTTAGGAAATGTTAATTCCTCTTCTTTATTAAAAAATTTTCCATATAATTTTTGAATTATAATTACTCTTGGATTGTTTTTTGGACTATATTGTGGCTGCATCTTTTTAGTTGTCGTTAATCAAAAGTTCAATTGCTGCGTTTGCAGCTTCTTTACCTTTGTTTTTATTTGATTTATCAGCACGTTCAATTGCTTGGTCTTTATTTAAGCAAGTTAAAATTCCATTTCCAATAGGTTTTTTACTTTCAATTGATAATTTCATTATTGCATCTATTGAAGATTTACTGATAAAATCAAAATGAGGCGTTTCACCTTTGATGACACATCCTAAGGCTATAAAAGCATCATATTTTTTTAAATTTTTTGATATCGCAAATGGTATTTCGAAAACACCTGGAACATAAATAATCTTTGTTTTAATTTTTTTTTTATGACTGTTTAGAACATCATTAACACCACTAACTAGCATATTTATGATATCTTCATAATATTTTGATGCGACTATACAAATTTTTTTCATTTTATAATTTCTTGTTTAGTAATTCTAATTCCAAAACCTTCTAAGCCAATAACTTTTTTTGGCGATCTGGTAACTAATATCATATTTTTTACTCTTAAAGCTTTTATTATTTGTGCACCAATACCATAGTTTCTAATTAGTTTATCAGTGCCCATTTTATTTTTCTTATCAGATTTAAAGTCCCTTAAAGTAGAAGATACAGATTTTAAATTAGAGTCTCTTATAAAAACTAATATACAATTATTATAATCTTTAAAATAATCTAATGTATTATTAAATGAATTAGGCAATCTTTTTCCTAGTAAATAACTTTCAACCAAATTAGAGGATATAACTCGTACCCTAGTATTTTTACTGGGGCTGATTTTGCCTTTTATTAATGCAAAATGTTCAGAGCCATCAAGTTGATTTTCAAAAATTTTAATTTGATATTTTTTATTTTTAATTACAATTTTATCAGTTTTTTTAAGCTTAACTAATTTTTCATTCTTTAATCTATAAGAAATTAAATCTTCTATTTTGGCTATAGCTAATTTATGTTTATTAGCAAATTCAAAAAGCTCTTTTCCTTTTGTCATTACTCCTTTGTCATTCATTATTTCACATATTACTGCTGAAGGGTTTTTTTTTGCCAGTTTTGATATATCAACTGATGCCTCTGTATGACCTGCTCTTACTAAAACTCCACCGTCTTTCGAGATGATTGGAAATATATGTCCCGGTGAAACTATATCTTTTTTTTTAACATTTGTTTTTATTGCTGTTTTAATTGTTAAAGACCTGTCTTTTGCAGAAATACCAGTTGTAACTCCCCTTCTTGCCTCTATTGATACTGTAAAAGCTGTTTGGTTTCTTGATTTATTTTTTGGAGACATGAGAGAAAGATTCAATCTTTTAGCTTGTTTACTTGTTAGCGCTAAACAAATTAATCCTCTTCCATATTTTGCCATGAAATTAATTTTCTTTGGAGAAACATTTGAAGCCGGTATTACTAAATCACCTTCGTTTTCTCTGTATTCATCATCTACAAGGATATACATTTCTCCTTTTTTGGCTTTACGGATAATGTTTTCTACAGAGCTAAACTTTTTTGTTTTCATAAAATTTTTTTACATATTTTGAAAGAATATCTATTTCAATGTTAACAATATCATTCACCTTTAAATTTGATAAATTAGTAAGCTTTAAGGTATGCGGAATGCACCAAATTTGAAAGTTATTACCTTTTATTTTTGATATTGTAAGCGAAACACCATTTATAAGTATTGAAGCTTTAGGTATTAAATATTTTGAAAATTTATTTTCAATTTTAAACTCTAATACAATTGACTTACCCACTTTCTTAATTTTTTTTAGTAAAGAAGTACAATCAACATGGCCTTGACAAATGTGACCTGAAATATCTTGACCATATTTTAAAGGCAGTTCAAGATTTATCTTTTGACCAATTTTGAGATGTTTAAACTTTGATTTGTTTATACTTTCTTTGGATAGATAAAATTCTAATAAGTCTTTTCTTTTGGAAACCAATGTAAGGCAAACACCATCACATGCAATGGATGAGCCAATATCTTTTTTGTCTAATTTAAGCTTGCTCTTTATAAATATTTTTGTACCTGCGTTTAACTTCGAAAATTTCGATACAGTTCCCTGTTGATATATAATTCCGTTAAACATTTTTTAAATAAATCTTGTAATTCTATTTTTATCAAAATACTGATTGATATTACTCTTAATTTTAAATTTTTTTGATAATTTATAAACTATTTTTTTAATGTTTAATTTACCAGATTGTCTCAATTTACTATCTGTTTTAATTAAATAAAATTCATTAAACAAATTTTTATCCAACATTTTGTTTGTAAGCTGATTTCCACCCTCAACTAATAAAAAACGAATATTGTTTTGGTATAAAATTGACATAACTTTTTTTAAGTCAAATTCACCATTTTTTTCAAGTTTAACATTGATTAGTTTTGCTTTTTTACTCTTCAGAAACTTTATTTTTTTTTTATCACCTGAGTTATAAAAAATAATTATTTTAGTATTCTTTGATTTGAAAATATTTGCGTTTTTTTTTACTTTTAAACTTTTATCTATAATAACTTTTATTGGTGAATATTCATTTAAACCAGATAATCTACAATCCAATAATGGATTGTCTTCGTTAATCGTCTTGTAAGTCACTAATATAGCTTGATTTTTATATCTGAGATGATGAGTAAAAGATTGGGTGTATGTATTAGAAATATATTTTGATTTAGAACTTTTAATAAAAAAATCTTTTGAGCATGCTATTTTTCCTACTATATAAGGTTGTTTATATTTTCTTTGAAAAATATAAGGTTTATAAAATTCATTTATCTTAGGTACATTAATACTTTTAACTTTAATTTTTTTTGATTTCAGGATTTGTTTAGCCCTTTTTGAGGATCTTTCATCAATGTCATGAGCACCAAAAACAAGCCTGGAAATCTTTTTATCTATTATAATGTTAGTGCAAGGCGGTGTTTTTCCATAATGACTACAAGGTTCCAAAGTTACATAAAGAGATGAACCCTTGGTTGTTTTTTTGTCAATTTTATTTAATAAACTAAACTCAGAGTGAGGTCTCCCATTATAACCCGTAGAAGCTAAAGAGATAACTTCATCGTTTTTAACAAGAATACTTCCAACAGAAGGATTGGTGCCTGTTAAACCCTCCATGTTTTTTGCTAAATTCAAAGCTAAATTTAAATAGAACTTATCTTTTTTTGAAGACATCTATTTTGTCTACAAATTGCACAAAGTCTTTTTCTTCTCTGAAATTTCTATAAACAGATGCAAATCTTACATAGGCTACTGGGTCTAAATTTTTTAAACCATCCATAACCATTTTTCCTATTGCATTGGATGAAATTTCATTTTGCCCTAACTCTTCAAGTGACCTTGAAATATTAGTAATAAATTTTTCAACAGTTTCAGTATCAATGGGTCTTTTTTTTAAAGCGATATAAATTGACTTTGATAATTTATCTCTATCGAATGGTGATTTTCTTCCACTCTTTTTAACAACCATTAATTCTCTAAATTGAATTCTTTCAAAAGTAGTAAATCTTTCTCCACATGTGCAAAGTCTCCTTCTTCTTATTGCTGTACCATCTTCAGTTGGACGTGAATCCACAACCGATGTTTCACCTTTTTTTTCACATGGACAAATCATTTATTATTTTAAATTTTTATAAATCGGAAATTTTGAACACAGTGAAATTACTTCTTCTCTTACTTCTGATTCAACTTTCGCATTATCGTCTGGATTTGCTGATAAACCTTTTATTGTTTTAGTTATTAGTTCACCTACTTTTTTAAATTCATCTAAGCCAAACCCTCTTGTAGTTGCAGCTTGTGTTCCTAATCTTATCCCAGATGTTATCATTGGACTTTCTGTATCATATGGAATTCCATTTTTATTACATGTTATGTTAGCTCTACATAAACTGTCAGCTGCAATATTTCCTTTTACATTGAATGGCCTTAAGTCTACCAACATTAAATGAGTATCAGTTCCGCCTGAATATATTTTAAAACCATTGTTTTTTAATGTCTCAGCTAAAATTTTTGCATTTGCCATTACATTCGAAATATAATTTCTAAATTCTGGTTTTAATGCTTCAAGGAACCCAACTGCTTTTGCAGCAATTATGTGCATCAAAGGTCCACCTTGATAACCTGGGAAAACTGCAGAATTAAATTTTTTAGACAAAGCTTCATTATTAGTTAAAATAATTCCACCACGTGCACTTCTAAAAACTTTATGAGTTGTTGAAGTAACAACGTCAGCATATTCTACTGGATTTGGATATCCTTTACCTGCAACTAAACCAGAAAAGTGAGCCATATCTACCATAAAATATGCTCCTACTTTATCTGCAATCTCCCTAAACTTTTTAAAATCAATTTGTCTAGAGTACGCACTTCCACCTGCAATTATAAGTTTTGGTTTATTCTCAACTGCAAGTTTCTCTATAGATTCATAATCTAGTAATTCTGTTTTTTTATCTACATCATATGCGATTGCGTTAAACCATTTTCCTGAAACAGATGCTTTTGACCCGTGAGTAAGGTGACCACCGGAATTTAAACTCATTCCCATTATAGTATCACCTGGTTTTAGTAATGCTAAGAAGACTGCTCCATTAGCTTGAGCTCCTGAATGAGGTTGGCTATTAGCAAATTTACAATTAAATAATTTCTTTAGTCTTTCATTAGCTAAGTTTTCAGCTACATCAACATGATCGCATCCGTTATAATATCTTTTTCCTGGATAACCTTCGGCATACTTATTAGTTAATACAGATCCTTGAGCTTCAAGAAGAGCATTAGAAACAATATTCTCTGATGCAATAAGTTCTATATGTTGTTGTTGTCTAGCTAATTCATCATTAATAGCTTTATATATTTCCGGATCAGTATCTGATAAGTTTTTTTCAAAAAAGTTTTGATACTCTATATTTGTATATTTACCTTCACTAGACATAAATTATTTTATTTTTTTTACCCTTCTCAAGTGTCTACCACTTTCGAATCTAGTTTTCAAAAAAATATTAACACAATTTAAAGCTAATTTTGCGCTAATAAGTCTCGATCCTAAAGCGATTATATTGGCATCATTATGTAATCTCGATAATTTGGTATTTTCAATGCTATAACACAATGCGGCCCTTATATTTTTAACCTTGTTTGCGACTATTGACATTCCAACACCTGAGCCACAAACCAAAATCCCACGATTTTTTTTACTTTTTGCAACTTTTTTTGCTAATTTTTTTGCAAAATCTGGATAATCTACAGAATTATCATTACTGGGTCCTAAGTCGAAAATTTTTAATTTTTTCTTTTTTAATGAATATTTTATTTTTTCTTTTAGTTTAAATCCAGCGTGGTCTGAAGATATATAAATTTTATTCAAATTAATTAAATTTGTAATCAAGTACACAAGCAACAAGATGAATTCTATTCTCTTCGCCACCATTAAATGCATTGTGATACTTTTTATTATTCGTAATCCAAACTGATCCATCAGCTGGCATGTGTTTAGCAACATTATCTATTACCATTATACATCCAGGGTTTGTAATAATTGGAATATGTAGTCTAGGTTCCGGATCACGATGCCAACTTAAAGTAGATCTTGGTTCCTTCAATAATAATCTTACTCTGCCTAATTTATATTTTTTTGATAATTCTTCATAAACAGTTTTAAAATAAGTATCTTTATATTCTTCTATGAACTGTGTGTACTTTCCTTCGTCAATCATTTTGTCCCTTGAAACTTCTTTTCCATCACTGCTTGGTTTCGTCCAAAATACTCCACGAACATTATTTCCTTTAATTGACTCTGGATCTCCTGGTATTTGATTTAATGAAATTCCTGCAAAGTGAGGAATTCCTAGACTTGTGTCAAAACCTTTTAGGTTTAAAACTTTTGTGCAAGCTTCTCGAAGTTTGCTAATATCGAATTTGATATCTTGTTTTTGAAAATCGTTAAATGATAGTGACATTTTATAACTTTTTTATTAATAGCTTATAAACTATTTTTATATATATTACTATTGTCGCATTAAAAAACATTGAGAATGATTATCACTGGTAAATACCCCAAATTGAGAATGAGAAGATCAAGAAAAACTGATTGGGTGAGAAGATTAGTTAGAGAGAATTCTCTTTCTAGCAATGATTTTATATTACCAATCTTTGTAACAGAGGGAAAAAATAAAAAGATTCCAATTAAAACAATGCCTGAAGTTTTTAGATATAGTGTCGATAAACTTGGCCAGATTGTTGATAGAGCCCTTAAACTTAAAATTCCAATGGTGGCAATTTTTCCTCAAACAAATAGTGGTTTAAAAGACTCTTATGGTAGTGAAGCTTTAAATGAAAACAATTTAGTTTGTAAGGCTATAAGAAAAATTAAAGATAAATACAAAAATGAAATTGGTATAATGACTGATGTCGCTTTAGATCCTTATACATCACATGGACATGATGGAATTTTAAAAAATAAAAGAATTCTTAATGATGAAACGATAGAAATATTAATTCAACAATCTCTTTTACAAGCTCAAATGGGTAGTGATGTTATAGCGCCATCAGATATGATGGATGGGCGTATTGGTGAAATTAGACAAGAACTTGATAATAATTCGCTTAAAGATATTAAAATATTATCTTATGCTGTAAAATACGCATCTTCATTTTATGGTCCCTTTAGAGATGCGGTTGGATCAAAAAAATCTTTAAAAGGCGACAAGAAAACATATCAGATGGATTTCAGTAATTCCGAAGAGGCTTTGAGGGAGGTGACATTAGATATTAAAGAAGGAGCAGATCTTGTGATGGTGAAACCTGGTCTTCCCTACCTCGATATAATAAAAAAAGTGAAAGAAAATTTCAAAATACCAGTTTTGGCTTACCAAGTTTCAGGTGAATATAGTTTGTTAATGAATGGTATTAACAAGGGATTAATAAGTGAAAACTCTATTTATGAAACACTTATGTCATTTAAAAGAGCTGGCGCTAATGCAATTATTTCATATTTTGCAGATAGAATAGACAAAATTATTAAAAATTAAGATTTAAAATCATCTATGAATTTTTTTCTTTGATGAGGAAAATTAATACTATTAGGTAAAAAAAGATTTGTTTGTAAATACTCACTAATAAGATTCAAACCGTCTATAATATCTTGATTATTTACATTATCTCCGCTTTTGGAAATAAGAAAATTAGGAACTTTAATTTTTTTTAGATTTGTAGTAATAAAAAATTCATCCTTTCCATTGGACTCTTTTTTTGCATATTTCTTTACATCTAAGTCAAAACCAATCAATCTTAGAAAATCAAGTTCCCAAAAAATATAATTTATATACCAATCTTCTTTTTCTAGAATTGAAAACAACTTATGAACCAGCTCATAAATTGATGTATTCTCTTGATTTTCTACAGTTAGTAATTTTACTAAATTTAAAGCTGCATTAATGCAATACATAGATCTTTTTTGGGAGAAAAATATTGGGGTGTTTACTTTTAAAATTTCAACTTTAAAATATCCAAAACTGTCATCACTTTTCGAATTATAATTTAAATGAAGTTCATTGCCAATTTGTAAATAATTTTTGATTTTTTTTGATGATGCTCCAAAAATAATACCTGAGCACTTACCATGATTTTTAGTATAGAAATTAACAATGGTTGAATTTTCTTGAAATTTATTCTTTGACAACAAAATACCTGTATCTGTCCAATTCATTTTTTAAAAGTATCCAATAATTTTAAAGCAGCTTTCTGTTCTGCTTCTTTTTTAGAATTACCAATTCCCAAATATTTTTTTGAATTTTTTATTTTGACTGAAACTTTTATAACAGGTTTATGTCTTGGGCCTTTGTTTTCTATTACATTATAAATTGGGAGAGTTTTATACAATTTAAGAGAATATTCTTGAAGCATTGTTTTTGGATCTCTATAAATTGTTAATTTTTCATTTAAAAATCTTTTCCAGTAATTTAAAATGAATTTTTCAGTTATTTCTAATCCTTGATCTAAATACAAGGCACCAACAATTGATTCAACTGTATCTGCTAAAATTTTATTCTCTATTTTTGAATTTTCTTTGTTGTCTCCTACTAAAACATAATCCTTTAAAGATAAATAATTAGAAATTTCAACACATCTTTTCCTATTAACTAATGATGCCAATTTTTTATCAAGATCCCCTTCTTTATCATTTGGAAATAATTTATATAAATTCTTTGATATAATTAATCCTAATACTCTATCACCTAAAAATTCTAATTTTTCATTGTTATTAAGTGGATTATTACTTTTATGTGTTAGGCTTTGTAATAGAAGATTTTGATTTTTAAATTTAACACCTATTATTTTTTCAAAAGAACTTATATTTTTTTTCATTATCTAATTTTTTTAAATAATCTATCTAATCTAAAACTTTTATTCCATTTCCAAAACTCTATAAATCTTCCTATTTTTTTGTCTGTTGAAAAAAAAATAAATCTAGCTTTACCAACAATATTATCGCGGTGTACATAGCCAACACTTGTTAAAAATCGACTATCCTTTGAACAATCTCTATTGTCTCCTAAAAAAAAATAATGATTATCAGGTACAACAAATTCATCTGAATTTTGGTAAGATCCAAAATTATTATAAGCGGTTAAATATTTTTTATTTTCTATTTTTTCTTCAAAAAGATTTGTTTCTAAAACTTCACCA
The DNA here is from genome assembly GCA_902597055.1 of uncultured Pelagibacteraceae bacterium. Classification (GTDB taxonomy): domain Bacteria; phylum Pseudomonadota; class Alphaproteobacteria; order Pelagibacterales; family Pelagibacteraceae; genus Pelagibacter. Next base: position 145,238 of record CACJWG010000001.1, on the reverse strand, counting down.
CCACAATATATTTCATTTTCTAACTTCACTTTAGATTTAAGGATTTCAACGTCGTTAAGATATAGATTACCGTCTATAAATTGAATCTTGTCTCCTGGTCCACCTATAAGTCTTTTAATATAATCGGTTCTGTTATCCGCAGGAGTTTTAAATACAATAATGTCACCTCTTTCTGGTTCATTAAAAAAAATACGTTTTTTAATAGGTCCTAAACTAAAAGGAAAAGAATGCTTGCTATATCCATAAGTATATTTAGTTACAAAAATTCTATCTCCTACCAACAAAGTAGGCTCCATTGATGATGACGGAATATAAAAAGGTTGAATGAACAAAGACCTAATTACAATAGCAATTACTAAAGCATAAAAAATAGTTTTAATATTATCTATAATTTTTTGTTTCATTTAATCTTTTGAGTTATAACGTATGCAACTGAATATTCTCTTTCATCTGATAATGACAGAAAAATTTTTACTTTTTTCAATTTAAGTTTTTTTTTTAATATATCTTTTAACTTATTACTTAAAGTAAGGTGGGGTTTACCACTTCTTTTTTTTGATACATTTATATCTTTAAAATTAATATTATGAGCAAAACCAGTGCCAAGAGATTTTACGAAAGCTTCCTTAGCAGCGAATCTTTTTGAAAAAAACAAAACTTTCTGATTAATTTTTTTTGAATCTTTAATTTCACTAGATGTGAATATTCTATTTATAAATCTTTTGTTTTTAATAAGTTTTTTTATACGACTATTTTTAACAATGTCTGTCCCTACACCAAAAATATTTAAAGTCATCTCACGATCTTTTTGAATTCTTTGATAATGCTGGGCATACCAGACTCTAAACTTTCACCTATGATAAAGTGACCAATATTAAATTCTTTTATGTATGGAATTTTTTTCAAAATTTTTGTTGTTTTGTAATCTAAGCCGTGTCCTGCATGTACTTCAATGTCATAATCAAATGCTAATTTACTTGCATCTTTAATTCTCTTTAGTTCATTTGAAAATTTTGTACCTTTTTTAACTAAAATTGATATTTTTCCTGTGTGCAGTTCAACGCATTTCGTTCCTATTTTTTTCGAGATTTCAATATTTTGTTTTGAAGGGTCTATAAATAAACTTGTTCTGATTTTAGCTTTATTAAGTCTGGATATAATTTTTTTTAAATTATGAAAATTTTTTTTTAAATCTATCCCCCCTTCTGTGGTAATTTCTTTTCTTTTTTCTGGTACTATACAAACATAATTAGGCATGTTTCTAAGAGCAATTTTTAACATTTTGTTATTACATGCCATCTCTAAATTTATTTTAATTTTTTTTTTACAAAGTTTTTTTAAATCTAAATCTTTAATATGTCTTCTGTCTTCTCTAAGATGAACCGTAATAGAGTCAGCTCCAGAATTAATTGCAATATCTGCAAACTTTAAAATATTTGGATGATTTTCTCCTCTAGCATTTCTTAATGTAGCCACATGATCAATGTTAACACCGAGTTTAGACATTATCTTAGATATCTACTTCCTGGTTTTGTAATTTGAATATTCTTCAAAGGAGTTGGTAATTTATTTCTCTTATAAACAGGAATATCTAATTTTACTTGAGATATAATTTTTTTGGACATTTTTAATTTTTTCGACCTGTCTATTAAGCAAGCAATTCCAACAAACTTTCCACCAAATCTTTTGATAAGTCTTACACACTCCGATGAAGATTTTCCTGTAGTGATTACGTCCTCTACTATTAAAACTTTTGCTTTTTTTTTAATATTAAAACCTCTTCTAAGTTTAAATTTTTTATCTACTCTTTCACAAAAAATAGTCTCTTTTTTTAACAATCTTCCTATCTCATAACCAATAATTACACCTCCCATTGCTGGGGACAGAATAATATCAAAACTTTTAATATTTCTTTTAATTTTTGTTGCCAAGGAACTTATAAATTTTTTAGCTTGAGTTGGTTTGCTTAAAAGCTTGGCGCATTGAACATATTGGGGTGAATGTAGACCAGATGAAAGTACGAAGTGTCCCTCTAAAAGAGCGTCAGTTTTTCTTAAAACTGCCAAAGAATTTTTTAAAGAAAGCATATTTTTTGTTTTTGTGTCTAATAATTTTAAATTTATACTCTCTTTGTTTTAACTCACTTATTAATTTTGTAAAGTTTTTGAGATCAGAAATAATTAGATTAAATCTAAAATTAATGGAGGTTTTAGTTTTTTCTACCATTTCAACACTAGAAATGTTTACATGATTTTCTCCAATCATAGTTGTCACTGTTCCGAGAACACCTGGTTTATCAGGTAACGAGATCCAAAGAGTAGTATTATATATTTTGTCAGTTGGTTTAGAATTTTCTCTATATTGCCAATATCTCCTAATTGCGGCTCTCGCTTTACCTGTTTTTGCTGAGCTTAACCAATGTAAAGATGGTGACTCTTTCTTTGATGTTATAATCTTAACCACATCACCATTTCTTAGGATACTTTGTAAATGACTGTCTTTACCATTTATTTCTGATCCAATAGCAGTATCTCCAACTTGTGTATGTACTGCATACGCAAAATCTATTGGGGTAGCATCTTTTGGAAGTTTGATCACAGATCCCTTTGGTGTAAAGCAAAATACATTTTCTTGAAACATCTGAAGTTTAGTATATTCATAAAAGTCCTCTGGATTTTCGTTTCTCTCAATTATTTCAACTAGATCTTTCAACCAATCGTATTCTTTCCAAGTTAAAGAATTAAATTTTTCAGAAGATTTATATTTCCAATGAGAAGCAATTCCTCTTTGAGCGTATTCGTGCATCTGCATTGTTCTTAATTGAATTTCAATAGGTCTTTTGTTTGGACCAATTATAGCGGTATGTAATGATTGATATTTGTTTATTTTAGGAGATGAAATATAATCTTTAAATCTTCCCGGTATACAATTCCACTTTTTGTGGAATACACCTAAAGTCTTATAGCAATCTGAAACATCGTCAACAATTACCCTAAATCCGATTATATCTGTGATTTGCTCTAGCGAAGTTCTTTTTTTTTGAATTTTTCTCCAAATAGAAAAAGGTGTTTTCTCTCTACCAAATATTTTAACATTTAATCCTTCTGCTTTTAGAATTTTTTGAAACTCCTCAGAAATCATATTAAAATTTGAAATATTATTTTCTTTTATTTCATCAAGTCTTTTCTTGACGAGATGTCTTGCTTCAGGATTTAAAATTTCAAAAGAAAGATCCTCCAACTCATCTCTAATTCTATTCATGCCCATTCTGTCTGCTAATGGAGCATATATTTCCATCGTTTCTTTAGCTTTTCTAATTTGTTTTTCTTTGAGTTTTACAAATTTAATTGTTCTCATGTTATGAAGTCTGTCAGCTAATTTTACAAGAAGGACTCTTATGTCTTTAGAAGTTGCTATGATTAATTTTCTAAAATTTTCAGCTTTAGAGTCTTGAGCTGCTTGATTTTCAAATGCAGAGATTTTTGTGACACCTTCCACTAAATCAGCAACTTCTTGACCAAATTCTTCCTTGATTGTTTTATAAGTAGCTCTAGTATCTTCAATCGTATCGTGTAATAATCCAGTTGCAATAGTTGCGCTATCAAGTTTTAAATCTGAAAGAATATTTGCTACAGCTATTGGGTGAATAATATATGGCACACCTTCATCCCTTTTTTGTTTCTTGTGAGCCTCAAGAGCAAAATTATAAGCTTTAGTTAAAGTTGTCGGGTTTAAAAACTTATTATATTCCCTTACCTTATTTATTAATTCTTCAGATTTAAGCATATTTAATTATACCATTACTTTGATAAATCTTTATATCACTAATTGATTTGGGGTTTAATTTTTTTATTAAAATATCTATTTTTTGCTTATTTTTCGGATGTATCCAGTTTTTTTTTATTTCATATAATGGAATTAAAGTAAAATTTCTTTGATGCATTCTTGGGTGTGGAGTAATAATTTTTTCTCCTTTATGAATAATGCTTTTGCAAGTATTGTTGAAATCAATAATATCAATATCGCAAGTTCGTGGTGCGTTTTTTATACTTTTTTTTCTTCCTAATAATGTTTCTATTTTTTTTATTTTTTCAAACAAATCGATAATTGTTAAATCTGTTTTACATTCAATAATGAGGTTTAAAAATTTTGGATTCGATTGGTTTGGCCACGATGGTGTTTCATAAAGTTTTGAGACTTTTAGAAAGTAACAAAAATGTGATAAATGAAACTTAGTTTTTTCAATATTATCAGCTCTATTTCCCAAATTAGAGCCTAGTGCCAGTATGATTGTATTATGACGATCTTCTAAAATATCTTGCTTTATCACGGTTCCAGTCCCTTGTTTTTTTTGTTTGTCGTTTATCAAATCTTTTTTTACCTTTTGCGACAGCAATCTCCAACTTTGCTCTCCCTTTTTTAAAATACATTTTAAGAGGTATAAGTGACAATCCATCTCTATTAACTTTACCAATTAATTTTTTTATCTCTCTTTTATTTAACAACAGCTTTCTCTCTTCTCTAGGATTATGGTTAGTAAAACTTGCCTCTTTATAAATTGGTATGTGTGAATTTACTAAAAAAAACTCACCATCTTTTTCAATAGCATATGATTCTGCTATATTTACTTTTCCTGCTCTTACAGACTTAATCTCAGATCCTTTTAATACAATTCCTGCCTCTAAAATTTCTTGGAAAAAAAAATTAAAGGATGCTTTTCTATTTAAACAAATTATTTTGTGTCCAGGTTCTTTTTTTACCATGCTACAATAATTTTGCAGACAATAATGCTTCTTTTACTTTTTCTTTAGTGGATTCTTGTATTTTAACTAATGGCAGTCTAACATCATCACTGCACAAACCTAAAAGTTTAGCTGCATATTTTGCAGGTGATGGATTGCTTTCAATAAATAGAGCTTTATGAAGTGGTTGAAGCAAAGCATCAATTCTTTCAGCCTCTTTAATTTCATTATCAGAATTTGATTTTGAAAATTTTTGAAAATCAGAACATAGCTTAGGTGCTATATTTGCTGTAACTGAAATTATACCAACCCCTCCTCTTTTATTAAATTCAAAAGCAAGACCATCTTCACCAGTTAGCTGAATAAAATCAGGACCCAATTTTTTTAAAGTTTGATCAAGTCTATTTAGGTCTCCTGTTGCATCTTTTACACCTGCGATATTTTTAAGTTCATAAAGTCTTGCCATTGTATCAACTGACATATCAATAACGCATCGACTTGGAATATTATAAATAATAATTGGCAAACTTGTATTATCATTAATTGATTTGTAATGTTGATATAAACCTTCTTGTGTTGGTTTGTTGTAATATGGAGTAACTACAAGTACGCCATCTGCTCCTGCCTTTTCTGCATGCTTTGTTAGAGCTACAGCTTCAGTTGTAGAATTTGATCCAGTGCCTGCAATTACCGGAATTTTGCCTTTTGCTTCTTTAATACAAAGCTCAATGACTTTTTCATGTTCTTCATGGCTCAATGTGGGCGATTCACCAGTTGTTCCTGCAGGAACTAAACCATTTGTGCCATTTTCAATATGAAAATTTATTAGTTTGATATAACAATCTTCGTCTAATTTATTATTCTTAAACGGAGTTAATAACGCAACATTTGATCCTTTAAACATATAACTTTATAACATAGATTATCGATTCATTTACAAAAATATGATCTTTTTTAAAATATTTATCAAATTTATTTTAATCTTTCTGTTAATTTTAGGCTCATATTCATTTTCAAGTGAGTTAATTATTCCACCAAAAAAACCAACATTATCTGATGAGGTTAAAAAAAAGATTATATCAAAAAAAAATATTATACCTCCAATAAAACCTACAGTTAAAAAAGAGAAAGAAATTCAAGAAGAAAAAAAAGAAAAGGTTGAAAAAGCAGAAACCGATAAGGATTTTCAAAATATAGGGATTTTGCTACCTAAAAAGAAACCAACAATAATTGTTAAAAAGACAGAGCCAAAAAAGGAGAAAGTTAAAAAATCAAAATACTATAGTAAAAAAGACGTAAAAATAGCTCAACAATCTTTAGATTTAATTAAAAGAAAAAAGTGGCAAAGTGCAATCAAAATTGCTTCTCGTGCAAAAGATAAGTCAATTTATGATTTCACAATGTGGAGATACCTACTAGAAAGAAACAATAATGCAAATTATTCTGACTATAGTTCATTTTTAAAAAGAAATGAAACTTATCCTCGTCGTGGTAGAATTGAATATCTATCTGAAAAAAAATTATCAGTTAAAAAAATTGGTCACAAAAAAATAATAGATTTATTCGAGAATAAAAAACCATTAAGTGGATACGGAGAGATAGTTTTGGGGGAAAGCTTATTACAAGATGGGCAAAATGTAGACGGTATAAAGTTGATAAAAAAAGGATGGATTACTGCCGATTTATCTAAAGCAGAACTAAGACCTACATACAAACGAATAAAAAAATATTTATCATCAGAAGACCATATTAGAAGAGCTGATTACCTAGCTTGGGAAAATAAATATTGGGATTTGAAAAGAATGTTAAGATATTTACCTAAAGATTATCAGCTTCTTTATACAGCGAGACAATTGCTAATGAGTAAATCATATGGTGTAGACAATGCAATTTCAAAAGTGCCTGAAAGTTTCAGGAATGACCCAGGTCTTAACTATGACAGATTAAAATGGAGAAGAAAAAGAGGTCGAGTAGATAGCTCATTAGAAATTTTGTTAAACATTAAGAATACTAAGAGTTATATGGTAAGACCAGACAAATGGTGGGTGGAAAGATCAATTATTGGAAGATCGTTAATTTATAAAAAGAAATATCAAACAGCCTACAAAATTGTCAATAACCACTCATTAGAACAAGGAACTCCGGAATACGCTGAGGCAGAATGGTTTAGTGGATGGATTGCTTTAAGTTTCTTAAATGATCCAATTTTAGCAAGAGAACACTTTAAATCTTTTTATCAAAATGTTGGTTATCCAATAAGTTTATCTAGAGGAGCATTTTGGTTAGGAAGAACGTATGAAAAACTGGGTGACCCCGTAACAGCTGATAAATATTACGGTGAAGCGTCTAAATTTCCGACTACATATTATGGGCAACTTGCACATATGAAAATTAAACCAGACGAAACATTTTCTTTAAATGAAACAATGAAAGCAAACGATAAATACAAAAAAGAATTTAAGGACAAGAAATTATATAAACTCGTTTATTTACTTTATGAGATAGAAAGAGATAAATATACAAAACATATTTTACGTCATTTAGCTCTTGATAATATAGATCAAGGAAGTGAAGTTCTAGCTGCAGAACTTGCTACTGAAATTTCAAGATATGATTTTGCAATTCAAATATCTAAATTGGCATCTTATGAAAAAAGATTTCACAATCAATATAACTATCCTGTTATCAGCACACCAACTATGGTTGGGGAAAGAAAAATTCCTGACCCTGCATTGATACTTGCAGTTATAAGACAAGAGAGTGAATTTGATAGTAAAGCAAATAGTTACGCTGGTGCGAGAGGTATGATGCAACTTATGACTTACACAGCTAAGATTGTTGCAAAACAAGCTAAGCTACCATATTCAAAATCAAGATTAACTTCAGATCCTGAATACAATATTAATTTAGGGTCTCATTATTTAGCAGGATTAATTTTAGAATATGATGGTGCCTATCCTTTTGCTATTGCCGCTTATAATGCGGGCCCTAAAAGAGTAAGATATTGGAAAAAAATAAATAAAAATCCTCAAAAGGATCAAGTGGATTATGTTGATTGGATTGAGCTTATAAAATTTAAAGAAACAAGAAACTATGTTCAAAGAGTTTTAGAAAATTATAACGTTTATCGATATGTGCTAGAGCAAAAGCCTATCAAAATGAAAGATTTTTTCGCTAATTACCCGCTATACTAATTTCTGAAAAATGGCGGAAGGAGAGGGATTCGAACCCTCGGTACACCTTTTCAAGCGTACGGCGGTTTAGCAAACCGCTGGTTTAAACCAGCTCACCCATCCTTCCTTATATACTGTGTAACTTGAAATCATTGAATATTCAATATTTATCAAGTAATTTCTCAAAAAATGAAAAATAAATATTCTATATTTTCTTTAATAAAGAATGCTTTTAGCAACCATGAAAATTGGCAAAGAGCATGGAGAGATCCTGAACCTAAAAAAGAGTATGATGCTGTAATTGTTGGTGGCGGCGGTCACGGTTTAGCCACTGCATATTATTTAGCGAAAAAACATAATTTAACAAAAATTGCTGTTGTTGAGAAAGGTTGGATTGGTGGAGGTAACACTGGAAGAAATACTACAATTATCAGATCAAATTATTTATGGGACGCCAGCGCAGGTTTATATGATCACGCATTAAAGATTTGGGAAGGTTTGTCCCAAGAACTTAATTACAATGTAATGTTCAGTCAAAGAGGAGTTATGAATTTGGCTCATAATTTACAAGATGTAAGAGATCTAAAAAGAAGAACTCACGCAAATAGATTAAATGGTATTGATGCTGTTTGGTTGGAAACAGATGAAGTAAAAAAGTTTTGTCCTATAATAAATACTTCTCAAGATATTAGGTATCCAGTATTAGGTGGTACATTACAAAAAAGAGCTGGTACAGCTAGACATGATGCTGTTGCTTGGGGTTATGCAAGAGGCGCTGATGAAATGGGAGTTGATATAATTCAAAATTGCGAAGTCAAAGGTATTAAGAGAAATGGAGATTCAGTTGAAGGTCTAGAAACAACAAAAGGATTTATTAAAACTAAAAAGATTGGTGTTGTTGCTGCAGGACATTCAAGCGTAATAGCAAATATGGCGGGACTTAAGTTACCTCTCGAAAGTAAACCTTTACAAGCGCTTGTATCAGAGCCAGTAAAACCAATAATCGATACTGTTGTAATGTCAAATGCGGTTCATGCTTATGTGAGTCAATCAGATAAAGGTGAATTAGTTATTGGTGCGGGAACTGACTCTTATGTTTCTTACACTCAAAAGGGAAGCTTTAATATTGTAGAAGAAACACTTAAAGCTATATTAGAATTATATCCAATTTTTAGTAGAATGAAGATGTTAAGACAATGGGGTGGAATTGTTGACATTTGTCCAGATGCAAGCCCGATAATTAGTAAAACATCAATCAAAGGTCTTTATTTTAATTGTGGTTGGGGAACTGGTGGATTTAAAGCAACACCTGGTTCGGGCGATTTATTTGCTCATACAATCGCTAATGATGAACCTCATAAATTAAATGCTGCATTTAACATTAATAGATTTGTAAGTGGTGATCTAGTAGATGAACATGGAGCAGCAGCTGTTGCCCACTAATGTTTTTAATTAATTGTCCATATTGTGGTGAAAGAGATCAATCAGAATTTGTTTCTGGTGGTGAAGCTCATATAGCAAGACCTAAACAACCTACTGAATTAAATGATGATCAATGGGCAGAATATTTATTTATGAGAAAAAATATTAAGGGTATCCAATTTGAAAGATGGAATCATGCACATGGATGTAGAAAATGGTTTAATGTAGCCCGTGACACCTCAAATGATAAAATAGAAAAAATATACAAAATGGGTGAACAACCGCCAAAATTATAATGTCCAAAAATCTAAGAATAAATAATAAACAATTTGTAGACGAAACCAGAAAACTATCTTTTATTTTTAATGGAAAAAAATTATACGGATATAAAGGCGATACACTGGCATCTGCCCTACTTTCAAACGATATTCATCTTGTGGGAAGAAGTTTTAAGTACCATAGACCAAGAGGAATAATGACTTCTGGTTCTGAGGAACCAAATGCAATTCTTCAAATAGGAAATGACGATGCTTTAACTGATCCTAACGTACGAGCTACTGAAATCGAATTATATGATGGTTTAATTTGTAACAGTCAGAATTGTTGGCCAAGTGTAAAATTTGATATAGGTGGAATAAATAACTTTTTATCACCTCTCCTTCCTGCAGGCTTTTATTATAAAACATTTATGTGGCCAGCAAGTTTTTGGGAGAAGTACGAATACTTTATTCGTAAATCCGCTGGCTTAGGAAAATCCCCAACGAAACAAGATCCAGATATGTACGACCACAGATATATGCACTGTGATATCTTAATAGTTGGAGGTGGTGTTTCTGGTTTAATAGCGGCTAAAATAGCTTCTGATGATAATAAAAAAGTTTTGTTGTTAGAAGACAAAGAATTATTAGGAGGTTCATTAATTTATGATGACAATGATATCTCTAAAATTGATAATCAAAAAAGCAGTGAATGGTTAAAAAAACTCATTGAAAACATTAAAAATGATAAAAATATCATTATTAAAACAAGAACAAGTCTTGCTGCTTATCATAATTACAACTTTTTACTAGCAAGGCAAAATTTAACTGATCATTTAAGTGTTAATGACCGCAATAATAAAATCAGACAAAGGCTTTACAAAATAAGAGCAAAAAAAGTAATTATCTCCACTGGCGCTATAGAAAGACCTCAAGTTTTTCATAACAACGATAGACCAGGTATAATGTTAGCATCTGCTGTGAAAAAATACATAGACTATTATGGTGTAAGATGTGGTTTAGAAAATGTTATATTTACTAATAATGACAGTGCTTATGAAACAGCCTTATCATTACATAAATCAGGCACAAAATTAAATGCAATAATAGATATAAGAGATAATTCATCTTCAGAAATAGTAAATAAAGTTAAAAGTCTAGGGATACAAATTTATTGGAACCATACAGTAGTAAACACTAAAGGTTATAAAAGAATTAACAAAATAACAATAATGAAGCTAAATGATAAAGGCAATGATGTTGTCGGAAAAAAAATTGAATTGAATTGTGATTGCTTAGCAATTTCTGGTGGCTGGACTCCGATGGTTCATCTATTTACACAATCTGGTGGTAAACTTAAGTTTGATAACAAAGATAATATTTTTGTTCCAGATAAAACAAATTTAAATCAATTAAGCATTGGTTCTGCAAAAGGAGATTTCGAATTAGATGATGTTTTAAAAAATTCGATAAAAGATACAAAAAAGTTTTTGCAGATTGAAAATTCTAATTTTGATAAAATTGATGTTAAATGCTCTAAGGAAAAAGAGAAAAAAAATATATGGTTACTTCCATCAGATAAACCGTTAAGTAAAACAAAACCATTTTTAGATTATCAAAATGATAGTACTGCAAAAGATATAAAATTAGCTTTACGAGAAGGCTTTAAATCAATTGAACACGTAAAAAGATATACAACAACTGGTATGGGTACAGATCAAGGTAAACTTGCTAACATGCATGCCTTGGGTATAGTTGCAGATACAACTAATACTAATATGGGTGATCTAGGAACAACAACGTTCAGGCCTCCATATACACCACTTACTTTTGGAACCATAGTAGGTAGAAATGTTGGGCAATTTTTTGATATTTTTAGAAAAACACCTATGCATGAGTGGCACGTTGAAAATAATGCAAAGTTTGAAAATGTCGGACAATGGAAACGGGCTTGGTATTATCCAAAAGATGGTGAAACAATGCATGATGCCGTACAAAGAGAAAGTAAAGCTGCAAGAGAGTCTAGTGGAATATTAGATGCTTCGACACTCGGAAAAATCGATATTCAAGGCACAGATGCAAATGAGTTTCTTAATAGGGTTTACACAAATGCTTGGTCAAAATTACAAATCGGAAAATGTAGATATGGTTTAATGCTTAATGAAGATGGTATGGTTTACGATGACGGAGTGACAACAAAACTAGGTGAAAATCACTATTTAATGACAACAACAACTGGTGGTGCAGCAAATGTAATGTCTAAACTTGAGGATTATTTGCAAACTGAATGGCCGGAATTAGATGTATTTCTTACTTCAGTTACGGATCATTATGCTACAGCAAGTGTATGCGGTCCAAATGCAAAAAAAATTATTAATAAAATTTTTAAAGATTTAGATTTATCTGATGAAAGTTTCCCACATATGTCATTTAAAGAGGTAAAGCTAGGCAATATAAACTGTAGAATCATGCGGATAAGTTTTACAGGTGAACTAAGTTATGAAATTAATGTGGAAGCATCATACGGTAAATATATTTGGGAAAAATGTATTGAAGCTGGAAAAGAATTTAACATTACTCCTTATGGAACTGAAACTATGCACCTTTTAAGGGCTGAAAAAGGATTTATCATTGTTGGCCAAGATACTGATGGAACGATGACACCAGTAGATCTTCAAATGGATTGGATAATTAGTAAAAAAAAATATGACTTTATTGGTAAACGATCTCTATATAGAAGCGATACTATTAGAGAAGATAGAAAACAATTAGTCGGACTTTTAACTGATGACCCTAATGAAATTTTAGAGGAAGGTGCTCAAATAGTTAAAGATGAAAATAAAAAGCCTGTCGATATGCTTGGACATGTAACTTCAAGTTATTTCAGTCCAACTTTAAAAAAATCTATTGCTTTAGCAGTTTTAAAAGAAGGTAAACGACTTAAAGGACAAAAACTCTTGGTTCCAATGATAGATAAAACAATTAAAGTAACTGTATCAGATACAATCTTCTTAGATAAAGAAAATGAGAGAATAAATGGATAACATTAATACAGCTATTAAAGATAAAAGAGAATATTCAGATTTAAATTTGAAAGAAGTAGAACCAATTACTAAAATTAACTTACGTGGAAAAAAAAGAGAGTTCTTTGCAAAAGTTGGTCAAATACTCTCTGTTATTTTGCCAACAGAAAGTAATACTTCTACAAGTAACCAAGAGTTAAGCGCTTTATGGCTAAGTCCAGATGAATGGATGGTTTATACAAATAGCATGAACAAAGAAATTTTTGATAGAGTTTTTAAAGAAATTTCATCACTTAACTACGGAGCTGTTACAAATGTAAGTGACCAATGGGTGTGTATTAATATTTCTGGGGATAAATTGTACGAATTGCTCTCAATGAGTTGTCCATTTGATTTCTCAAAATTTAAAGATACTAAAGGATCCACAACCCAAACTATAATTAATCATATTGATGTAATCATTCATAACTTGGGTGATAACAATATAAATTTATTTGTAAGACGATCGTTTTCTAACCATTTATGGGATTGGCTTAATGACGGGGCGAATTTATTGTAAAATTTAACTGCGTCAAGGTTAGCGTAGAAAAATATCATAAATTATCTTATTAAACCCTTATGAAAAAAATTATCATATTATTATTTACTTTATTATTCTCATTTACAGCAAACGCTTCTTCATTAGATAAAATCCTTTCAAACGGAGAACTAAGAGTTGGTACAACTGGAGACTGGGATCCAATGACTATAAAAGATCCTTCTACAAATACCTATAAAGGTTTTGACATTGATGTCATGAACGAACTTGCAAAAGACATGGGTGTAAAAATTAAGTTTGTTCCCGCTGAATGGAAAACTATAGTTTCTGGAATAACTTCAGACAGATATGATATTTCAACAAGTGTAACAAAAACTCCTAAAAGAGCAGAAGTAGCAGGTTTCACAGAGACTTATTACAAATATGGAACTGTTCCACTGGTTTTAAAGAAAAATTTAAGTAAATTTTCAACTTGGGATTCTCTAAACAATAAAGATGTTACAATCGCTACAACGCTTGGAACTTCACAAGAGGAAAAAGCTAAAGAATTTTTCCCTAAATCAAAATTAAATTCAGTAGAGGCTCCTGCAAGAGATTTTCAGGAAGTGCTAGCAGGAAGAGCTGATGGTAATATTACAAGTTCAACTGAAGCCAACAAATTAGTTATTAAATATCCACAATTAGCAATTGTTCCAGATGGTGAAAAAAATCCTGCTTTCTTAGCTATGATGGTTGGTAAAAATGACGATAAGTGGAGAAAGTACGTTAACGATTGGATCAATAAGAAAAAGAAATCTGGTTTCTTCAAAGAACTTTTAGCAAAATACAATCTTAAAAGCTTATAATAAATTAGCTATTAATAATTAATTCTTTATAAATATAAGTGTGAAAAACTTATTTTTATTATTCTCATTGTTATTTCTATTATCATGTGGAAAGCAGGAATTAGATTGGTTAATACTATCTCCCAACAATGTTAACGGTTTAACAAATCTAAAATTTTTATTAAGTGGATTTACAACAACTATCTTTATATCTATCGTATCAATATCTCTATCAATAGTATTGGGATTAATAGTTGCTATACCCTCCTTAGCCAAAAATAAATTTTTAACATACTTAAATATAGGTTATGTCGAAATAGTTAGAGCTATACCTCTGTTGGTTTTGATTTTATGGATTTATTATGGATTACCTATTATGACAGGAATTAGTTTTAGTCCATTTGTATCTGGTATTATAGCTTTATCTATAAGTGAAAGCGCATTTCAGGCTGAAATTTTTAGAGCTGGAATAAACTCAATTAGAAAACCTCAATGGGAAGCTGGAAGTTCTTTAGGGCTTAATTTTTTTAGAAAATTAAGACTTGTCATTCTTCCTCAAGCTATAAGAAATATACTGCCTGCTATTGGAAATCAGTTTGTATACGTTCTAAAAATGTCTTCTTTAGTTTCGATTATTGGTATTGGAGACTTAACTAGAAAGGCGAATGAACTTGTTGTTACTACATACAGACCTTTAGAAATATATACGTTTTTGATCTTAGAGTATCTTATATTAATTTTAATTGTATCATTCTTAGTAAGACGGCTTGAAAAAAAAATGAAAAAAGATAGTTAATCTAACTTTTTATAAAAAAATATTTTTTATTATCTTTAAACATATAATTAAAAAAAGATCCTATAAAAAATAGTACTACTAATCCCATTAACCAATTTGTAACTAATATTGTATAAAAGATATCGCTGTAACCCCCTCCTTTAATATTAATAACGTACCACAAACATAAAAAAGGAATTGCAGTAAGCCTTAATATACTAAGATACAAACTAAAGATGGGTCTCTTAAGAGCCTGAAATACAGCAGTAGTGATAAAAAAAGTTGGATATATTGGACCTATCAATGCTGCAATTTTTAAATATAGAGATCCAAATTTAATAGTTTCTGGATCGTCAGTAATTAATCCAAGGAGATTTTCTGCTCCAAAATAAAGAATAAAGCCAGCCATGATCATAAATGAACAACCAAATATTAATGCTTTTTTATAAAGGTCTCTTATTCTTTCAAAATTTCTAGCTCCGAAGTTTTGACCTCCAATTGATAATACAGCTGTATTCAATGCTATGACTGGTAATAAGAAAACTTGTTCTATTCTAAGTGCAGCTCCATAACCAGCTGCAGCAATATCTCCAAATTTTCCTACAAAGTATAATACATTAAATATACCAACACCGATTAACAGCATGCTAAACATTATTGGCACAGACTGAAAAGTAAGATTACTTAAAAAGTTAATTTTTGGAATAAAACACTTTGCATATAAATACTCTTTGAGTTTACAACAATAAACTTTTTGCGCTAAATAGATTGTTCCAATAAGTTGGCAAATAACCGTAGCGATTGCAATACCTGAAATGCCAAAAGCAGGTATTACGAAAAAACCAAAAATAAAAATTGGATTAAGTATGATGTTTAAAAAAAAAGTAAAAATGAGGACATTTCTATAACTTTTTGTATCTCCTTGAGCGTTTAATGTTCCATTTAAAGATATTTGGATTAATACTATTACTGTGCAATAAAAAATTATATCTAAATATTCCCTAGTCAAAATAATATTCTCTGGAGAAGACCCTAATAATTGAAGAAGATAATTGGATGAATTAATTCCAATAAATGTGACTAATAATGAAATGATTATCGCAAAAATTATTGATTGAGCAACATATAATGAAGCGACTTTTTCTTTTTTTTCACCTATGGAATTTCCTATAAGTGTATTAGTACCAGCTCCAACACCAACACCTATTGCGATTATAATAAAATAAATTGGAAAAGATTTTGCTAGAGCACTTAGTGCATCAGGTGATATCTTTCCAGCAAAAAAAGTATCAACCAGATTATAAAAGGTTTGAAATAAAGATCCAATACTCGCAGGAAATGTAACTCTCCTTAGAAGTTGCCACATTGGATCCACTGTTAAATTAATCTTCTTAGCCATCTATTTATAAATTTTTTTAAACATGTAATCTTTTTTTTCTTTTTTTGCTTTATCAATTTGACCTTGTCTCATTCTAAACCCTTTCTTTTGTTCATCACTTGATTTATTATAACAATTAGGACAAGAAACACCCTCTTCAAATTTTACGGACTTCTTATCTTTAACAGAAATAGGTTCTCTACATCCAGCACAAATTGAATATTTGCCTATATTTAAACTATGGTTCACAGAAACACGATTATCAAATACAAAACATTCTCCTTTCCACAGGCTTTCTTTTTTTTTAATTTTTGACAAATAATTAATAATACCTCCTTTTAACTGAAAAACATTTTTATAACCTTTATTGTATAAATAATCGCTGGCTTTTTCGCATCGAATGCCTCCTGTGCAAAACATTCCGATTTTCGAATTCTTATTAAACTTTTTAAAATATTTAGAAAAATCTCTAAAGTTATTTAATTTTGGATTTATAGATCTCTTGAAAGTCCCAATCCTAAACTCAAAATCTTTTCTAGTATCTATTATATATGTGTCTTTGTTTAAAACGAAATTATTCCATTCCTTAGGAGATAGATGATTATCTTTAACTTTTTTTTTAAGTCTTTTTCCAATTGGAACAACTTCCTTTTTAACCTTCACCCTCCCCTTATGAAAAGGAATAAATCTATTAAAAGAAATATTTTCATTATCAAATTTTGTAATGGCAAAGATTTTTTTAAGATTGATTTTTATTTGTTTAGTATTTTTTTTAAGGAAAGAAATTGATCCATTAATCCCCTCAGGTGAGATAATTATAGTTCCTTTAATTTTGTAATCATCTATGAAATTTTGAAGTTTATCTTTGAGTTTACTGATCTTTTTTAATTGTTTAAATTTATAAAAACCAAAGATGGTATACATTATAATTTTCTACAAATTGAAAAGCCATCACCTATTGGGATAATCATATTTTCAACTCTTATATCGTTATTTACATAAGTATTAAAATCTCGAATTATCTCAGTTAAGTGTTCTTTATTGTTTTTATCTACAACTTCGCCATGCCACAAAACATTATCAATGATTATAAAACCATCTCTTTTTAATAAGTTTAAGGACAATTCATAATATTTTTTGTAATTTTCTTTGTCAGCATCTATAAAAATCAAATCAAACAATTTTTTTTGGCTTATTAATTTATTAATTCCATTAATAGCTTCATCAATAATAATATCAATTTTTTCTGAAACTTTTGCCTTTTCAAAGAAATTTTTCGCTACTAATGAAGTATCTTTGTTTTTATCGATAGTGGTGATCTTGGAGTCGTTTTCTAGACCAATGCACATACTTAATGAGCTAAGACCAGTAAAAGTACCAATTTCTAAAATTTCTTTAGGTTTAAATAATTTTGTTATTAAATATAAAAAATGACATTGGTTGGTTGAAATTTGTAATTTCTTTTTTTTTCCAAGTGTGTCGTTATGTTTAATAATTTCATCTTGTACTGGATGTAATTTTAAAGAGTGCTCATCAATATATTTTTCTATTTGCTTATTAATAGGTAGATTTGAACTCATGCTAGTTCAATTTTTTCTTTAAAATATCATTTACTAACTTAGGATTGGCTTTGCCATCTGTCTTTTTCATAACTTGACCAACAAAAAAACCAAACAATTTATCTTTACCGGATTTAAATAATTCAACATTTTTAGGATTTTCTTTAATTACATCATCTACAATTTTTTCAATTTCTTTAGGGTCGCTTTGTTGTTTCAATCCCTTTTCGTCAATAATGCTTTTTGGATCTTTGCTTTCATTTGCCATTATTTCAAAAACTGTTTTTGCAATTTTGCCAGAAATAGTACCATCTTTAATTAAGTTAATTAAAGATGATAAATTTTTAGATGAAATAGGACTTTGTGATATTTCTAAATTTCTATCATTAAGTAATGCAAATAATTCACCTGTTATCCAGTTTGTTGCTAGCTTAATATCTGAATTTTTAATTACATCTTCAAAATATTTTGATGTTTCAATATCAGATACCAATATATTTGCCTCGTATGGAGTTAATTTAAACTTATCTACAAATCTTTTTTTCTTTTCATCAGGAAGTTCAGGTATTTCCTTTTTTATTTTTGATATGAAATCATCAGTTAATTCAAGTGGTAACAAGTCAGGATCAGGAAAGTATCTATAATCGTGAGCATCTTCTTTTGATCTCATCGATCTAGTCTCATTTTTTTTAGTATCAAAAAGACGGGTTTCTTGATCAATAGTGCCTCCCTCTTCTAATATATCAGCTTGACGGTTTGCTTCATATTCAATTGCCATTTGCATAAATTTTATAGAATTGACGTTTTTAATTTCACATCTTGTGCCTAATTTTTTATCCCCTGTCTTTCTGATTGAAACATTCACATCAGCTCTTAAAGATCCTTCTTGCATATTTCCATCACAAGTTCCAAGATATCTCATAATTGATCTAAGTTTTTTGATGTATAAATTTACTTCCTCTGGAGATCTTAAATCTGGTTTGCTTACTATTTCCATAAGGGCAACTCCAGACCTATTTAAGTCTACTAGAGTGTTTTGGGGATCAATGTCATGAATACTTTTTCCTGCATCTTGCTCTAAATGCAGCCTTTCAATACCAACTTTTTTTTCTCCATCTGGTAAATCTAATAAAATTGAACCTTCACCAACTATTGGATCTTTGTATTGAGAAATTTGATATCCTTGTGGTAAATCAGCATAAAAATAGTTTTTCCTATCAAAAATTGATTTTTTATTTATCGCTGCATTGAGACCTATGCCCGTTTTTACTGCTTGCTTTATACAAAATTCATTTATTACTGGTAGCATTCCAGGAAATGCAGCATCTACCAAGCTCACTTGGGTATTTGGTTCAGCACCAAAGTTTGTAGGCGAGTCAGAAAATAGCTTTGATTTTGAAAGAACTTGAGCATGAACTTCTAAACCAATTATAACTTCGTATTCTGAGTTACCTCTCTTTATTAAATATTCTTTATTTTTACTCATTTAATCCACCAATCCTGCAAATTGTTTTTGAAACTTAATTCTTTTTCCATTGAATATGAAATATCTAATAAATTCTGCTCTTCAAATGCTTTGCCTATTAGTTGTAAGCCTAAAGGATAATTATTTTTATCTTTACCTGCTGGAATAGATATAGCCGGCAGTCCTGACAAATTGACTGGCACTGTAAAGATATCATTTAGATACATTGATACAGGATCATCTGTTTTGTCACCAATCTTGAAGGCCGAACTAGGTGTGGAAGGAGTCAAAATTGCATCTACAGATTTATAAGCTTCATCAAAATCATTTTTGATTAATCTTCTAATTTTTTGTGCTTTTAAATAATAAGCATCATAATAACCAGATGACAAAACATATGTTCCAATCATTATTCTTCTTTTTACTTCATCACCAAAACCTTCTGATCTTGTGTTTTCATACATACTGATCAAATTTTCTCCCTCAGAACGATATCCGTACTTTACTCCATCATACCTAGCTAGGTTAGAAGATGCTTCAGCTGGTGCAACTATATAATAAGCAGGCAATGCGTACTTAGTGTGAGGTAAAGATATATCGATAATTTTTGCTCCTAATTTTTTTAATAAAGTAATTCCATCTTGCCACAAACTTTCAATCTCCTTAGGCATGCCATCGACTCTATATTCTTTTGGAATACCAATTTTTTTTCCTTTAATATTAGAACTTAATGATTTGAAATAATCACCTCTTTTAAAATTTACCGATGTTGAATCTTTTGTATCGTACTTACTTATAACATCTAACATTAATGCAGCGTCAGACACATCCTGAGTCATCGGTCCTGCTTGATCTAATGAAGAAGCAAATGCAACAATACCATATCGAGAACAACTGCCATATGTTGGTTTCAAACCCACAGTACCAGTAAAAGACGCTGGTTGTCTTATTGAACCTCCAGTATCAGTTCCAATAGTTGCTGGTGTCAATTTAGCTGCAAGTGCTGAAGCTGATCCACCTGAAGACCCACCTGGCACAACTTTTTTACCAACTGGACTTTCGACATTTCCAAAAAAACTAGTTTCGTTTGAAGAACCCATTGCAAATTCATCACAATTAAGTTTTCCAAGCAAAATAGCCCCTTCATCCCATAAATGTTGGGTAACAGTGGACTCGTAACTAGGAATAAAATTTGAGAGTATTTTACTTCCAGCTGTTGTCTTTAGATTATTGGTACAAAAAAGATCTTTAACTGCAAGAGGAACTCCAGGGAGCTTGTAATCAAAATTTCCCTTTTCATCAAATTTTTTGGCTTTTTCAATTGCATTTTCAAAATCAGTAGTGATGTATGTATTCAAATCTTTTGATTTTTCAGCTCTAGCAATATATGCGTTTGTAATTTCTTGAGAAGATAATTCTTTCTTTTTAATTTTATTAATTAAAGCTGATAAAGTAAGATTTATTATATCACTCATTCTACAACCTTTGGTACGACAAAAAAATCTTTATTTTCGTCTGGTGAATTTTTTAATATTTGTTCTCTTATATTTTTTGTTTTGACATCATCGCCTCTTAATTTCAATGATGTTTCGGCAATTGATGTCAGTGGGTCCACTTTTTTAGTATCAACTTTATTTAAAGCTTCGATAAATTCAAAAATAGAATTTAGATCTTTTTCAAGTTCTTTTGCTTTTTTATCATCTATGGAAATTCTTGATAATTTTGCTATATGTTTAATTGTTTTAAGATCTATGCTCATATGATAATTAAATTTAAAGGAAAAATATCATTATATAAGAAAAAAACAATATGATCACTTTAAAGGAACTCAAGTCTAAAATTGATAAAAACGCAAGGTTAATTGGTTTAGATCTTGGAAAAAAGAGAATTGGTGTTTCAATCTGTGATCATAAACGAATTGTAGCGACTCCTTTTAAAACTATAGAATATGTTGATCATGAAAATTTTATCAGTGAACTTTTAGAAATAATTGATCAAGAAAATATAAAGGCTATTGTTGTAGGAAATCCATTGAATATGGATGGAAGTAAGGGCCCCTCTTCTCAATCAGCTTTAGACAAAGCTAAGATGATTGAGAGTAAAACAAATACACCTGTGGCTTTATGGGATGAGAGATTATCAACTGTCGGTGCCTTTAAGATATCAAGTCAATTAGACATTAATGTATCTAAAAGAGTTCAAAAAATAGATGAAAATGCAGCAACGTTTATATTGCAGGGAGCGATTGAATTCTTAAATAATTAAGCTTGCAATATCAATGCTTTAAAGCTATAGAGTTGGTTTTAATGGCTATAAACAATAACGCTATTAAAATTTCTCAAAAACACCTACTAGGTATCCAAGATCTTTCTATTTCAGATGTAAAACTTATCTTAGATGAAGCAAAGAAATTTATTTCACTTAATAAAAGTAAAAACAAAAAGTTAGATATTCTTAGAGGAAAAACTCAAATAAATCTTTTTTTTGAACCTTCGACGAGAACCCAAAGTTCTTTTGAACTAGCTGGAAAGAGACTTGGTGCAGATGTGATGTCGATGAATATAACCAATTCTGCTATTAAAAAAGGTGAAACATTAATCGACACTGCAATGACACTAAATGCAATGCATCCAGATATAATTGTAGTAAGACATCAAGATAGTGGTGCATCAAATCTTCTTTCACAGAAAGTAAATTGTTCAGTTCTAAATGCTGGTGATGGTAGACGCGAACATCCAACACAAGCTTTACTTGATGCGCTTACAATAATCGAAAAAAAGAAAAAAATTGAAGGTTTGCGAATTGCTATCTGTGGAGACATTTTACACTCAAGAGTAGCTAGATCAAATATTTTTTTGTTAAACATGTTAGGTGCTGAGGTCAATATAGTTGCCCCAACAAATCTCATGCCAAAAGATATTGAAAAATTTGGAGTTAAAACATTTTCAAATATGAAAGAAGGTGTGAAAGATTGTGATATAGTCATGATGTTAAGGTTACAAAATGAGAGGATGAGTAGTTCATTTTTGTCATCAAATAGAGAGTATTATGAGTATTATGGCTTAACTCCTGACAAACTAGAAAAAGCAAAGAAAGATGCAATAATTATGCATCCTGGACCAATGAATAGAGGTATTGAAATTGATACCAAACTTGCTGACGATATAAATAAAAGCGTAATCAAAGAACAGGTTGAGTTAGGGGTTGCGGTAAGAATGGCTTGTTTAAAAATTTTTTGTGAAAAATGAAGAAACAATATTTTTTAAATGCAAACATAGTTGATCCAGCTAACTCTGTGGAGGAATTAGGTGGTTTAATTATTAATGAGAATGGAAAAATTGAGGCAATAGGAAAAAAAGTAAATAAAAATAATATTCCCTCACGTGAAAAATTCATAGATCTCAATGAAAAATATATATTTCCCGGTTTAATCGATATGAGGGTTTTTGTTGGGGA
This sequence comes from uncultured Pelagibacteraceae bacterium, assembly GCA_902597055.1. GTDB lineage: Bacteria > Pseudomonadota > Alphaproteobacteria > Pelagibacterales > Pelagibacteraceae > Pelagibacter. The sequence continues at coordinate 122,626 of CACJWG010000001.1, read as the reverse complement.
GCCGGGCTTTGAGTATAAAGAGAATTTTAAAACATTAAGTAATGCCGCCTTAGCAGGTGGGGTTACATCTGTTGTAACAATGCCAAATACTTCACCTGTTATTGATAACGTTTCCATGGTTGATTTTTTAAAAAGGAGAGGACGAGATAAATCAAAAATAAATATATATCCTACTGCTACCTTAACTAAAAATCTTGAAGGTAACAATATGAATGAGTTCGGCCTTTTACAAAAAAAAGGAATAATTGGTTTCACAGATGGAATAAAAACAATTCAAAACACAAGAGTAATGTCTAGAATAATGAAATCTGCTTACGATTTGAACTCATTAATCATACAACATGCTGAAGATTTCGAATTAGCAAAAAACGGCCAGGTTAATGATGGGATTATCGCAACTAAATTGGGTCTACATGGTATACCAGATTATGCAGAGAAAATAATTATAGAAAGAGACATAAGTTTACTTCAGGATTATAATTGCAGATATCATATTTCACAAATATCTTCAGCAAAATCTTTAGAAGTAATCAAACGTAGCAAAGATAACGTAAACTTTACAACTGGAGTTTCTATTAATAATTTATCACTTAACGAAAATGATATTGGAGATTTTAGAACTTTTTTAAAACTTTCTCCACCACTTCGAACAGAGGATGATAGACTTTCTTTAATAAAAGGTATTAATCAAGATTTAATTGAAGTCATAGTTTCAGATCACAAACCTGAAGACGAAGAATCAAAAAGATTAACGTTCTCACAAGCTGCAACTGGAGCATCAGGTATAGAAACTTTATTATCTCTCGCTTTAGAGTTATTTCACAATGAGTCTTTAAAACTATCTAAAATAATTCAATGTTTAACAAGTAATCCTGCAAAAATATTAAAGATAGATAAGGGAAGTTTATCTATAGGAAATGATGCTGACTTTTGTATAGTTGATTTATTTAAACCATGGATAGTAAAAAAGGAAAATATGATAAGTAAATCTAAAAATACATGCATAGAAGATAAAAAACTTCAAGGTAAAGTGCTTAATACATATATTAAAGGTATAGAACTATATAAATGTTAAATTTTGAGTTATTTTTAATTATACTAGTAAGTTATTTATTTGGATCCATACCCTTTGGATTACTTTTAACTAAAATTTTTTTAAAAAAAGATATCCGTGAAATAGGATCTGGTAATATTGGTGCAACAAATGTATTAAGATCTGGTAACAAAATTTTAGGCTACTCAACTTTGGTTCTCGATATATTAAAAGCTGTTCTTCCAATTTTATATGTAAAATTTTTCATGAACGATTATTTGTATATATCTGCATTGTCAATTTTTATAGGACACGTCTTCCCTATTTGGTTAAAGTTTAAAGGTGGTAAAGGTGTTGCATCTTATCTTGGAATTCTTTGTTGTTTGGATATTTTTACTGCCTTAATTTTTGGAGTCGTCTGGATTACTATTTTTATACTCTTTAAATTTTCATCATTAAGTTCCCTACTTGCAAGTTTAACAATTCCAATTTTTGAGTTTTTTTATAATTCTAATTCTGACTACTATTTTTACTTTATGATGTTCATTTTGATTTTTTTCACACATAGAGAAAATATAAAACGCTTGAGAAATAATACAGAATCTAAATCAAAAATTTATTAATTTGACTATCAATCTTATTTATGATTTTTTGTTTACATGAATCTAGTAATTGTTGAAAGTCCCGCTAAAGCAAAAACAATAAATAAATATCTAGGAAATGATTATACGGTCCTTGCTAGTTATGGACATATTAGAGATCTTCCATCTAAGAATGGCTCAGTAGATCCTGAAAATGAATTTAAGATGATTTGGGAAATTGATAGTTTTTCTAAAAAATATTTAAAAGAAATTTCTGATGTAGCAAAAGACTCTAAAAAAATAATACTTGCTACAGACCCTGACAGAGAAGGTGAAGCAATTGCATGGCATGTTAAAGAATTTTTAAATGAAAAAAAACTACTCAAGGACAAAAAAATTGAGAGAGTTGTTTTTAACGAAATAACTAAAAAGGCAGTCACAAATGGAATAGAAAATCCAAGAGAAATCGAATCTGATCTTGTAAATGCTTACATGGCAAGGCGTGCCTTAGATTATTTAGTAGGTTTTAATATTTCTCCCATACTTTGGACTAAACTCCCGGGATCTAAATCAGCAGGTAGAGTACAATCTGTTGCTCTGAGACTTTTAACCGAAAGAGAACATGAAATCGAAATTTTTAAGCCTGATGAATTTTGGTCTTTAAAAGTAAATTTTAAAACAAATGATGGAAGTTTAATAACATCAAATATTTTTCAAATTGAAAACAAAAAAGTTGAAAAGTTTAGTTTCAAAAATAAAAACGATATTAATCAAGCAATAGAAAAAATAAAAAACGATAAATATAAGATTACAGATATTACATCAAAAATATATACTAGAAATCCTTCTGGACCTTTTACAACTTCAACATTACAACAGTCAGCTTCAAGCAAGCTTGGTTTTGGTGCCTCAAGAACAATGCAAATTGCTCAAAGGCTGTATCAGGGTATTGAAATTGAAGGTGAAACAAAAGGATTAATCACTTACATGCGAACAGATGGTACCAATATATCTAAAGAAGCTTTGCCAGTTTTTAGAAACTTTATAAGTGATAACTTTGGTAATGAATATTTACCTGATCAACCAATTAATTACTCGGGAAAAAAGGCAAAAAATGCGCAAGAAGCTCATGAAGCTATAAGACCAACAGAAATAAGTAATACACCTGAAAAAATGAAAAAATATTTAAGCTCAGATCAAAATAAATTATATAACTTGATTTGGTCAAGAGCTCTATCTTCACAAATGACACCAGCAAAATTTGATAGAAAAACAATTATTATTGAATCAAATAACAATGAACATATCTTTAAGTCATCGGGTTCAACGATAGTGTTTGATGGTTTTATGAAGGTAATTAATTTAGATGATGACAGCAACGATGAAAATATTTTACCCAAAGTAGAAAAAGGAGAAGTGAATATATCTGATTTTATAGATGAACAACACTTTACTCAACCACCCCCAAGATATTCTGAGGCTAGTTTAGTTAAAAAATTAGAGGAATTAGGTATCGGTCGTCCCTCTACGTACGCAAGTATTATTTCTGTAATATCTAATAGAGGTTATGCAGATGTTGTTAACAAAAGATTTTTCCCAACTGATAGAGGAAAACTTTTATCTGCCTTTCTTGAAAAACTTTTTGCAAAATATGTTGATTATGACTTTACTGCAAAATTAGAAGATCAATTAGATGACATAACTTCAGGAAAAGAAAATTGGCTAAGTGTACTAGATCAATTCTGGAAAGATTTTAATAAGAATGTTTCGTCTGTGAAAGAGATAAGAACTAGAGAAGTTCTGGATATGCTAAATGAAAGCTTGGGTAATTTAATATTTTATACAAATGATGATGGAAAAATCGACAGATCTTGCAAATTATGTACTAATGGTACACTAAGTTTAAAAAATAGTTTTAGAGGAGGTGCGTTTATTGGGTGTTCTAATTATCCAGAATGCAAGTTTACAAGACCACTTTCCAAGATTAAGGCATCTCAACAAATAAATTTAGCAGAACCTAAATTAATTGGTAAAAATGATAATGATAAAGAAATTTATTTAAAAAATGGAAGATTTGGTCCTTATTTACAATACGAATTATTAGAAGATGAAATAGTAAAAACAAAAAAAAGAAAAACGAAGAAAGAAGAAAATAATTTAAAAAATGTATCGATCCCTAAAGGCTTAGATATAGAAAATATAGATTTAGAAAAAGCAAAATATTTATGCTCTCTACCTAAAATCTTAGGTACTCACCCAGATATTGGCAAAGAAATTACAGTCAACGTTGGTAGATTTGGACCATACTTAAAGTGCGAAAACAAATCCGCTAGAATAGAAAGTGTGGATGAATTATTTTCAATTGGTTTAAACAGAGCTATAACTTTAATATCTGAAGCGAAACCCGGAAGAATGTCTTCATCAATGATTAAAGATTTAGGTGAACATCCGGAAGATAAAAAACCTGTAAGAGTCATGAAGGGTCAATATGGACCTTACATAAAGTATAAATCACTCAATGCAACTATTCCTGAAGAAAAGGATCCAACAGAATTGACAATGGAAGAAGCTTTGATATTGATTGAGAAACGGAAAGAATACGATAAAACTAAAAAATCAAAAAAAAGGAAATCAAAATGAATTACGAAGAAAAGATAAAAGAATTAAAAATTAATCTTCCTGAGGCAAAAGCTCCTGTTGGAAATTATGTTGCAACGAAAGTTTCAGGAAAAATGTTATTTGTATCTGGACAAATTTCTATTGATGAATCTGGTCAGTTAATAAAAGGGAAAATTGGAAAAGATTTAGATACAGAAGCTGGTTATAATGCTGCCAAAAGATGCGCGTTAAGTATTATTGCGCAAGTAAAAAAAGCTTGTAATAATGATTTATCAAAAGTTAAATCGTGCGTAAAATTAACAGGTTTTGTTAATTCAACAGATGAATTTATAGATCAACCTAAAGTGTTAAATGGTGCATCAGATCTAATAGCTTCAGTTTTTGAGGACGCTGGGATGCATACTAGGGCTGCTGTAAGTACAAATAGTTTACCGTTGGGTGTTTCTGTGGAAGTAGATGCAATATTTGAGTTGAAATAAATTTTATTTTCCAATACTAAAATACTTAAAACCTTGTTCCTTCATTTTTGAAGAAGAATACAAATTTCTCATATCAAAAATAATAAACTTTTTACCTTTAGCTAAGTTTTTAAAATTTATTGATTTAAAGTCATTCCATTCTGTGTGTAGAATAACAAGATCTGAATTTTGGACGGCATCTTTAATTGATGTTTTGTTAGTAACATTTTTTAGTTTTGAAAATTCATTTTTGTAACCTGTTGGATCAAAATATTTTATTATTGCTCCTTTTTTTGATAACCACGGAATCATTTTGAGACTTGAGGAATCTCTCATGTCATCAGTGTTTGCTTTAAATGTTACACCTAAAAAAGTTATCTTTTTATTCTTTACTTTTTTATTTAACATTTGGTAAATTCGATCTAATAAAATTTTAGATCTATTTTCATTCGATTTAACTACAGATTTTACCACTGATAGGTTTGTTCTAAATTTGTCAGCAGTTGAAATGATTGCTTTTGTGTCTTTTGGAAAACAAGATCCACCGTAGGCAGGGCCTGCTCTCAGAAATCGGCTACCTATTCTTTTATCTAAACCCATTCCTATTGATATATCTTCCACATTAATCTCAGTTTTTTCGCATAAATTTGCTATTTCATTAATAAAAGTTATTTTGGTAGCTAAGAAAGCGTTAGAGGCGTATTTGATTAATTCTGCTGCCCTTCTAGATGTTTGTAAATATGAAGCCCCTTTAGAAATAAGTGGGCTATAAAGATTTTTCATAATTTTGCCAGCTTTTTTATCATTCGTGCCAATTACCACTCTATCAGGATAAGAAAAATCTCTTATCGCCTCACCTTCTCTCAAAAATTCTGGATTAGAGACTACTGAAAATTTTTTTTTACTATTTTTTCTAGATAAAATTTTTTCAATCTCATCACCTGTAGTTACAGGAACTGTTGATTTTGTTATGATAATTTTGAAACTATTAATTGAGGAACTTATCTCCTTAGTTACATTATAGATTTGACTTAAATCTGCTGAACTTCCTCCTTTTTTCGTAGGTGTTCCAACACAAATAAAAATTATGTCCGATTCTTTTACAGATTTTTTTAAATCTGTTGAAAAATTTAATCTCTTATTTCTAAAATTTTTAATTACTAACTCTGAAAGTCCAGGTTCGTAAATTGGAACTTTTCCTTTTTTAAGGGAATTAATTTTATTTAAATCTTTATCTACGCAAATTACTTCATTTCCTAAATCTGCAAAACATACGCCACTAACTAATCCCACGTAGCCAGTTCCTATCATGCATAACTTCATGATTTGGCTATCTCCAAAGTAGATTTTATATAACCATTCATACTCCCACAATCTAAGTATTTACCTGAAAAATTATGAGCTATAAACTTATTGTTATCATAAATCAAAGATTGAATTGCATCCGTAATATGAATTTCTCCGCCTTTACCTGGTTTTTGTTTTGATAATTTAGAAAATATTTTGTTAGGTAAGATATACCTTCCAATTACCGCTTTGTTTGATGGGGCGCTTGAAATAGATGGTTTTTCAACAACATCTTTTATCAAATAATTATTCCTATCTAGCTTTTTGTTTAATTTAAATATGCCCCATCTTGAAACTGTTTTTTTACTCACATTCATACTCGCCATAACAGAAGATTTGTAGCGTCTGTGAATTTTTATCATAGATTTAGTGCAATTCTTTTTTATTATTAAATCGTCAGGTAAAAGCATTAAAAAAAATTTATCTTTGATATATTTTTTTGTCTTCAAAACTGCATCGCCAGTGCCAAGAGGTTTATTTTGATATACAAATTTAATCATTTTTTTATATTTCAAGATTTGCTTATATTCTTTTATAATTCTTGGATCCTTTTTTTTGTTTATAATTTTCTTATAAAAACTGTCATTATAAAAATAATTTTTTATCATTTGTTTTTTTTTTGAAATAATAAATACAACTTCTTTAATTCCTGCTTCAATACATTCGTCCAAAATATATTGTATTCCAGGTTTCCCATTGATAGGTAATAATTCTTTTGCAAAAACGCTAGTTAAAGGTAAAAGTCTTGTGCCTAAACCAGCCAAAGGTATTATTGCTTGTTTAATCATAAAATCTTATACTAACTCAATTACCATAAATGATTATTTATAAAAGTATTAATAGACTTAATAAAGAAGTTAATTTTAAGGCAGACATAGGATTTGTCCCAACAATGGGCAGTTTACATAAAGGGCATATTAGTTTAGTGAAAAATTGCCAAAAAACATGTGACAAAACCCTAGTAAGTATATTCATTAACCCGTCACAATTTAACCGAAAGACTGATTATAAAAATTATCCAAGAACATTAGATAGAGATATTATGATATTAAAGAAGCTTAATGTAGACTATGTTCTGGTACCAAACATAAAAGAAATCTACTCAAGAAATACTCCAAGAAAAATTAGTATTAATAAAAAATACAAGGTATTATGCGGTAAATATCGACCAGGACATTTTGAAGGAGTTTTGGCTGTTATAAATAAATTTTTAAAAGTTCTTAAGGTTAAAAAAATTTTTTTAGGAGAAAAAGATTTTCAACAATATTTCTTAATCAAAAATTTCGTAAAAAAAAGATTTAAAACAAAGGTTGTGCTATGTAAAACTATTAGAATGAGTAGTTCACTGCCCTACTCATCCAGAAACAAATTACTTGATAACAAAAGTATTAGAATAGCGCAAAAGTTTACTAAAAAGATAATTAATGTTTTCAAAAATATTAAAAAAAACACAAAAAAAATTTATTTACTTCAAAGTATTAAAAGCAACAGTAATATTAAAATTGAATATTTAGAATTGAGAAACAAAAATAATCTTAGTCCAATTTTTAACAAAAAAAATTTGAAACTCTTTGTGTGTTTTTATATTAAGAAAGTTAGATTAATTGATAATTTTTAGCCGTAAAAGAAATATGCGCCAATACCTAAAAAGGACAAAAAACCAATTACATCTGTGACAGTTGTTACAAACACACTTGATGCTATAGCTGGGTCAATATTAAGTTTTTTTAATGTTACCGGAATTAAAATGCCAAACAAGCCAGCAACAATCATATTTAATATCATCGAGATAGAAATGATTATGGATAAAACATAATCTTTAAACCAAAGTTGAACTATTAAAGCACTTATTATTGCAAAAATAATTCCATTTAGAACTCCAATATTAAATTCTTTTAAAACAATTTTTAAAAAGTTGCTATTTGTTAAATCATTGGTGGCTATACCACGAATAGTTACAGCCAGCGTTTGCATTCCAGCATTACCACCCATTGAAGCTACTATTGGCATTAAAAAGGCTAGAGCAACCATTTGTTCAATAGTTGCACCAAATTTACTTATAACCCAAGTTGCTAAAAAGGCTGTAAAAAGATTTAATAAGAGCCAATTAAATCGTCTTTGTGTTTTTTTAATCACTCCATCAGTAATTTCTTCATCACCAACACCAGCTAATCTTAAAGTATCTTCCTCTGCCTCTTCTTTAAGAACAGTTAAAATGTCGTCACTAGTAATCATACCAACTAATTTTTTTGTTTTATCAATTACAGCTGCTGAATTAAGATTGTAATTTTCAAAAAGTCTACCGACTTCCTCTCTATCCATATCAACAGGTATAGTAACTTGTGATTCCAACATAATTTCAACCATTTTACTTTCACGGGGCGTTCTTAAAACTTTTGATGAAGGAACAGTTCCAAGAGGTTTAAATTCATTATCGATAATATAAATTTCTAAAAATTGTTCAGGTAGATCTTTATTTTCTCTTAAATAATCAATTGTTTGTCCAACAGACCAATTACTTGGAATAGCTGTAAATTCCCTTTGCATAATACGTGCAGCAGAATCTTCGGGATAACTTAAACTTTCTAATAAAGCAAATCTATCTTTAGGCGGTAAAGAACTTAAAATTTCATTTTTACTTTTTTCTTCAATGTTTTCTAATATCTTTATAGCATCATCAGACTCTAAGTTTTTTAGAATAAATATTATAGAAGCGTTAGAAAGTAATTTTATAATTTCAGATTGAATGTTTTCATTTAATTCAACGAATAATTCTGGATCTAATTTAAAATTATTCAATTTAATAAGATTTTCTCTATCGTCTTGACTCAGATGTTCAATAATATCTGCTGCATCAGCTGGGTGCATCTCTCTAAAAGAATTAATAATAAAATTTACATCATTTTTCTGAATTTTTTCTTCAATTACTTTGATATATTCTTTATTAAATTCAAAGTTTACTTTTTTATCGATTTTTTTTTTTAAATTGCTCATTTTAAATCCTATAAAAATTATTAGAACTATTAATACAAATTAAATATAATACAATTTTTAAATTCTTATGGAGATCAAAATATCAAAAAAACCAGTAAAATATGAAGAAGCTATTGAATATCTCGATGATAGGGTTCAACAAGTTTCTCAGAATAAAGATGAAGAATTAATTTGGTTTTTAGAACACAAATCTGTTTATACATGTGGTGTTAACTTTAACCAAAAAGATATTTTAGATAAAAATGTAAAAATAGTTAAAACTAATAGAGGCGGGAAAATAACATGGCACGGTCCAGGACAATTGATTTGCTACTTTGTAATAGACATATCTAGAAGAAAAAAAGATATAAGAAAATTTATAACAGCAATTGAAAATTCTATTATTGAAACTTTAAAAGATTTTAAGATAAGCTCTTTCAGTGATAGAAAAAATATAGGTATTTGGGTTTTGGATAAAAAAGAAGAAAAAAAAATTGCAGCTATAGGTTTTCGTGTAAAAAAATGGATTGCATTTCATGGGTTTTCATTAAATCTATCCAACAATTTGGATAATTATAAAAAAATAGTTCCATGTGGCATTTCTGATAAAGGTATTTCTAAGATTTATAATTTTAAAAGAGTCTCAAAAGATAAAATAATTAATAGACTCAAGGTGAATCTTATTAAGAATTTAAAATATTAAGTTTTTTTTTATTTAAATACTTGCTAAATGCAGCAGGTGGATTTGCTTTATAAAAGAATTTTTTATTATTAATATAAAATTTCAATGAGTAAGCATGTAACATAAGATCTTTATCACTTTTAATTTTTTTATTTGATAAAATATATTTTTTATCTCCCACAATTGGATTATCAATTAAAGCTAGCTGTTTTCTTAACTGGTGCTTTCTTCCTGTTACTGGCTTAAGCTCAAGAAATGAAGTTGTATTTGTTTCAGAAAGAACTTTATAGTAAGTTATCGCTTTTTCAATTTTCTTTTTATCATTTTCAAATGTTACAAGTTCATTTTTTAATTCACCCTTTTTTTTACTTATCTGACCGTGACATACAGCTAAATAAGTTTTATGAATTTTTCTTAGTCTAAATAAGGTTGTTAATAATCTTGCTGAATTATGATTTTTAGAAATTATCATTATTCCTGATGTTTCCTTATCTAATCTATGAACTGGAAATGGTTTTGTATCCTTAAAAAATTCACTAGATGCAAGTATATCAATTAGGTTCTTTTTTGATTTTGTTCCACCTTGAACTGGTACACCTGGACTTTTGTCTATTACGATAAAGTCATCATTATTTTCTAAAATTCTGTTCTCATGAATTTTTAAAAGTTCAGAAGATGGTGAAAATTTTTTGTTTGTTTCCTTATTTTTATTAATTTCAAAATTAAAATTAAAAAACTTAATTATATCTCCTGTTTTTAATTTATAGGAACTGTTTACTTTTTTTATGTTAACTTTAATTTTACCTTTTCTTAAAGATTTTTCGATTAATGACTGTGGTAGAAAAGCTATGTTATTTCTTATCCATCTATCAATACGCATACCTGAATAAACTTCCTTAATAATGTAGGACTTATTCATTATCTAATTATGCTGTAGCTGATTTTTTTTCCTCTGTCTTAACAGGTTTGTCTTGTGATTTTTTTTTCTTAAATTTTCTTTTTGCTTCAACGTCTCTATCTACAAATTCTATTACAGCTAATGGTGCATTATCACCATATCTAAATCCAGCTTTTACAATTCTTGTGTAACCTCCAGATCTTTTTTCGTATCTTTTTGATAAAGTTTTTATAACTTTGTTTGCATTAGTTTTGTCTTGAAGTTGAGATACTAATCTCTTGGTATTTTGCAGATTTTTTTTCTTACCTAAAGTTATAATTTTATCAGCTTGTGGCTTCAGTACTTTTGCTTTAGGCAAAGTAGTAATTATTTGCTCATATTTAATCAAATTATTAAGCATATTTTTTATTAATGCTTTTCTATGCTCAGATGTTCTGTTAAGTTTTTTATAACCTAATCTATGTCTCATTATTAAATACTTTCCTCTAACTTTTTAGATAATTCAGCTATATTGTCAGGTGGCCAGTTAGGTATTTCCATACCTAAATAAAGCGACATGCCATTTAAAACTTCCTTGATCTCATTTAGCGATTTTCTTCCAAAGTTTGGTGTTCTTAACATTTCTCCCTCTGACTTTTGAACTAAATCTCCAATATAAATAATATTATCATTCTTTAGACAATTCATTGACCTTACAGAAAGCTCTAATTCATCAACTTTTCTTAATAAGTTTTTGTTAAATTCTGGTTCACTCGGTTTTTCAGTAATGGTAACTTCTTGAGGTTCATCAAAATTAACAAACATTCCTAATTGATCTTGAAAAATTCTTGCTGAATAAGCTAATGCATCTTCTGCTGAGATAGAGCCATTAGTTTCTATTTCCATAGTTAATTTGTCATAATCTAGAGCTTTACCTTCTCTAGCAGTGCTAACAGAATATGAAACTTTTTTAACTGGACTAAAAAGTGAGTCTATAGGTATAAGACCTAATGGTGGTTCATCTGGTTTGTTTAGTTCAGCAGGCACATAACCTTTTCCATTACCAATTGTCATCTCCATATGGAAATTTGTATTTTCATCTAAATTACAAATTACCAAATCAGGATTTAAAATTTCTATTTCATTAATTTTTGTTATATCTGATGCTTTAATTACGCCCGGGCCTTTTGCATCAAGCACTAATTTTTTTGAACCCTCAGAAGTGCTTTTTAATGCTAATGATTTAACATTAAGAACAATATCGGTTACATCTTCTCTTACCCCTTTAATAGAAGTAAACTCGTGAAGTACTCCATCAATTTGAATTGCTGTTACGGCAGTACCTCTTATCGAAGACAACAAGATCCTTCTTAATGAGTTACCTAAAGTTAAACCATAACCTTTTTCAAGCGGTTCAGCGACAATTTTTGCGTATGATTTATCATCATTTAAATTAATATCTAATTTTCCAGGTTTAATTAATGATTTCCAATTTTTTAAATTTACATTAGCCGTTTCCATTAAACTCTCCTTTTCTTTGGTGGTCTTGTTCCATTATGTGGCATAGGTGTTGTATCTTTTATAGATAAAATCTTAAAACCTCTTGCTTGTAATGCTCGTAAAGCAGTTTCTCTACCTGAACCCGGTCCTTTAACTTCAACCGTTAAAGTTTTCATGCCATACTCTAATGCTTTCGACGCAGCTGAGTCTGCTGCTATTTGTGCTGCGTAAGGGGTTGATTTTCTAGAACCCTTAAAACCCTTTTGACCAGCAGATGCCCAGGATACAACATTACCTTGCGTATCAGCTATTGATACAATTGTATTATTAAAAGTAGACTGAACATAGGCTATTCCATTAACTATGTTCTTTTTAACTTTTTTCTTTTTAGAATAAGAACTTTTTTTAACTGATTTTACTTCTGGTTTTTCATCAACTTTTTTTTCTACTTTTTTTTTGTCAGCCATTTCAAACTATTTCTTTAATGGTGTTAATTTTTTACCCGCGATTGCAATTGCTTTACCTTTTCTTGTTCTAGCATTACATCTGGTTCTTTGTCCTCTTACAGGTAACTTCTTTTTATGTCGAAAACCTCTATAACATGCAAGATCAATTAATCTTTTTATGCTCATTGAATTTTCTCTTCTTAAGTCTCCTTCAACTGTAAAGTGCTGGTCAATATACTCTCTAATTTTTAGAATTTGGTCGTCAGTTAGTTCATTAACTCTTTTTGATTTTGGTATTTCTAATTCCTTACAGATTTGTTTTGAAAACTTATCCCCTATACCATAAATATATGTAAGTCCAATCTGGACGATTTTATTCTGTGGGATATTTACACCTGCAATTCGAGCCATAATTTGAGATAAAATTTAGCCTTTTATATAAGATGAAATTTTAAAGTCAACTTTTTATAACTTCAAAAAGCCCTTGATTTGCTTGTTTATTTGATCAATTTCTAGGTTTCCATCAAGCTTATAAAAGTTTTGTTTAGATGAATAATAATCTAATACTGGAGATGTTGTTTTTAAATAAGTATCATATCTTTTAAGAATTGTATCTAGATTATCATCACCCCTTTTTTCTTCAACTTTCCTTTTTTCAATTCTTTTAATAATGGTCTCTTTATTTACGTTTAAAAAGAAAATAAAGTTAATTTCTTGTTTAGACTCTGTTAATAATAAATCTAAATTTTTTGCTTGTTGAATAGTTCTTGGATAACCATCAAAAATTAATTTTCCCTTTTTTGAGGAGTCAAAAACTATTTTTTTCATAAGATTATTAACAATTTCATCATCAACAAATCTACCTTCATTCATGTAACTAATAATTTTCTTTCCAATTTCTGTGTCTTTTTTAATTTCATCCCTCAACATATCTCCCGTTGAAACTTGAAAATTATTTAATATTTTAACTAGATATCTTGCCTGCGTGCCTTTGCCTGCACCTGGAGGACCAAATAAAATTATATTCATTTCTATCTTCCAAATTTAGTTTTTTTAATAAGTTGTTCGTACTGCGCACTCATTAATCTTGTCTGGATTTGGGTTACTGTATCAATTGCTACTACTACAACAATTAAAACTGAAGCACCACCTAAATAGAAAGGTATAGGATAGTTCGCTATTAAAAATTCTGGCATTAAACAAACCAATGTTAGATATAATGCTCCAATAGTTGTGAGTCTTGTTAAAATTTCTTCTATATATCTTGCAGTACTTTCTCCTGGTCTAATCCCTGGAACAAAGCCACCATATTTTCTTAAATTTTCAGCTGTTTCATCTGGATTGAATACAATTGATGTATAGAAGAAAGTAAAAAAAATAATTCCTGAGGCATATAAAATCATGTACAGAGGTTGACCTTGTGAAAAGAAAGATAAAAAAGAAGATACGTTATCATTCTCCGTCATATTAAAGTTTGTAAGTGTAGCAGGTAACAGTAGCAAAGCTGAAGCAAAAATAGCTGGAATTACACCTGCTGTATTTATTTTTAAAGGAAGATGAGAAGAATCACCTCCATACATCTTATTACCCATTTGTCTCTTTGGATAGTTTATTAATATTTTTCTTAAAGCTCTTTCCATAAAAACAATAAACATTATAGTGGCTATTAAAAGAACAAAAATTAAAATTATCATTGTTGATGATATAGCACCAGTTCTACCTAACTCGAATGTTGTAACTAATGCTCTAGGTATTTCTGCGACAATACCTGAAAAGATGATTAATGAAATTCCATTACCTATTCCTCTTTGAGTAATTTGTTCACCTAACCACATTAAAAAAATTGTACCAGCTACGATTGTTGTAACGGTAGTAACTTTGAAAAATACACCTGGATTAATGACTAAATTTTCTGAAGATTCAAGTCCAACAGATAAACCATATCCCTGAATAGTTGCCAAAAGAACTGTTCCGTATCTTGTTATTTGTGTAATTTTTTGTCTTCCAATTGTCCCCTGACTTTTTAAATTTTTAAAATAATCAGAAACTCCAGTAAGCAATTGAACTATAATAGAAGATGAGATATATGGCATTATTCCTAAAGCAAATATTGCCATACGGCTTACAGCACCACCTGCAAAAACATTAAACATGCCAAGTAAACCTTTTTGATTTCCCTCCATCATAATTTTTAACTGGTCAGGATCTATACCGGGCAAAGGAACAAATGTTCCAAATCTGTAAACTGCTAGGATAAATATAGTAAAAATTATACGATTTCTTAAATCGTTATTTTGTGACATTGTACTCATATGATTTTATTTATTTGCTCTCTAAAATTTTAATTGTTGAGCCGCTCTTTGAAAGTTTTTCTTTTGCTGACTTAGATAAATAATGGACTTCTAAATTTAACTTATCTTTGATTTCACCCTGACCAAGAATTTTAATTTTTTCATATTTTTTTTTTATAATTTTCGAACTCTGTAAATATTTTATATCTATCTTTTCAGATGGTTTTATTCTTTTAGATTCTATGAACTGTTGCAAATCGCCTAAATTTAATTTTCCTATTTTGCTTTTATTGATTGAATTAAAACCTCTTTTAGGTAATCTTCTATATAAAGGCATTTGACCACCTTCAAAACTTTTAATTGCAACACCAGATCTCGATTTTTGACCTTTAATACCTCTACCAGAAGTTTTACCTTTTCCAGATCCAATACCTCTTCCCACTCTAATTTTTTTTGTTTTCAGTCTAGTTAAACCATTAAGCATCATTATCCTCTTTTTTCTATTATTTCTGAAATTTTCTTGTTTCTTATAATTGATATTTGTTTTGGTGAATTTTGTTTTTTTAAAGCTTTAAGACATGCTCTAATAACATTATGAGGGTTCGCAGTTCCCAGTGATTTAGCAACAATGTCTTTAATACCTAGCACTTCACATACAGCTCTTACCGGTCCTCCGGCAATAATACCTGTTCCTTTTGGCGCTGCTCTCATTTTAATTTTTCCTGCACCGTCTTTACCAGAAACATCATGATGAATAGTTCTTCCCTCTCTTAAAGGTATTTGAATTAAATTTCTTCTTGCCATTTCATTAGCCTTTTTTATGGCATCAGGAACTTGTTTAGATTTTGCATGTGCAATACCAATTTTTCCACTTTGATTTCCAACAACTACTAATGCAGAAAAACCAAATCTTCTACCACCCTTAACAACTTTAGTAATTCTGTTTACGTGAACAAGTTTTTCTATAAATTCATTTTCTTTAGACATATTAAAATTCCATTCCGTTTTTTCTTAATGTTTCAGCAAAAATCTTTACTCTTCCGTGGTACTTAAATCGCCCTCTATCAAAATAAATTTTCTTGATGTTTTTTTCTACTGCTTTTTTAGCCAATTTTTCAGCAACCAGTTTTGAAAGTTCAGTTTTATTTATCTTTTTTGAAGATTTCATACCTTTTTCATTAGATGAAGCAGAAAGAATAGTCTTACTATTTTCATCATCAATTATCTGCGCAGATATATTTTTTAAACTTCTAGATACGCTTAGTCTGAAACGATCATTTTTAGAATTACCCTTTAGTTTATTTCGAACTCTGAATTTTTTTCTCTGTAAAGTACTTAATTTCATTATTTCTTTTTACCCTCTTTCCTTAAAATATACTGACCTTTTTCTTTAATTCCTTTTCCTTTGTAGGGTTCGGGTGGTCTAAAAGATTTAATCTTTGATGCAATCATGCCAACTTTTTGTTTATCAACACCTGATATTTTAATAGTTGTTTGTTTTTCAACTAAAATTTTTACATCTTCAGGGATATCAAAATTAATATCATGACTAAAACCTAGTTGAAGATTCAGTTGTTTTCCTTTTAATGCTGCTCTGTAACCTACGCCGCTTAGCTCAAGAACTTTTTCAAAACCTACACTAGTTCCTATTATTGCATTATTAATAAGACTTCTATTCATTCCCCATAATCTTTTAGTATCATCGTCGAGTTTCTTTGGTTTAATTGAAACATTTTTGCCATCATCGATTTTGAAATCGAATATCTCTAAATTAATTTTCAACTTTTGTTTACCTAAAGGACCTTCTATATTTATATCTGATCCTGCTAAAGCGACTTTGACTTTATCTGGAATATTAATACTTATTTTACCTATTTTAGACATTAAAATACCTTACAAATTATTTCGCCACCAACTTTTTGTTTTCTTGCATCAATATCTGTCATTACACCTTTTGGTGTAGAGATAATTGCAATTCCTAAACCATTATTAATTTTTGGCAGGCTTTGTGCGCTAGAAAAAACTCTTCTACCCGGTTTTGATACTCTTTCGATTACACTTATTACTGGAGATCCAGAGTTATACTTAAGATCAATAATTAAAACTTGTTTGTTTTCATTTTTATCAACATTAAACCCATTAATATAACCCTCGTTTTTTAAAACATCTGCAATCTTCATCTTAAAATTTGATGAGGGCATTTCTACTTTTTTATGATTTCTTAATTGCGAGTTTTTTATTCTCGCTAGCATATCTCCTATTGGATCTGTTAAACTCATATAATTCCCCTTTCTACCAACTTGATTTTATCATACCAGGAATTTTACCCTGCAGACCTAGTTGTCTAAGAGCTATTCTTGATATTCTTAATTTTCTGTAAACGCCATGCGGTCTACCTGTAATTTCACATCTATTTCTTACTCTAGTCTTCGCTGAATTTCTTGGTAATTTTGATAATTTTTGTTGAGCTTTAAACCTTTCCTCTAAAGGTAATTTTTTATTCATTATTATTTGCTTTAGTTTTTTTCTTTTTGCATAAAATCTGTCTGACAACTTTTTTCTTCTATTATTCTTATTTATTGAACTGAGTTTTGCCATTAGTTACTCCTTTCTTCTCTAAATGGAAAATTAAATTTCTTTAATAATTCTAAGCTATGTTCTTTAGAATTTGATTTTATTACTATTGTAATATCTAAACCTCTTATTTTGTCTACCTTATCAAAATTTACTTCGGGAAATATTATATGCTCCTTAACACCAAAAGTGAAATTACCAAACTTATCGATACCTTTTGAGGAAAGACCTCTAAAATCTTTTATTCTTGGAAGCGCAATGTTTACAAGTCTATCTATAAATTCATACATTTTATTTTTTCGTAAAGTGACCTTTAGTCCAGCTTTCGTATCTTTACGTGTTTTAAAATTTGAAATAGATTTTTTAAATTTCGTTGAAACTGGTTTTTGTCCTGCAATTTTAGCTAAATCCTCTTCGCAAGATTTAAATATTTTTGAGTCGTTTCCATCTATTCCTAGACCCATATTTAAAACAACTTTTTCAAATTTGGGTGCCATATTCAGATTTTTAAAACCATATTTCTCCTTTAGCATAGTTTTAACTTCCTTGTGATAAAGTGTTTTTAACCTTGGTATCATTTTTTAACTGCCTTTTTTTTATCTTGTTTTTGATCCAATTTTAGATTTGATAAATGAACAAAATTTTCTTTATCAACTATTCCACCTTTTCTTTCTTTCGTAGTTTTAAGATGTTTTTTTATCATGTTTATTCCTTTAATCTTTGCTCTATTTCTCTTTCTATCTAATTCTATGATCTCACCTGTTTTATTTTTATCTTTTCCAACAAGTACTTTGACATTTGATCCTTTCTTAATCATTTATAATACCTCCGGAGCCAATGATATTATTTTCATTTGCCCCCTACTTCTTAATTCTCTTGTGACTGGTCCAAAAATTCTAGTCCCAATAGGTTCACCTTTATCATCAGTCAAAACAGCTGCATTATTATCGAATCTAACTTTTGATCCATCGTCTCTATGAATTCCTTTTTTTACTCTAACAACTACAGCCTTATGAACTGAACCTTTTTTAACTTTACCTTTAGGGATAGCTTCTTTTACAGCAACAACAATTGTATCACCAATACTTGCGTATCTTCTTTTTGAGCCTCCAAGTACTTTTATACACTCAATTTTTTTTGCACCAGTATTATCTGCTACAAATAGCTCAGTTTGTACCTGTATCATTTGTTGTCTCCTAGTACTTCAAATTTTTTTGTTTTTGAGTAAGGTCTGCATTCAATTATCTTCACCTTATCTCCATTTTTAAATTTATTATTTTCATCATGAGCGCTAAATTTTTTTCTAACTTTTACTACTTTTTTTAAAGTAGGATGTTGATATTTTCTTTCAACCATAACTGTAATTGTTTTATTTGGTTTATCACTCACTACAATTCCATTTAATATTTTTTTAGGCACTTTTTTTCCTTCCAATTAGAGTTTTCATTCTTGAAATGTCTTTTTTAGTTTGGGATATTTTAGACGGATTTGTAAGTTGTCCGTTTGTTTTTTGGAATCTCAAATTAAACAAATCTTTTTTGAGCTTATCTAAATTTTTCAAAGCTTGATCCTTGGTAAATTTCTTTATTTCATTTTTTTTCATTATGAGATCCTTCTTATGAACTTAGTTTTAATTGGTAGTTTTGCAGAAGCTTTATATAGTGCCTCTTTTGCTATTTGTTCTGATACTCCGTCTACCTCAAATAAAATTCTTCCTGGTTTAACTCTACATGCCCAAAATTCTGGTGAACCTTTACCTTTTCCCATTCTAACTTCAGTTGGTTTTTTTGATACAGGTATATTTGGAAAAACCCTTGTCCAAACTCTACCTTGTCTCTTCATATGTCTTGTTAGTGCAACTCTAGCCGCCTCTATTTGTTTGGAAATTACTCTATCTGGCTGCAATGCTTTAAGTCCAAAGGAACCGTAATTCATTTTATTACATCTAGACGCATTCCCATGGATACGACCTTTATGAGCTTTTCTAAATTTTGTTCTTGTTGGTTGTAGCATAATTATCTCTTATTTGTTTCCTGACTAAATTCTTTCGTAAAAATTTCACCTTTATATATCCAAACCTTAATGCCAATAATTCCATAAGTAGTTAAGGCTTCTGCTTCTGCGTAATCAATGTCTGCTCTAAGAGTATGTGAAGGTATACTACCCTCTCTTAACCATTCTGTTCTTGCTATTTCATTTCCACCTAATCTTCCACTAACAGATACCTTAATACCCTTGGCACCTAATCTTAAAGCTGATTGCATAGCTCGTTTCATAGCTCTTCTATAAGAAATTCTTTTTACCAATTGTTGAGATATATTTTCAGCAACTAAGTAACTATTTGTCTCTGGTTTTTTTACTTCTTTAATATTTAAGTTTACCTCATTTGTAGTTAGATTTGATAGTTTTCCTTTGATCTTTTCAATATCACTACCTTTTTTACCAATTACAAATCCTGGTCTTGAAGTGTAAATTGTCACGAAACACTTTTTAGATGTTCTTTCTATCATAACTTTTGAAACACCAGAGTTAATAACGTTTTTTTTAATATATTCTCTTATTTTAAAGTCTTCGATTAAAAATTTACCAAAATCCTTTTTTTTAGCATACCAAACAGAGTCCCATCCTCTATTAACTCCTAATCTTAAACCTACTGGATTAACCTTTTGTCCCATCTTTAACCTCTTTAGTTTGTAATTTTTCCGATAATATAATAGTTAAATTTGAATATGGTTTAAGGATTGGAGATGCTCTTCCTTTTGCTCTTGGTCTAAACCTTTTCATAGTAATTTGTTTGCCGCAGTAAGCTTCTTTAACAAAAAGTTTATCAATATCATATTGAAAATTATTTTCTGCATTAGCGATAGCTGATGATAAAGTTTTTTTAATATCTTTGCATATTCTTTTGTTTGAAAAATCAAGATCTCTGATCGCTAAATCAACTTTTTTTCCAACAATACCTTTTAAAATTGGATTAAGCTTTCTAGTACTAGATCTAATATTTTTATTTACTGACCTTACTAAATTTATTTCTTTTTTTTCTTTTTTACTCATTTTTATTTCTTCTCTTCAGGTTTAGTTTCTTCAGCTTTGGCTTTTTTGTCGGCTGGTGTATGACCAAAAAATTGTCTTGTTGGTGCAAATTCTCCAAATTTATGGCCAACCATGTCTTCAGAAACAGTAAGTGGAATAAACTTTTTACCATTATAAATTAAAAAACTTAAACCAACAAAATCTGGAATTATTGTTGATTTCCTCGACCAAGTTTTAATAGGCTTTTTACCAGACTCATTTTTTTGTTTTTCAGCTTTTTTAATTAAGCTTTCTTCAACAAATGGACCTTTCCAAACTGATCTAGTCATTTTAACCTTTCTTTTTCTTTCTTCTTCGAATTATAAATTTATCTGTTCTTTTATTGTCTCTTGTTTTCAAACCTTTTGCAGATTGACCTTTTCTTGAAACAGGGTGTCTTCCACCTGCAGATTTACCTTCACCACCACCATGAGGGTGATCAACTGGATTCATCACAACACCTCTTGTGTGGGGTCTTCTACCAAGCCATCTTGATCTACCAGCTTTACCAATCTTAATATTTTTTTGATCAGGGTTTGAAAGAACTCCAATAGTAGCCATTGCTCTAGAGTCAATTCTTCTAACCTCTCCTGATGCCATCTTAACAATTGAATAACTCCCATCATTGCCTGAAATAGAAACGGATGTACCTGCAGATCTTGCAATTTTTCCGCCACCGCCTGGATTAATTTCTACATTATGTATGTCAATACCAACAGGTATTTCAGATAAGGGTAAGCAATTTCCTACTTTGATTTCAGAATTTGGTCCATTTGAGATTTTGTCACCAACTTTAATTTCTTGGGGCGCTAAATAGTAAAACCTCTCACCATCAGGAAATTTAACTAACATTATGTGACATGATCTATTAGGATCGTATTCAATTCTTTCTACCTCTGCTTTTTCACCAAATTTTTTTCTATAAAAATCAACATTCCTATATTTTTGCTTATGTCCACCACCAACATTTCTAGCTGTTATTCTTCCAAGATTGTTTCTTCCGCTTGATGAATTTTTTACTGATGTAAGAGCTTTAAATGGTTTGCCCTTCCAAAGATTTTTTCTATCAACAAGAATAGTTCCTCTCACAGATTTGGTATAGGGTTTGAATGTTTTTAATGCCATCTTATATTCCTGTTGTTAGGTCAATACTTTGACCTTTTTTTAATGTTACAATTGCTTTTTTGAAACCTTTGACTCTACTATTTCTACCTCTGGTAAATTTCAAAATAGATTTTTTATTAATAATATTCACTTTAACAACATTAACTTTAAATATTTTTTCAATATTTTTCTTTAAAGTTTTTTTATTAGCATCATCTCTCACTTTAAAAACAACTTTATTTTGAGTAGACATATTTGAAGACTTCTCAGTAATCACTGGGGAAATTATTGTATCGTATAAACTTACTTTATTCATTAATTGTACCTTTTCTCTAATTCTTTAACCGATGTTTCTGTAAAAATAATTTTTTTGAATTTTAAAATATCATATGCACTGAAATGACCTATGTCAGTACATTTAACGTTAGGTATATTTTTTGTAGCTCTAAATATCTTATCTTTTGAATTTTTATCTAAAATCAATATTGAATTCTTAGCATCAAACTTTTTCAAAATTTTATCCATCTCTTTTGTTTTTTTTATAGCCTTGGAAAAGTCATCAAAAACAATTACTTCTTTAAGTTTCAATTTTTTTGACAAAATGGAGCTAATACTCTGTCTTTTTTCATTTTTGTTTAATTTTCTAGTTTTGTAGCTAGTTCTTCCTTTTGGACCATGTGCTATACCACCGCCTACAAAAATTGGAGCCTTTCTACTTGCGTGTCTTGCGTTACCAGTTCCTTTTTGTGCATAAATTTTTGATGTAGATCCAATAATTTCATTCTTTTGTTTTGTTTTGGAACTTCTCCCCTTGTAATTAGCGTTAGTCTTATAAATAACAGAGCTGATTAATTTCTCATTTATTTTTGATGAAAAAATTGAGTCTTTAACTTCAACTGAACTTTTTTTTCCTTCAAGATTAATTTTCTCAATTTTCATTTATTTTTTCTTCTTTTCTGGAATCTTTTTCAATTTTTCCATTTTTTCAATTTTTTCTGACATTGTAAGTTTTCTGATATTTTTAACTGACTGTTTTACTAAAACTTCTGTATTTTTTGAACCAGGAATTGATCCTTTTAAATAGATAATATCATTTTCTAAATCAGTTTTGATTATTTCAATATTTTGTTTAGTACGCATTTTGCTGCCCATATGACCTGCCATTTTCTTTCCTTTGAAAACTTTACCTGGATCTTGGTTTTGACCAGTTGATCCATGGGCTCTATGAGAAATTGAAACACCATGAGAAGCTCTAAGACCTCCAAAGTTGTGTCTTTTCATTGCTCCAGCAAATCCTTTACCAATTGTTTTTGAACGGACATCAACAAATTTTGCATCTTTAAAAATCTCTATTCCAAGCTCATTGCCTTCTTTGTAATTATCTAATTTGGCTACTCTAAATTCTTTTAAAACTTTTTTAGGTTCAGTGTTTTTTTTTGAAAAGAAACCTTTCATTTGTTTTGAAAGTTTTGAATTCTTAATTTTTCCAAAACCAACTTGAACAGCATTATAGCCTCTTTGATCTTTTGAAATTAATTGAATTATCCTTCCTTTGTCAATTTTGACAGCTGTAACTGGAACCGACTGACCAGATTTATAAAATTCTCTTGTCATACCAATTTTCTTTCCAATAAGTCCTATTTCCTGAATCATATTTTAATCTCCACATCTACACCTGACGCTAAATCTAACTTCATCAAAGCTTCAACAGTTTGTGGTGTTGGTTCTATAATATCTATTAATCTTTTGTGAGTTCTTGTTTCAAATTGCTCTCTACTTTTTTTGTCAATGTGGGGTGATCTTAAAACAGTATATCTCTCTATTTTTGTTGGTAAAGGTATTGGTCCTTTAATGTTTGCACCAGTTCTTTTAACCGTATTAACTATTTCTTCAGTTGATTGATCTAGTACTTTATTATCGTAGGCTCTTAATTTTATTCTAATATTTTGTTTATCCATTTGAACCTGTCTTTTTTGTAACTTCATCTTGAACATTCTGTGGAACTTTATCGTAGTGATCGAAGAACATTGAGTATTGTGCTCTACCTTGAGACATGGATCTTAGTGCGTTTATATATCCAAACATATTTGCCAATGGAACCATAGCTGTGATTACTGTAGCATTACCTCTCTGTTCTTGGGTGTTTATTTGTCCTCGTCTACTATTCAGGTCACCTATCACATCACCCATATAATCTTCTGGTGTTACAACTTCGACTCTCATGATTGGTTCAAGTAATTTTAAAGTTGCTCTATTGCAAGCTTCTTTAAAACATTGTCTTGAAGCCAATTCAAAAGCTAGAACACTTGAGTCAACATCGTGGTGAAGTCCATCTAAAATTGTAACTTTATAATCAATAATTGGAAAGCCAGCTAATATTCCACTGTCTGAGACAGTCTCAATACCTTTTTCAACACCTGGTATGAACTCTTTTGGAATCGCACCACCTTTAATTTTGCTTTCCACCTCTCTTCCTTTGCCAGGTTCTAAAGGTTCAATTGAAAGTTTGACCCTAGCAAATTGACCAGCACCACCACTTTGTTTTTTGTGTGTATAATCAAATTCAGATTGTTTAAGTATAGTCTCTCTATAAGCTACTTGAGGAGCTCCTACATTTGCTTCTACTTTAAATTCTCTTTTCATTCTATCAACAATTATATCTAAATGAAGTTCACCCATTCCTTTAATAATTGTTTGTCCAGATTCCTCATCGGATGTAACTCTGAAAGAAGGATCTTCTTTTGCTAATCTACCTAACGCCTCACCCATTTTTTCTTGGTCACCTTTAGTTTTAGGTTCAACAGCAATTTCAATAACTGGATCTGGAAACTCCATTGGTTCTAATAAAACAGGACTTTCTTCATTAGCTAAAGTATGACCAGTAATGGTATATTTTAAACCAGCTAGAGCAACTATATCACCTGCATTTGCTTCTTTTATGTCTTCTCTCGAGTTTGCATGCATTAAAAGCATTCGTCCAACTCTTTCTTCTTTATCTTTTGACGTGTTGTAAATTCCAGTACCTGATTTAACTGTTCCTGAATAAATTCTTATAAACGTCAAAGATCCAACAAATGGATCATTTGCAACTTTAAAAGCAAGCGCTGAAAAAGGAGCGCTATCTTCAAATTTCATTTCGACAACATCATCTGATCCAGGTTTTGTTCCTTTGATTGAACCAATATCTTCTGGACTTGGTAAGTAGTCAACTACAGCATCCAATAATGGTTGTACCCCTTTATTTTTAAATGCAGATCCAGTTAGAACTGGAACAAAATCAAAGTTTAAACAACCTTTTCTTACACATCTAATTAAATCTTCATTTTTAATTTGTTCACCGTTTAAATAACTCTCCATTAGTTTCTCATCTTGCTCTACAGCTGACTCAACAAGTTCTTGTCTATATTTTTCACAAATCTCTTTTAAATCTTCTGGAATTTCTTTTTCTTCCCAAGCGGCACCTAAGTCCTCATTTTTCCAAACAATTGCTTTCATTTTGACTAAATCAACAACACCTTGTAATGATGACTCAATACCAATAGGTATTTGCATGACCATAGGTTTAGCCCCTAGTCTATCTTTGATCATATCAACGCATCTAAAGAAATCAGCGCCGGTTCTGTCTAATTTATTTACAAAACAAATCCTTGGAACTTTATATTTATCAGCTTGTCTCCACACTGTTTCAGACTGTGGCTCTACTCCGGCTACACCGTCGAAAACTGCTACAGCTCCGTCTAGTACTTTTAATGATCTTTCTACTTCAATTGTAAAATCAACGTGTCCTGGTGTATCTATAATATTAATTCTATGATCTCTCCAAAAACACGTTGTAGCAGCCGAGGTAATTGTTATACCTCTTTCTTGCTCTTGTTCCATCCAGTCCATGGTAGCAGCACCATCATGGACTTCACCAATCTTATGACTCTTACCAGTATAATAAAGAATTCTTTCAGTTGTAGTTGTTTTACCAGCATCAATGTGCGCCATGATACCGATGTTTCTATACATATTTAATTTATGAGTTCTGGGCATCTTTTGTTACCATCTAAAATGAGCAAAGGCTTTATTTGACTCTGCCATTTTGTGTGTATCCTCTTTCTTTTTAATTGCTGAACCTCTATTTTGATAAGCGTCAAAAATTTCATTAAAGATTTTATCAGACATTTTTTTATCTTTTCTTTTTCTTGATGCGTCTATTAACCATCTTATTGCCAGTGCTTGCGATCTTTTTGCTTTTACTTCTACTGGGACTTGGTAAGTAGCTCCACCAACCCTTCTAGATCTTACTTCAACAGTAGGTTTAATATTACTAATTGCTTGGTTGAAAACTGTGATTGGTTCATCTTTTGATTTAGACTTAATTTTATCTATTGCATCATAAACAATTTTTTCAGCAATAGTTTTTTTTCCGTCATACATTAATGAATTTATTAGTTTTGGAATTATTACTGACTTATATTTTGGATCAGTAACATTAAGTTTTTTAGGAGCACTTTTTTTTCTAGACATTTTTATTTACCTTTTTTTGCGCCGTATTTAGATCTTTGCTGTTTTCTTCCTGTCACACCTTGGGTGTCTAGATTACCTCTTAAGATATGATATCTTACTCCTGGTAGGTCTTTTACCCTACCACCTCTTATTAAAACAACTGAGTGTTCCTGAAGATTATGACCTTCTCCTGGAATATAGGAGGTTACTTCGTGACCATTTGAAAGTCTTACCCTTGCAACTTTTCTTAAAGCTGAGTTAGGTTTTTTAGGTGTGGTTGTATAAACTTTTACACAGACACCTCTCTTCTGTGGTGATTTTTCTAACGCAGGGACTCTATCCCTTACCTTAGGCTTAATTCTTTTTTTTCTTAACAATTGGTTAATTGTTGGCATAATAATTATATTTTGGAAGAAATACTCTAGTGACCAATGTATGGTAGCGTTTAGTGCTACAAGGGCACTACATTCCAACCAAAATTCTTGGTGAAAATACTACAGTTTCGTGATTTGTCAAACTAAAACGAGAAATTTATTGCTAAATTACTATTGATTTACAGGGGTTTCAGGCTGTT
Source organism: uncultured Pelagibacteraceae bacterium (assembly GCA_902597055.1). Taxonomy (GTDB): domain Bacteria; phylum Pseudomonadota; class Alphaproteobacteria; order Pelagibacterales; family Pelagibacteraceae; genus Pelagibacter. The sequence continues at coordinate 96,004 of CACJWG010000001.1, read as the reverse complement.
CAATCGTTTCTTGTTCGGCTATGAATTTTTGATCATCATCAAGGGCTTTTTTGTTCCATTTGTTCTTAATCGAACCCGTTCCAGCTGGTACTAATCTTCCAACAATCACATTCTCTTTTAATCCAACTAATGTATCAACTTTACCTCTTATAGCTGCGTCAGTAAGAACTCGTGTTGTCTCCTGAAATGAAGCGGCAGAGATAAACGAGTCAGTTTGTAAGGATGCTTTAGTAATCCCCATTAGAACTCTTTCGCCGGTAGCTAGTTTTTTTCCATCTTTTTTAAGTTGTTCATTCATACTATCAAATTTAAATCTATCAATAATTTCACCTGGTAATAAGTCAGAGTCACCAGATGTTTTGATCTCAACCTTTTTTAACATTTGTCTTAAAATAGTTTCTATGTGCTTATCATTTATTATTACTCCCTGTAATCTATAAACTTCTTGCACTTGGTTCACAAAGTATTCAGTCAATTCTTCAATACCTAAAATTCTTAAAATATCATGTGGTAAAGGTTGGCCATCTAACAAATATTCTCCTTTTTTAATTTCTTCACCTTGGTTGAAATTAATGTGTTTTCCTTTTGGAATTAAATAATTTGAGGTTTCACCACTTGATGAAACAATTGAAACTCTTTGTTTACCACGTACCTCTTTACCGAAAATAACTTTACCGTTATTTTCTGCAATTATAGCACTATCTTTTGCTTTACGTGCTTCAAATAATTCAGCTACTCTCGGCAAACCTCCGGTTATATCTTTTGTCTTCGAAGTTTCCTTAGGTAAACGCGCTATTACATCACCAGCATAAATTTTTTGTCCATCTTGTACTGAAAGAATTGAGTCTGGTACTAAATAATATCTTGCTTCATTATCATCAGCTTTTTTTATAACATTTCCTTTTTCATCCCGAAGAGTAATTCTAGGTTTTAAATCTGTATTTTTTGATTGCGATCTCCAATCAATCACAGATTTTGATGAAATCCCTGTTGTATCATCAAGGGTTTCAGACAGTGAAACTCCATCGATTAAATCCACAAAATTTGCTATTCCACTTTTTTCAGCAATTACTGGTGTTGTGTATGGATCCCACTCACATATTTTAGAATTTTTCTTAACCTTTTCATCATTTTTAAAAAATAGTTTTGATCCATAAGGAACTTTATAAATTGCAATTTGTACACCTTTTTCGTCTTCTAAACTAATTTGAGTATTTCTACCCATAACAATTAAATTTTTCTTTGAATCTTCAAGAAGATTAGTATTTATTATTTTTAAAATTCCATCACTTTTACTTATAATTTGAGAGTCTTGTTTAATTGATGCTGTTCCACCAACGTGAAAAGTTCTCATTGTTAATTGAGTTCCTGGTTCACCTATAGACTGTGCAGAGATCATTCCGATTGCCTCTCCAACATTTACCATCTTACCTCTTGAGAGATCACGACCATAACACATTGCGCATACACCTTCTTTAGAACCACATGTAATAACGGAATAAACTTTTATAGATTTTACTCCTGCTGCATCAATTTTTTCACAATCTGCCTCATCAATCATGTGACCTTTTTTAATAACTACTTCACCAGATATTGGGTTTTTTACATCTGCAGCTACTACTCTTCCTAAGGCTCTTTCTGATAAACTTACAATTATATTTCCACCTTCAATAATTTCAGATAAAGTAATATTCCCACGGCTTTTACAGTCACAATCTTTTTTGGTTATAGTTAGATCTTGTGCGACATCACATAATCGTCTTGTTAGATAACCTGAGTTAGCAGTTTTTAATGCAGTATCGGCTAATCCTTTTCTAGCACCGTGTGTAGAGTTAAAGTATTCAAGAGCTGTTAGACCTTCTTTAAAGTTAGATGTAATTGGTGACTCAATAATTTCACCTGATGGTTTTGCGATCAAACCTCTCATACCAGCTAATTGTTTCATTTGAGCAGCCGAACCTCTCGCACCAGAGTCCGCCATCATGAAGACAGAATTAATATCTAGTCCTTTTTCAGATTTGTTAGTTGCTGATATTCCTTTCATCATTTCAGATGCAACTTTGTCAGTACATTTAGACCAAGCATCAACTACTTTATTATACTTCTCTCCTCTTGTAATTAACCCCTCAGAATATTGGTTTTCATAATCTTTTATTAATTGCTTAGTTTCATCAATTAATTGTTCTTTATTATTAGGTATAATTAAATCATCTTTACCAAAAGAAATACCTGCCTTAAACGCATGCTTAAATCCAAGATCTTTCAATTTATCACAGAAAATTACAGTGCTTTTTTGACCTGTGTATCTAAAAACAAAGTCAATTATTTCTGAAACAACTTTTTTTGGTAAAACTCTGTCAATTAAAGAAAATTTGATATCTTTATTTTTTGGTAAAAGATTTGCCAGCAAAAATCTACCAGCTGTACTTGTATGTTTTTCAAATACTTGATTACCCTTTTCATCAACTGTTTCAAATCTAGATATAATTCTAGAATGTATTTTTATTTTTCCAGATTCTAAACCTTGCTCAATTTCAGAATTATTTACAAAATAACCCTCAATTTTCTTATCCTGATATGATGGTAGAGACAAATAGTAAATTCCAAGTATCATATCTTGACTCGGAACTATAATTGGCTTCCCGTTTGATGGACTTAAAATATTATTTGTAGACATCATTAGGACTCTAGCCTCTAGTTGAGCTTCTAAACTTAAAGGGATATGTACTGCCATTTGGTCTCCATCAAAGTCGGCATTAAATGCAGCACAAGTTAGAGGATGCAATTCAATTGCATCTCCCTCTATTAATTTAGGTTCAAAAGCCTGAACGCCTAGTCTATGAAGTGTTGGAGCTCTATTTAATATAACCGGATGTTCCCTTACAATAACTTCTAAAGCATCCCAAACAGCATTAGTTTCTTTTTCAACTAATTTCTTAGCTTGTTTAATTGTAGAAGCTAAACCAAGTTTATTCAGTCTTGCATATAAAAAAGGTTTGAATAATTCTAAAGCCATTTTTTTTGGCAAACCACACTCATGAAGTTTTAGATCTGGACCAACTACTATTACAGATCTGCCTGAATAGTCTACTCTTTTACCTAAAAGATTTTGTCTAAATCTTCCTTGTTTACCTTTAAGCATTTCCGCTAAAGATTTTAGTGGACGTTTTCCAGTTCCAGTAATCACTCTTCCTCTTCTACCATTGTCAAAAAGTGCATCGACAGATTCCTGTAACATTCTTTTTTCATTTCTAACAATTATGTCTGGAGCTTTTAGATCCATTAATCTTTTAAGTCGATTATTTCTATTAATAACTCGTCTATATAAATCATTTAAATCTGAAGTAGCAAATCTACCTCCATCTAATGGCACCAAAGGTCTTAGCTCTGGTGGTATCACAGGTATTACTGTTAAAATCATCCATTCAGGTTTGTTCCCAGTCTTAATAAATGAGTCAATTAATTTTAACCTTTTTATTGATCTTTCTTCTGAAACCTTAGACTTTGTTTCATTAATATTTTTTACAAGAATTTCTCTTTCTTGTTCTAAGTTTATATTCTTTAGAATTTCCAATATAGCCTCTGCTCCAATACCTGCAGTAAAAGACTCATCACCATATTCATTTTGATATTTTATTAACTCATCTTCTGACAACAATTGGTTCTTCTTTAAACCAGTAAGGCCAGGTTCAATAACTATAAAATTTTCAAAGTAAAGAACTCTTTCAACTTCTTTTAGTTTCATATCAATTGCTAACGAAATTCTACTAGGTAAAGATTTAAGGAACCAAATATGTGCTACTGGTGTTGCAAGATTAATGTGGCCCATCCTTTCACGTCTCACATTTGATTTGGTAACCTCAACACCACACTTTTCACATATAATACCTCTGAACTTCATTCTTTTGTATTTTCCACACAAACATTCGTAATCTTTAATTGGTCCAAAAATTCTTGCACAGAATAAACCATCTTTTTCTGGTCTAAACGTTCTATAATTAATTGTTTCAGGTTTTTTAATTTCACCATATGTCCATGACTTTATCTTTTCAGGACTTGCTAATGAAATTTTAATACTATTAAAATTCTGCGACTCTGAGATCTCTGTGTTTTTAAACAAATCTTTGAGTTCTTTTTTCATAATTAATTTAGCTCGACATTTAATGCTAAAGATTTAATCTCTTTAACTAATACGTTAAATGACTCAGGTATTCCTGACTCAAAATTTTCCTCACCTTTAACAATAGTTTCATATACTTTTACTCTACCAGCAACGTCATCTGATTTTACTGTAAGAATTTCTTGAAGAGTGTAAGAAGCTCCGTATGCTTCTAATGCCCACACTTCCATTTCACCAAATCTTTGACCTCCTAATTGAGCTTTTCCTCCAAGCGGTTGCTGAGTAACTAAACTGTACGGCCCTGTAGATCTCGCGTGAATTTTATCTTCTACAAGGTGATGTAACTTTAACATGTAAATAGTTCCAACTGTTACATCTCTATCGAATTTTTCCCCGGTTCTTCCGTCCCACAAAGGAGTTTGACCAGTCTTAGGTAAATTGGCTAAATCAAGCATCTCTGTTACGTCTTTTTCTTTTGCGCCATCAAAGACAGGTGTAGAAATCGGAACCCCACTCATCAAATTTTCACATAAATCTGAAAATTCATTTTTAGTCAATTTTTCTATAGAATTTTCTAATATTTCTTTTCCATATACAGATTTTAGAAATTCTTTAATTTTTTGTGACATTTCTAACTTTTTTTGATTTTCGTTAATCAAATTTTTCAGTTTATCTCCGAGTTCTGTGCAAGCCCAACCTAAATGTGTTTCTAAAATTTGACCAACATTCATCCTACTCGGCACCCCTAAAGGATTTAAAACAATGTCAACTGGTTTTCCGTTCTCTCTGTAAGGCATATCTTCTACAGGTACAATTTTACTTACCACTCCTTTATTACCATGTCTTCCCGACATTTTATCACCTGGTCTCAATCTTCTCTTAATGGCTACAAAAACTTTTACCATCTTCATTACGCTTGGTAACAAATCATCACCTTGTCTAATCTTAAGAACTTTATCCTCAAACCTTTCTTTTATATCTTGAATTGCATTTTGATATTGGTCCCTTAATTTTTCCAATATTTCGTTTTTACTAGAGTCTTTAACATTCATTTTAAATATTTCTGTTATTGGAATCTCGTTAATATTATTTTGATCTAGTGTATCGCCTTGGTTAAGGTTTTTAATTTTTTTAGAAATTTGAGTTCCTGATAAAATTTGAGCAGCTCTTTGTTTAATGCTTCTCTCAAGAATTTCTTCCTCTACCAACTTGTCTTGTTGAACTAAATCAATTTCAGCTCTTTCAATTGTAATTGATCTCTCATCCTTTTCTATTCCATGTCTGTTAAAAACTCTTACATCAACTACTATACCGCCACTACCACTTGGCATCTTTAAAGAAGTATCTGTGACATCAATGGCTTTTTCTCCAAAAATCGATCTTAATAATTTTTCCTCAGGTCCAGATGCTGTATCACCTTTTGGAGTAACCTTTCCCACTAAAATGTCTCCTGGTTTTACTTCTGCACCAATATAAACGATGCCTGACTCGTCAAGATTTTTTAATGCTTCTTCATTAACGTTAGGAATGTCTCTTGTAATGTCTTCTTCTCCTAGTTTTGTATCCCTTGCCATTACTTCATACTCTTCAATGTGAACTGAGGTAAAGACATCGTCTGTCACGCATCTTTCTGAAATGAGTATTGAGTCTTCAAAGTTATATCCTTGCCAAGGCATGAAAGCCACTGTCACATTTTTCCCTAGTGCTAATTCACCTATTTTTGTTGAAGGGCCATCTGCAATTATATCTCCACGTTTAACCTTATCACCTACTCTAACTAATGGTTTCTGATTAATACAAGTATTTTGATTTGATCTTTTAAATTTTTGTAAATTATAAATATCAACACCTGATTTTGAAAAGTCAGTTTCGCTTGTTGCTTTAATTACAATTCTTTTTCCATCAATTTTGTCGACCACTCCATCTCTTTTAGCAACTATTGTTACACCAGAGTCTAATGCAACGTCGCTCTCTATGCCTGTACCTACTAATGGTGATTCTGGCTTTAAAAGAGGTACCGCTTGTCTCATCATGTTAGATCCCATAAGTGCTCTATTTGCATCATCATTTTCTAAAAATGGAATTAAAGAAGCGGCCACTGATACAAGTTGTTTTGGAGAAACGTCTATGTAATCAATATTCTCAGGTTTAGACAAAATAAAATTTAAATTTTGTCTACTTGAAACTAAATCTTCAGTAAATTTTCCATTTTTATCAACTTTAGAGTTAGCTTGAGCAATTGTGAATTTCGTTTCTTCCATTGCTGACAAATATTCAATTTTTTCCTGAACAACCCCATTGACCACTTTTCTGTAAGGAGACTCTATAAAACCGTATTTGTTAATTTTTGAGTATGTAGATAAACTATTTATCAGACCGATGTTAGGCCCTTCGGGTGTTTCTATTGGACAAATTCTTCCATAATGAGTTGGATGAACGTCTCTAACTTCAAACCCGGCTCTTTCTCTTGTTAGACCACCCGGCCCTAATGCTGATACTCTTCTTTTATGAGTAATTTCAGATAACGGGTTAGTTTGATCCATAAATTGAGATAATTGCGATGTTGCAAAAAAGTCTTTTAAGGAGATTGTCAATGGTTTGGCATTTATTAAGTCTTGAGGCATCGCGGACTCTATATCAAGTGTTGTCATTTTCTCTTTTATTGCTCTTTCCATTCTGTAAACACCTATTCTTGCCTGATTTTCAACCAATTCACCAACAGACCTAACTCTTCTATTTCCTAAGTGATCGATATCATCAACTTCATCTTTACCATCTCTTAAATCAAGCATCTTTTTGATAATTGCTATTACATCGTCAGTTCTTAAAATAGTTATTTTGTCTGAACAATCTAAACTTAGTCTTGAATTAAGCTTTACTCTTCCAACATCTGAAAGATCATATCTATCTGAACTAAAAAAGAGATTGTTAAATATTTGTGTAGCAATTTCAATTGTTGGTGGCTCACCAGGCCTTAAAACTTTGTAAATTTCATTAATCGCATCATTTTTTGAATTATTTTTATCATTAAACAAGGTTTGTAACAGGTACGGCCCTTTGTTAATGCTATTTGTATATGCAAGCTCTAAAGAAAATATTTTAGCATCAATAAACTTTTCTATTATTGTCTCATTAATTTCTGCACCAATCTTGAATTCGTCTTCATCAATTTTAACATCCTTAACCAAAAATTTGCCATTCAAATATTGGTTAGAAACAAAAATTTCTTTGAGACCATCAGAAGCTAATTTTTTTGCTTTTAGAAAATTAATCTTTTCACCTTTTCTAATTATAGTTTTTTTATTTTTTGCATCAATAATTTCCTCTGTAAAATTTTTGGATTTGTAGTTTTCAGGATTAAATTTTGTTTTCCATTTCTTCTCTTTTTCATCATAAGTATAAATTTCCTTTTCATAAAATTCTTTTACTATGTCAGGTTTGTTAAAACCTAAGGCTAATAACAGTGTTGAAACAAGTATTTTTTTCTTTCGATCAACTCTAAAATACAATAAGTCTTTTACATCAAATTCAAAGTCGAGCCATGAGCCTCTATTAGGTATCACTCTACAATTAAAAAGTAGTTTTCCACTTGCGTGAGACTTTCCTTTATCATGATCAAAAAATACACCTGGACTTCTGTGCATTTGATTAACTACAACACGCTGCACACCATTTGTGATAAAAGTACCGCTGTTTGTCATCATCGGAACTTCGCCCATGTAAACTTCTTGTTCTTTTGCTGATAAAATATCTTTAGTATTGTTTTCTTGATTTATTTCGTAGACAACTAAACGTAAATTGCATTTTAATGCCGATGAGTAAGTCAGACCTCTTTGTATACATTCCTCTACATCAAATTTAGGTTTCTCCAATTTATAGCTTATATATTCTAAGGTTGCCTTATCGTTAAGATCTTCTATGGGAAAAATACTTTTAAAAACGCGATCAAAACCTTTTATAAATTGAGGGGCTACATCTTCCTTAAACTCTGTTAATTCTTTATATGAATTTTTTTGAACTTCTATTAGGTTTGGTATTGATAAACTTTCTTTTAATTTTCCAAAATTTTTTCTAATATTTTTTTTTTTTGTAAAAGATAATTGCATCTATTCCAACTGCTTTAAAAAATTAAAACAGCCTATAATTTTTTTAATTCTTTATTTAAGCTCTACTTTAGCGCCAGCTGCCTCAAGTTTTTTCTTCATCTCTTCGGCATCTTTTTTGCTTACACCAGATTTAATTTCTTTTGGTGCACCCTCAACTAAGTCTTTAGCTTCTTTTAAACCAAGTGCTGTAACTGCTCTAACTTCTTTAATAACGTTAATTTTTTTATCCCCTGCTGAAGCTAGTACAACTGTAAATTCATTTTTCTCTTCTGCAGGTGCTCCTCCAGCTGCTGCTCCTGCTGCTGGTGCTGCTACCGCCGCTGCTGCTGTCACACCCCATTTTTCTTCAAGTTGCTTTGATAGTTCTGCTGCTTCTACAACAGTTAATTTAGATAGTTCGTCTATGATTTTATTTAAGTCCGCCATAACAAATATGTCCTAAGTTATTTTTTTGATTTTTCGAGCGCTAAAATAGCGATTTTTGAGCCGGGTGCAAGCAAAATACTTGCGATTTTTTGTGCTGGAGAGCTTAAAATACCAACGATTTTTGCTCTAGCCTCATCCAAGGTCGGCAAAGTTGCAATATTTTTAACACCCGCAACATCTAATATGTCTTTACCCATTATACCACCAAGAATTTTTAAATTTTGATTCTCTTTTGAAAAATTAGTTAGAATTTTTGCTGAAGTTATTGCATCATCTGACATTGCAACAGCTGTAGGACCAGAGAATAAATTTGATAAATCTTTTCTGCTCGTCTTTTCCAGTGCTAATTTTGTAATTCTATTTTTTGTAATTTTAAATTGTATTCCATGTTCACGCATTTTTTTTCTTAATTCATCAAGTTGTTTAACTGTTAAACCTTGATAATGAGCAACAATAACAGCTTCGGCTTTGTCTAGCTGCGAAGACATTTCGCTAATATAAACCTGTTTTTTTTCTTTGCTCATCATAATTAAAAACTCTTTTCTAATTTTATCTTGTATGAAACACCCATTGTAGATGTAATATAAGTAGATTTAATTAAATCACCTTTTATTGTTAAATTTGACTTTTCTTTCTCAAGTGAACTGATTACTGCATTGAAATTTTTGATAAGTTTATCATCAGAAAAAGATTTTTTTCCTATACTTAAACCAATATTGCCGTCTTTATCATTTTTTAATTCAACTTGACCTGCTTTTGCGTTCTTAACTGCTTCATCAATTTTGTCTGTAACAGTTCCTAGTTTTGGATTTGGCATTAATCCTTTAGGTCCTAGAACTTTTCCTAATTTAGATAATTTTATCATCATAGATGATGAGCAAATTAATTTTTCGAAATTCATCTCTCCATTTTTAATTTTTTCAATTAAATCATCACCTCCAACTAAATCTGCTCCTGAGTCTTTAGCTTCTTTTAACTTACTCTCTTCACAAACCACAGCAACTTTTACTTTTTTACCTGTTCCACTTGGAAGATTAACCATAGATCTTAAATTTATTTCATTTTTTTTTTGTTTGTTATTAATTAAAATATTTATATCTAGAGACTCATCAAACTTTGTAGTGCAGTTTTCTTTCACCTTAGATAATAAATTATTTATAGGTTCGGCCTTCAAAGTATTTGTATTTCTTGGGAGTTTTTTAAACCTTTTTGAACTCATTAATCTTTTACCTCAATACCCATTGATCTTGCAGAGCCAGCTATTATTTTAACAGCTTCTTCTAAGTCATGTGCGTTTAAATCAACCATCTTCTTCTTGGCTATTTCCTCTGCTTGTTTTTTTGTAATTGAAGCAACTATATTTCTTCCAGGTTCTTGAGAACCACTTTTTAATTTTGCAGCTTCCTTTATAAAGTGTGATGCTGGTGGAGACTTTATTATAAAATCAAATTTTTTGTCTTTGTAAACCGTTATTACTACTGGAACAGGTTTTCCCATAAAGTTTTTTGTCTTTTCATTAAAAGCTTTGCAAAATTCCATGATGTTAATACCTCTTTGACCTAAAGCAGGTCCAACAGGTGGAGCAGGATTAGCCTGACCTCCATTTATTTGTAATTTAACATATCCGCTTATTTCTTTTTTTGCCATTAGCTTACCTTTTCAATCTGATTAAATTCTAAATCTACCGGTGTTGGTCTTCCAAAAATAGATACTGAGACTTTTACTCTTGATTTTTCCTCATCAATATCTTCTATCATTCCAGAGAAAGAAGCGAAAGGACCGTCTATAACTTGAACTTTTTCCCCTACTGAATAATCTATTGTTGATTTTGATTGTGCAACACCATCCTTTATTTGACCTAAAATCTTTTCTATTTCCTTATCAGATACTGGAACAGGAATACCTTTGCTTCCTAAAAATCCACTAACTTTTTTAATCCCTTTGATCATATGATAAATATTATTATCCATTTCGCTCTTAATTAGCACATATCCTGGAAAATACTTCTTTTTTCTTTGAACTCTTTTACCACGTTTAACCTCAGTAACATCATGCGTTGGTACTACAATTTCTTCAAATTTATCAGATATTTTAGCTTTATCAGCCTCTTCTTTAATTAATTGAGCTACTTTATTTTCAAAGCTTGAATGTGATTGAACTATGTACCAATTTTTCATTAAATTCCTATGTTAAGAATGATATCTAAAAAAAATTTATAAAATTGATCAATTAATAAAAAAAACAATGAAGCAATTATGGCCATTATTGCTACCATAATAGTTCCTTGAACAGTTTCTTTTCCTGTTGGCCAAGTAACTTTAAAAGCTTCTTGTTTCACTTCTTGAAAAAATTTTAATGGGTTTTTCATATTTGTTCTCCAATATTTTGGCAGGAGCGGAGGGAATCGAACCCCCAACCTCCGGTTTTGGAGACCGGCGCTCTACCAATTGAGCTACACTCCTAAAGGAGTTTACTCTATAATTTTCGTAACTACTCCTGCGCCTACAGTTCTTCCACCCTCTCTAATAGCAAAATTTAATTTTTCGCTCATAGCAATTGGTGTAATCAATTTAACTGTAAACTTGGCATCATCACCTGGCATTACCATTTCAGTACCCGAAGGCAATTCTACTTCACCAGTAACGTCGGTAGTTCTAAAATAAAACTGAGGTCTATATTTTGTGAAGAAAGGAGTGTGCCTACCGCCCTCTTCTTTTTTCAAAACATAAGCCTGAGCTTCGAATTTTGTATGAGGAGTTACAGATCCAGGTTTACACAATACTTGACCTCTTTCTACATCTGTTCTTTCAACACCTCTTAAAAGTGCACCGATATTATCTCCAGCTTCTCCAGTATCAAGAATTTTTCTGAACATTTCAACACCAGTACAGACTGATTTCTTTGTATCTCTGATACCTACTATTTCAATTTCTTCACCAGTTTTTACAACACCTTGTTCAACTCTTCCTGTAACAACTGTACCTCTTCCAGAAATTGAGAATACGTCTTCAACCGGCATTAAGAAAGGTTTGTCTTTTGGTCTGTCAGGTTGAGGAATAAAATCATCTACAGCTTTCATTAGTTCCATGATCGCATTTTTTCCAATAGCATCATCTTTACCTTCTACAGCGGCTAGTGCAGAGCCTTTAATAATTGGAGTTTTGTCTCCAGGAAATTTGTATGATGTTAGTAATTCTTTAATTTCTTCCTCAACTAAGTCTATCATTTCTTTATCATCCACCTGATCGACTTTATTTAGGAATACGACAATTGCAGGAACACCGACTTGCCTTGCTAAAAGAATGTGTTCTTTTGTTTGCGGCATTGGTCCGTCAGCAGCGTTAACAACTAAAATTGCACCATCCATTTGCGCTGCACCAGTTATCATATTTTTTACATAGTCAGCGTGACCTGGACAGTCTACGTGGGCGTAGTGTCTTTTTTCAGTTTCGTATTCAACGTGAGCAGTTGAAATTGTAATACCCCTCTCTTTTTCTTCAGGGGCTTTATCAATCTGATCATAAGCTGTGAACTGAGCTCCACCTTTTTCTGATAATACTTTTGTTATAGCCGCAGTTAAAGTTGTTTTACCGTGGTCTACGTGTCCAATTGTACCTATGTTACAATGTGGTTTACTTCTATTAAATTTTTCTTTCGACATTCTTTTATCCTTACTTTTTCTTTTATTTTAATAATTTGGAGCGGGTAAAGGGAATCGAACCCTTACATCCAGCTTGGAAGGCTAGCGTTCTACCATTGAACTACACCCGCAAAACCAAGTTAACACTCCAATTGTTTAAATTTTTTGAATGGTGGAGGGGGAAGGATTCGAACCTTCGAAGACCGAAGTCAACGGGTTTACAGCCCGCCCCATTTGACCGCTTTGGTACCCCTCCTAAAATATAGGGGAAAGCGTCCCCTTGTTCAAAAAACCTTTAAACAACAGGGGTTTTATATATTTTTATAAAACAATTGCAATATATGAAATTATAAGAAAATACTAAAAAAATTAAGTAAAATTGCGATAAATATGACAAATTCAAATTTTTTTATAGTTGGTAAACATGCTGTAACTGAAGCTTTAAAAAATCCAAACAGGAAAGTAATTAGAATCTTTTTAACAGAAGAAAGCAAAAAAAGTATTAATAGAGAAAACCAGGATAAAAATTTACTTAAAGATGTAAAAGTTTTTTTTAAAACAAAAAAAGAGCTAGATAAGTATTGTAAAAACGAGCAAATACTTCATCAAGGGTATGTTGCTGAAATAGAACCATTAGTCTCAGAAACACTTAAAGAATTCATAATGACTAAAGAAAATATTACCTTGGCCTGTCTTCAAGAAGTTACAGACCCAAGAAATATTGGCTCAGTAATAAGAAGTGCTGCAAGTTTTAAAATTGATGGTTTAATTGTAAAAGAAAGATTATACCCAGATACAAGTAAAACTATGTATAAAGCTAGCAGCGGTGCAATTGAACACCTTAATATCTTTAAAGTTTCTAACATAAATTCAACTTTAAAATTTTTGAGAGAGAAAAATTTTTGGGTATATGCATTTGATAACAAATCAAAAGAGGATTTCGCTGACATTAGCTGGAAAGGTAATAATGTTTTATTATTTGGCTCTGAAGGGTTTGGTTTGAACCAAAAAACAGAGAAATATGTCGACTATTTTGTCAAAATAAAAATAAACGATAAAATTGACAGTCTAAACATATCTAACTCAGCAGCAATTGTATTTCACCACATAAATAAAAATAAAAAAATTACTTAATTTACTGAGTACAGTTTAGTTTCTACAAATAAATTTTTTTTAGCATCAATTATTTTTAGATTATCGTTATTATTGAATTCACATATAAAATTTGGATCTGTTGAATAACAAAATAACCAAAAACTTTTTTTTTTTGGTAGAGGATCTTCATATTTTGTGTAAATAAAATTTAATTGTGAAATTTTAAGATTTTTAATATAGTTTAAAACCAGAAATGATGGTTCCTGAAGATTTAACACAATATTTTCTATTTTTTTTTGATCTATATAGTTTAAAGTTCTTTTAAATTCAGGTTTGGCATTATGCCTTTGAAAAATTTCAAGGTAATGATTTGATAATGTTATTAGGATTATAAAAGAAACCAAATATCTTTTTAGTTTAATATTTTTAATTTCATTGATCAAGAGAGGGATTATTACAAAGATTGGTATTAAGATAAAAATTAAATATCTGTCATGTAAGACAGGAGTTCTTATTAATCCATATGTCAATGGAACAAGATAACTAAAAATTATTATGATCAAAAAAAACAGGTAGTTATTATTATTAGAAAAAAAACTTTTTCTTTGTTTAAAAATTAAAGTTAATAATAAAACCAGAAAAAAGTATCCCATAATTTTTGATCCAAAAAATCTAGGAAAATATAATCCGTCAATTACATTTTTTATGTCACTTGCGAGCATATAATTTTCAAATGTAATTTGATACAAAAGATAATTGTAGTTAAAAAATAAATAAAAAAAGAAAATCGCAATATATATTATCAAATATTTTTTAATACTATTTCTAAAGAGTATGAAACGGAAAAATGAGTAAAAAATTTGTGAGAATAAAATAATTAAAGCAAATGGATTTACTGAATAGTTTAATACAGAAAAAAAAATAAAGAAAATTATGTTATTAATTTTTTTTTCTGTTTCTTTTAATAGTCTTATATAAAAAAAAATATTAAGTGAACTCGCAAATAATAAAAGAGAATATGGTCTAAGTTCTTGAGAATATTTGATTATATAAATACTAGAGCAAGCAAAAAATGTTGTTAAAATAAATGAATTATCTTTTTTTTCTTGATAAGAAATTTGTCCTATCACAATAAAAGATAGAGCACCAAATACAAAAGGTAAATATCTTGAAAGGTCAGGATTATAACCTACAAGATTTAAAAAGTTTTTTAGAATTATATTGAATAAAATTGGATTGTGCCAATCAACTAATTTTTGTCTTTCAATAAATTCAGCATAAGATAGGGTTGGATCAGCAACCCAGAATGATGCCATCTCATCTAACCATAAATCATCGAAGTTAATTTGATATAAAATTGTTAAAATACCTAAAATTATTAAGAACCAGTAAATAATTTTATTCGAAATGTTGTCTGTGAGGTGCATAATCCATTATGAATACCAAATTAATCAAAAAATTAAATTAAAATTTCAATTAGAGTTTTTTAAATTTTTGATATAAAAGAATGGCGTTGCCCTTGTAGCTCAGCTGGTAGAGCAATTGATTTGTAATCAATAGGTCCGCGGTTCGAGTCCGTGCGGGGGCACCATCAAGATGTTTCTCTTCTCAATTGTTCTAATTTTATTTTTTTTTGAAGACTTCTATTCTGATCGTATAAAAGATTAAATTTTATTTTTTGATTAGTTTTAATAACGATATTTTTTGCATTTCTAACTTCAACATTATCAGCAACTGCACTTATCGGTCTTTTTTTTGGATTTAAATTTCTTATTACTATTTTTGATCTATCACTGACAATTTTACCTTTCCATCGTCTTGGTCGAAATGGACTTATTGGTGAAATTGATAATTTTTTAGAATTCAAACTCAGTATTGGACCGTGTACAGATAAATTGTAAGCTGTACTCCCCGCAGGAGTGGATACAAGGACACCATCTGAAACTAATTCTTTAATTATTTGTTTTGAACCATAATTAATTGATAATGAAGCCGCCTGTCTACTTTGCCTCAATATTGATACTTCATTTATAGCTAAGTATTTTTTTGTATTATTTGAATTATTTTTAACAGTCATTTCTAGAGGTGAAATTGAAACAGTTTTTGATTTAGTAAAGTTTTTAACAAAATTTTTTTTTGAAAATTTATTCATTAAGAAACCGTAGTTACCTGAATTGACACCATAAAATAATCTTCTGGTTTTATTATTTTTTTTTAAAGTTTGAAGCATAAAACCATCGCCTCCAATCACTATTATTCTATTTGATTTAATTACTTTGGTCCTTTTAAGTATGTTTAACAAAGATTTCTTAATTTTTAAAGATCTTGAATTTTTGTCTGAAATAATTTGTATGTTTTTCATGAGTGGTGCCCTCGGCCAGACTCGAACTGGCACTCCCAAAAGGGCAAGGATTTTAAGTCCTTTGTGTCTACCAATTTCACCACGAGGGCATCTGTTATTTTCATGAGTATTTATTCTAATATTTATAATTGAACAAGATTAATAAGTAAATTTTTTTATTTTATAGGTTAATTTACACTGTAAATCCCAACTTTTTTATTTTTGATATCTATTGCTATAAATTTTTTCTATAATTTTTTCTAATTTCATAAAATTATATGATCCTATTTTTTTTAACAAAAAATTATTAGATAAATCTAAATATTCTGGCTTCAAATTATTTGACTGAATTTTGAAGTTATATTTTTTGGAAAGTAAGGCAAATAATTTTTTAAAATGAGTTCTTTCACTCGTTGAAACATTAATAGTACCTTTCACTCGTTTTTCAATAAGTTTAAGTAATATTTTGGATACGTCACTAACATGAATAAAATTTCTTACTACATTAGAATTTTGTAATTGAATAATATTTTTGCTTTTACCTTTTCTTATTAAGTTAGGTAAAAAAAAATTATTAGTTTGTTTTTCTGATACCAAACTACTTATTCTAGCTATACAAACATTAATTTTATTCGATTTTGTTTGAATGTATTTTTCTGCAGCAATTTTTGTTTTACCATACTTGGATATACCGAAAATTCTCGAACCTTCACTATTTTTTTTCAAGTTAAAATTATAGACATGAGAGGTAGAAGAAAAAAGGAAATAAAGACTTTCTTTTTGTAATTTATTTATTCCATCAATTAGGTTTTTAGTGCCTTGTATATTTGTTCTTTTAGATAAAGAAAAATTTTTATTTACTTTTTGGGTAGGCACCAACGCGGCTAAATGAATAATTACATTAAATTGATTTTTTTCAATCCAATTAAAAACTTTTTTTTTATTAAGAATGTTATGCCTATATTTGTAAATTCTATATTTTTTTTTCTTTGAGATCAAGCTTGATAAACTTTTACCTAATATTCCACTAAAACCTGTTAGACCTATTTTAATCAATTTTTATTCTCAAAAGTTCATTTGATAATATTTTAATTTTTTTTTTGGATGTAAGTTTCGTATGTAGACCAATAAAAAATCCGGCTTTTTCAATATAATCTGCATTTGGGAAATAGTCTTTTTTATTTTTTAACTTGTAAATATAAGCAGCTTTTTGATTAAGAAAATTACCGCTGATAATTGGTCTGGTCTCAATACCTTTGTTATTTAAATTTTTGATTATATTTTTTTTGAATCTTAAATACTTCTTGGTAATAAGCATAGGTAAACCAAACCATGAAGGTGTAGAGTTTTTTTCAGGCTCAACAAATCTGAATTGATTATCCCAATTTTTGTGTCTTTTTAAATAATTTATAATATTATTCCGATTTAAGTCTCTCACAAATGCAAATGACTTTAGTCTTTTTAGCTGGTTCGATGCAATAGCAGCTGATACCTCTAGAGGTCTTAAGTTAAAACCCATATTTACAAAATTAAAATTTTTTTCATTTTTTTTATTTAAATCACGATCCCACCCGTGAGCTCTCATAATCTTTAAAAGGTTATAATTTTTTTTACTATTTGTAGTTACCATTCCTCCCTCACCACACGTTATTTGATGTGAATAATAAAATGAATAGGACGCAAAATCTCCAAAATTTCCTAAATATTTGTTATTTAATTTAGCTCCAAGAGACTCACATGTGTCTTCAATTATAACAATTTTTTTACCTTTAATTTTATTCTTTAGTTTTACTACATCAATTGAGGTGCCTAAAACATGAACTAACATAATTAATTTCGTTTTACGGTTTATCTTAGAAATTATTTGATCAATTAAAGCATTGTAATTTTTTAAATTTACATCTACAAAAACTGGTTTCAAACCTGCTTGGACAATCGGCCATAAAGATGTTGACCAGCAAACAGATGGTATTATTGCCTCATCATTATTCTTTATTTTGTGTAGATACTTTGCAACAAAAACTGATAATAAATTTGCAGAGGATCCAGAATTAACCATTACAGCATATTTAGACCCAAAATACTTAGCAAACTCTTTTTCAAATCTTGAGGTAATCACTGACATAGTAAGCCGTTGAGTATTTATTACCTTTTGTGCCTCTTTAATATCTGATTTGTTAAATGCATTTTCTAGTAGAGGATAAATTATTCTGCTTTTCATTGTAGTTATTTTATATTTTTTAATTTAAAATACATTAATTAAATTTTGATGATCTGTATTATTATTCCAACTTATAATGAAAAAGAAAATATTTTCAAATTAATTGAAGAAATTACTAAACTTATAGAAAACGTAAATATAGTTGTTGTTGATGACTCTGTCGACAAATTGGATGCTTTAAAAAAAATTGATAATGTAAGCTATATTCACAGAGGATCAAAATTAGGTAGAGGATCAGCTGTTTTGGAGGGTATTAAAGAGGGCCTATTAAAAGAAAAAAATAAAATTTTCATTGAGATGGATGCAGACTTTTCACACGATCCAAAAGAATTAAAAAAGAATATTGATTATTTTCAAAAGGAAAATTTGAATTTTCTTATTGCAAGTAGATATGTTGAGGGAAGCAAAATTATAAATTGGCCATTAAGTAGACATTTGTTGTCAAAATTTTCCAATTTTTTAGCTAAATTTTTGCTTAAAGTACCGATCAATGACTATACGAATGGTTTTAGGTTTTATGATAAAAATGCTGCGAAACACGTCATAAAAAAATGTGAGTATTCAAAGTCAACTGGATTTATACTTTTATCAGAAATTGTTTTAGAACTTTATAAAAATAACTTTAAGATATCTGAAATACCTACAATTTTTGTCAATAGAGTAAGGGGTGAGAGTAAAGTTAATTTTAATGAAATACTAAACTCTTTTATTGGCTTGGTTAAACTTTACTTTAGTACAAAAATTAATAAAAATTAAGATTTTTTGGTTAATAATCACATTTTTTTGGATATATAAAAAAATTGCTTTTTTGTTGATATGTATATGGAAGGTCTTTTATTTTAAAATTTTTAAAGTCAAAGTTTTTCTTTAAATAATTTATATTTCTACTGTCAACAAATATTAAAGTATTTTTTTCAATAATTGATTTTTTTAAAAGTTTATCCATATCAGAATTAAAATGGTTATTTAGTTTCTCAAAGAATTTTGTTCTATCATACCAATAAATATATTGATTTGTGTCTAAATATTTTTTTGAAATCATGTAAATGAATCCATCTTTTGTGAAGTTTAAAAAATATTCTACGTTATTACATCTAGTTTTAATGTTTTTACTTGTTTCATCGATTTTTAAAATAAAAGACCAGGTTTCATTGCTCCATTTTTGAGATTTAAATAAATCAATACTTTTTTCATTATAACTAGATTTTACTTGCTCAAAATTTGGGAAAAATCTGTTGTTTTCTTGCTTATACGGAACAAACGCAGACGAAAACAATAAAGAAATTAAAAAAAACAAAATTATATTTTTGTATTTAAATATATATTTTTCAATTACAAAGATCAAAACTACTACTCCAATAATTGGACCAGTTGAAAATCTAAAAATATTTATTTTGTGTAAGGCAGATCCTAACATCAGAATTGAAATTATAGATATTACAAAAAGATACTTATCTTGTTGAGAAATATTTTCTTTTTTTTTAAATTTAAGAAATATTGAAAATAAAAAAAATAAACATGAAATTAATATTAAAAAAAATATTAAAAAATAACTTTCCGAAAAAATATTGAAAAAACTTTTATAAAAAAATTCATAAAAAAAAGTAAAAATTAATTCTTTCAAAGAAGTTCCATTTATTTCTAAAAAAACCGAGTTTAAATCAAAGGTTTTGAACCAGTAAGAGTGTAAATTCAAATGAAATAGGTATAGATGGAAAAATGCTAAAGGCAAAACAAAGCCTAAGAATAAAAATAAATTATCTCTTAAATTATGGTTAACCCAGAAATATAAAATTAGTATTAAAGGCGTTATAATTAAGAAATTTTCATAAGTTAAGCTAGATAAAGATAAGAAAAGTCCTGAAAGAAACAGATAAAAACTTTTTTTGTAAAAAAGAAACAACAAGGAGCATGTTATAAAAAAAAGAAATTGATAGTTTGGCCAGGGTTGATTTGAATAAGGATGTAATAAAAAAATTATTATTGGTAAATAAATTGAAAATTTTAAATCAAAAACTTTCTTTGAAATTAAAAAAATTAAGATATTGCCTAAAGAAAATGATATACCAGATAAAACCATGGTGCTTATCAAATCATTATTTGAAAAATAAAGAGCTAAGGAATTATTTAAAGTATGGAGAGGTCCATAATGTACGAAAAAATCTTTGTATGGTAACAGACCATTATTAAAATCAACTGAACTTTGAATTACTGCCCAATGAAAAGAGTCATAAATGTATAAAGACTGAAAAATTGTACCTACTAAGCTAAGAAAAAAGATAAATATTGCTATTTTTATATCTAAAGTAAGCTTCATTTCTGATTAAGTATAAAGTCTTCTCAGTTATTTTTTTTTAAATTTTCAATTACTGGCTTATACTTCTTGTAAATCTTATCTAAAATTATCGAATATTTATCTATTTCTTGTTGTGAAAGTTCTCCTTGACCAGCTTTTTCTAAATAATGATCTAATCTATGCATAATATAATTTTCAAACTTTCCAGAATTTATAATCGAAACTATTTTGTTTTGTAAAAAACCAAAAGTGAAATTAACTGAAAAAATTATGAATATAAGAAAAGTAAAAAAAATTATGAGATATTTAAAAAAATTTTTTTTTGTCATTAAAAAATCGAATTTTATTTTTTATATTTTTGATGTTTATTCTTACTATATTTTTTTAAACTTTGAAATTACAATATGTCTACTTAAATTAATGCCTATAAAACTTATCAAATTCTTAGATCTAAAAAATTTACAAAACTATTATTATCATCTAAAAGTATAATTTTAAATTATGAAAAGAAGAAAATTTTTATATTATTCTATAATTTCAACTTTATTTTTTTTAATTAAACCTAAATTTATAGAAAATAATAATATTATTAAAAAAGTTAAAATTGGTAATAAATATTGGTTATTATCTAATGAAGATATTTAAATGTTAGCCAATGAAAATTCAAAAAATTTAGATTATGATATTGTAATAATAGGAGCTGGACCAGCTGGTATTACTTTATCTCTTCAATTTAATAAAACTGATTTAAAAGTTGCATTGGTTGAATCTGGTGAAAGGTATTATTCAGAAAATTCACAACAATATTATAAGGGAAGTGTAGAAGGTGATTTTCCAAGAGATCTAGATGAAGCTAGACTCTCTATGTTTGGTGGAACAACTGGTCATTGGGGTGGTTCATGTAGAAATCTCGATAAACATGATTTTTTAAAATGGCCAATAGAAAAAAAAGATTTAGATGAATATAGCTCAGAAACTGCAAAAATTTTTAAAATAAAAAATTCATTCAGAAATGAAAATTTAAATGAAGACTTAGATATAATTGAATATCAACAATCAAAGTCAAATTTTTCTGATGATTATTTTCCTCAAATAAAAGATTCAAGAAATATTCATTTATTTTTAAGAACTACTATGACTGAAATAAACGGTGAAAATTTTTATACTAAAAATGTAAAATGTTACTCTAAAGATGATAAAAACTTTTTTAAATTAAATGGTAAAATATTTGTTTTGGCTACAGGCGGAATAGAAAACTCTAGAATTTTGCTTCTGGAAAAATCCAAAAATAAAGATTTATTTTCAAAAAATTTACCAATCGGTAATTATTGGTTTGAACATCCATTTAAGGTGCTTGGTCAAGCGATTGTTGATCACGAAAGATTAAAAAAAAATTTAAATAGCAGTTTTGATCCGTGGGTAAATATGTTTGATGCAGGAGATAACTCTCAAACTTACAGTTTTGCACCAACCAATAAACTAATTAATAAAGAAAAAATATCAAATTCATGCTGCTGGTTAGTTACTCATGAAAGATCTAATACTAATTTAAAAAATGTAGCTAAAAATCTTTTGTGTTTATCTCCTAAAATATCGAAAAAATTATTAAGTAAATTCGAAAAAAAATTGTTGTGTGGAGCAACCATATATTCATCATGGGAACAAGAACCAGAAATTTCAAACAAAATTGTTTTAACCGGCGAGAAAGATGAATTTGGTAATAATAGAGCAATGTTAATTTACAAAAAATCCGACTTAGTAAGAAAAACAGCTAGAGTAATGTTTGAAAAAATAGGTGAATTTTTGATTGAAAAAAACTTTGGAAGATTAATTGGTGAAGAATTTCTTTTTGAAGACAATATAAAATATGTTTCGGAGTCAGGTTGGCATCATATGGGTGGGACCAGAATGGGGAATGATGAGAAAAACTCTGTAGTTGACCAGAATTTAAAAATACATGGTTCAAAAAATATTTATGTAATTGGAAGTTCAGTTTTTCCTACAGGAGGACATGCAAATCCAACCTTTACAATTATTCAATTAACTCTTCGTTTAAAAAAACATTTTTCAAAAAATTTTATCATTTAAATTTTCGATTACTACAAAAAGAATATTATAAACCAATATGATATTAAACCTGATATAATGGTAAGAATTACATTTCTTGAAAAAAGTCCAACAATTATTGCTGTAAGAGCACCATAAATTTTAGGATCCGTAATAGCTACTAATGTTCCAAAATCATCTAAAAGAATGCCTGGAAAGATTATAGATGGAAAAACAACTGAGGGAACATAATTTAAAATCTTTCTAAAATTTTCATTAAAAACATCTTTATCTATTAATGTAATCATTCCCATTCTAGTAAGGTAAGTAATAAATCCTGCAATAAATATTGAAGTCCAAGTCATTTTTTAAATTTTAATATTAGATAAGCCGCAAATAAACCGATTAGGGGCGAGATTAAAATATACGATTTAAATGGTGCGTTATAAAAAAAAGTTGCAGCTAAACCCGAAATAATCATGACCATTAAATGATCTAATTTTCTTAATTCATTAATAATAATTGCTATAAAAGTTAAAGGGATAGCAAATTTTAAACCTAATGTTTCTGGGACAATAGATCCTAAAAATATTCCAATTATTGTAGAAATTTGCCAACATATCCAGAGAGTTATTCCTGAGCCTAACAAATGGTAATGATTAAAATTTTGCTCTTTGTTTTTTTTAAAATAGATGTTTGAAACTGCAAAACCTTGGTCAACAATAAAATATGAAATAAAAAGTTTTTTTATTAATGACAACTTATTTAAATATTCTGATAAAACAGCTCCATAAAGTAAATGTCTAGAATTTATTACACCAACTGAAGTGATAGCAATAAGAGAGGATGCTCCACCAGATAGCAGTTGTAAAAAGACAATTTGTGAAGCACCCCCAAATATTATTAATGAAGTAGCATAAGTCATGATTGGATCAAAACCTAATTCAATACCAATTGCTCCAAATATTATTCCAAAGGGTACCACTGATAACAAATGAGGAGCTACATCAAACAAACCTAGCTTGAAGATTTGAAATTTTGATAACATCTTAACCTTTTAAGGCTTCAGCTAAAAATTTTATATCTAGATCGCAGTCTTTATAACCTTGCTTAATGATGTTCAAATATCTTGTGCTCGGATATTTAAAAGGAGTTTTTTTTTCCATTGAGTATGCCATTACTTCCCTGCCCTCGTATTTAAAAAAAATTTTTTTATAAAGAATAGGAAAATCTTCATATTTATCAAGACAAGACTCGTCTTTATCTGTTATTTCATACAATGCTCCTTGTACACTAGATCCTTTTTTATATTCTATATCCGCTACACATAACTCGCTTCTAAAAGTTAATCGATAATCTTGAAGAATATGTTTTTTTAAATACTTACAACCAGAACATCTTTTTTTCATCTGATCTTGATGAAGGTTACTACCATAAGCAAAATATAACATTATACCTCATTAACTATTTGAATTTTTTGTTCTTCAACAAATTTCAAAATTTCATTATTACAAGTGTCAATTTTAGTTTTATCAGTAGATCTTACAACAATAGAAACACCTAGTTTTCCTGCACGAAAGAAAGGATAACTTCCAATTTCAACATCTTGATTGTTATTTTGAACTTTGGTTAAAGATTTTGCAATTTCACTTTCGACTGTTCTAAGATTTATTGTATGACTTAAAATTGGTTCTCCACCAGTGATCAAATGATCTAAACCTCCAAGCATTGACTTTAAGATAGAAGGAACTCCTGGAAGGGAAAAAACATTATCAACATAAAATCCTGGTGCACCACTTGTAGGATTTAATATAAGTTTAGCAGTTACAGGCATCATAGCCATTTTTTTTCTACCTTCGCTAAATTCACTTGGCTTGTAATATTTTTCTAAAATTGAAAAAGCCTCTTTATGATAACCATATTCTATTTTAAAAGCTTTTGATACTGAGGCCGCAGTTATATCATCATGGGTTGGACCTATTCCACCTGTTGTAAAAACGTACGAGAATTTATTCTTAAAAGTATTTATAGTTTCTATAATATCTTTTTCAATATCTGGAATTATTCTTACTTCCTTTACCTGCACACCCAACGAATTCAACCACAGTGATAAAGTGCTGGTGTTAATATCCTTAGTCCTTCCTGAAAGAACTTCATTTCCAATAATGATTATGCCCGCATTTATCTCTTTTTTATTTTTCATATACAAATATAAATTAATAAATATGAAATTTACCAATACTTTAATCAAAGGCAAACTAATCAAGCGGTATAAAAGATTTTTTGTTGATATCAAAGTAAATAATTCGAAAATTACCGCACATTGTCCTAACACCGGTTCAATGATGGGTCTTTTGGAACCAGGAAACACAGTTTTTGTTTCCAAAAATAATGATCCAAAAAGAAAACTAAAATTTACATTAGAAATGATTAAATCAAATAATCATTTGATTGGTGTTAACACTCACAGAGCAAACAAAATAGTATTGGACGGTCTTAATAAAAAATTAATTAAAGAAATGAAAAATGTTAAAGAAATTAAACCAGAATTTAAATATTCAGATGATACAAGGTTTGATTTTTTATGTGATAAAAATTTACTCGAAGTAAAAAATGTAACTCTTTTAAGGAGTAAAAACTTTGCAGAGTTTCCAGATGCTATAACAACCAGAGGCTCAAAACATTTAATTAAGTTAGCTGAATCAATAAAAAAAGGCTTTAAACCATTTGTCTTATTTTTAACTCAAATTGAAGGTATAAATAAATTTAAAATAGCTAAAGACATCGACGCTGAATATTATAAGAATTATTTAAAAGTTAAAAAAGATGGTGTCAAATTTTTAGCTTATAGATGTAAATTAAACGATAAAGAAATCAGGATAGAAAAAAAAATAGATATTATTGATGAGTAACTATTTGGAAAAATTTGAAAAAATGAGAATTGCCGGTTCTTTGGCATCTAAAACTTTAGACATGGTTACAGATTATGTAAAAGAAGGAACAGCAACAAATCATATTGATAAACTTTGTTATGAATTTATAAGAGATAACGGTGGATATTCTGCCCCTCAATTCTATAGAGGATTTGAAAAATCAATTTGCACTTCGCTTAATCATGTTGTTTGTCACGGTATACCTGGTGACAGAACACTTCAAGATGGAGATATTGTTAATATAGATGTAACCGCTATAATCAATGATCACTATGGGGACACTAGTCGAATGTATACTGTTGGTGACATCTCTGTAAAATCAAAAAAACTTATTAGCGTTACTTATGAGTCTCTTAATAGAGCAATTAAGATATTAAAGCCTGGAAAAAGAATTGGTGATATTGGTCATGAGATACAATCTTTTGTAGAAAAAAATGGTTTCTCAGTAGTAAGAGATTTTTGTGGTCATGGAATAGGAACAAATTTTCATCAAGAGCCAAATATTCTTCACTATGGTTCGAAAGATACTGGAGACGAATTAAAACCAGGAATGACTTTTACTATTGAGCCAATGATAAATGCTGGAAAGTATCACACTAAAGTTTTAAATGATGGTTGGACAGCAGTTACAAAAGATAAAACTTTATCTGCACAATTCGAACATACCGTCGGTATTACAGAAAATGGTTATGAAATTTTTACAGAATCTGTTAAAGGTTATAAGGAGCCTCCTTACAATTAATGATATCGAGATATTCAAGAAAAGAACTTACAGAAATTTGGTCAGAGGAAAATAAATATAAAATTTGGCTTGATGTTGAAATTGCTGCAGCACAAGCAATGGAAAAATTTAAGATTATCCCTAAAGGCGTAGCTTCTGTAGTTAGACGAAGAGGTAAAATCAATGTTAAAAGAATTCATCAAATCGAAGATAAAGTAAGACATGATATAATTGCCTTTCTCACTTCAATAACTGAGAGAGCAGGAATTAAAGCAAGATACCTACATCAGGGAATGACATCATCAGATGTGGTTGATACAAGTTTCAATATTCAGCTAGTTCAATCAGGTAAAATTTTGATGAAAGATATAGAGAAATTATTATCTGTAATTAAAAAAAAAGCTTTAAAGCATAAAATGACACCATGTATCGGAAGAAGTCATGGCATTCATGCTGAACCAATAACATTTGGACTAAAGCTAGCTACTTATTACGAGGAATTTAAGAGAAATAAAAAAAGATTAGAAAATGCTATAAATGAAGTTTCAACATGTGCTATTTCTGGAGCAGTTGGGACTTTTGCGAATATAGATCCAAGAGTGGAAGTTTTCGTGTCAAAAAAATTAAAACTAAAGCCTGAACCAATATCAACCCAAATTATTCCAAGAGATAGACATGCGTATTATTTCTCTGTTTTAGGAATTATAGCTGGATCCATTGAAAGATTTGCAACTGAGATTAGGCATTTACAAAGATCTGAAGTTTATGAGTTACAAGAATTTTTTTCAAAAGGTCAAAAAGGATCTTCAGCAATGCCTCATAAAAAAAATCCAATACTAAGTGAAAACTTAACAGGGCTTGCAAGACTTGTAAGAAGTAGTGTTATTCCTGCATTAGAAAATATTGCTCTTTGGCATGAGCGAGATATATCTCACTCTAGCGTAGAGAGAAATATAGGTCCTGATGCTAATATTACTTTAGATTTTGCTTTATTTAGACTTACAAATCTTGTGGATAATATGATTATTTATCCAAAAAATATGATGAAAAATCTTAATATAACTAAAGGAGTAATTTTTTCACAAGAAATGATGCTAGAACTTACAAAAGTTGGTCTTTCAAGAGAAAAGGCTTATAAAAAAATTCAAATGCATGCGATTAATAGCTTTAATAAGAATACAAATCTAATTGAACTGGTTAAAAAGGATAAATCAATTACATCCCTAATTTCTGAAAAAAAAATTGATAAAGTGTTTACATATTCAAAGCATTTAAAAAATGTAAATTATATTTTTAGAAGAGTTTTTAGATAATGAAAAAAGGGAAGAAATTATATGAAGGTAAAGCAAAAGTTATTTTTGCTACTGACAATAAAGACTTTGTAATTCAGCATTTTAAAGATGATGCAACCGCTTTTAATAACCAGAAAAAAGCAAAAATTGAAGGTAAAGGTGTTTTAAATAATAGAATTTCAGAACATATTTTAATGAATTTAGATCAAGTTGGAATAAAAAATCATTTAATAAAAAGACTAAATATGAGGGAGCAGCTTATAAAACATGTGGAAATTATTCCGATTGAATTTATTGTGAGAAATATTGCAACTGGTTCTCTTACAAAAAGACTTGGAATAGAGGACGGTACCATTTTAGAAGATCCATTAATTGAATATTGTTTAAAAAACGATGAACTAGGAGATCCTCTTATATCTAAAGAACATATCTATACTTTTAAATGGGCAAATAAAAAAGAAATAGAAAAAATAGATAAACAACTACTAAGAATTAATGATTTCATGGTAGGAATGTTTAGAGGTGTTGGCATCAAACTTGTAGATTTTAAAGTTGAATTTGGAAGAATTAAAAATAATGGCAAAACAGATGTATTGCTAGCAGATGAAATAAGTCCAGACACATGTAGATTATGGGACAATAAGACAGATAAAAAATTAGATAAAGATAGATTTAGAAATAATCTTGGAAATTTAATTAATGCTTATCAAGAAGTAGCAAAAAGATTAGGTATTCTACACGAACAATCCAACATACAAGCTGTCAATTTTGAAAAACCAAAAGCGGTAAAAAACAAAAAATAAATGAAAGTAAAGGTAATTGTTACTCTTAAATCTGGAGTTCTTGATCCTCAAGGTAAAGCAATACAACAAACTTTAAATGGAATGGGTTTTGCAAACGTTAAAGATGTAAGGCAAGGAAAATATTTTGATATAGATATTGATGAAAGTGATGAACAAAAATCAAAACAATCTGCAGAAGAAATTTGTAAAAAGCTTCTAGCTAATCAAGTCATTGAGGATTTTAAAATTATTTAATGAACTCATCGGTCATTATATTCCCAGGATCTAATTGTGATAGGGATATGGATGTTGCTTTAAAAAAATTTGGTTTTAAAAACAAAATGGTCTGGCATGACGATGATAAATTGCCCAAAAGTGACTTAATTGTTTTGCCAGGTGGATTTTCTTATGGGGATTATCTTAGATGTGGAAGTATAGCTGGAAAATCAAAAATCATTCAATCAGTTATAGATTTTGCAAACTCTGGGGGTTTGGTTTTAGGAATTTGTAATGGGTTTCAAATCTTAACAGAAACTGGTCTACTAAAAGGTGTTCTTCAACAAAATAAAAATATTGAGTTTATTTGTAAAAATATATTTGTCAAAATCAACAATAGTGAAAACAAATTTTTTGAAAATATAGATAAAGATGTTTTAGAACTTCATATAGCCCATAATGAAGGTAACTATTTTTGTACCAAAGACGAATTAAAGTCCTTAGAAGATAATAATCAAATTGCGGCTTACTATTGTAGCTCTGATGGAAAAGTAGATGATAAATCAAATCCAAACGGTGCAATGAAAAATATTGCTGGAATATTTAATGAAAAGAAAAATATTTTAGGAATGATGCCTCACCCAGAGCGAATGATAGATCAAAGTTTATCTGGTGAAGATGGTTCAATATTTTTTGAAAATTTATTAAAGAATTTGAAATAATGGAAGTTAATGAACAAATTGCTGTAGATCACGGTTTAAAGCCTGATGAATACAAAAAAATTTGTGATTTGTTAAAGCGTGTTCCAAATTTAACAGAACTTGGAATTTTTTCAGCAATGTGGAATGAGCATTGTTCCTACAAATCTTCAAGATTACATTTGAAAAAATTAAATACTAAGGGAAAAAAAGTAATCCAGGGACCAGGTGAAAATGCTGGCGTAATTGATATAGGCGATGACGATGCAATAGTTTTTAAAATTGAAAGTCATAACCACCCCTCATTTATAGAACCGTACCAAGGTGCAGCAACAGGTGTTGGTGGAATAATGAGAGATGTTTTTACAATGGGTGCAAGACCAATTGCAAACTTGAATTCAATTCATTTTGGCTCCACACAACACAAAAAAACTAAAAATTTATTAAGGGGTGTTGTTAAAGGAATTGGAGGTTATGGAAATTGTATTGGGGTTCCAACCATAGCTGGTCAGACTTGTTTTGATCAATCTTATAATGGAAATATTTTAGTAAATGCAATGACATTAGGTTTGGTAAATAAAAATAAAATTTTTTACTCAAAAGCTGCAGGGATAAATAAACCAGTTATATATGTTGGATCGAAAACTGGCAGAGATGGTATTCATGGGGCAAGTATGGCATCAGCAATATTTGATGACAAAATAGAGGAAAAAAAACCAACCGTTCAAGTTGGGGATCCTTTTACTGAAAAACTTCTTTTAGAGGCTTGCTTAGAATTAATGTCTGACAAATCTATTATTGCTATTCAAGATATGGGTGCTGCAGGATTGACTTCATCAAGTATTGAAATGGCATCAAAAGGAAATTTAGGAATTGAATTACATTTGGATAAAGTACCATGCAGAGAAGAAAAGATGACACCTTATGAAATTATGTTGTCTGAAAGCCAAGAAAGAATGTTGATAGTTTTAGAAAATGGGAAGGAAGATAGTGCAAAAAAAATATTTGATAAATGGAACCTAGATTTTGCAGTAATAGGAAAAACAACTAATTCCAAAAATATTGAGCTTTATTTTGAAAAAGAAAAAGTAGCAAATGTACCAATTAAATTTTTAGCAAATGAAGCTCCTATGTATGATAGACCTTGGAAAAAAACCAAACTTCCTCAAAAGATTAAATTTTCAAATAATGATTTTAAAAAATTAAAGTTTAATGATGTCATTAAAAAAATGATTTCTCATCCAAATATTTGTTCTAAGCAATGGATATGGGAACAATATGATCATACTGTTATGGGAGATACAATTCAAAAACCTGGTGGTGATGCAGGTGTTGTTAGAGTACACGGTACCAAAAAAGCTGTAGCTTCATCAGTTGACTCGTCCGCATCTTATTGTCATGCACATCCATTCACCGGAGGAAAACAAGTTGTTTGTGAAGCTTGGAGAAATCTAGTTTCAGTTGGTGCAGAACCCATAGCAATAACGAATTGTTTAAATTTTGGAAACCCAGAAAAAAAAGAAAATATGGGTGAATTTGTTGAATGCATTGATGGAATTAATGAAGCTAGCAAATATTTAAATTTCCCTGTCGTTTCGGGAAATGTATCATTTTACAATGAGACAAAAGATAAAGGAATAAAACCTACACCTACAATTGGAGGTGTTGGTTTAATAAAAGACTATAAAAATTTAATGACCATGAAGTTTAAATCAAAAGAAAACTTAGTTTTAGTTATTGGAAAAACAGAAGGAAATTTAGATCAAAGTATCTTTGCAAATGTAATTTTAGATGAAAAAAAAGGACCACCGCCTGAAATAAATTTATTTAATGAAAAAAATAATGGGGAAACAATTCTTAAAATTATTAAAGAAAAATTAGCGTTATCAGTCCACGACGTATCTCTGGGTGGAATAATGATTGGTGCTTTAAAGATGTGTATAGCAGGCAGTAAGGGAATTAAATTTTATAAATTCAAGAATTTAACAAATATTTATCAATATTTTTTTTCTGAGGATCAAGGAAGATACATTATTGAAGTAGAGAAAAATAATCTTAAAAAAGTAGAGAGTATTTTAAAGAAAAACTCTGTGCATTTTGATTTATTAGGAGAAACAACAGATAAAGAGATTATCATAAATGATGAGCCAACTTTTACAGTGGACAAGGTGACAGAATTTTATAAAGGTTGGTTATATAAATACATGAGTTAATTATGGCGATGGATTTAAAAGAAATTGAAAAAATGATTAAAGAGGCTTTGCCAGATGCTGTTATTGATATTCAAGACTTAGCTGGTGATGGGAATCACTATTCCGCCACAGTGACTTCTTCTCAATTTAAAGGTAAAAATAAAGTACAACAACATAAAATGGTGTATGATGCTTTAAAAGGAAAAATGGGAAATGAGCTTCATGCTCTAGCACTAAAGACAAAGGAAAATTAATGGATCAACAAGTTAAAGAACAGATAGAAAATTCAATAAATAATAGCGATGTTTGTTTATTCATGAAAGGAAGTCCAGAAGCTCCACAATGTGGTTTCTCAATGGCTGTCTCTAACATCTTAAAAATTTTGGAAGTTAAATATCAAAGTGTTGACGTATTAAAAGATCAAAAAATTCGTGAAGGTATTAAGATATATAGTGAGTGGCCAACGATCCCTCAACTTTATATAAAAAAAGAATTCATCGGTGGATGTGATATAATCAAAGAAATGTTTGAGAACGGTGAACTTAAAAAAATTTTTGACGAAAAAGGTATAGGGTATAAAAAATAATATTATCTAGAGTAATATTCGATTACTAGGTTTGGCTCCATAACGACAGGGTAAGGAACTTCTTCAAACTTTGGTGTTCTCACAAATTTAATAGTTCTTTTCTTTTCATCTACTTGCAAGTATTCAGGAATATCTCTCTCTTTATTAGCTAAAGCAATATCGATGATGGCTAATTGTTTTGACTTATCTTTAATCTCGATAGTGTCTTCTTCGCTTAAAAGATAGCTGGAAATATTTACTTTTTTTCCATTCACCTTTACATGTCCATGATTAATGAACTGTCTTGATGAAAATATTGTACTAGAAAATTTTGCTCTATAGATAACTGAGTCTAATCTTCTTTCTAATAATCCTATTAAATTTTCTGCTGTATCCCCTTTTTTCATAATGGCTTTTCTGTAAACATTTCTGAATTGTCGCTCATTTATGTTTCCATAATATGATTTTAATTTTTGCTTAGCTTGAAGTTGAGTTCCGTAGTCTGATAGTTTTGCATTTTTAGATTGTCCGTGTTGTCCTGGAGGGTATGCTCTTTTATTGAAAGGGCTTTTTGGTCTTCCCCAAAGGTTAACCTTTAGTCTTCTATCAATTTTATGTTTAGAATTTAATCTTTTTGTCATTTAGTGAAATGGGTTATAAACTTAACATCTTATTTGTCAATCAACGTTTTTTTCCTAAACTTGCAAATACACTTGATAAAATACGTGTTTCTTTATCTGAAAGTTCCATTCTATAAAAAATGTTTCTTAAATTTTCAAGCATTATAGGTTTTTTTTCTTTGTGTTTAAAAAAATTAATTTCATTTAGGTTATTTAGGCATAAATTTATCATCGCTTGAATTTCCTTTTTAGATGCTTTCTTTACCTTTTTTGACTTTTTAAATTGACTATATTTGGAATTTAATAAACTTGAGATGAATTGCGCAATAATTATAAGGCTATGGGATAGATTTAAAGATTTAAAATTTATGTTTGTAGGTATTTGTAAAGTGTAATTTGCATAACTAACTTCTTTATTTGACAAACCTGATGCTTCTGAACCAAATAAAAACCCAATTTTTTTTCTAAAATCTATTTTTTTTAAACCCTCAAGATTAATATGTTTTACATTTTTGTTTCTAAATCTTGCAGATGTAGCGATTAATATATCAATATCTCCTAAGGAACTTTCTAAATTATTAAATACTTTACTTTTTTTTATAATGTCTTTCGCTCCAACAGATGTTGCTAATATCTTATCGTTAGGAAAAATAGGTTTTGGATCAATCAAATAGAGTTTTTGGAAATTAAAATTCTTTATTGCTCTTGCACATGCACCAATGTTCTCTGATAACTGAGGTTTGTGTAAAATAAATGTAACTTTACTTTTGTTCATTTATTTGATGCCGTGATTTCTATTATAGTTAGATAATATTGAAGGTTTTATTCCTGTAAGGAATTTTTGATCAACATCCCATATGGAAACCTTTAATGGATAGCACTTTGCAACATCAGAAGAATGTTCTGATCCGCAGTCTCCACCTGGGCAAGCAGATAAAACCCCTAATAGATCTGTTTCTGCAAAAAATTCTAAATAATCGCCAGGTCTTACAGGACTTGATTTCATAAAGTATTGTTTAGTGTCATTAGTAAAACCAGTAAGCATAAATACATTTAATACATCGTGCACAATTTTTTCTGCATCATCTAATTTGACATTTTTCTCTTTAACCAAAGCTCTAGTTAAGTTTGAATGACAACAATAATGATAATCGTTGTTTGATGTCAGTTTATACGTGTAAGGATCACATCTGGTACCAATAACATCATGGACCGAGCCCCCATCTTTGTCATAACCATACCAATCTAATGTATCCCAAGTAATGGTAGCTAATGATCTTAAATATGGAAAACTACTAAACATTTTATCTCCAACTGAAATATGTGTTCCGTAGAGAGCTCTAGTTTTTCCAGAATAAAACTTTTCCTCTAGATTATTAGCTTGAAATAAATTTAAATCTCCAACTTGTGGACCTTCAACACTTTCTATTCTAAAAAAATTACCTGATTTAACATTAAAAGTTTTAGCATCTCTTGGGGGGATAATGATTTCATCGATTAGTTTTATGTGTTTTCTAGCTTGATGTAATATTTCAAGATTATTATTTATGCTTTCATTTGGGTAACAAACAACAGGATCTGCTCCTACCCTGCTTTCAAAATCAGTAGGTTTCTTAGAGAACTTCTTGATTTTCATTTATTTACTTGCAGGAGCTTTATCCTTAAACAATTTAAAATCTAAACTATCGATAAGAGCTTTAAATGATGCATCAATTATGTTTGGTGATACCCCAATTGTAAACCAATTTTTTCCTTGAGAGTCTGTACTTTCAATCGATACTCTTGTAGTAGCTTCAGTTCCCGTATTTAAAATTCTAACCTTATAGTCAACTAGTTTCAAATCTTTTAAATATTCAGAATATTTTTCTAACTTAGTAACATTTTTTCTTATAGCGTTGTCTAGAGCGTGAACAGGTCCATTACCTTCACCCTCACAGACTATTTGTTCACCGTCAACCTCTAATTTTGCTTTCGCTCTAGAAATTATTTTATCCTCACTGTTTTTTGAAACTGAAACATCATATTCTTTAATCGAGATATATCTTGGAATTTCTCCCATTACTCTTCTAGCTAGTAATTCAAAAGAAGCATCAGCTCCATCGTAACTGTAACCAATAAATTCTCTGTCTTTTACCTCTTCCAAAAGTTTTTTAACTTTTGGATCGTTTTCTTCAATTTCTATTCCAATTGTTTTAAGTCTGGATAAAATATTTGATTTACCAGACTGATCAGAAACAACTATATTTCTGTTATTACCAACATCTTCTGGATTTATATGCTCATAAGTTTTAGGATCTTTTTGAACAGCAGACACATGTAACCCACCTTTATGTGAAAATGCTGCAGCACCCACATATGGTAAATGTTTATTAGGTTTTCTATTTAGTATCTCGTCAAGTAATCTTGAACATTGTGTAATGTGTTTAATATTTTTTTCTTTAATACTTATTTCAAACTTATCTGATAATTCTTTTTTAAGATGAAATGTAGGAATAATTGACATTAGATTAGCATTACCACATCTTTCACCCAAGCCATTTATAGTACCTTGTATTTGTCTTGCTCCTGATAAAACAGCTGCAATTGAATTTGCAACAGCATTACCAGTATCATTGTGTGCATGAATACCTAAATTTTCACCAGGTATGTGTTCTGAAACTTCTTTAACTATTTTTGTAACTTCGTGAGGAAGTGTTCCGCCATTAGTATCACAAAGAACTATCCATTTAGCACCATTATCATAAGCAGCTTTAATGCAAGCTAAAGCATATTTTGGATTTGCTTTGTAACCATCAAAAAAGTGTTCTGCATCAAACATGAACTCTTTGTTGTTTTTTACAAAATGTTTTGTTGTCTCTTTAATATTTTCTAAATTTTCCTCATTAGTGATTCCTAATGCAACATCAACATGAAAATCCCATGATTTTCCTACTAAACAAACAGATTTAGTATTTGAATTTAAAATCGCTGACAAACCTGGATCATTTTCAGCACTTCGTCCAGCTTTCTTTGTCATTCCAAAAGCAGTGAAGGTGGAGTTTTTTAAATCTAAACCTTTCTGAAAAAATTCTGTATCAGATGGATTAGCACCTGGCCAACCTCCTTCTATATAATCTACACCAAGATCATCTAAAGCATGCGCAATTTTTGTTTTTTCATCAATTGAAAAATGCACACCTTGGGTTTGGGCCCCATCTCTCAATGTTGTATCAAATATGTATAATCGTTCTTTACTCATTTTATTTTCCAAGTTGTTTTATCATCTTTATCTTCAATTAAAATACCTTTATCTAAAAGTTCATTTCTGATTTCATCGGCTAATTGGTAATTTTTGTTGTCTCTAGCTGTGTTTCTATCTTTTATCTTTTGCAAAATCTCTTCCTCTGAAATTTCTAAAATATTCTTTTTAAACTCTTGCCATTTTGATTTTGGCTCAGTTAACAGACCAATAAAATTACATGCTGTTGTAAAAATTTCTTTATCTTTGTCAGATCCTTTGGCAGCTTTGTCATATAATTTATGAATATTACTTATATACCCAGGTGTATTTAAATCATCGTAAAGAGGAACTAAATCATCATCTGGTATCAATACTTTACCTTCTGGTTTTTTTTGGCACTCATACCATTTATCCAAAGTTTTTTTTGACTGTGTTAATAGATTTTCATTCCAATCCATTGCTTGCCTATAATGAGTTGACATTAATGCTAATCTTAATACTTGACCATTATACCTTTCATAAAAATCTTTTATTTTAAAAACATTTCCTTGAGACTTTGCCATTTTCTCGTTTGAAACCGTAATAAAGCCATTGTGTATCCAATAATTTGATAATGATTTATTTTCATTTGCACATCTTGACTGAGCTATTTCATTTTCGTGGTGCGGAAATAATAAATCACGTCCACCTCCGTGTATATCAAATGTATCTCCAAGAAATTTTTTTGACATTGCTGAACATTCTATATGCCAACCTGGTCTACCTCTTCCCCAAGGAGAGTCCCATCCGGGTTCATCTTTTGTAGATGGTTTCCATAAAACAAAATCTTCAGGTCTTTTTTTATTTTCTGATACCTCAACTCGGGCCCCTGCAAAAAGTTCATCAACATTTTTATTTGATAGTTTTCCATAGTCTTTAAAACTCGACACGTTAAAATAAACATGTGATTTATTTTCATATGCATTATTCTTTTTTATGAGAATATTTATCATGTCGATCATTAAAGGAATGTTCTCAGTTGCTTTTGGTTCAAAAGAAGGTTTTTCACACTTTAAATAATTACAATCCTCATTAAAGCGTTTTGTAGTGTCTTCAGTAAGTTTATTTATTGTTATATTTTTATTTTTTGCACCATCTATAATTTTATCATCAACATCAGTAATATTTCTTGCATATAAAACTGAAGAGTTTCCATATTTACATTTGAGAACCTTAAAAAGAATATCGAAAACCACTAAAGGTCTTGCGTTACCAATATGTGGATCATCATATACAGTTGGTCCACATACATACATTCTCACCTTCTTTGGATCTATCGGTTTAAATATTTCTTTTTTACCGCCAAGACTATTAGTTAAATATATATCTTTCTTCATTATATTAGGAATATACCTTTAATTTAGATTTGTGAATCTATTTGATTAATTGGGAATCTTGCATATTGGAATTGGCTCCATTTTATGCAAATTTGCTTTTCTGATTTGAATATATTTATCTCGATTTTTTGAATTCTCGTTATCCATAGCTTCTTCTATTTCTTTGTATGATAACCCTAGTTGACCCTCGTCAGTTCGACCATCATCCCAAAGACCATCTGTTGGAGCTGCTTTAATAATATCATCAAGTATTTTTAGTTCTCTTCCAAGTTCCCAAACTTCAGTTTTATTACAATCAGCTATAGGAGATATATCAACACCACCATCACCATATTTTGTATAAAAACCAACTCCAAAATCTTCAACTTTGTTTCCCGTTCCAACAACTATTCCGTTGTTAGCGGCAGCAACTTGATAAAGTGTTGACATTCTTAATCTTGCTCTTGAATTAGCCATACCATGTTCGCTAGTAAAATCTTTTAGCGTACTTTCGAATGTTTTAAATAAACTGTCTAGTTCAACTGTATGCCCTTCAACATTTTTAAAATTTTTCTTTAACCATTCTTGATGCCTTAAGCTTAAATCGTGTTGGGAACCATTTTGTTTTATTGGCATCGATAATACGATTGTTCTTAATCCAGTCATGGCACTGAGTGTACTTGAAACTGAAGAATCAATTCCTCCTGATATACCAATAACTAATGATTTAGCCTTTACTGGCATTGAATTTACGTAATTTAAAATCCAATCTTTAATAAATATTACTTTTTTAGAAGGTTCCATGATTCAAATATAAGACAAAATTTAAATTTTTAAATGTCTAAGATGCCGCTTTAATTGCATTTCTTGCATAGTTGGAATTCTTTTTGATCTCATCTGAGATTAAGAAAGCCAATTCTAAAGCTTGATCTGCATTCAATCTAGGGTCACAATGAGTGTGGTATCTACTTGATAAATCTTGTTCAGATATATTTTTTGCACCACCTGTACATTCTGTCACATTCTGACCAGTCATTTCAATATGCAATCCACCAGCATAAGAGCTTTCACTTTGATGTACTGCAAAAACATTCTTAACTTCATTTAATACTTTATTAAACGGTCTTGTTTTAAAACCTGTTGTTGATTTGATTGTATTTCCATGCATTGGATCACATGACCAAATTACATTTAAACCTTCTTTTTTAATTCTTCTTATCAATTTAGGTAAGAATTTTTCAACTTGATCGTGACCAAACCTAGATATTAAAGTAATTTTACCTTTATCATTTTTTGGGTTAATTACTTCACAAATTTTTGCAATCTCTTCTGGTTTAGATGTCGGTCCACATTTTATACCAATTGGGTTTTCAATACCTTTACAAAATTCAACATGTCCTCCATCTAATTGTCTTGTTCTATCACCAATCCAGACAAAGTGTGCTGACGTTGCATGGTATTCCCCTGTAGTTGAGTCAACTCTAGCCATACTTTCTTCAAATGGTAAGTGTAAAGCCTCATGAGATGTCCAGAAATTTACTGTTTTTAATCTTCTATTGAAATCTGAATTTATTCCACAAGCATCCATAAATGCTAGTGCATCTGCAATTTTATCTTCAACCTCTTTAAATTTTTTAGCTTGAGGACTTTTTTTAATGTAACCTAAATTCCACAAGTGTACGTTTTTTAAATCGGCAAAACCTCCATTTGAAAATGCTCTTAAAAGATTTAATGTTGAAGCAGACTGAGAGTATGCCTTAAATAATCTTTTTGGGTCATGTCTTCTAGCTTTTTCAGTAAAATCTATTCCGTTTACGTTGTCACCTAAGTAACTTGGTAATTCTTTATCACCTTGTTTTTCAGTTGGTGCACTTCTGGGTTTTGCAAACTGTCCAGCTATCCTTCCAAGTTTTATAATTGGAAGCGAAGCTGAGTATGTAAGAACCAATGACATTTGAAGAATAACTTTAAATGTATCTCTTATATTGTCAGGATTAAACTCAGCAAAACTTTCCGCACAGTCTCCTCCCTGTAAAAGAAAAGCTTTTCCATCAACAACTTGTGAAAGTTGATCTTTAAGATGTCTTGTCTCGCCAGCGAATACTAGTGGAGGAAAAGATTTAATCTTATTTAATACCTGATTAAGTTCCTTTTCACTTTCATAAGAAGGAACATGTTTGACAGGATATTTTCTCCAACTGTTTGGTTTCCAATTTTTCATAGTTCAACCTTAAGATGAATATATAACGAAATTATGACAAAAGAGAATAGTTATTTTAATTATTCTACTGTTACTGATTTAGCTAAATTTCTTGGTTTATCAATGTCATAACCTTTTTTAAGTGCAGAATAATACGCAAGCTTTTGCAATGGAATTGTTACTAAAAATGGAAACAAATCATCTTCAGTATTTTCAACTTCAATAGTCTCCCAGATATTTTCAGAATAAACTTCATTTTTGCTTTTATTTGTAATAAGCAAAACTTTCGCACCTCGCGCTATGACTTCTTGCATGTTTGAAATAGTTTTTTTATAGTGTTGGTCCCTTGGGGCAATCACTACTACTGGCATTCCATCTTCTATAAGAGCTAATGGTCCATGTTTCATTTCACCTGCGGGATAACCCTCTGCATGTACATAAGCTAATTCTTTCAATTTTAAAGCTCCTTCTAATGCTATTGGAAATGAATATCCTCTACCTAAAAACATTGAACCTTTTGCATCAACAAATGAACTGCATATTGATTGAATTTTGTTTTCAGTTTCTAAGGAATGTTTAACTAATTTTGCGAGATTAAATAAATTTTTGATCTTCTTTAAATAATCTTTTTTACTTATATCTTTCCTTTTTTGAGCCAATTTTAAGCAAAGTATATATAAAACAAGCATTTGTCCTAAGAAAGCTTTAGTAGATGCAACACCGATTTCTGGACCACAATGAATAGGTAAAACAAATTTGGAATCTCTTGCTATTGAGCTTTCAATAACATTTACAACTGAGCATGTTTTCATTTTATTTTTGTTGCAAAGATCTAAAGCTGCATAAGTATCAGCAGTTTCACCTGACTGAGAAACAAAAATATAAAGACAATCTTTCTTAAATTTATTTTTTCTATAACGAAACTCTGAAGCAATATCGATACTAACATCGAATGATGTTAATTGTTCAAACCAATATTTTGCAATAAGACAAGAGTGATAGGCTGTGCCACATCCTATCAGTGTTATAGAGTTTATTTCTTTTTCTTTAAATGGAAAATTAAAAATATTTATATCATTATTGATTTTGTCTATATATTCATTAACACAATTTTTGATAGTATTTGGCTGTTCGTCAATTTCTTTAGCCATAAAATGTTTGTAGTCACCCTTTTCATAATTTTGTTCATTTGATGATAAATGTAATACTTTTTTATTTATTTTTTTTCCGCTCTGATTAAAAAACTCAACGTTATCTTTTTTAATTATACAAAATTCTCCATCGTTAAGATATGAAATTTTATTTGTCATTGATTTTAAAGCATAAGAATCTGATCCTAAATAATTTTCACCAGGACCATAACCAACAGCTAAAGGTGAGCCCCTTCTAGCGCCAATTATTAAATTAGGATTGTCTTTAAAAATTATACCTAAAGCAAAACTTCCATGAAGTTTTTTTAAAACTTTAATAATTGCATCTTTGAGATTATCTTTTTTTAAATATTCAGTAATAAGGTGAACAATAACTTCAGTATCTGTTTGGGACTTAAACTTATGTCCTTTATTTATTAAAAACTTTTTTAGCAATGTTGAATTTTCAATTATTCCATTATGAACTACAGATACATTTTCTGATGAATGTGGATGAGCGTTAATTGTGTTTGGAATACCGTGGGTTGCCCATCGTACATGTCCAATACCAACATTTCCTGTTAACTTTGATTTTGAAACGGCTTCCTCTAAACTTTCAACTCTACCCTCACATTTTACTTCTTTAATGAAGCCAGAGTCAATCGTTGCTATTCCTGCAGAGTCGTAACCTCTGTATTCCAATTTTTTTAATGAATTAATAATTGGAGACGAAACTAATTTGTTACTTGTTATTCCAATAATTCCACACATAATTTATTTTTTTCTTTTATAGTTTTTTACTTCAGTTTGTTTTGCTCTTGTTAACGCTAAAGAACCACTTTTTACATTTTGAGTTATTATAGAACTAGCACCAACAATCGCTTTTTTTCCAATTTTCACAGGGGCAACTAATGATGTGTTTGATCCTATAAAAGCACCATCTTCAATTATTGTTTTGCTTTTTTTAACTCCATCATAATTACAAGTGATTGTACCTGCACCAATATTAGATTTTTTACCTACTGTTGCATCTCCAATATAAGTAAGGTGGTTTGCTTTTGAATTCTTTTTTAATCGAGATTTCTTAATTTCAACAAAGTTTCCGACTTTTGAACCTTCTTCTAAGACAGTTCCTGGTCTTAAACGTGCGTATGGGCCAATTGAAACATTATTATCAACACTTACACCTTCAAGGTGTGAAAAGGCTAATATCTTAACATTGTTTTTGATTTTTACCTTTGATCCAAAAACAACGTATGGTTCGATTGTTACATTTTTTCCGATTTTAGTATCATTTGAAAAAAAAACAGTCTCAGGCGCAGTCATTTTTACACCCTGATTTAAAAATTTTTTTCTAAATTTATTTTGAATATCAGTTTGTTTCATTGATTTTTTCTTATAGATAAGTATTTATGATAAAGAATTCACAAAATATTTCTTAATAATACTTTTTAAAAATGAGTCAAAAATTCACAGTTTTGGTAGATTTAGATGGAACCATAGTAGATACAGCTCCAGATCTAATGAATGCTCATAATTATGTAATGAGAAAGTTTGGGTACGAAACAAAGACAACAGAGGAAATTAGAAACCTTGTTGGTAAAGGTGCTGGTGCTTTGATTGGAAGATCTATTTGGGGAACAGCCAAAAAAGAATTTGGAAAAATT
The DNA here is from genome assembly GCA_902597055.1 of uncultured Pelagibacteraceae bacterium. Classification (GTDB taxonomy): domain Bacteria; phylum Pseudomonadota; class Alphaproteobacteria; order Pelagibacterales; family Pelagibacteraceae; genus Pelagibacter. Next base: position 54,122 of record CACJWG010000001.1, on the reverse strand, counting down.
TCAGATAAAAAAATTAAAGATGAAATGGTAAAGGATTTTATAGATTATTATGGAAAGAATATTGTTAATGAAAGTAAGATTATTGATGGTGTAATTGAATTTTTAAAATGGTCAAAACAAAATGATATTTCACTAGCAGTTTGCACTAACAAACAAGAACATTTAGCAATTGATTTGTTAAAAAAAATAAAAATTTTCGATTATTTTGAATATGTTGCTGGTAGTAATACTTTTGATTATTGCAAACCTGATCCTAGACATTTAACTTCTGTGATTGAAATTCTTCAAGGAGATATAAAAAAATCTTTAATGATTGGTGATAGTGAAACAGATTCAGCGGCAGCTAATTCTGCAAACTTACCATTTATATTGCTCGAGGACGGATATACTGATAAAAAAGTAAATGAAATACCTCATGATCACTTGATAACCAACTTTCAGGGTATTGAGAAAATAGTTTCAAAATATTTGAATACTTAACATAAATGAAGTACTAAACTCAAAAAGGAATAAATTGAAAATACATAAAGTAAAAGTTTTCGCATCAAAAGATAAATTAAGTAAAAAAAATCAACTTGCCTGGAAAATTGCAGAAATTGCAAGTGACAGTGCTAAACTAAATAAAGATTCGGTTGATATGGTGATTAATAGGATGATTGATAATGCATCTGTAGCTATCGCTTCATTAAATAGAAAAGCTGTAGTTACTTCAAGGGAAATGGCAATGAAACATCCAAGATCTAATGGTGCCACTTTATTTGGAATTAATTCAAAAAAGAAATTTGATTGTGAATGGGCTGCCTGGTCCAATGGAACTGCTGTAAGAGAATTAGATTTTCACGATACCTTTTTAGCAGCAGACTATAGTCATCCGGGAGATAATATTCCTGCATTAATGGCTGTTGCACAACAAAAAAAAATTTCTGGTTTAAATCTTATTAAAGGAATTATTACTGCATATGAGGTGCAAGTAAATCTTGTAAAAGGTATCTGTCTTCATAAACATAAAGTAGATCATATAGCTCATTTAGGTCCAAGTGTTGCAGCAGGTATAGGAACAATGCTTAATCTAAAAACAGAAACTATCTATCAAGCTGTTCAACAAGCACTACATGTTACTGTATCTACAAGACAATCTAGAAAAGGAGAAATTTCTAGTTGGAAAGCTTTTGCTCCTGCGCATGCTGGAAAACTTGGTATAGAGGCTGTCGATAGAGCAATGAGAGGTGAAGGAGCACCAAGTCCGATTTATGAAGGAGAAGATAGTGTGATTGCAAGAATACTCGATGGAAAAAAAGCATTATATAAAGTTCCACTTCCAAAAAAAAATCAGGAAAAAAAAGCTATTCTTGAAACTTATACAAAAGAATATTCAGCAGAATATCAAGCGCAAGCACTTATAGACCTTGCAAAAAAATTAAATAGAAAAATTGACAATTTAAACGAAATTAAAAAAATAGATATATATACAAGTCATCATACTCATTATGTAATTGGAACAGGAGCAAACGATCCACAAAAAATGGATCCTAATGCAAGTAGAGAAACTTTAGATCACTCAATAATGTACATTTTTGCTGTTGCTTTAGAGGATGCTGATTGGCACCACGTGAAATCATATAGCAAATCAAGAGCAAAAAAGAAAAGCACCATTAAGATATGGAGATCTATTAAAACTCATGAGGATAAAAAATGGACTAAACGTTATCATGATCCAAACCCAAAAAATAAAGCTTTTGGAGCTAAAGTTATAGTCACATTAAAAAATAATAAAAAAATTGTTGAAGAACAAGGTGTAGCAGACGCTCATCCTTATGGCTTAAGGCCATTTAGAAGAGCTAATTATATTAAGAAGTTTTTAACACTTTCAAAAGACATTATACCCAAAAAGGAGTCAGATAGATTTCTGAAAGACATTCAAAACTTAAGAAAGTTAAAGTCAAATCAGTTACATAAATTAAATATTGAAATTAATAGTAGAAGCATTAAAAAAAATAAAAAAATTGGTATTTTTTAATGCACTTTATAAAAAAAAAAACAAAAGAAAAAAGGAAAGATTTTGTTGATAAATTAAAAAGTGGAAAAATTTTAAGAGTTCCTGGTGCATACAATCCATTAACTGCTAAAGTAATTGAAGAAATTGGCTATGATGCTGTTTATGTTTCGGGTGGTGTTATGTCTAATGACCTTGGTTATCCAGATATAGGTCTTACAACACTTGAAGATGTGAGTAATAGATCAAAACAAATAGCAAGGGTAACAAACCTACCTACAATTGTTGATATTGATACGGGTTTTAAGTCTTGTAAAAAAACTATTAAAACTTTTGAAAAATTTGGTGTGACAGCAGTACATATAGAAGATCAAGTTGAGAGAAAAAGGTGTGGTCATCTTGATAACAAAGAACTTATTTCTGTTAAAAAAATGGTAAAAAAAATTGAAGAGTGTGTCAAAGCAAGGAAAGATAAAAATTTTAAGATAATTGCTAGATCAGACGCAAAAAGTGTAGAGGGAATAGATAAAATGATTGATAGATGTAAAGCATATATCGACGCAGGAGCTGAAATAGTTTTTCCTGAAGCTTTAAAAGATAAAGCTGAATTTGAAAAAGTTAGAAAAAGCCTAAGTTCCTATTTACTTGCAAACATGACAGAATTTGGAAAATCAGATCTTTTAGATTATAAAGAGTTGGAAAATTTGGGTTATAATATCGTTATTTATCCCGTAACAACTCAAAGATTGGCAATGAAAAGTGTGGAGGAAGGTTTGAAGAAAATTTTTGAAGAAGGACATCAAAAAAACCTTATTGATAAAATGCAAACTAGAAGTAGATTGTATGACTTGGTAGATTATGAAAAATACAATGCTCTCGATAAAAAAATATATAATTTTAGTACAGATGGACATGATTAATGACTGAAGATATTAAAAAAGGTTTACTTGGGATTGTAGTTGATGAAACTGAAGTTTCAAAGGTAATGCCGGAAATAAATTCTCTGACTTACAGAGGATATGCTGCACAAGACCTTTGTGCAAAATGTAAGTTTGAAGAAGTCGCATATCTTATTCTCAATGGAGAGTTACCCTCTGAAAAACAGTTAAAAAATTTTGAAAAAGTTGAGAGAAAAGAGCGAAACCTGTCAAAGACATTATTGGAAAGTATTAAAAATTTTCCAAAAAAATCTCATCCTATGGATGTAGCTAGAACAGCAGTAAGTATAATGGGGCTAGAAGATAAAGAAACTAAAGATAATTCTCCTGAAGCAAACTTAAGAAAGGTAATGAGAATTTTTGCAAAAACACCTGTTGCTTTAGCAGCCTTCTATAGAATTAGAAAAGGAAAAAAAATTATAAAACCAAAGAGTAATTTATCTTTCTCTGAAAACTTTTTTTATATGTGTTTTGGTAAAGTTCCAGAAAAAGAAATTGTAAAAGCATTTGATGTATCTTTAATATTATATGCTGAACATAGTTTTAATGTTTCTACATTTACCGCAAGAACAATCACTAGCAGCTTGTCAGATATTCATGGTGCAATTACTGGTGCTATTGCAAGTTTAAAGGGACCATTGCACGGTGGTGCTAATGAGGAAGTGATGCATATGATGAATAAAATTAAAAAACCTGAAAATGCATTAAATTGGATAAATAATGCACTAGATCAAAAAGCTGTTGTTATGGGTTTCGGTCATAGAGTTTATAAAAGTGGTGACTCTAGAGTACCAACAATGAGAGAATATTTTTCAAAAGTTGCAAAAGTTAAAAAAGATAAGAAGTTTGAAAAAATTTATGACATTGTTGAAAAAGTGATGATTGAAAGAAAAAATATTCATCCAAATGTAGATTATCCTACTGGACCGACTTATCATTTAATGGGATTTGATACTGATTTCTTTACACCAATCTTTGTAATTTCTAGGATAACTGGATGGTCTGCACATATTCTTGAACAACATGCTGCAAATAAATTAATAAGACCACTTGCTAGCTATAAAGGAAGCAGCTATCGTAAAGTTGTCCCTATAAATCAAAGATAACTAATTAAAGTCAAATTTTGCAAATCGCTCATGAACGATTTCATATTTTATTTTATTTTCTTTAGAAAATTCATTTATTGCTTGTCTAACTCCTAAAGCCTGACTCAAGTTTAAATCGTCACAAAGTATAGTTCCTTTATTTCTCAATAACCTATGACTATGGAATAAATCATTTTTAACAGTGTTATATTCATGACCACCGTCAATAAATATAAAATCAACTTTTTCTAGTTCAATGTTTTTTAGTATTTCATTTGAGTTTCCTTTAAGTAAAGTTATGTTTTTTTTAAATTTAGATAATAAATCTTCCACAGCTTCCAAACTATAAGGGTTTTGTCTTTTTATATATTTAAAAAAAAAGTTTTTAAGAGGATTATTAAAAGTTTTTTCTGGAGTAACCTCGTTTTTGTATTTATCTCCTTCATCAAAAATATCTATACCTATATAACTAAAACTTTCTCCGTGATTATTGTACATTAATTCGCAAACATTCCTGGCGGTAACACCATGAAATATTCCAATTTCCAAAAAAGTTTTTGGATTATATTTTTGGATCTCTTCTAAGAAGAGATCCCCAATATTTTTCTGTTTAAGGCTTGTTTTTCTAAAATATTTTTTATATTTCAATTTTATGAAAAAGCTTCAGTCCAGTTACCTTGTGTTGATGCTTTTGAATATTCTGTAGCCCTTCCTTCAAAGAAGTTCATATGCTCAACAGCATTCAACATAGTATCAAGCCAAGTAAGTGGATTTTTTTCTACATCATAAATCGGCTCAAGACCTAACTGAACCAATCTTCTGTTTCCAATAAATCTAATGTAATCCTTAACCTCCTGAGCTGTAAGACCTTTCATTGGTCCCATTTCAAAAGCTAAATCTATAAATGCATCTTCATGCTCTACAATTGTTCTGCATGCATCATAGATTTCTTTTTTAAGTTTCGGTGTCCAGATTTCAGGATTTTCTTTTATAAACTCTTTGAAAATTCTGATCATTGAATTGCAGTGAAGAGTTTCATCTCTTACTGACCAAGTAACTATCTGTCCCATACCCTTAAGTTTATTGTGTCTTGGAAAGTTTAATAAAATTGCAAAACTTGCAAATAATTGTAGTCCTTCCGTAAAAGCACTAAACACAGCAACTGTTTTTGCAATATCTTCTTTTGAATTTACGTTAAAACCTTGCATATAATCGTACTTATCTTTCATCTCTTTATACTTCATGAAAGCTGAATACTCAGATTCAGGCATACCTATTGTATCTAATAGATGTGAATAAGCAGCCACATGAACTGTTTCCATTGCAGCAAAAGCCGTCATCATCATTAAAACTTCTGTTGGTTTAAATACTGTTGTGTAGTGTCTTAAATAACAATTGTTAACTTCAACATCTGCCTGAGTAAAAAATCTAAATATTTGTGTTACTAAATTTTTCTCTGGCTCTGATAAATTTTTCTGCCAATCTCTAACATCATCTCCTAATGGCACCTCTTCTGGTAACCAGTGTATTCTTTGCTGAGTTAACCAAGCATCATAACACCACGGATATCTGAATGGTTTATAGACAGGGTTTTCTACTAATAGTCCCATTTTTTTTGGTTGAATGATTTTTCCTTTTTCCTCTTTTTTTACTACTGACATGATAGACACTCCTCGTATTTGTTTTCGTCACTTTCTTGTTGTTTTGATTTATAAACATTCGCAGTAATGTCAGTTGATTTTGCATCATTAACATTTTCTGCTCTTTGTATTGATTTAGACCTGCAATAGTAAAGGCTCTTCAATCCTTTTTTCCAAGCTTGGAAATGGATTTGATGAAGATCTCTTTTATGAACATCCGCAGGTAAAAATAAGTTAATAGATTGTGCTTGCGAAATATGTGGAGTTCTGTCTGCACTTAAATCAACAAGCCATCTTTGGTCTAATTCAAAAGCTGTTTTAAAAACATCTTTTTCTTCTTGAGTTAAAAAATCTAAATGTGATACAGAACCTTGGTTAGTCGTAATTGTTGACCAAGTTTCATCTGTATCCTTTCCATGTTTATCTAATAATTTTCTTAAATATTTATTTTTAACATTGAAAGATCCTGAAAGAGTTTTATGAGTATAACTGTTAGCTGCAATTGGCTCAACTCCGGGAGAAGTTCCGCCACAAATAATTGAAATGGAAGCAGTTGGAGCAATCGCGGTTTTATTTGAAAATCTTTCTTTAAAACCGTATTCAGCTGCATCAGGACATGCTCCTCTTTCTTCAGCTAAATCTTTTGAGGATTTATCAACTTTCTTTTGGATATTTTCAAAAATCTTTTTATTCCAAACTTTGCTCATTACTGACTCGAGAGGTATCATTTTTTTTTGATAATATGAGTGAAGCCCCATAACTCCTAAGCCAACACTTCTTTCTTTTGCCGCTGAATATGTTGCATCACTAAATTCTTCTGGAGCGTTATTAATGAAGTCAGTTAAGACATTATCCAGAAATCTCATTACATCATCGACAAAGTTTTCATCATCTTTCCACTCATCATATTTTTCAATGTTTAGTGAGGACAAACAACAAACAGCCGTTCTATCTCTACCCTCTTTATCAATGCCTGTTGGAAGAGTAATCTCGCTACACAAATTAGAAGTCTTTACTGTTAAACCAGCTAACTTATGATGCTGAGGTATTTGTCTATTAACCGTATCAATAAAAATTATATAAGGCTCGCCAGTTTCAACTCTTGCAGTTAATAATCTGATCCATAAATTTCTAGCTGAAACAGTTGATTGCACAGATCCGTTTTTCGGGCTCTTAAGTGCCCACTGTTCATCAAGTTCAACAGCTCTCATAAAAGCATCTGAAACAAGAACACCGTGATGTAGGTTAAGAGCTTTTCTATTTGGGTCTCCACCTGTAGGTCTTCTCATCTCAATAAATTCTTCAATCTCTGGATGGTCAATTGGTAAATAACAAGCAGCAGATCCTCTTCTTAATGAGCCTTGACTGATTGCCATCGTTAAAGAATCCATAACTTTTATGAAAGGAATTATTCCAGAAGTTTTTCCAACTCTTCCAATTTTTTCACCAATAGATCTTAGATTACCCCAGTAGCTTCCAATACCACCACCTCTTGCAGCTAACCAAACATTCTCACTCCAAAGACCTAAGATACCATTTAAACTATCACTCGCTTCATTTAAGAAACATGATATTGGTAAACCTCTTGTAGTTCCCCCATTAGACAGAACTGGTGTTGCAGGCATGAACCAAAGATTACTAATATAATTATATAATCTTTGTGCGTGTAAATTATCATCGGCATAATGACTTGCTACTCTTGCAAACAAGTCTTGGAAAGATTCATTCTCTCCTAAATATCTATCGCTAAGTGTTGCTTTTCCGAAATCTGTTAGATTTTCATCTCTACTTCTATCAATCTTTATTGTAATACCTCTGGAATTTTGAAAGAGCTCTGTGTTGTTGTTTAATGAGAATAAGTCTGGACCTTTAGTCTTATTCTTCTGATCAACCTGAGGTTTAAATTCAGAGACAGCTTTCTTTATTGCCTGAGACAAGACTTTGTTCATTATACTCCCTTTTTAATACTATTTATTAGTAAAACAACTATATGTTGTGTGCAGATTTCTTAAATACACTATATAAATTAAAAATCAACAGAACATTTATAGAACATAAAAAAAATAGTTCAATAAAAAAATCAAAAAAATGTACATATATCAACATGGAAGTGGAAAAAAAAATCGACCCATTAGGATTTAGAGAATATGACGCTAGGTGGCTATACCCAAAAAGCATCAACTCTAGGGGAATCGAGGCAGTAGGAAAAGGATTCGGAACTCAGGTAATTAGTTCAGAAAAGAATCCTATCGTGATTGTAGGAAATGACTACAGGTCTTATAGCGAAGAAGTTAAAAATAATTTTATAAAAGGACTTTTATCAACTGGCTGCAATGTAAAAGATATAGGCTTGTGTTTATCACCAACAGTATATTTTTCTCAATTTAAAATAAAATCAAATGCTGTTGCAATGATAACAGCAAGCCACAATGAAAACGGCTGGACAGGAATAAAGATGGGAATTGAAAAAGGTCTAACACATTGCAAAGAAGAAATGTCAGAACTTAAATCGATAGTGATGAATGAAACATTTAAACAAGGTTCGGGTAAATATGAAAAAGTAGAAAATTTTAATAAAGTATATATTGATGAGTTATCAAAAAATAAAATTAAGAAAAAATTAAAAGTTGTAGCTGCATGCGGTAATGGAACTGCTGGAATATTTGCACCTGAAATCCTTAGAAATATTGGATGTGAAGTAATAGAGCTTGACTGTAAACTAGACTATAATTTTCCAAGATATAATCCGAACCCAGAGGATATGAAAATGTTACATGAAATTTCAAAATGTGTAAAAGAAAACAATGCAGATGTTGGTTTTGGATTTGATGGAGATGGAGATAGAGTTGGAGTTATAGATAATAAAGGAAACGAAATATTTGCAGACAAAATCGGTTTGTTAATTGCAAGGAATATTTCGGAAATGCATCCTAATAATAAATTTATTGTAGATGTAAAATCTACAGGATTATTTAGTAAAGATAAAATTTTAAAAAAAAATAATTGTAAAACTCTGTATTGGAAAACAGGACATTCATATATTAAGAGAAAAGTAAAAGAAGATAATGCAATTGCTGGATTTGAAAAAAGTGGCCACTTTTTTTTTAATAAACCCTTGGGATTTGGCTTTGACGATGGAATTAATTCTGCAATTCAAATTTGTCATTTAATTGATAATCAAAATAAAAAATTGGATGTTTTAATAAGTGATTTGCCAAAAACTTTTCAAAGCCCAACTATGGGACCATTTTGTAAAGATGAAGAAAAATATAAAGTTATAGATGAAATTATTTTGAATATTAAAAAACTTCAGACTGATAAACGAAAAATATGTAATCAGGAAATAACTGACATACTTACAGTCAATGGTGTGAGATTTACTCTCGCTGATGGATCTTGGGGTCTTGTAAGAGCATCTTCAAACAAACCATCGCTTGTTGTTGTTACAGAAAGTCCGGTATCAGATAAAATAAAGACCGATATTTTTAGATTTATTGATGATCTACTTCAAAAAACTGGAAAGATAGGTGAATACGATCAAAAGATATAGTTTTAAACTTTATTTCCTTTAACCAAAAAATAAAAGCCACCAATAAAAAGAAAAATTTGCTCACTAGTAAACAATTTTTGGGTGATAAACCAATCTGGGTGAGCAATTATAAATATATTTGTCATAAGTATTACAATTACAAGTCCGGCAAATCTTGTAAGCGTATCACCTATAGGATTTTTTAAAAAACCACTTATAATTAAAATAACTCCAGACAAAAGTTCACTTAATGCAACAAATGATGCAAGTGCTGGGGATAAACCAAAATACTCAACTAGACCTGCTGGTGGCAAAGGGAATTTAGCATAACCGTGAATGATAAAAGCTATTCCGATACCAAATCTTAACAAAAGAGAGGCAAGAGCTTCAAAGTTTAGTAGAAAGCTTTTTAATTTGGCAATCATCAATTAAAACTTTAAATAAATTATACTTAAGTTCAAGATAAGTTTTTGAATTATCACCATTAAATATTAAAGTATCGGTAGAGAAATATTGTAGCAACTACATATAAAAAAATTCCAAAAAGTACTTGGACTTTCGCTCTCTCAAGCTTATGCACCGTATTAGCCCCAATTCTAGCCATAAATGTTGTGATAGGGACGAATATTAGAAAGGCTGGAATATTTACAAAGCCAAAGCTGAGGGGAATATCAACATTTTTGTATAATCCTGATAAAAAAAAACCAATTGCACCAAACAATGAAATTATAAATCCAATTGCTGCAGCGCTCCCTATTGCTCTATTTATTGAGTAGCCAAAATATCTTAATACAGGGACATTTATCATTGCTCCAGTAATCCCCATTGGAGCTGAAATTAAGCCAGAGACAAACCCAAATGAAAGACGAGGCAGCAAATTAAATGAAGGATAAACTTTTTTACTTTTATTTTTTGCTAGGAGTAGATAAGCGCCTAAAAAATAGACCATGATTGAAAAGAAAAGAACTAATGACTTAGTATTCATCATAGAAGCAATAATAGTTCCTGTTACCACGCCAAAAATAACAAATATTCCAAAAGTTTTTATTATACTTAAATCAACAGCACCATGTTTTCTGTGAGCCAGAACTGATGAAAATGATGTTAATATTGTTATTGTAAATGCAGTCCCAACTGTAAGATGCATTAGATAATCTTTATCTATTCCAAAAGTTTCGAAAATAAAGAAAAGAAATGGTACAGAAATTAATCCACCACCAATACCAAATAATCCTGCAAAAAAACCAACAGGGATAGCTGCAGCTATCATCAATAAAATGAAAAATATATATTGGTTGAAAAAAATTTGGTCCACAATTTTAATTTAATTGATACTTAGATATTCTAAAAATGATCTAATTGATACCAAAATTAAAAAAGTTCCAAATATTTTGCTAAGTATTTTTTTATCGATTTTATAGACTGCTTTTGCACCTAACCTAGCCATTATCATAGTAACTGGGACAAATACTATGAAGCCGAGTAAATTTATATATCCCAAACTGAACGGTGTATTGACATTATCAATAATTTTTCCACCAGTGATCATTGTAATTGTTCCAGTAACAGCAATAAGGAAACCTACTGCTGCAGCTGTTCCAATTGATTTTCTAATATCGTAACCAAATGTTCTCATGAAAGGAACCATTAATGATCCACCTCCAATTCCTAAAGGAATAGAAATAAATCCAATTAATATACCAGAAATATTTTTAACTAAATTTGATATTTGTTTTGGGTTATCGACTAGTTTTTCTCTCAAAAAAATAAAAAAAAGTCCAACCATAAAAGCAAATATAGAAAAAAATAATACAAGTGCAGGTGTTTTCAAATTAACTGCCAAGAAAGTTCCAAAAAAAACTCCAATTAAAATAAAAATTCCAAATGATTTTACCATATTAAAATCTACTGCATCATGTTCTCTATGTGTTAAAGTAGATATAATTGAGGTTGGAATTATTATTGCTAAAGATGTACCAACAGCTAAATGCATCCTTGTTACAATGTCAAAATCTAAAACTGTAAATGCGTAATAAAGAGCGGGAACCATGATTATGCCCCCACCTACTCCGAGTAAACCAGCCATAAATCCTGCAACTGCCGCAGCAATAGCTAAAACGGTTAAAAGATAAAAAATTTCATTGATATTTAAATTTTCCATTAGGAATTTAATTGATTTGCTTTCTCATTGTTTTGCACAATTGTCATTATGTGTTTTGCTTTTTGAAAATCTGAGTCTCTAGCCATCATATTGTCACTTAAATATCTTTTCCAATCTTTAGAGCCAGGTTGACCATGATAAAGACCAACTGTGTGTCTCATAACATGATTTACTTTTGTGCCAAGTTTAACCTCTTCTTCTAAATAACTAATAATCTGTTTTGCTATTTGTTCTCTTGAGGGTACTTCATTTGTATTAAATATTTCTTTCTCAATATCGGTTAAAAAGTAAGGATTTTGATAAATTGCTCTTCCAATCATCACGCCATCGCAGTGTTCTAAATGTTTTCTAATTTCTTCAGTCCGTGAGACTCCTCCATTAATTATTATCTCAAGCTCTGGGTTTGCTTTCTTAATTTCGTAAACCATTTTGTAATTTAGTTTTGGTATATTTAAATTTTGCTTAGGAGTAAGACCTTTTAATAAAGCCTTTCTTGCATGAAGTATAACTGTTTTACATCCAGATTGTTTTATTTTGTTAATAAAATTATTTAAATATTCGAAGTCCTCAATTTCATCAACTCCTATCCTAGTTTTAGCCGTAACTGGAATTTTGCATGAATTGACCATGTTATTAATACATTCTGCAACTAAATCAGGTTCTTTCATTAAACACGCTCCAAAAGAATTTTTTTGCACTTTTTTACTTGGACAACCTAAATTAATATTAATTTCATCATAACCAAATTGTTCTGCTAGTTTTGCAACTTCTGCTAGTTCATTTTTGTCTGAGCCTCCTACTTGAAGAGCAACTGGCTTCTCTTCTTCTCTAAAACCAAGTATTCTTTTTCTATCACCATGAATTGCTGATTTCGTTGCAACCATCTCAGAGTACAACATTACATTTTTGCTTATAAGTCTTAAGAAATATCTATCATGCCTATCAGTGCAATCCATCATTGGTGCAACCGATATTTTTCTATTGATTTTTTTGTTTTTAAAATCCAATTGGTTTACCCATTAATTTGTCAGGTAACCAAGTTACTATTTCTGGGAAAATACACAATATTATAATACAAATGACCATCATTACCATAAAAGGAATAGATCCCTTTAATATTTCAGAAAGACTTACGTCGGGTGTAATTCCTTTTATAATATATAAGTTTAATCCAACAGGTGGTGTGATCAATCCTATCTCCATATTGATAGTAAAAACTATTGCAAACCAATAAGGATCAAAGCCGAACTGAGTAATAATTGGCAGTAATATTGCAGATGTCATTACTATAACTGCAACAGGTGGTAAAAAGAAACCAGCAATCAACAAAAATATATTAATGTAGAAAAATAAGACCCATTTATTCAATCCCATCTCTACAATTGTTTGAGCAATTGATTGTGTTACATAAAGCGTAGATAAGCTAAAAGCGAATATATAAGAACCAGCAATGATAAACATAATCATTACGCTTTCTTTCATAGAAACTTTTACGATGTCCCATATTTTTTTTGGTTGGTAAATTTTGTAAACAATTGCAATCATGACAAATACAAGAAATGCACCTACCCCGGATGCTTCTGAAGGAGTTGCTACCCCACCGTATAAAACATATAAAACTCCAACTACTATTAATAAAAATGGAAGTACTCTTGGGATGACTTCTAATTTTTCTTTGAGTGTTGGGGGTGTTCTATTTCTTAAAATTTCTGCAGATTGTTTGTCAATAAAGTAAGAATAGATGTAAGCCCATAACATAAATAATCCAGCTAAAAGTAAACCAGGTATGACACCACATAAAAATAATCTTCCAATCGAAGTACCAGTTGCTAATCCATAAACAATTAAAACAATGCTAGGCGGTATTAAAACACCTAAAGTTCCCCCTGCTGCTATACATCCAGTTGCTAACCTCGCTGAATATCCTCTTTTTCTCATTTCTGGAATTCCCATTGTTCCTATTGCTGCACATGTTGCAGGACTTGATCCACTTAAGGCTGCGAAGATAGAACAAGCTCCAATATTTGAGACAACAAGACCGCCAGGCAATCTCCATAGCCACCTGTCTAAACCTGTATATAAATCTTTTCCTGCTGGTGAGTTTGCAACAGCCATACCCATTAAAATAAACATTGGTATAGACAACAAGACAAATGAATTTAAACCTGCATAAAACGTTTCAGCAAAAACATTTAAAATTGAGAAACCTTCAGCGATAACTAAAAAGATTACCGAAATAAAACATAAACCAAAAGCTATTGGTATTCCCGAAAATAACATTACAACAGTTGCTATCCCGACTACCAAACCTAATAACAAAGGATCCATTACTCAAACTCCTTTAATTTTCTTACATGTAAAATTAATTCAGATATATATGACATTGTCATAAGAATTGCGCCGATTAGCATTGATGAATAGGGTATCCAGAGTGGAGGACCCCATACTGTTCCCGTATTGTAATTCTTTATAAATGCTTCGTAAGTAATTTCATAACTTACGTAAAATAAAATAAGAAAAAAAATTAAACAAAGACTGTCAGTAAAAATTTTAAGTTTAGTGACATTCTTTTCACTTAAAAAAGTATATAGATACTCCATATTAACGTGACCTTTTTCACTTAAAACATATGCAGCGCCTATAAATGTAGAGGCAACTAATAACATTGTAACAAGCTCTGTTTGCCATGTAATAGCGTTCTTAAATAAATATCTCTCGAAGACTAATTCTGTAATAATAACGATAGAAAGAAAAAGACAGCCGGCTGCAAATATTCCGCAAGCTTTAGCCAGCCAGTTTGTCAATTTAATAAATTTATCAGTCATGAAAAATACCCCTGCCGAAAAAGCAGGGGTATAATTTTAATTTAATTATTTTACAGCAAGAGCCATATCAATCAATTTTTGACCGTTTGGCACTTTTTCTGCAAAGTTTTTGTATGATGATTTTTTAGCAATAGCTAACCAAGCTTCAAAGTCCGCTTTAGTCATATAAGACAATTCTACTCCAGCTTTTTTATAAGCTTTTTCCATTGTCGTATCTAAACCAGCAGCTTCTTTAGTCATATACTTCTCTGCTTTTTTTCCAGCTTTCATTAAAGCTTTCTGTTGTTTGCTATCTAGGGCATCAAAAGATTTTTTTGACATTAAAATTGGCTCATACATAAACCATAGACCAAATTTTCCTGGAGGTGTTGCACATTTTACTTGCTCATAAATTCTGTATGAAACAAAACTTCCTGAACTAGTATTAGCACCATCTAAAACACCTGTTTGCAAACCATTATAGATTTCAGAAGATGGCATTGATTGAATACCTGCTCCTGCTGCTTCTAACATTTGGTTAAATGCTTTACCTGCAGCTCTAAACGTTTGGCCTTTCACAGACTCTGGACTTGAAATACAATTTTTCTTTGAAACAAATCCGCCTGCAAGCCAAGCATCAGACAAAACAACTACTCCAGCATCATTGATGATTTTTTTTATTTCTGTCATCATCGGAGACGCATTAACTCTTAATGCATGTTTATGGTTTTTAACCATTCCAGGCATTAAAGTAATGTCAAACTCTGGATGGAACTTAGCAGCATATGCTAATGGAAAAGCTGAAATATCCAGCTGACCTGTTGTCATCGGTTTCCATTGCTCTTTTGGTTTGTAAAGTGATTTTGCAGGGTAAATTCTTATATCTACTCCTACATTAGCTTTTTTCATTTCATCAGCAATAATTTGAACCATTTCGTGTCTCACGTCGAAAGACCCGTCGGCTCTTGGCGTACCTGGCCATTGGTGACTAGCTTTTAAAGTTACTGCAAAAGCTGATCCAATAGTTGTAGTTACGAAAACTAATGAAAGAAAATATAAAGATATTTTTTTAAACATTATTATTCCTCTCTATTATTATTTTATTGATGTATTAAATGTAACTTCTTGATAAGAGTCAATATGCTTTAAAATACAATTGACGCTAATTATGAATGGACCGTTAAAAGATATATTAGTTTTAGACCTAACTCGAGTGCTGGTTGGTCCTTATTGCACTATGATTTTATCAGATCTTGGGGCTAGAGTGATAAAAGTTGAAGCACCTGAAATTGGAGATGACTCTAGAAAATTTGGACCTTTTATTGATGATCAGTCTGCATACTTTATGTCCCTTAATAGAGGAAAAGAAAGTATAGCTCTAAATTTAAAAAATTCAGGAGACAAAAAAATTTTTGAACAAATACTTAAAAAAGCAGATGTGTTAGTTGAAAATTTTAAACCTGGTACATTAGAGAAATGGGGATTTGGTTGGAAAGATTTATGTAAAAAATATCCAAAATTAATTTATGCTTCTGCATCAGGTTTTGGTCAAACAGGTCCATTAAGAGAATTACCGGCATATGATATGGTTGTTCAAGGAATGGGTGGATTGATGAGTGTAACTGGTCAACCAAATTCTGAACCTACAAGAGTTGGAACATCAATTGGTGATATTACTGCTGGTTTGTTTACAGCGATAGGTGT
Source organism: uncultured Pelagibacteraceae bacterium (assembly GCA_902597055.1). GTDB lineage: Bacteria > Pseudomonadota > Alphaproteobacteria > Pelagibacterales > Pelagibacteraceae > Pelagibacter. The sequence continues at coordinate 38,268 of CACJWG010000001.1, read as the reverse complement.
TAATGCAGCACTATATGACAGAAAAAAAACAGGTAAAGGAACTTACATAGATGTTTCAATGCTTGATTGCCAAATTGCAATTTTAGAAAATGCAATTGCAAGATACTTGGCAAAGAATGAAATACCTAAACCAATGGGATCACGTCATCCATCAATAGCTCCCTTTGAAGCCTTTAAAACAAAAGATAGTCACATTATAATAGCGGCGGGTAACGACAAGCTTTTTGAAAAACTTTGCCAAGTTTTAAATATCAATAATATTTTAAAAGATGAAAAATTTAAAACAAATTCATCTAGAGCTCAAAATATGGATGAACTAAAAAAAATCTTAGAAAATGAGCTTTCAAGTAAGAATACAAATGACTGGGTCTCATTAATGGAAAAAGAAAAAATTCCTTGTGGTCCAATCTTTAATATCAAACAAGCTGTTGAAAATCCTCAAATCAAGGCAAGAAATATGATTGTAAATTCATATCATAAAAAAATTGGTGAGTTTAAAACTGCTGGTAACCCAATTAAGATGTCAAATTATAAAGATGAGGAAAAAAGAGGAGATATACCAGATTTAGATGAACATAGAGAAAAAATTATTAAAGAGTTTTGTAATTAATTTTTTCTATCTCCTGAGACATTTTAAGTAATACTTTTTTTTTATTTAGTTTATCTGTTCTAATTAAAATAGCATCTCTCATTTTTTTTAGTGGTGAATGTTTTCTTTTTTTATCAAGTCTAGTTCTTATACTTAAGCTTTTTTTTACCTCTTTGAGAGGAACTTTCTTTTTTAAATCTTTCCATCTTCTAATAGATGCTAAATTAAGATTACAAGAAAAATAAAAAGCTAAGTCATAACGAGGATTTTTTTTAAGGATAGTGCTAGCTATATCTCTACCCTCAACACATATTCTCTTATTTTTTTGAATAATCTTTTTTTGGAATTTTTTCATTATTTCTCTTACGTCTTTATTCTTAGCTAAATAACCAACATGATTACTAATTTCCTGTGTGTGAAGAGATTGTTTTTTTATTTTATTATAAGAGATGTTTTTAAATTTCTTCTTTAAAAAGGGAACTATTTTTTTAGGCTTATGCTTAATTATAATTTTGCTCGCATATCTGTATAATAATCCAGAATTTATAAGAAAAAGTTTATATTTTTTTGAAATTAATTTTGCACCTGTGCTTTTACCGCTAGCAGCTTCCCCATCACACGCAATTCTTAAAGACTTATTCATTAAAACTATGTTTAATTAAATAACTTATTTTGATTATGATTGAAATATTATTGTTCTGAATTTTCTGAGTTATCAGCTTCTTGCTGATCGTTTTCAGCTATTTCATCAAGAGAAACTTCGTTACTTTCTTCTACTCCACCCTCTTCAGCTGGAGCATCATTTGATTGAGGAGCATCAGCATTTTGTAGTTCAGCTAAATCTTCTTTTGAAACTTGAATTTTTTCAGGAACTTTTCTTGCTCTTTTAGATGGTAAAATTGGTGTTCCACTTTTAGAGATTTCACCTTTGTATAGGTTCTCAAAATCATCTCCGATATCTTCATCTTCTTCACTTAAATCATCAACTTGTTCGATATGTTTTCTTAGTTTATAAACAGCGCTATCTGTTAACTCACTTGTTTTGACATTTTCATTCGCAATTTCTCTAAGTGCGATAACAGTATTTTTATCGTTATCTCTTTCAACACTCGGTTCAATTCCAGAATTTAATTGAGTAGCTCTTTCCTTTGCAACTAAAACTAATTCGTAAGGGCTGTCTACTTTATCGATACAATCTTCTACAGTTACTCTAGCCATGCGGAGTATTTATACTCTGAGGTCTATAAAATCAAGGTGTTTTTATAAAATAGTAGGATTGAGTTTGTTTTTAATTAAAAACAGTAAAGTTAAGGAAATCAAAATATAACCACCAGAAATCATTGCTATCTGCTCTATAGAAAAGTCAAAGTCTATCATTAATCCAAAAAGAGCTGTTCCAAATGCTGTTGAAAATACCATTAATGCAGTTGTTAGAGCTTTAATTGATCCTATAAATTTAACTCCATATAATTCAGCCCACGTTGATGATCCTAAAACGTTAGCAAAACCATTTGATACCCCTATTAATCCAAGAAAGAAGAATGAGGAAACTGGTGATTGAAAGTAAATTAAAATTAATAAAGAAATCAAAAAAGGGATATTCATATATATAAGTAGTTTTCTACTTGTAAATTTATCAATTAAATACCCTGCAAGAAATAAAGTTAAAACTGATGCTATTGAATAAACCATAAATGATTGAGCAATAGTATATTCGCCCCAGTTTTTTGCAGATAAAATAAATGATTGATAAACAAATATTCCTGTGGCTATCCAGGGCATTGCTAGCATATTCAATGCTATAATAATAAATCTATAATCTTTAATAACCTCAGATCTTTTCCATTGTTTTATATTTTCTTTAATAACTTCATTGCCATTCTCTCTCGATGAAAGTTTAACCTCTTTAACTAAAGAGTAAGATACCAAAGGGAGAAATAAAATTATAGCAACTGAGATAATGATCCATATATTTCTCCAATCCATTATTGTAAGAGCATAAATTATTGTAACTGGCATTAAAAATTCTGCAGTAGATAAACCAAACCATCCAGTACTAAGAGCCTTTCCCCTTGTGTTAGTGAAATATCTGGATATTGTAGTAGAAGCAGTGTGAGACATCATTCCTTGACCAGAAAATCTCATTAGCAATATTGCAACAAAAAGAAATATTACTGAATTAATCTTTGAGAAAGTAAATGTTGAAATTGCAAGCAAAGATATAACAAAGAAAGAAAATTTTAAGACATCAAAGTCATCTATTTTTTTTCCAACCCAAATTAAAATTATACTACTTAATAAAGTTGCTGATGCATAGATTGAGCCAAATTGTCCATGAGTAATATTTAATTCATTTCTTATGCTTTCGTTGAACAATCCTAGAAAAAAACTCTGTCCAAAGCTTGAAAAAAATGTAAATATAAATCCAAAAATAATTACTTTAATACTTAAATTTTTTAACATTAAATTATGTCTTGTAACGTTGCTTTCATTGGTCTTGGTGTAATGGGATACCCCATGGCTGGTTATATATCAAAAGGCGGGCACAATGTAACTGTTTATAATAGAACAGGAGCGAAAGCTGATAAATGGCTAAAAGATTTCAAAGGAAAGAAAGCTGACACCCCTAAAGATGCTGCGAAAGATGCTGATTATGTTTTTACATGTGTAGGGAACGACAACGATCTAAGAGAAGTTACATTTGGAGAAAATGGAATATTTAAGTCAATTAATAAAGGCGCAGTTTATATTGATAACACAACTGCTTCAGCAACAATAGCAAGAGAAATTTATTCACACGCAAAAAAAAATGGTTTTGGTTTTTTAGATGCACCCGTATCTGGTGGTCAAGCAGGTGCTGAGAATGGAGCATTAACTGTAATGGTTGGTGGAGATCAAGAGGATTTTGATAAAGCATTAGATAAAATTGATTGCTATAGTAAAAAAGTAAAGTTGCTAGGTAAATCTGGTTCAGGTCAATTAGCAAAGATGGTCAATCAAATTTGTATTGCGGGATTAGTACAAGGATTATCTGAAGCAATTAACTTTGGTCAAAAAGCAGGATTAAACATGGAAGATGTGATTGAAGTTATTTCAAAAGGTGCTGCACAGTCTTGGCAAATGGAGAACCGTTATAAAACAATGTTAGAAGATAAATTTGATTTTGGCTTTGCTGTAGATTGGATGAGAAAAGATCTTAAAATTGCAATGGAAGAAGCAAAGAATAATGGATCATTATTACCGATCACAGAAATAATTGATAAGTATTACGCTGAAGTTCAAGACATGGGTGGTAAAAGATGGGATACTTCAAGCTTAATAAAAAGATTTAGAAAGTAAAAGTATGCAGCCTGCGTACTATGAAGACTTCACGGAGATTAAAAAGAAAATCTGGTCAATGCTTGATGATGCAGTGACGAATAGAAGTTCTCAATTTAGAATTCCTGTATTTATCTGTGCTCACCAAAATGATGTAGATGGTAGAATTGTTGTTTTACGTAAATCAGATAGAGCAAACAATCTATTGCAATTTCATACTGATCTAAGATCTCCAAAGGTGGATATTCTTAAAAAAAATAAGAATGCCTCTCTAGTTTTCTATGATAAAGAAGAAAAGATACAGTTAAGAGTAAAAGTTGAGTGTGAAGTAAATAATCAAAATTCGACAACTGAAGAGTCATGGAAAAAAACTCAACATATAAGTAGACGTTGTTACTTAACCGATAGCCCACCAGGAACTGCATCAGAAAATCCAACTTCTGGAATGATATCTAAATTAGAAGATTTTGATTACACAATGGAGCAAAGTGAAGAAGGTTATAAAAATTTTACTGTTATTAAATGTAAAATTAAATCAATTGAATGGCTGTATCTTGCAGCCAAAGGACATCGAAGAGCTAAATTTGATTTTGAAACTAATAAGAATGCTTGGCTCGTTCCTTAAGAAAAGTAACTTAAAATTTATTTGTGTATTTTAAATTTGCTTGAATTCCGCTTGTATCTTGACTTGTTTGTAGACCTTCGAGAGCAATCGAGAACTTGTTATTATCATTAAAATTATAGTCATAATTTAGTCCAGCGGATAAACTAAGTTCAGTCTTTAAATCATTGTTCTGAGAATAAGATCCTTTTGTTCCGTTTACATAAAAAACTTGAACGTTATCATCAATTACAGTTCTAGCATCAGCTATCCAAGAAACATTTAAATTCTTTTTTTTATCTTTTAAAATTTGATGTTCGTTACTTAAGGCTACCGATCCATTATAAACATCTCTCTCTTCCCATTTGTAATATTTGCTTTCTTCATGAGTTGGCGTATGTGAGTAACCAAAATTAAAACTTAAATCAGGTAATAAGTTGTTAAAGTTTAACTTATTTCCAATTAAGATTTCATAACTCATATATTCATCAGATATATCCAACAATCCAGTCGATGTAGTATTTGTTAAAATGTTTCTTTCACTTTTATTAAAGCTAGCTCCACCTAAAAGGTATATTTCTGAATTTATTCCATCACTAATTTTAATTGTGTCAAAGTTTATACCTGTTAAAAAACTAAATTTATCGATATCATGATTTTTTGAAATATTCTGTATACTTGTTTCAAAAGAAAAAATTAAAGTTTTGTTATTTGAAATTGGTTCAAAAATATTTGCACCTATACCTATTTTTTCATTATCGAGTGCTAAAGTATTTTTATCTCCATCTCTTTTTAAGAGAGAAGTTGTTATTTCACCCCATCCCTTTTCTCTTTCAGAGTATTCATCGCTTTGTTGATATCTTACAAGAGAACTTCTCATACTTAATGATTTATATCCTAGTTCCTCATCTACCATCTCGTTTCCACCTTGACCGACAGATCCTGCTGAACCTTTGACAACTGGATTGCCATCTAGATCCTGTAAAGTATAAGTGCCATTTCCATCTATGTCATAGTAATAACCTTGTCCTGCACCGTGTTGTAATCTTATAGTATGACCTGAATCAGCCACATTAATTTTACCGATTACTTTTCCTGAGTCTTTTAAAGTAACAGTCACTCCACTTCCAGCTATTCTAATTGCGTAATTTTCTGGCCCTGCTTTATTTTCTATTTTTCCGCTATTAGTTAAAGTTGCAGTATCTTCAGCAGCAATAAAAACTGTTGCTTGTTGTAGAGCGGTTGCAGAGGAATTGTTATTATAAATATGTCCCCCAATATTATTTATAAGGGTCATGTTGTTTGTATCGTCTTCAGACTTGATAGCATTATTATTAGTTTCTCCAGAGCTAACAGCTTCGGCAAAGATTTGTCCTGAGTTAGTAATTGTTACATTGTTTCCCGTTCCTGAATTTTCTGTAAGAGTAATGGTGTTAGTATTACTTTTTATTATTCCTCCAGCATTATTTGTTACAGTGGAGTTCTGAGCGTTTAATAAATTAATTGCTTTCGATCCACCAGAACTAATTGTTCCTGAGTTAGTCACAGTTAACCCATCCTGGTCTTTTCCTTGAACTGTATTATGAGAAGTAGCAGTAATAGAAGAACCAGAGTTAATAGTTAGTGTTGCATCTCCTTGCTCGTTAATATTAACTGTTGCTTGCCCAGTTCTTGACAGTGTCGAAGAATTTGTAATTGTTAATGATGTATCATCTGCATTATAAACTTGTTGAGTTGTTGAGTCGCTATTAATTGTATTAGCTCCTGTTATGTTCACCGAGTAAGCTGGCCTTATTATTAAAAAACATGAAAAAAAAATTAGGATAAAATTTTTTAAAATTTGACACATAAAATCTTTTAATTAAAAAATTGATTTAGAATATTTTTTCCAGTTATCTTGATAGTGTTTTGTGTTTTCAAACACTGCTTTTTTTTCTTCTTCAGTCACTTGTCTAACAATTTTTCCTGGAGATCCTACAACTAAAGAATTATCGGGTATCTCTTTATTTTCTGTGATCAGAGCCTTGGCTCCTATAATGCAATTTTTTCCTATCTTTGCTTTGTTCAAGATTACGGCACCAATTCCGATTAAACTATTGTCACCGATTGTGCATCCATGAAGCATTACTAAATGTCCAATGGTTACATTTTTTCCGACTTTCAAAGGACAACCTGGATCAGTATGTAACACACAACCATCCTGAACGTTTGAGCCCTCACCTATATAAATATTTTCAATGTCACCTCTTAAGGTTGCATTAAACCAAACACTTGTATTCTTATCTAACGTTACATCTCCAATAATAACAGCATTAGGAGCTACCCAATTTTCGCCAGAGTTTTTTGGTTTTTTATTTTCCAAATCGTAAAACATAATTTATATATTCTAACATGGCACTTTTAAAAACTCCAATATGTGATTTCGGTCTGAATGCAATAGATTTTAAGCTTAAATCAATTAATGGGGAGTTATTAACATTGAATGATGTCAAAGGTGATAATGGAACTTTGATAATGTTTATTTGCAATCATTGTCCTTATGTTAAAGCTATAATAAGAGAACTAGCAGATGATTGTGCAAAACTTAAAGAATATGGCATTAACTCAGTTGCGATAATGTCAAATGATACCAAAAACTATCCAGAAGACTCTTTTGAAAACATGAAAAAGTTTTCTGATAGATATAAATTTTCATTTCCATATTTAATTGATGAAACTCAAGAAGTTGCAAAAAAATATGATGCAGTTTGCACTCCAGACTTTTTTGGATACAACAAAAACCTTGAGCTCAATTATAGAGGAAGAATAAGAGAATTAAATGATTTAAAGCCTATTGGTTCGGGTGACAGTGAGTTGCTTAAATCAATGAAACTAATTGCTAAAACTCAACAAGGTCCGAAAGAACAATATCCTAGTATGGGATGCAGTATTAAATGGTTTAAATAATGAATTTAATTATCACAAGAAATTTTCCACCTGATGTTGGGGGCATGCAAAATCTTATGTTTGGCCTTACAAAATCATTGTCAGAGCATATGATGGTTAAAGTATTTGCTGATGAGCATTATCAGCAAGAAAAATTTGATGAAGATTTATCATTTTCAATTGAAAGAGTTGGAGGTCCAAAAATCTTTAGAAAATTTAGAAAAGCTTCATTAATTAATAATTACTTACAAAAAAATACTAAAGTAAAAAATATCATCTCTGATCATTGGAAAAGTTTAGAAAACATCAATACCAAAATAAGAAAAACATGTCTTATTCACTCTAAAGAGATAAATCATAAAAAAGATTCTTTTCTTAATAAACGAGTTGTTAGAGTGTTAAACAACTGCGATCATATCATTGCAAATTCAAACTTCACAAAAAACCTAGGTATTGAAATAGGTGTTAATGAAGAAAAAATCAAAGTTATAAATCCAGGTGTATTTCCAAGAGAGGAAGTAAATCCAAAAATAGATGAAAAAATATTAAAGAAACTTGAAGGAAAAGAGCCAAGACTAATTACTGTTGCTAGATTTGATAAAAGAAAAAATCATGAAAAAATTATTATGTCTTTAAGAAATTTGAAAGAAATTTATCCAAACATAATTTATATTTGTATAGGTCAAGGCGATACTTTGGAATCTCAAAAAAAACTTATTAAAGAATTAAGACTTGAGAGTAATGTTTTGTTTTTGAAAGATTTATCTAAAGATGAAAAAAATTCTTATTTAAAAAATTCAAATGTTTTTGTTATGCCATCAACTTCTTATAAAAAATCTGTAGAGGGATTTGGAATTGTTTATATTGAGGCTGCTCAATATGGAGTTCCGTCTATTGGTGGAAAAGTTGGTGGTGCGTCTGACGCAATTGTCAATAATGAAACTGGCCTACTTTGCGATGGGAACAATTTAGATGAAATCTATCAAAGTTTAGTTGATATATTACAGAATAATAAATTTAAGGTTTTGGGAAAAAATGCACAAGAAAATGCAAAAAAATTTCTTTGGCCAGAAATCTTAAAAAAATATTTAGAAATTTTAAAGAACTAATCTTTCAAAAACTTTCTCTGCACTTAAGTTTTTTAAATCACTCACTTGTATTGCTTTAAAGTTTTCTCTTTCAATACTTACTTTGTGAGCTGTTGTGTGACTTCCAAACAACGATAAACCTTTAACATTCAAGTGTGCTGCCATATGCGCAGGACCTGTATCATTGGCAACGACAAATTTACTTCTCTTTATTAAACCTGCTAGTTCTGAAATTGAAATTGCTTTATCTTCACTTAAAATAGAAACAGCATCTAATTCTTTTGCTTTTTCTATTTCACCGGGACCAGGTGCTATCACTATTTTTAGATTAGGATAATTTTGTTTTATCAGTTTTATTAATTGATCGTAATATGGCCATTTCTTTTGCTCTAAGTGTTCAGAGCAGAAAGGAAATAACAATATATAATCAGATAAATTATATTTAGAAATAAGTTTATCGATATTAGAACAACCCCAAGAAAAATCTGGCTTTAAAGTGTGAAATGTTTTTAAACCAGATATCTTTAATTGGTGATCAAATCTTTCTAATACTGGTTTTTTATCAAATTCTTTTTTAGTTTCATTTGCTGGAAGAGTAGTTTCAGAAGAAGACCATTTATAAGATCCTAAATTAGGAAATAAAATTCTTTTATAAAATGAAGTCCTTGAGGAATTCTGTAGATCATAGACCTTTGTAAACTTATGTTGTTTAATTTTTTTCATTAAAGAAAAAAGATAGATCAAATTAAACCTGGACAATCTTTTATCGACAATTACTTCTTTTATATTGGGATTTTTTTTGAAAAGATCTGAATATACGTGAGATGTTAACAAATAAATAAAATCATCTTTATGGTTGTCATAAATATCTTGAATTGCCCCACTCGCTTGAGCTATATCTCCTAGTGATCCGTGCTTTATGATTAATATATTAGACATATTTTTAACAATTTATCACACTATAAAATTTTATGAATAAAATATTAGTTGAAGTATCTGTTGGTGAGTTATTAGATAAATTAACTATCCTTGAAATCAAAAAAGACAAAATCAAAGACTCAGAAAAATTAAAATTCATAAATTTAGAATATGATTCTTTAAAGGAACAATATGATAAAAATGTGAAAGTTGATGAAAAGATTAAGAGTCTTTTCTCTAAATTAAAAGAAATAAATGCTAAACTGTGGGATATTGAAGATAATAAAAGACAATGCGAAAAAGATTCAAAATTCGATGATCATTTCATTTTATTATCAAGAGAGATCCACTTCTTAAACGACAAACGAGCAAGTATTAAGTTAGAAATAAATAATCACACTGGATCTAAAATCAAAGAGATTAAAGAGTATACTAAATATTAATTATTTATTTAGAGAAGATGCAAAATTCCAAGAACAATCAAAGCTTGGGATATAAACTCTATCTAATGAAGTATTGCCAAAACTTTTTTCAAAAAGATTTAACCATTTATCAACTTGTTTAGGTTTTTTATCTTGGCTTCCAACCTGTGCAGTTATTGTTCCATTTGGCTTAAGAATTCTTTTTAAAGATTTGATATTTTTTGCGGCCAAATCAATACAATACTGATCATCGTTTAAGTCCACATAAATTTTATCATACTTATTATCTTCAACTGATTTAATACTTTCAAATGCATCTCCCCATACACATTGCACATGATTTTTTGTGGTCGCTTTCTTGCCTACCTTAGATAAATATTTTTCACACATTGTCACAACTTCAGGATCTAACTCATACCAATCAATTAATTTAAAACCTTTAGAGATACATTCTCTTGCAACCCCTCCGTCCCCTCCACCAATAATTGCAGTTTTATCATTTGATGGATTAAGTTTTAAACCAGAGTTTACAAATGTAGAGCTATACAAATGTTCATCGTTTTCCGCTACTTGAAGTTCACCGTCTATAAAAAGAGATTTACCAAACTGTTCTAAATCTAAAATTTCAATGTTTTGACCTACTTTTGAAGTGAAGTTTTCTAAAACATCTTTTACCATATAATATTTTTTTAAACCTGGTGAGCTATAAATATCATCATAATAACTTATTGTATCTCTATTGAATTCTTTTTTTACAATTCTTTTATGCTTAATCTCTTTTTTTAAAATATCGTAGGCAACATTGGGATTTACTTTTCCGCACGTAAAAAAATCAAAACTTATAATTCCTCTTTCTGGGAAAGTATGAAAGCTGATATGACTTTCTGCTAATAAAGCTACAAGAGTGAAGCCTTGTGGCTCAAATTTATACTTTGAAATCTCTAGAACAGTTACCTTTGCCTTCTTTGATATCTTGTAGACTAGTTTTTCAAAGAATTTTGGTTCGTACTCTTTTTCAGTACCTATGATATCTAAAGTGACGTGCTCCCCAACCTTCGTCATAAAAAGTTATCCTTTTTTATAGTTTTTAACTTTTTCTAATATTACATCCATCTCACTTGATGAAAGAATCTTAGGCTCTCCTAACTTTATTGCATTTATGTATTGATGGCAAATATTTTCAACTTCTTCTGCAAGTTCGAAAGCTGAGTTCAAGTTATCCCCATAAGCAACTTGACCGTGATTAGACATCAAGCATGCTTTTCTATTTTCTAATGCTTCAATAATATTGTCAGATAATTCTTGTGTTCCAAAAGTTGCATACTTTGCACACTTTATATTGTCTCCTCCAGCTAACGCTATCATGTAATGAAAAGCTGGAATGTCTTTATTGTGTGCAGATACAGCTGTTGCGTGTGGTGAATGAGCATGAACAACGGCTTTCGCGTCAGTTTTGTTTAAGTAAATATCTTTATGAAATCTCCACTCAGATGAGGGTTGCAAACCTTTTTCATCATATTTCCCTTCTAAAGATACAAATACGATATCGTCAGCTTTTAAACTGTCGTATTTCTTGCCTGATGGAGTAATTAAAAACCCCTTTTCATTATTATTCTGAGCTTTAAGTGAAATATTTCCTGATCTTAACGGAGATAAATTTGTGCTATTTAGTTTCTGAGCAAATTTTATTATTTCTTCTCTACTCTTAACGTCCATAATTTTTTAAATATTTTAAAAATAAATACCCAAAAATTAGACCTACGCCTATTAGAATATACTGATAAAGCTTTAGTAATAAAAACTGTGGTGGAAGCTCACTTTCATAAGGGTTCTGCATAAAAAAGTTTTTTGAACCGTCTTCATACAAATCAACAGGTCCAATAACTAAATAAATTCCATAAATTGCTATATAAATACATGGTGCTAAAGAAAGATAAATTAATGTCTTATTATTCTTAACAATACTTAGCCAATTAGCCGAAACTCCAACTAATAAAAGACAAACAAGTGATAAAATAAGTGGGTTCATTTAAATAAATTTTTTAATCCTTTTTCTGACGCTTCGCAAATACCTTTTTCTGTTATCAAACCAGTTATATATTTTGCTGGAGTAACATCAAATGCTAAATTCATAGCCTTACTATTATTTGGATATATCTGAACTTTTTTTACTTTACCGTCTTCGTCGATACCTTCAATTTTTGACAACTCTTCTGAACTTCTTTCCTCAATTGGAATATCTTTGGAATTCTTAATATTCCAATCAATAGTTGAGCTCGGTAATGCCACATAAAAAGGTACATTGTTGTCTTTTGCAGCTAAAGCTTTTAAATAAGTCCCTACTTTATTGCATACATCGCCATTAGATAACGTACGATCAGTTCCAACAATACACATATCAACTTGTTTTCTTTGCATTAAAATTCCACCGGTGTTATCAGTAATAATTGTATTTTTGATACCTTCCTCATTTAATTCATATGAAGTTAAATTTGCACCTTGGTTTCTGGGCCTAGTTTCATCTGCCCAAACATGAACGGGAATACCTTTTTTATGTGCGTGATAAATTGGCGATGTGGCAGTGCCCCAATTAATTGTTGCAAGCCAACCAGCATTGCAATGAGTTAAAATATTTACTGTATCTTTTTTTTTATTATAGATTTCCTCAATAATCTTAAGTCCATTTAAACCAATACTTTCACAAAACTTAATATCTTCTTCACAAATTTCTTTTGCTTCGTCTAATGCAACATCTAAAATTTTTTCAGAATTTATCCCTGAAAGTTTGACCATCATTCTATCTACTGCCCATTTTAAATTAATTGCAGTAGGTCTTGATTTTACTAAATCCTCAGCCGATTTTTTTAAAAAAGATTGGTCATTATTTTCCAATATTGCTAATACTAATCCGTATGCGGCTGTTGCACCTATTAAAGGGGCGCCTCTTACTTCCATTTTTTTTATTGCATTAATTGCTTCTTTGACTGTTTTTAGTTCCTTAATCACAAATTGATGCGGAAGTTTTGTTTGATCAATTATTTTTACAACTTCATTCTCAAACCAAATAGTTCGGTATTCTTTGCCTCCAATTTTCATTTACCTAAAACTCTACCTGCAACTGTTTTTAGTTTATCTTTTGTTTTTTGGGTTCTTTTTTCTGGTGCTGTAATTATAGCCACATCTAAACAATTATTAGTTGGATCCTTAGGGTCAAGATGTTTTTCAAAATTTTCTATAAGATTTTTGATCATGCTCTTTGCCTTTGCAGCATTTCCTAAAAGAACTTTTATTACTTGTTGCACATCTACATTTTCATGATCTGGATGCCAACAATCATAATCTGTTACCATTGAAACAGATGCATACCTAATTTCTGCTTCTCTCGCCAATTTAGCTTCTGGCATATTTGTCATACCAATCACATCAGCTTTCCACGATCTATAAAGATTGGATTCAGCTAAAGTTGAAAATTGTGGCCCTTCCATTACTACATAAGTTCCACCTCTCTGATATTCTATTTTTTCTTTCTTAATAGCTTCTTCACACGCATTCATTAAACCATTTGATGTTGGATGAGCCATAGAAACATGGGCAACAATTTCCTCATCAAAAAAAGTTTTGTTTCTTGCAAAAGTTCTATCTATGAATTGATCAACGATCACAAATTTACCTGGTGGCAAGTCTTCTTTTAAAGATCCGACAGCTGATACAGAAACTATGTCGGAAACACCTAATTGCTTTAACGCATCAATGTTAGCTCTAAAATTTATATTTGATGGATTGATATAATGACCTCTTCCATGTCGAGGAAGGAAAAAGACTTCTTTTTTAAGAAAATTAGTCTTTAAAATTTTATCTGAAGGTTTCCCCCATGGTGTATTTAAATCAATTAGCTCTCTATCCTTAAATTCCTCAACATCATATAGCCCACTTCCTCCAATTATAGCTAATTTGTTACTCATAGAATTCAGTTAAAACTTTGTAACTCTCATCGCCTTCTATTTTTGCAAAATCAATCCAATTTTGAAATATTAATACATCCTTTAAACTAAGACCGTAAACTAATTTTCTCTCACCAGATTTGTAAATTTTTTGACTATTTGCATCAAATTCATTCTCAATTTTTTTCCATTCTTTTTTATATCTCATGACATCTTTTTCTAAATTTAAAAACTCAGGGTGTTTTTCTGCAAATTCTTTGCATCCTCTTTTCACATGGGATTGTATACCCTCATCAAGGTTAACTTTTAAATATTTACTAACATTATAATTAATTTTCTTAGCCTCTTCTAAGGTAGTGCAATAAATAATTCCTTTATAGTTTTTTTCATCTTCTCTAAAATCAATAAAACTTTTCCTTAAGTTTTCATTTTCAAAATTCATTATATCGAACAAAAAAAATAACTTTATTAAGTCTATAACATTTTTTGGATTTATTTGAACTTTGTAACAACTAAAACAATACTCTGGCATCACCTTATGATTTGCAAAAATATCAAAAGCACGATCACAATTTAAATATTCTTTACCACCTCTTGGTATCTGGTCTGTTTTTAAAAATAACTTATTTGTGAAATATTTTTTTATGATTTTTCTGGATTGCGCTAAAATTTCAACGATTGACTCATCCTTAATTTTTTCTCCTTCTTTAAAATTTAAGCTTAATAAAGAGATTTCTTTATCTGCAATTTTATAGTGCTGATCGTTGATCATTTTTAAGTTCTAATTAAAATTTATTGTTTACCATATTAAAAAGATAGTTTATTTAATAATATAACGCAAATTTAAATGGATTTAAAAAAGTTTATTAGATCAATCCCAGACTATCCAAAGAAGGGTATTTTATTTAGGGACATTACAACTCTAATAAAAGATGAAAAAGCTTTTGAAGAGACTATAAATCAAATAGTTGAAAGATCAAAAAAATTTAAATTTAACAAAATTGCAGCAATTGAGTCGAGAGGTTTCGTATTTGCATCTGCTGTTTCATATATTTTAAAGAAGCCTTTTATAATGTTAAGAAAAAAAAATAAATTACCTGCTGAAACTCATTCTACAGATTTCGAATTAGAGTATGGAACCGCAACAATTGAAGTACATAAGGACTCGATAAATGAAAAGGATACTGTATTGATAATTGATGATTTAATTGCTACTGGCGGAACTGCCGAAGCAGCTTCAAGGCTAATTGAAATCTCAAAAGGAAAAGTTGGAGCATTCATTTTTGTTATAAACTTATTTGACCTTGGTGGGTCTGACAAGTTAATAGAAAAAGGTTTTAAAGTTGAAAATTTAATTGAATTCCCAGGACATTAATTTATTTCTGGTCTATACCAAGATTGTCTTCCTAATAAAGAGTTAATGAAACCTGACATTCTCATTCTATAAATATTTCTTTTTTTGTTAAAGGTAATCATATAAATAAAATATTTTAAAAAGTTTCCTAATAAACTAATAAGTCCTAATGATGTTGAAACAAAAAATCCTCGATGTTTTTTATTAAAATAAAATTTTGACCACATCCAATGCCAGTTTCTTGAAAGCTCAACCTCTTCAATATATTTATCATCGACAGCTTGAGCTCCTAAATGATGAATTTTTGAGTTCATTATAATTAGTAGTTTTCCACTATCTTTTTTTGCTCTTAAACATAAATCAACATTTTCTAAGTACATAAAGAATTTCTCATCAAAAAAAAAATTATTAATAAAAAAATTTTTGTTAATTATCATGGAGTAACCATCGATCTCTTCAACATCTTTAATTGAACTGTTGTGATTATTTTTTGTTTTACTTAAATTTATTTTATAATTTGGATAATCTGGATTATCTGATACAGGTGATAAAATCGCAAAATTATCTAATTCTGAAATTGAATTATTAATATTTAATATAGTGTCATGTTTTAATACTACATCTGGATTTAATACATAAACATATTGTGTATTTGATTTAATGATACCAAGATTATTTCCAGCTCCCATCCCTATATTCTTAGATAAAATTACCTCAGTTTTATCATAATTCTGCTCTAATTCTTTTTTTAATTCTTCATCAAATGAATTTTCAATTATTAATTTGTGAAAATCTTTTGGTAGAGAATTTAAGCAGTCGTAGATTACTTTTCTGCTATTAAACGTGACTATTACAAAAGTTAGATTATTGCTTGTAAATTCCATGTGATAATGAAGTATACTTAAAATAACTATTGTTGTAAAAAAAAAAAAAAATGAAAAAAATAATTGTGACTGGCGGTTTGGGATTTATTGGTAGTAATCTTATAAAATTATTAATTAAGAAAAATTTTAAAATTATACAAACCTATTGCAATATTTAATTTAGCTGCAGAAACTCATGTTGATAGATCAATTGATGGACCTGCTGAGTTTATAAAAAGTAATATAGTTGGGGTGTTCAATTTATTGGAAGAATTTAGAGAATTTTCAAAAAAAAACAAAAAAGCTAAACTAATTCATATTTCGACCGATGAAGTTTATGGCGATGTATTAAAAGGTAGAAGTAAAGAAAATGACTCTTATAAACCAAGCTCGCCCTACGCTGCATCAAAAGCATCATCAGATCATCTTGTATATTCTTATGTTAGGACCTTTAAAATTAATGCAATGATAACTAATTGTTCAAATAACTATGGACCTCACCAACATCCTGAAAAACTAATTCCAAAACTAATTTACAATATAATTAATAACAAACCTCTTCCTTTGTATGGAAAGGGAAAAAATTCTAGAGAATGGATATTTGTAGATGATCATTGTGATGCCTTGTTTAAAGTATTTAAAAGTGGAGTAAAGGGAGATTTTTATAATATTGGATCTAATATCAACAGTAGCAATTTGGATATTGCTAAACTTTTGATCAGTATTGCTAAAAAAAAAATAAAATTAAGTAAAAAAGTTAAGATAAAATTTGTAAAAGACAGACCTGGACATGATTTTAGATACGCATTAGATAGTAAAAAAATTTTAAAAAAACTTAAATGGAAGTCTAAAATAAATCTTAAAAAAGGTTTAGAAAATACCTTCAATTGGTATTTCGAAAATATGAAATACTATACAACTTTAAAAAAAAAGGATATCACAAAGAGACTAGGAATAATTAAATGATAAATAAAGCAATTATTTTAGCTGGTGGCATGGGTACTAGAATGAGCCCTCTAACCAAAGCAGTAAATAAACAACTATTGCCAATTTATGATAAGCCTTTGATTTTTTATCCTCTTTCGATTTTAATGCTAGCAAAGATAAAAGATATTTTGATCATAGTTAATAAAGGTCAATTAAACCAATACAAAAAAATTTTACCCGACGGAAAACGTCTCGGGATCAATATAACTTATAAAGAGCAAAATTATCCGAAAGGTTTACCTGATGCATTTCTTTTAGGAGAAAAATTTATAAATAATAAAAATGTTGCATTGATACTTGGAGACAATTTTTTCTATGGACAAAATTTAACTTCAAAACTTATTAATTGTACAAAGTTGAAAAGTGGCGCAAAGGTTATTTTGCACAAAGTAATTAAACCAGAATTATTTGGAGTTGCAAAAACTTCGAAGACAGGGAAAATTACAACAATTAAAGAAAAGCCAAAAAAATATTTTTCTGATTTAGCAATCACTGGTTTATATTTTTTTGATAAAAAAGTTGTTGAATATGCAAAAAAACTTAAACCTTCATCAAGAAATGAGTTGGAAATTACTGACTTACTTAAGATATATTTAAATAAAAAAAAATTAACATCGGACATTTTGGGTAGAGGTGGTGCGTGGTTAGATACGGGGTCTATAGAAGATTTTTATAAAACAAGTGCTTTTGTTTCAGCTATAGAAAATAGACAAGGATTTAAAATCGCTTGTCTTGAGGAGATCGCTTTCAATAACAGATGGATTGGTAAAAAAGAAGTTCTAGATGCAGTTCAATTTTATGGAAAATGTGATTATTCCAATTACTTAAAAAAAATGATTACTTAAATGAAAAAGATTAAAACAAAATTTAAGGATCTGTTTGTTGTAAATACTAAAGTTTTTAGAGATAAAAGAGGATGGTTAAAAGAGGAATTCAAAAAAAATTTTATAAATAAAAACCTCGTTTTTACTTTAGTTTCTAGCTCAAAAAAAAATGTTTTACGGGGTCTTCACATGCAAGTAAAAAATCCTCAAGACAAATTTTTATCTGTTCTCAAGGGAAAAGTACTCGATATTGCTGTCGATTTACGAAAGAATTCTAAAACATATGGAAAACATTTCAAAATTATTTTAAGTGAAAAAAATGGAAAACATTTATTTGTTCCAAGAGGTTTCGCGCATGGAATTTTAGGACTAGATAAAGAAAATATTCTTCACTATGCTTGCTCAAATTATAGGGACCCCAAAAGCGAAGTTTCAATTAAATGGAATGATTCTGATTTAAAAATAAGATGGGGTGTAAAAAAACCTATTGTTTCCAAGAAAGATAGATTAGCTCTTTCATTGAAAGATTTTGAAAATTACAAAAGATGAAAAAAATAATATTTACTGGTGGCAGTGGAAATTTTGGAAAAGTATTTAAAAAATTTAATTCAGATAAAAAAAATATTTATTATCCATCATCAAATATTTTTGATATCACAAATTTTAAAAAGATGGAAAGATACATTAAGAAAATAAAACCAAAAATAATTATTCATACTGCAGCAATTTCTCGACCAATGCAAATACACGAAAATAAAATTGAAAAAAGTATAAGTACCAATATTATAGGTACATCAAACATAGTTAATCTTTGCAAGAAATATAAAATAAAACTTATTTATTTTTCAACAAATTACGTTTATCCTTCAAAAAAAGGAAGTTACAAAGAGGATCATCCCTTACTTCCATTTAACAATTATGGTTGGTCTAAACTAGGAGGAGAATGTGCAGTTCAAATGCTAAAAAACTCACTTATTTTAAGAATTTGTATGACGAAAAAACCTTTTCTACATGAATACGCCTATACCAATTTAAAAACGAATTTTATGTTTCATGAGGATCTTGCAAAAGTTTTTTTTAAACTTATTAACAAAAAAGGAATAATAAACGCTGGCGGTCCAGCTCAATCTGTTTATGATTTTGCAAAAAAAGTAAATAAAAAAATTAAAAAAAAATTTTTTAAAGTAAAAAAAAATAGTCTTCCACTCAATTCAACTATGATAATCAAAAAATTCAATAAAATTACTTAAATTTTTGGATAAGAAATAATTAATATTTCCTATCTTATAATTAATATAAGTGAATTATTTTGAAGTTTTGCATCAGGTCTATAAAAATCTATAAATTTAAAATTAAGATTATTAGACTTGAAATATTCTAAAAATTTTTTTCTCTGAGATAAAAGAATATCCTCTATTATATAAATGCCACCTTTTCTTAATTTATTAATTGAGTTTTCAAAAAAAATTATAGTTTCTTCAAATCTATGACATCCATCATCTATCAAAATATCAAATTCATTTTCATCGATTTGTTTCCACATATTTATTACTGAATCTTTGTCACTTTGATCAACATAAAAAGTTTTAATTCTATCTTCATTAAAGAGACAATCCTTATCAACATCTGCACCAAAAATTTTCGCATTTTTAAAATAGTCTCTCCACATTCTCAGAGATCCGCCAGTTTTATAATTCTCACCTTGATGATTCATATTAAATTTCTGACTGTTATTAGTGCTACCAATACCTAATTCAAAAACTTTTTTTACGTGATTTTTTCCAAAGTAGAATATATCTGAATAAAAATCACTATAGTTGTGGCAACCTTTTTTATCCAGGTTTGTGCTACTTGATTGATTTGAGAGATAACCTTTATTTGTTTTATGAATATTGGCTAACTCTGATAGCTCATTATTTTTTTGTTTATCATAAAAAATTGTATAATTATGATTATTAAATTTTCCAATTTCGATTTTGGACAATAATCTTCTAAAAAAAATGTTTTTAATTTTAAATAATTTTCTAAAAATCATATTAAATGGTAGCGGGAAGTGGGATCGAACCACTGACCTCGGGCTTATGAGTCCCGCGCTCTAACCAACTGAGCTACCCCGCCAATAAATTGTTGTTGATATATACTACTTTTATTTTTTGTTGCAAACAAGTTTCGATAATACACATTACTTAATTTGTTTTAATTTTATTTTTAGCTTTAGAGAGTAGCATATCTAATGATTTATTTGGCTTTATTTTACAAATAATTTGATACGCAAATAGTGATTTCCAAATACGAATGAAAAAATTATTTAAATAAACTAAAAATTTTCCAATAAAATTTTCTCCAATTGCCAGTGGAAAAGGTGCAGGTACACCTCTGGTCTCAACTATTGAAAAATTTGAATTTTCAATTAGTTTCTTAAATGAAGAAAATGTAAATAATCTTGTGTGTGTTCTGTCTAGAATTCCTCTTTTTCCATAATTAAAAAAACCAAAAAGAAGCATAATTCTCATTATTATGAAAGAAATATTTGGTGTAGATATTATTATTTGAACTTTTTCATTATTAGATAGTTTTGTGTAAAGTTTTGACATAAAAATTTCTGGATTCTTTAAGTGCTCTATAACATCTAAAAAAATAATATAATCAAATTCATCGAACGATATGTTCGGCAAATCTGTATCTAAATTGCACGAATAATATTCACCTAGAATTTTTTTTGGTTTTGAAACATTTTCATCTACACCAACTGTTTTGCATTTTTTTTCATTTTCTAAAAATCTTATCATTTCGCCATCATTACAACCTAAATCAAGAACGTATGAATTTTCTTTTATCATTTGAAAAGTAAGAGAGTGAGTGCTAGTAAATTTTTTTTTAAACTTATAATTATTTTGATCTTTAACTAAGTCATATTTTTTATCGTAAAATATCCCTAAAGATTGTATTTTAGCCTTTAGACTTTCGCTAATTATTCTATATGCATAATAAATTCCATTAACATATGATATCTCCCCTCCATAAAAAGTAGGTATTGAAATTTCTTTTATTTTAAAATTAGAAATTAAAAATTGAATTATAATTTCAGTATCAAATGTATAATCATTAGAATTTAAATGAAAAGGTATTTCATTTAAAGCGCTGACTTTATAAATTCTATAACCTGAGTGGAATTCCGACATATTAGATTTAAGGATTTTGTTTTGTAAATAAGTAAGAATTTTATTCCCAAAAAATTTATATAACGGCATTCCGCCTTTAATCGCGTCAAATCTATTCAACATTCTTGAGCCAAATACAGCTTTAGTGTCTTTAGCGTCAAATGAAGATAGTAAATCTGATAAAATCTCTGGGGCATATTGACCGTCTCCATGCAATAAAGCAACATAATCAAAATTATTTATTATTGAATAGTGATAACCGATTTTTTGATTTCCTCCATAACCTAAATTTTTAGGATTTGATAAAATATTAAACTTTACCTTACTTGATAATTCAGATTTTAATTTTTTTAAAATTTCAAAAGTGCTATCAGTTGACGAGTCATCATTTACAAGAATTTCTGTATCAAAATTTTCAAAAACTTTTTGATCTATTCTTTTTACAGTTTTCTCAATGAATTTCTCATGATTAAATGTAACAACGTAAATTAATAATTTTTCCATATATTGTCATATTTAGATACATCGTAATATTCACAATTTAAAACCATGGGTAAAGGTGACAAGTATTTATATTCTACAAAGCCAATAATTAAAGATAAAAGTAATAAAAAACTTGATAAGTACTTAATAATTAGCTTGTTTTCAATAATATAAATACGAAGAACGAAAAATATCAATATTACTCCTGATATAACAGAATACCTGCCTCCAACAAAATCAGCATTAAGAGAACCTATAATTGCAAAAATGGATGTTAAGATAAATGCAAATGATATAAGATTTAGTTCAAAGTCTTTTTTTTTATAAACATACATAATCAAAAAAAGTAAAAAAACAACAGAAATAAAATATATAATTATTTCAAAAAATTTTAGATAATATAAATTGCTTTCTAAAAATAAAAACTTTGGAATAGTGCTTCCAAAGAAACTTCTAACTGGAACATTGTAAATAAAGTTAAATATCTTTGAAATTTCAACTTGAAATCTCTCTGTCTCCACTTTTTCAAGAAAGTATATATTGAATATAATTGAAAATTGTACAAGAAAAGAAGCTAAAGCCGATATAAACAATACAAAAGTTTCTTTTGATTTTTTAAAAAAAAATCGAGCAAAATATGCTGGTAACAAGGCTGCAGCCCAAACGCTACTTAAAAAGGATAAAATTACAAAAAAATTTACTGTAAATTTTTTTGTAAAGGTGGAATTCTCAAAGTTATAAAAAAGTAAAATGAAAGCAAATATTCCAAAATATTCTCTAACATGTGCACTACCCATCCAAATTTCTGGTGTCATCGGTGGGGATAACAAGATAACAAAAACTGCAAAAATTTTATGTTTAAGTTTTAGGAATAACAAAGATTTAGAATATATTATGAAAGCAAAAATAACAAAATAAATCAATATAGTTAAATAAGTTGTAACAAGTTTCGCAACTTCTATAGAAAATAGTGATCCAATTGAGTTTGCAAAGTTTGTCCAAAATTTAAAATAAAAAGCACCATCGTGAACATAAAAAATACCATCTATAAATCCATTTGCCTTTGCATAACTATAAAAAGTAAAAGCGTTTATTTCAAAAATTCCCTCTGTTAAAAAACAAGGTCCTCTAAAAAAGACAAGTCCGAATATAAACAAAAAGAATAAAAAACTAAGAAATATATTCCTTTTGAGTGCCATTATTAAGTGTTAAAAAAACTATTTTGTAGTGATTTTGTTAATATTTATATTACCAATATAAAACATTAAAGCAACGTATTGTATCAATGCATAAATTGCTATCGGAGTAATATATTCAATCTCATGAAATAATTGGGCTCCAACGATAAAACCCATTGCTCCATTTTGTAACATAGCTTCTATCATAATAGTTCTTTTTACTTTAACATCTCTTAAGGTATAACTTGTAATTATATAAACAGAAGTGAGTACTGAAATTATTACAACAAAAGCAATTGCACCTGCATCTGCAAAATAACCACCTAAATTTCCTTGCTCTGTAAATATTGCTACTAACAAGATGATAATAAACAAAGCTAGTGCCGCTCTATCAAATTTTAAATTATTCTGTTCAGAAAATCTTTTAAAATTACCCCTCACAAGAATTCCAACAAATGTAGGTAAAGCAATAAATAAAAACATCCTTACTGAAAATTTTAGGAGATTAAGATCAAATTCAACTGATGAGAAGAAGGCTGCATAGATCTTTAAAAACATTGGAATTGTTATAAATGATATTAATCCACAAATTGAAGTGATAGTTATCGATAATGCTACATTTCCTTTTACAAGTTTAGTTGCATAATTTGACATTACTGCGGAAGGTAGGATTAATAATAAAAATACCCCAAGTTGAAACTCGGCCTGCATTGGAAAAAATGAAATAATGATAATTCCAATTAAAGGAAGCATTATCATTTGACATATTAAAGCAACAATTAGATTTCTTGGTTTTTTTAATACCTCAAAGAAATCTTTATAAGATAGATTAAGACCCAAAGAAAACATGATAAAAATCATGCCAAGTGGTCCGACGGTTTTTACAAATTCCACAATTCCCTCACTCGCTTTATGAACGAAAAAAAATAAAATTCAAGGCATTTTTGTTCATTTTGGGGTTGCTAAATCATAAAATTTAAGATTATTTGCGTAAACTATATAAAATGTCTTTAAGAGAGTTAAAATTTTCAGATCAAATTCAAGAAGAACAAGTTAAATCCGTCTATCACAAAAATTTTAATTATATAGTTACTGAGAGATTTTATTTCCAACAGCAATGGCTACATGCTGCTTATAATAGATTTAAAGACTTTGATAAGTATTTAATCTTAATTCATTTAGTGCACAAAACTTTTAGAGCATATGGAGATTATCAAATTAAAAATTCATTTGATGAGTTTTATGCAAAAGAAACTTATGAGATACCAAAAATAAATGTAATTGATTTATCAAGAGAATTACTTATTTCAAAGGAAACAACTAGAAGAAAAATTTTAGAAATGGAAAGAGATGGAGCTATTAAAAAAGATAAAAAAAAAATAATGATAAATCGTAAAGGGCAAGAGTACCAAAAACCAAGAGACTCCATACGAAACATGTCTAGGTTACTTTCAAGATTTACTGAATTTCTAAGTCAAGCAGGTTATTTAGACAAAAAAGTTGAAAACTCTGTTTTAGATAAAAGAATAAGAGATAGTTTTACACAAATTTGGACTATCTTTTTTGAATTTCAAATACCAACTATTATAGGTTGGAAAAAATTTTTTGGAGATATAGAGACTTGGGCCATCTGGGCTCAATGTGCTTATAATCAAAATCTTGTAATGAATAAAGGTTTTAAAGAAAGTGTAAGTCCAGAATTAACAGCAGATAATTTTATTGAAAAAATTAACAATTGGGGAAACCAAGGTTTAAATGCAATGACCATATCTGAGTTATCAGGAATACCAAGACCTACAGCTCTTAGAAAATTAAATAATTTGATTAAAAGAAAATTGCTTAAAAAAGATAAAAATAATCTTTATCTTTTATTTGGGTTACCAAAATTAGATACAAATACTATTGAAAAAGATGTTACTTTAAAAACAGTTCGTGATATTAATAAAATTAATGAAGAAAGATTTATTAGAATGTTAACGAAAATATTGAATACTATCGTATTTAATTAAAGAGACGCAATAATACCAGTTATCACTATCACTGATCCAATTAAACCTAGAAATAAAAGATTTTCTTTTCTTTCTTTTTTCTTCTCGTCTCTTACTCTTGATAGTAAATCGTTGATATCAACTTTGATATTTGGCGTTTTTTTAAGCTCTACTTGTTGATCGTAACTTGATGTTTCCCCACTCATGGTTTGTATTTAACACCAACCGATTCGGATTTTCAAGAAAATCCTTGTTCAAAATGAGTTGCAAATTTTTGAGCTTTGTTCAAAATGGTGCTAAAGGGAACTAAGCTTTTTATCATTTAGAGGTCTGGTAATGACAGATGCCGGGTATTTTTTCTTTTCAACCTCTATCTCAAAGGCTTCTTTGTCAATCTGATCACTAGTTAAGCCTGAATTAATGTAGCCAAATGCTAAATTTTTGTTGTAATTGAAAGAGTAACAGCCAGAAGTTGTACGACCCACAATCTTATCTTTTAAATAGATCGGCTCGTCGTGAAGCAGAAGAGGTGCTCCTTCTTTAGAATGGTTCAAAATGAGCATTTTAAATTTCTTATGGTCCTTTTTGTCACGTTTTTTTTCTAATGCAGTTCTTCCAATGAAATTTATATTCTTTTTAAAACTGACCGCAAAGTTTAAACCTGCCTCAAATTGGTTTTCTTCAGGTGAAATGTCGTGGCCCCAATGTAAATAACCACTTTCCATCCTCATAATATCCATTGCATGCATTCCACATAGAGAAAGTTTAAAAGATTTACCTTTATCCATTAAAATATCAAAAAGTTTTAAAGCTTTTTCTTTTTTTACATAAAGTTCAAAGCCTAATTCTCCCACATATGAAATTCTTTGAGCCCATAATTCTATATCATTAATTTTAACTAATTTAGCTGTACCAAATTTAAAGTTTTTATTGGAGAAATCGTCAGAACTAATTGAGGAAATCATTTCTCTGCTTTTTGGTCCAAATAAACCTAAACAACAATAATCCTCTGTTACATCAGTTAATTTAACATCTTTAGAAATATGCTTTAAAATATGAAATTTATCATGTTCTCTATTAGCAGCAGAAGAAACAATTCTAAAATAATTCTTTTCAATACAAATAACAGTTAAATCAGTTTCAATTCCACCATCTGCATTTAACATTTGAGTGTATTTAATTTTACCAGGTTCATTTGGAATATTAGCTGTACACAAAATTTGTAATTCCTCATGCACTTTATCCCCTTTTAAATCAAATTTTGAAAAGGGAGATAATTCAAACAAACCTACATTTGATCTTGCATTTTTTGTTTCAAATTCAGCACTTGGATACCAGTTTTGGTAATTGTAACTATATTTATAATCTTTATTTTTTTCATCTTTTGAAAACCACATTGGTCTTTCATAGCCACCAGAGACACCAAAACATGCACCATGATCTTTTAATCTATCATGATAAGGAAGAGTAATTACGTTTCTTGAAGTTTTATGTTGTTTGTACGGCCAATGCATTCCATATAAATCACCAAGTGTTTCTGTTACTCTTTCTTTAATAAAATTTATGCCTGAGTGAAATTTTTGAAATCTTTTAATGTCATAACTAAATATATCTTCATTAATATGACCATTCATCATCCATTCAGCTGTAACTTTACCAACGCCTCCTGCACTTGCTATTCCAATACTATTTAAACCACAACAAACAAAAAAGTTTTTAACTTCAGGAACTTCACCTAACAAAGTATTTGTATCAGGTGTAAATGACTCTGGTCCAGCAAAAAACTTTCTAATTCCTGTTTTTTCAAGAATAGGAAATCTTTTCATGCATGCATTTAGATATGGTTCAAAATGTTCAAGATTTTCAGGAAACTCACCAAAAGAAAAATCATCTGGAACTTTATTAGTTTTATCAAATGCAGGAATAGATTTTCCTTCAAATATTCCTAAAAGTAATTTCCCAGCATCTTCTTTGAAATAAGTTCTGCTATCAAAATCTCTAATTACCGGTAAATCTTTTGGTATCTCTTTTATTGGTTCAGTAATTACATAAAAATGTTCAGCTGGATATAATGGAATACTTACTCCTAATTTTTCTCCAATTTGTCTTGACCACATTCCTGTTGCTAAAACAATATACTCACATTCAATTTTTTCTCCGTTAACAACAACACCTTCTATTCTTTTGTTTTTAACTAAAATATCTTCAACAGGTGAGTCTTCAAAAATTTTGGCTCCTTCTGCTCTTGCGGCTTTAGCAAGTAATTGAGTTATTCCTGAAGGATCTCCTGAACCATCTCCTGGCATTAAAATACCACCTAACAAATCATCATTTTTAATCAATGGAACTTTTTCTTTAATTTGATCTTTATTTAAAATTTGTACATCAACATCAAAAAGTTGAGCAGTAGTTGCTTGTCTTTTTAATTCTTGCCATCTACCCTCTTCTTGAGCAATAGACATTGCGCCATTTAAACGAAGTCCAGCAGAATGATCTACTTTCTTTTCGAGTTCTTTATATAAATCTAAAGAGTATTTTCTTATTTTTGTAATTGTTGCTGATGGTCCTAATTGACTGACTAATCCTGCTGCGTGCCAAGTGGTGCCAGAAGTTAGTTTATCTCTTTCTAAAAGGATAACATCTTTCCATCCAAATTTTGCTAAATGATAAGCGCATGAACATCCAACAACCCCACCACCAATAACAACAACTTTAGCTGAACTAGGAATTTTTTTCATAAATCAATTTTTAAATTTAAACTCCTTAAGGAATATAAAGTAGAAGATAAAAGTTAAAGGATTTCTAATTATATGCCCCAAAAAAAATAAGTCATAACCATTTTTATTTGCGTAATAGATGTCTCCTGCGATAGCAACAACGATTAGTAACAAAGGAAATATCAGCGCAAGTTGAAAACTTAATTCTTTATAAATTTTAAATATTAATAAAGCAGATATATACCCCGCCAAAGTACCTGCGATTATAGAAGAAATTATTCTTCCTAAAAAAAATGGGAATTTAATAAATGATATAAAATTATTAAACCACACATATAATTCACCAATTATATTTCCAAATATTTGAGCTAAAAAAACAATCGGAGCAAATAATAAAGATACAAGAATAGTGATTAAATACTGTTTGATTGGTGCTTTTTTACTCACCGCTTATAACAGACCCCAGCCATGCTAAAATTACTACGGGAACCATTGCAAGATAACTCACAATAAATAATGTCCAATCTCCCAAAGCGAAGGCTGCATAAAAAGGCGCAATTGCATAAACGAAAGGAAATAGAAAAAATGATAAATAAGCAAACCAGTCAGGAAAAATTGAAAAAACTATTTGAAAACTTAAATACGTACCATAAAGACCTGCGCCTAAACCTGTGATACCTGCAAGAATATAAAAAAATGTTCCCACAATTTTTTTCATAAATACTTTTTAATTAATTTTTAATTGCTTCTTCTGCACTAATATACTCATGACCAAAAACATCTGCAACAGCTTTATAAGTGACATTTCCCTTATGAACATTCAATCCTGCTAAAAAGTTTTTGTCTTCACCTAAGGCTTTTTGATAACCTTTATTTGCTAATTTTACTAAGTATGGAAGAGTTGCTTTATTAAGTGCAAATGTAGAAGTTCTAGGAACTCCACCTGGCATATTAGCGACGCAATAATGAACAACATCATTTACTATATATGTTGGATCTCCATGAGTGGTTGGTTTGCTTGTTTCAACGCATCCACCTTGATCAATTGCAACATCGACTATTACAGAGCCTCTTTTCATCAATTTTAGCATATCTTTGGTAACTAATTTTGGAGCTTCTGCACCAGGAATTAAAACACCGCCAACTAATAAATCAGCTTCAGAAACTAATTTGTTTAAATCAACTTTATCACTTTGTTCAGGAATAATTTTATCTCCAAACATTTTTACTAATTGTTTTAATCTTTCCTCAGACTTATCAACTATATGAACTTTAGCTCTCATACCTGTTGCAATAATTGCAGCATTTTCTCCTACTACTCCACCACCAAGAATTAATACATTTGCTGGCTCACCACCTGGTGCTCCTCCTAATAAAATACCTCTACCCTTTTGATTTTTTTCTAAACAATGTGCTCCAGCCTGTACTGACATACGTCCAGCGACCGCACTCATTGGTGCAAGTAATGGAAGTCTACCATTATCATCTGTAACTGTTTCATAAGCGATATTAATACTTTTAGATTTAATCAATCCTGCTGTAAGTTCTTTTGCAGCTGCTAAATGAAGATAAGTATAAAGAATTTGATTTTCTCTTAACATATCTACCTCAACTTTCTGAGGCTCTTTAACTTTTACAATTATGTCTGCATCATTAAAAATATCACCAGCTGTTTTTACAATTTTTGCACCTGCTTTCGTATATTGATCGTTATCAAAACCAGCTTCAAATCCACCATTGTTCTCAACTAAAACTTCATGACCTTCACCTACTAAAGTTTTTACACTTTCAGGGGTTAATCCAATTCTATTTTCTTGTGGTTTTATTTCTTTAGGAACGCCAATTTTCATTTAGAAAATTAATTTTTCTTACTTTTAGAATAATTGCTAATACCAGTTCTTAATTTTTCAATTATTTCATCAATATGTTTTTTTTCAGATATAAACATTGGTGCAATAATTAAACAGTCGCCTGTAGCTTTAAAATTTACACCAGCATCATAACAATGTTTGAAGGTTGTTAAACCTGCCCTTCCAGGTTTTTGATCCATCTTCATATCAATTCCACCCATCATTCCGTAACCTCTTATATTTTCTACTGCCTCTAAATCTTTTAAAGACATCAAACCTTCTTGGAAGTACGGTGCTAATTCTTTTACTCTTTTAAAAATATCTTCTTTTTCAAAAATATCTTGTACTGCTAATGCAGCTGCAACTGAAATTGGAATACCTGAATAAGTATAACCATGAAATAATTCAATTGTTCCTTTTGGAGATGCATCCATTATCGTGTCATAAATTTCTTCTTTACTTGCAACAACACCCATTGGAACAATTCCATTTGTTGTAGCTTTTGCCATTGTCATTATATCTGGAGTAACACCAAACTCTTGTGCACCAAAAGCAGAACCAGTTCTTCCCCATCCAGTTATAACTTCATCAAATATTAAAAGTATTCCGTGTTTGTCACAAATCTCTCTAAGTTTTTGTAAATATCCTTTTGGAGGCACTAATGTTCCAGTTGAACCAGCAATTGGTTCAACAATACAAGCTGCAATATTTTCTGCACCAAAGTTTGTACAAATTCTTTCTAAATCCTCTGCTCTATTTGCACCAGTATCTGGTTGTCCAGAAACAAATTTGTGTTCTGGTAAATGAGTATGTCTCATATGTACTACGCCTGGCATCAATACACTTGCAAAAGTTTTTACGTTGTTAATCATTCCACCAACTGAAGTGGCACCAATATTCATTCCGTGGTAAGCTCTTTCTCTTCCAACAAATCTAAATCTATGTCCTTCGCCTCTTGCTTTATGATAAGCGATTGCAATTTTGATTGCTGTTTCAACTGCAGTCGATCCACATATTGTATAAAAAATTCTATTTAAATTTCCTGGTGTATGTTTTGAAATTCTTGTTGCTAATTCAAACGATCCACCAAAACCTTGTTGGAACGGTTGAGCATAGTCTAAAGTTTTTAATTGATTTGATATTGCATCTATAATTTCTTGTCTTCCATGACCAAGAGGATTACAGAATAATCCTGAGCTTGCATCTATTTGAGTATTACCTTCATGATTTTTTAAATAAACCCCTTTAGCTTCTGTAATTAATCTTGGTCTTTCTTTAAAGTCTTTATTGGATGTAAATGGCATCCAATGTTCATTAAGCGAATTTGGTATAGAAGGTTTTTGACTCATTTTTTTTATTCCTAATCTTTAGACTAATTAATATTAATTAACTATAAAAATCTATTATAGCAGCACAACCAAAAATTGAATAGTCAATTTTGACACCCATTCCTGTTAACAACTTCATTTACATTGGTTCTATTTTCAACTTAAATACCGCTTATAAATTTAAATAAGGAGAGGAATAAATGAGAAAAATACTAAGTTTTATTCTTGGAAGTATCTTAGCTCTTAACTTAACTATTTCAGTTGCTAATTCAGCTGCAAAAGAAGTAAGAGTTGCTTACTTCTTAGAATGGCCTAGTCCAAACCTAGAGGACATGCAAAAGAAAAATTTTGCTAAAGCTTTAGGTGTACCAGTTAAGTGGACTAACTTCACAAACGGTGGAGCAATGACTGACGCTATGTTAGCGGGAGATATCGATATTTCTTACTCACAAGGTTTAGTACCTTTCATAAACGCAGTTAAATCTAAAGCACCTATCAAGCTTGTAGATATAGCTATGGAATATGGAATGGGAGGAACAACTTGTGTAACTTCAAATGCTTCAGGTATTACAAAAGCTAATGCTACTGAACTTGAAGGTAAAAAAGTTGCTGTACCACTAGGAACAATGGCTGAATACGTTTTTGATGAAAGTATGAAAGTTGTTGGCGCAGATAGAAAAAAAATGGATATCATTCAAATGGACCCTGAAGAAGGTGCTGCTGCATTAGTAAGCGGCGATGTTGTAATGGCATGTTTATTTGGTGGTAATTCAATTAAAGCTGCAACAGCTGTTGGAACAAGATTACTTACAGTTCAAGAAGCAAGAGACGCTGGTATCTTAGGAATTGATATTACTTCAGTAACTACTAAGTTCATGAAGGAAAATCCTGAAATGCTAAGAACTTTTATTGAAGTAACTCATGAAGCTAATGACAGATACAGAGCTGGCAAAAGCGACATGAACGCAATGTCTAAAGCTTCTGAAATGAAAGTTGGTGATATGAAAGAAACTTTAAGTGGTTTCAAATTTTTAACACCAGCAGAGACTAAGCAATCTATGACTAAAGGAAATCTAGATGCATTCTTAAAAGGAATGGGAACACCTAGAGGAAACGTAGACACTAGTTTCTTACCTTTATAATCATAAGGTTAAATATTTAAATAGGCGCCAATTTTTTTAATTGGTGCCTATTTTTTTTATACCAATTTTAATGTAAGGTCTTGTTATGAGTGATTTAGTTTCTCAAAATCTAAATATGATCTTTAAATCTCCAAAAGGAGAAACTGTTCATGCATTAAAAGATTTAAATTTCACAATCAAAAAAGGAGAACTATTAACAGTTCTTGGTCCGTCAGGATGTGGAAAAACAACTTTACTAAATATTGCAGCTGGTTTTATTAGACCTACATCAGGAACAATTACTTTAGGATCAAATGAAATTAATGGTCCTGGAGTTGATAGAGGGATGGTATTTCAACAAGGTGCTTTGTTTGAATGGTTAACTGTTTCTGAAAATGTCAACTTTGGATTAAGAATGAAGAAAAAAGATCCGGGAGAAACCCAAAAAAAAGTTGATGAGTGGTTAGAAATAGTTGGTCTAAAAGGTTTTGGAAATACTCCTACTTATCAATTATCTGGTGGTATGCAGCAAAGAGTAGCGCTTGCAAGATGTTTAATTAACGACCCTGATTTAATTTTAATGGACGAACCTTTAGGTGCATTAGATGCTTTAACTAGAGAAAAAATGCAATCACTTGTTTTAAAAATTTGGAAAGAAACTGGAAAAACAATTATCTTAATTACTCACTCAGTTGAGGAGGCTTTGTTATTAGGTGAAAGATTATATGTGATGGCACCAAGGCCAGGTAGAATTCATAAAGAATATAAACTTCCGTTTGCAGAGATGGGTTTAAAAGAAGACTTAAGAGAAATTAAAAAAAATAAAGAATTTTCATCAAAACGAGAAGAAATACTATCTATGATATGGAACATGGAAGAAGAAATAATGGGGAAAGATAATTAAATGTTCACCCAGTTTATCACAATATTAATACTAGTATCGATTGTTGGATGTATTCTTTACGGAAGAAGATTAATTCGAACAGAAAAAGTTGATGCTGTATTTGGTAACCCCGAGAGAGCTAAAGGTGGAACACATTGGATTATTGTTGGAAGTAGTGCGATACTTTTAATTTGGTTATATTATTCTTGGGATATAGCCAAAGGTTTTTATCCTAAATCTGCTAATGAATTATGTCAGGTAGCTAAAGTAAATGAATCTCTTTTAGGTTTAAAGTATCAATTTCCAATAGAAGAAAGAGAATTTAAAAGTACTTCAATAATAAAAATTGAAAATAAAAACCTTCAAATAATCACTAATGAAATACAAAGTTCTCCAGACTTAAGTAGTCCGCAGAAAACAGCTTTAGTTGGATTTATCAACGAGACGAGACAATTAATTCCATTACTTACAAACGAAAATTTAATGGAAACAGATACAAAAATTCAGATTAAAGAAATGACCGAAGAATTAAGACTTTTAACGTCAAACTTTAAAAAAAATGATTATCCATTTGAAACTGATGAACAAAGAAGTGAAAGATTAAAAGCAGTATCTGAAGAAGGTGGCTGGGGTATCACAAAAGTTCAATCTGGCACAGGTTCAATTGAAAATACAATTGAGGTCCCTTTAGTTCCAGCTACTAATAAAGGTCTAAAATTTGATGCTGCTGCAAAAGAGCTTGAGATTATAAATGATAAATTCTTTAAATTAAGAAATCACAATCCACAATTCAAAAATTCGATTAAAGCTTTAAAAGATAAAATTAAAGAATATAGAGGTAACCTAGATGATACAGAAGAAGTGGCATCTACTTATGCAAAAAATATTGTTAAGGTTGCAAGAAGAATAGAGTTTGCGAGTATTTATCCGCCAAATGCACTCAATGAAATGCAAAATGCAATTATTGAATTCGACAATGTTCAAAAATCTGAACAAGGTGGATTAAGATTTGTAGACATGTTCTTATTTCCTGCGGGAACAATTGTATCAAGTGGAACAAGTTGTTCTGAACAAGGTTCTGGAAGATGGTTGCCTAAACCATCAGATACTCTTAATAAATTTATCTTAATGTCAAAACCAAGCGTTGGTTACAAAAATATACCATTACTTTGGATTGATATGATGGATGTAAGTAAAATAATTGGATTTATTTTACCAGATTGGATTGCTGACGTTCTTCCAGGTGAATACCCTATTCATACTAAAGATGGTGTAGTTGAACAAAACTTTAAAGGTAGAGTTCTTAAAGTTGTTACAGGCGATTTTAAATTATTTAAAATTCCTGTTCCTTACGGACACATTTGGGATTCATTTCTAAGAGTATTTTTAGGACTTATCTTTGGAATTTTAATTGGAGTTCCACTCGGACTGTTTATGGGTTTAAATAGATTTGCTAAAGGTTTCTTTGATCCTTTAATTGAACTTTACAGACCTGTACCACCATTAGCATGGGCTCCTTTAATCATTTCAGTTTTAGGTATCGATAACACTGGAAAAGTATTTTTACTGTTTATGGTCTCATTATCAATCATGATTATTTCTGCAAGAGCTGGTGCATCTGGAACTCAACTATCAAAAATTCATGCAGCTCATTCACTCGGTGCATCCAAAAAACAAATTTTAAGATACGTAATCTTTCCTAATTCTTTGCCTGAAATTCTTACAGGAATTAGAGTGGCGGTTGGAATGTGTTGGGGAACACTTGTTGCAGCGGAATTTTTAGCAGGTACTACAGGAATTGGATTTGTTGAAAATGTCGCAAAAAAATATTTCCAATATGAAGTTATTTGGATAACTATTTTCATTATGGGTATGCTGGGACTATTATTCGACGTTACATTAAGAAAAATAATAGATAAAACTATCCCATGGCGTGGAAAAGGTTAATTCTATTTTTATTTATATTTTCAGTATCAGCTGAAGCTTCAGAATTTAAAATAAATAAAATTACAGATTTAGATGCTCCTTGGGGCTCAACTTTCATATCTGATAAAGAATTATTGATTACTGAGAAGTCAGGAAAAATTAAATTAATAGAACTGAGCGCCGGAAATGTTTCAGAAGTAACTCATAATCTTAAAATATTAGAGGATGGCCAAGGAGGCTTATTAGATATTTTATATAAAGATAATGTTGTTTTTGTAAGCTACTCAGAGGATCACGGAAAATTTAAATCTACTACTTCTATTGCAAGAGCAAATTTAGATAGAGGAGAATTAAAATTTGACAATATATTTGTTGCTCAACCCCCTATTAGATCTGGTTATCATTTTGGTTCTAGACTAGCAGTTAAAGATGAATTTCTTTTTGCATCTGTGGGTGAAAGAGGACAGGGAATGATAGCACAAGATCCAACTCAACATCCCGGCAGCATAATAAGAATAAAATTGGATGGAAGTATTCCAAGAGATAATCCTAAATTTATAGATAAAAAAGATTGGTTGCCCGAAATATTTCAAATTGGTGTAAGAAACCCACAGGGTTTAACGGTATCTCCTTTTGATAAAAAAGTTTATGCAAGCAATCACGGAGCTAAAGGCGGTGATTGGTTTGGAGAAATTAAGAAGAGTGAAAATTATGGATGGAAAATATTAGGTTGGGGTGGAAC
Source organism: uncultured Pelagibacteraceae bacterium (assembly GCA_902597055.1). Taxonomy (GTDB): domain Bacteria; phylum Pseudomonadota; class Alphaproteobacteria; order Pelagibacterales; family Pelagibacteraceae; genus Pelagibacter. The sequence continues at coordinate 3,061 of CACJWG010000001.1, read as the reverse complement.
AAATTATAGTGGAACTAAGATAGGACCAAAATGGATGCCTGGTTACACAAAAGCTATTAAATATTGGGTTCCTTCAATTGCAACAAGTGCAATAACAATTTATAAAGGTAATGAATTTAAAGAATGGAATGGTCAAGCATTAGTAACATCTTTAAAAGATATGTCTTTAAGAAAGCTTGATTTTTCTGACACTAAAAATGTGCGAGAAGAAATTATATTTCAAAATCAAATTGGAAGAATTAGAGATATTCAGGTTCATCCCGTCAATGGAAAGATTTATTTTCTTGGTCAGGATGGTCTATGGTTGATGGAAAAAAACTAAAAAAAATTGTTATCAAAATTTTAAAAAAAAAAGGACTAAGTCTCCCTCATGCATCAATAAGTGCTGATGCCTTAATAAATGCTGAATATGTAGGTGCATATGGTCATGGTATATCAAGACTTAAGATGTATTGTGAAAGAATTAAGAAAAAAGTTATCAATCCAAAACCAAAAATTAAAATTAAAAAAATATCTAACTCAATATCTTTTATTGATGCTGACAATTCAATTGGATTTGTTGCAGCAGATACAGCTATTAAGACTTTAATTAAAAATACAATAAAGACAGGTATAGGATTAGTCGGTGTAAAAAATTCGGGACATTATGGTTTGTCAGGTTATTACGTCGAACAAGCTGTTAAGAAAAATTTAATGGTTTGGTGTTTTACTAATGCACCACCTGCAATAGCACCTTATGGAGCAAAAAAAACTTTGTTTGGGACTAATCCAATTTGTTTTGGAACTCCTTCAGGAGGAAAGGTTCCATTTATTTTAGACTCATCGGTTTCAATGATTAACAGAGGTATTATAAGAGTTGCTGCTAGACTTGGTAAAAAAATTCCTGCTGGTGTCGCCTTAGATAAAAATGGAAACCCTACCACTGATGCTAAAAAAGCTTTAAAAGGAGTTCAGCTTCCAATCGCAGGCTTTAGAGGATCGGGTCTTGCATGGATGGTTGATATCTTAAGTGGAGTAATTACAGGAGCTGCTCACGGCGGAAAGGTTAGAGACCCATTTGATGATTTTAGAGGACCACAAAATGTTGGACATTTATTTTTAGCTATTAAACCAAATATCTTCATTGGAAAAAATTATATCAAAAGAATAAAAGAAAATATAAGAATTATAAAAAAACTTCCACGAGCTAAAGGTTTTGCATCAATTTCTTATCCAGGAGAAAATAAAGCAAAAAGATTTTCGAAATACTCTAAAAAGAAAATTAATTTACCGAGAGAAATAGAAAAAGATTTAGAAAAATTAATTGCTACTTCTTTTTAATAAAAATACAAAAGTAAATCCAGTTATATACATTATAAGTGCATAAGCACCAGTTGGTATTGCATATAATATATCAGATCCAAATATTTGCGTAGAAACAAATAGTGCTAAAGTTCCATTTTGCAGACCACATTCTAAAGCAATACATTTAAGTTGCTTAACCCCAGATGCAAAAATTTTACCAAGATAATATGCAATGATCATCATGGTAACATTCAATATTAAGGCGATAAGACCTGCTTGCTTGAGTAAATTTATTAAGTTTTCTCTTTCTTCATAAAACGCCGCAAAGAAAAAAACTGCAAACAAGACAATATTAAGTTTATTAAATATTTCTACTTTTGACGCTACAAAATTTTCTGCAAATTTTCTTATGATCATTCCTAATATAACTGGCACAGTAACAACTAAAAACATCTTAAATGCGATACCGATCATTGATATATTTTCTGAAATATTAGTAATTCCAAATAAATCAGCAGATGTAAAAATTATAAAAGGGACTGTGATAATACTTAATAAACTTATTATCGCTGTTAAGGAAATTGATAGTGCTACATCCCCGTCAGCAAATTTAGTCATAATATTTGAAGTAACTCCTCCTGGTGCAGCAGCAATAATCATTACTCCAATTGCAATTTCTGGAGGTGTTTTTAAAATTATAATTAATAAATAAGCAACAAGTGGAAGAATTATTAATTGTGAAACAAAACCAACAATAAAATCTTTAGGTGTTTTTAATACTCTTGTAAAATCTTCAAGTTTTAAACCTAATCCTAAACCAAGCATTATTAATGCAAGGATTATCGGTGTTATTTTTGTTACAATTTCCATAGTTTATATTACCACAAATATGCTCAAATTCCTTTATACTCACTATAAAAACAAATATAAGATTTTTGATGATTTCAGATAAGCAAATAGTGTGTCCTAACAATCTTTTGGATGCAGCTAGCAAAAAGAAGGGTGTGAGTGCAGCGATTGTAAACGCTGGAAAGCCCTTGCCTATGCTTTCAGTAATGGACGCTGTTAAAGAAAATTTGATTAAACCAATTTTTATTGGAGACAAAAAAGAAATTCAAAAATGTGCTGAAGAAATTAAATTTGATATTTCCCAGTATGAAATTATTCATGAACCAGTAGAAAATAATACTGCAATCATGGCCGCTAAATTAGCAAAAGCAGGAAAGATTAAAATTATTGTTAAAGGTCATATTCATACAGACATATTAATGAAAGAAGTTTTAAAAAGAAAATATCAGCTTTTAGGAAAAACAAGACTAAGTCATATATGGCATATGACATTAGACAAAGAAGACAAACCTCTAATTATAACTGATGGTGCCTTAAATGTTATGCCAAATGTTAAAACTAAGATGCATATTTTAAAAAATGTAATTGGCTTTTCAAAAAGAATTGGAAACAATAGACCTAAAGTTGCGGTTTTATCAGCTACAGAAGAAGTTTTAGATAGTATACAAAGTTCAATGGAAGCAAAAGAAATTACTGAATTATCAAAAAAAGAAAAATTAGATGCTGATGTTTTTGGTCCTTTGGCCTTTGATAATTGTATTTCTAAAAAGTCAGCTAACATAAAGGGAATTAAAAATATTGTTGCAGGGGAAGCAGATGTTTTATTAGTGCCAAGTGTAGAAACTGGGAATGCTTTGGTTAAAATGATGATTTATTTTATGGGAGCGTGCGCAGCAGGAGTTGTGGTTGGTGGAAAAGTTCCTGTAGT